>NZ_CP146287.1:437500-1037500 GCF_037041345.1 Abiotrophia defectiva ATCC 49176 | reverse complement strand
TATCTATGACCAGGATGAAGTCAAGAACTTGTCGGCTCCTGTCCTTTATCGCCATCTGGAAGACTTGATTGAAGCTGAAGCCCAAGCGCCATTGTAATGAAAGGAGTCGCATATGACACTTTTACAAGCTAGCCATGTCGTGCTACTAGGGTGCTCAAATGGCAAGACTAAGACCACTCAAGCTCAAGATAATCTGGATGCTTTGGTGAAGCTCCTGACCAGTCAATATGGTGCCAAGGTTACGATTAAGCCTAGTATTTGGCTAAATCAGGAAACGGGTGGTCACTGTCCAGCAGAGCTTAGGGCAGACTATTTGGCAAAGGCCTTAGCTGATTCTGAGGTCGACTGGATAATGGATTTGACAGGTGGAGACCTGGCTAATCAAACCTTAGCAGACTTGCCGCAAAAATTCTTCCAGCAGCTAAATCGTCAAAAGCCCGTCTACTATATGGGTTACAGTGATAATAGTGTGATTCTTAATGCCTGTTTGGCTCATGACATGATTCTGCCAGTGAATTTCTTTCCCCTGGCATTGGTCTTAGATCCTGCTTCGCGTGCTAACTTTGAGGCTTTCTTGCAAAATAAGCCTGGAGACAATTTGGAAGCTTTTGGCGGAAACATTCGTTGTTTTCTCAAACTAGCTGGTACTAGTTTCTGGCCACAAGATATAGTAGGGCGTCGCTTATACCTAGAAGCTAGTTCGGGTTCCTTAGAGCGAATTCAGTCCATGCTAGTCCAGCTTAGTCAGTTAATTACTTTAGATGATTTAAGCGAAATTTGTCTGGGACAATTCAATGAATTGGACGATAAGGGACAGAGACCAATTTTAGTGGACTATCTTAGTAGTTTGACGGGGACAGCCATCACTGAAAATTTCTATTTGGGGCATCGTTTCCCCCTTGCGCCCTTTATTTATCATAGTATTAGTGATGCAACTCTTCCGGAAAACTAAAAAAGACAGAAAACTCATCTGAAAAATAGTGAACTTTGGCTAGAGAGAAGCAACTTAACGTTCGTGAAGCAGCACTATATGTAGTAGGTAAAATTTGTTAAACCAAAAATTTTTACTATATATAGATTGCCTTTTCCTTCGAAACAGGGTATGATAGTAAAGTAAATTCGAAGGAGGGATTCGAACGATGAAGAAAATAACGGTATACTCAAAACCAAACTGTATGCAGTGTGATTTTACTAAGCGTTTCTTAGATCAGCACAATCTGGAATATACAGCTGTAGACGTTATGCAAGATAGCGATGCCCTAGCTCGTGTACAAGCTCTAGGCTTCCAATCGCTACCTGTAGTCGTAGCGGACGGTGTTGAACCATTTTTTGGTTTCCGTCCAGATATGCTTGAACAATTAGCATAAAAAGAAAAAACCCGGTTTACGCCTTATAGAGTAAACCGGGCTCTTTTATTTTAGAAGTTGTTTTGCATAGTGTGAAGGACTCATGCCGTATTCTTGGGTGAAGACTCGTGAAAAGTACTGTAGGGACCCGTATCCCAAGCTTTCAGCAATCTCAGATAGGGTTAATTTAGATTCTTTGATTAGAAGCTTACTACGCTTTAGGCGAAGTTGGTTGATGTAGTTTTTAGGTGTCATGTTGGCATATTTCTTAAATAACAACTGTAGGGTTGAGCGCGATAAACTGAAGTGATTAACCAAATCATTTACCTGATTCTCAGCTTCCACATGATGATGTAGATAATCGACAATGGACTGGAAGAGTTCGTTCTCGTAATTTTCTCGCATAGAAGTACTTGGTTCATCATAGAAGGCTTGATCACTCTTAAGCATCTGGATAATGACCGATTTGAAGAGTGTAATCATTTCATCAGCGTAAAAGGGTGCACTTGGACGATTAGATAATTCCACCATTTTTTCGATAACTTGGGTGTAGTGATTGCTGAGATGTACAATTTTATTTTTTAGTTCAGGGCTAATGCCACTTGCTTGGAACATAATGGATAGATAGGTAGATACGCCATCTTTCTTAACCATTTGGCTGTGTCGCTGATTAGGATAATAGAGCATGCAATCATGCCGCTTGGCAACATGCTTCAGGCCTTCTACTTCATGAACAAGTTCACCTTGGTCAACAATGGTCATTTCGAAGTAGTCATGTTGATCGTTGACGAAACGGTAAGGAGCAGTCTTGACTTGATAGAAGAAACCATAGACTTTTTCAATTTTGATTTCTTCTACAAAGTCTCTGACTTTAAGGGCTTGCTTAGCAGCCACTAATTCTGGACGATGGTTAAAGCGGGGTTCTAAAAGAATGCTACATTCATCTGTAATAGATAAGATGTTAAAGCAAATATTAGCATGTAACTCAATCGAGCCTTGTAAAACAAACTCTTGGTAAGTGTCCACTAGATAGGGATTGTGGGTCATAATGATCAGCGCAATACCACTGTGAGCGGTAATCGTAACAGTATCAGGAAATTTCAGAAAACTATCTGACTTCTGGCGATTGATGGTGAGGGCTTTTTTTGTATGCTTATGACCATCAAATTCAAAATTAGTGAGGGTATCAAAATAGTCAGCATGAGCAAAAGCAGATGTCTTAATGTACATGGGATCACCCCTAATATTTATAACATATTTACCTTTTTAGTATACCTCAATTTTGGATAATAATCACTAAAAATGTCCTAAAAGTTAAAAAGGATAAATTAAAAATGTCTAAGATTCCATCAATACAGTTGTATCTAGCCTTAAATAGCATTATACTATTGATTGTAGAAAGTATTTAGTCATGAGAGGAAGGAAATCTCAATGCCAACAATCGAAATGGCCAGAGTTGATAATCGACTCATTCATGGCCAGATTTCAGTTCGATGGTGCAGTAAACTCGAAATCAATACAATCATTGTCGTCAACGATGCGGTTGCACAAAACAAGGTACAACAAGGCTTGCTAGATATGGCTGTTCCAGATGACTACCATACACGCTACTACACCTTACAACAAGCCATTGACAAGCTGCCTAATCTGTCTTCAGATAAAAAAATGTTACTCATTTTTGAGAATATCCAAGACCTACGTAGCTTGGTAGCTGCGGGAGTTAAAATCCCATATATCAATATCGGTAACTTGGATATGTCACCTGGCAAACGTCATATTGCAGCCTCAACTTCCTTAAGCCAAGAGGAAATGGATTGGCTGGATAGTCAGGCTCAAGCAGGGACTAAGGTTGAAGTAAGACGAATTCCGTCCGAAGAAGCAACCTATGTATTTTAAGCTTTAGAACAAGTCCAGGCCCTTGGTTTGGGCTTGTTTTTCAATTTTTGTAAATGTTAGGAAGTGCCCTATGATACGCCCAGCCCAGGCCAGTGATGTGCCTGCTCTCTATGATTTGATGGTCATAATCTGGCAGGATATGGAGTTTGAACCATTTGTGACTTTAGATTCTCAGACTTTTAAACAGGCTATGATTCAACATCTCTTAGATACTAAGCAAAAGTATAATTACCAAAATTGTTGGGTCTATCAAGCTAGACATACAGGCCAGATTCAGGGTCTAGTCTTAGGTTACCCTGGTAACTTAGAATCCACTTATGACCGTCTCATAGAGCAACATTTTGGTGATCACACAGAGTTAGGAGATTTCTCTTTGACTCGTGAAAGTCGAGACGATGAATGGTACATTGATATGCTAGTCGTAGCTCCTCAAGCTCGAGGATTTGGCATTGCGAGCTCCCTTATCAAGCATCTAGAAACTATTCACAAACCAGGAACTGTTTTGGGCCTTAATTGCGACTTAGTCAATCCCAGAGCCAAGGCCCTTTACCGTCGCTTGGGCTTTGAGGTCAGAGACCTAGTCACTTTCTCAGGCCATGACTACCACCATATGCAAAAAATCGTAAGCCCCTAGGAGGATGTATGAACTTTAAAGACTACACAGCTAAAGATTGGATTCGCTTAGTCATTGGTCTCTTAATTCTGGTGCTAATCTGGTATTTCCGTCCGGGTGGCCAGGATAGCCCTAAGGACAAGAATCACAACCCTGAGTCTAGCCAACGAGAGCAAAATTCTGGCTCTACTAGTGACCAGATTGATATCAAGGCTTTTACTGGGACCAACTATCAAGTCCTACCAAAAGGCCAGAAAATACCAGTTAACTTTGTTCGCATTGTAGATGGGGATACGGTCGTTCTTTCATTAAATGGCCACGAATTTCGGACCCGTTATCTGATGATTGATACGCCAGAATCGGTTAAGGAAGGTCTCAAGCCTCAACCATATGGTAAAGATGCGGCCCATCGCAACCAAGAATTACTGACCAATGCTAAGCAGGTCAGCCTTGAGTTCGACAAGGGGCCTTATGCCGATGATTATGACCGGGCGCTTGCCTATGTCTATGCCGATGACAAATTAGTTTCCCTAGAATTAGTCAAGGAAGGTTTGGCTTCAGTTTCCTATGTCAATCCTCCTAACAACAGTCAAGAAAAGACCCTGAGACAGGCCCAAAAGCAAGCAAAGAATGCCAAAAAGGGTATCTGGTCCATCCCCAACTATGTCAATGATAAGGGGAAATTTACTATCCAAGAATAAGAGAGGAATCGCCTATGCAGCTAAGAAATAAGCAAGCCCAGCAAGTATTCAAATTCAAGTTGAAGCGCAAACTTCTTTTAGTTATGAGTCTATTGACTTTGTGGACGCCTCTGTCATTGGTTCAGGCTCAAATGACCATTGATAAAAATGAGTCAGCCATGCAGTCCGTAGGCCAAAGCAGTGAGTCGAGCCAAGAGGGATCAACAGTCCGCGTGCGCGCCATTGGCGATATTCTCTTGCATGACTTTGTCTATGAACGGGCGCGAACTGCCAATGGCTATAATTTTGATAGCATGTTAGCCCCAGTCAAATCCTATTTAGAAAATGCCGATATTACCGTCGCTAATATGGAAACCATTGTAGCAGGGGAGTCCGTTGGCTTAGGGACCTATCCCTTCTTCAATGCACCGTCACAGATTGTTGACACCCTTAAAAATGTTGGGGTAGATATCGTCAACAATGTGTCCAACCATACCATGGATATGGGGGCACAAGGGGTATTAGCTTCCATTAAAGCCCTCAAACAAAGGGACATGATGTACGTGGGTTCTTATGAGAGCTGGGAGGACTATAATACGCCTCGCATCATTGAACGAAACGGCATTAAGGTTGGTTTTCTGGCCTATGCTTATGGCCTCAATGGCTTGGAGCGCCCTCAGAATCAACAGTATCTGGCAACACTGATTGACAAGCAGCTCATTCCACTTGAGATTAAAGACTTGAATAGCAAGGTCGATGTTTCCGTAGTTATTATTCAAAATGGTGAAGAGTATGAGACCATGCCGACGGCAGACCAAATAGCTACTCATCAAATGGCTCGTGATGCTGGTGCTAACTTCGTTTTAGGTGGTCATCCACACGTTTTAGAGCCTTTTATCTACTATAATGAATCTCAAGCGGGACTCTTCTCACATGGTAACTTCCTGACTGGTCAATATGAGACAGCAACCAAGGTAGGGGGGATCACAGAATTTACCTACCGTAAGCTAAATGATGGTAAGGTTATTCTGGATAGCATGCGTTTTATGCCAACTTATAATATTGGCCTACCAGAGTCTAATGAATACCTGGTTGTGCCACTGGCTGACTGGCAGAAATACAATATTGCCAATGGACAAGCCCTTATGGACGAAATCCGTCAGCGTATGACGCGCTTTACTAACAAGGTTCAAGTCGTTGACTACCTGGATTAATCATACATATTTTATATAAAAGAAAAGCCTGATGGGATGGGCTTTTCTTTTTTTATGGCGATTTTTCGGATATATTTAGCCTATTTTGGGTATTTATATATAAGGAGGGGAGTAGTATGAAAGTAAAATTTAAGGGCATCTTGACAACTGGCTCCATACTAGTTGTCATGGTGGCTAGTCAGGTAGGGGCACAATCAGCCTATGTTTTATCTCAGTCTGTTAATAAGATACCAGTTGAGGCCTCAACTTGTGTCAGCCTTATTCGACAAATGACCCAAGCAGATGCAAACGACACTAGCAGTTCCCAGGACTTAGCTAGTCAGATGCGGGAGCAAGAAGCTAGTCTAGCCAGCCTAGAAGAGCAAGCCAAGCAAGTACAAGCTGAGCTAGCTAGCTTAGACGATAAAATTAAATCCCTACACGACCAGTTAGATCAAGCCCTAGATAGTGCTTATCAAGCCTTAGTAAAAGAAAATCCTGAATTAGATCAAGCTAGTGAAGACCAGCAGGCCGCAGCTTTAGCCAATCAGCCTCAAGTGGCTAGTCTGCAAGAAGCCTTAACGAGTGCCCAGACTGAGCAACAAGAAAAGCAGGCCGCCCTAGAGCAAATCAAATCAGAGATGGCCAATTTGGATTATGATCACCACCATAAAGAAGACCAATTGGAACAATCCAAATCCAACAAGACGGCGCTTAATGCCTGTTTGCTTTATCCTTACTCTAGTCACTATCTCAGTGCCGACAGTCTACCACTCAATCCCGCTAGTGAAACCTTGGCTGACTATTTGGTTCAGGTCAATCAAGTGCTCAAGCAGATTGTACCCTTAGCCTATCAAAAGCTTAAGTACCAAGAAATTGAGACGCTATTTTCACCGGAAACTAGCAATATGGACGAGGTTAACAAGCTATTGGAGGGCAAAAAGGACTTGCAACTGTCGCCAGAAGGGGAGACCTATTATCAGTATGCGCAGGAACTATCGCTCTTTGACGTAGAAATTTTGGCCAATCTGGCCCTGCGTCACTACTACCAATCAGGTGATAAGGCAACTTTGCAAGCAAAGTTCAATCAAGTCTACCAACTCAAAATCGGCCAGTATCGTTATCTGACATCCATTAACAAAGAGGTTTTTCAAGCCCTTAAACAAGGTTTAGCTGACTATCTTAACGCCCACCACTATGGTGCTGAAGCCCAAGGAAAATTGCAAGCCCTGGTCGATCGTTATCAATTACATTTGGTGAATTATAATGAGACTAATCAAAAGTGGCAAGTAGTTGAAGAAGAGGAGGAAAGCTTCCTGACGATACCGGATTTGATGTCAGAAGATCCTGAGACTAACAGTTCAAATAGTGAGTTGGGTGATAGCAACTATCATCATTCTACTAGAGATTGGACACCGTCCGACCATGATAGACAGGCTAGAGACTCTAGCAGTCAAGGGCATCAAGAAACTTCAAGCTCAAGTCAAAACCAGTCAGAGTCTAGCTCTGAATCATCAGCAGATAATAATCCCGAGACACTAAAACGACTTAAGGAACGACTCAATAAACGGCAAGCTAAGAACTCGCATCATCAGAGCAAGTCCAAGAATCAAACCCCGTCTGGCCAATCTAAAAAGGAAGCTAAAGCAAAAGCCAATTCAGATCAAGCCAATGAGAGCAGTCAAGAGAAGGGCAAGGGCAGTGTCAAGTTACCTGATACAGGCGAGCAAGCCTTTTACATGACAGTGGCCCTAGCACTTTGTGGCTTAGCTGCTATTATTGTGACTATCTATCTCTACCGTCGTTACCGTGAACGCAAGAAACTCAAAGACATTCATTTTGACTAAGCAAAGCATTTTGTGATGGGCCGGAAAAATCGTATAATAAAAGGGTAAAATGCAAAGGAGTGATTAATTCATGAATGAAGTAGCAAACTACCTAGAACAAGTCAAAGTATTCCAAGCAGTCAGCCCTGAAGAAGCCAAGGCATTGATGGACGCCAAAGATGGTGGCATCCTTTTTATTGGCCGTGAAAGCTGCCCATACTGCCGCCGTTTTGTGGCTAAACTTAGCCCATTGGCACAAGAAGCTGGCTTAAAAGTGGCTTATCTGCACTCTCAAAATCCAGAAACTCTGAGCCAAGTACAACAATTACGTGATCAATGGCAAGTGCCAACGGTACCAGGTTTCCTCTTTTCAGACAAGGAAGGGGTTCACGTTAAGTGTGACAGCTCCCTAAGTCCAGAAGAGATTCTAGCCTTTGTTAAGCGCTAGTTACTAAAATATTCTTGATTCCTCTTAGCTGATTCTGCTATACTGAGACTAAGCAAAAAGGAGGAAGAAGATGTCTAAATTACCAAATTGCCCGCAATGTGACTCAGAATATACCTACGAAGATGGCCAGCTCTTTGTCTGCCCAATGTGTGCCCATGAATGGACCCAGGAAGACGAAGTGGCTCGTGCTGAAGCTGGGATTATTCGCGATGCCAATGGCAATCAACTTGAGAATGGTGACAGTGTCACGGTCATTAAGGACCTTAAGTTGAATGCGACGACAACGATTAAACAAGGGACCAAGGCTAAAAACATCCGTTTAATTGATGAGCCTGTTGATGGTCACGACATTGCATGTAAAATTGATGGCATTGGTAGCCTTTATCTCAAATCAATTTACGTCAAGAAATAACTAGCGTCTTAGGACCCGTTCTTACGTCAAGAACGGGTTTTTTGCCGATTAAATCGGCCTGTGGACTGATGGGTTTAGGCTGATTCTAGGTTACAATAGGAAGTGCATAAGGAATCATGGAGAGGAGGGAAGAATATGCAGCAGACCATGCGACACTCATTGAAACAATTGTTCTTGCTTTTATTTCGTCATTTGTTGAGTTTTGTCACGATTGCAGCTATTCTCCAAATTACCATTAGCTACCTAGGTGGTTACCTTCTAAAATTGATTTTCCGTCTAGCCCTTCTCTTGGGCAATCAGACTCATTTGGATTTAAATAATATTTCTTACCTAATGAGGCAGCCAGATAGTCTATTAGCTTTTCTTCTCTTTGCGCTCTGCTTTGCAGCCCTCTTTTTTATTGAGTTGTCGGTTTTGATTTACGTCATTTATGCTCGCCAACTTAAAAAGGAAATCTCCTACGGAGCGGTCATTCGCCAAGCACTAGGCCGTTTGCGCCATTTATTTGGGCTGAGCTTCTTCTATTTTCTTGGCTATATCGCCATCACGATTCCCATATCCGGCCTAGTCATGCAGTCTTCACTGACCAATGGCCTCAGGATACCTGATTTCATCACAGGTGAGTTTCTTAAAACTTGGCAGGGGACAATCCTTGTGGTGCTCCTAGCGAGTCTGCTCTTCTATCTCAACCTTCGCTTGATTTACGCTATGCCCCTTATGATGATTAAGGACCAAAGTTTTGTCATATCGCTAAGGGAAAGTTGGCGAATGACTCAAGTTAAGAAGTGGAAACTTTTATTGACTTTCGCTATTTTCGGTTTTGTCCTGGGTTTAATTAGTGTAGGCTTGATTAGCGTATTTATAGAAGCGGCCATGGCCTTTGATCCATCCGGTAATAGTTTTATAGTCCAAGCGCTGCTCTTGTCAATTCTTAAGTTTATTGCCTTCACGGTGATTATCCTATCCAAAGTCGGTACCTTAATCATTTTAGTGGATCAGGTAGTGGCGCCTGAAGTGACCAATTCGCTGCTCTTAATTGAGCCGAGTCATCGTCGCCACCGTCGCCGCATCTTCCTATTAGTCTTCAGTCTCATATTCTTCAAAATAGGGGAGAATGCTTTTCTGCTGGCCAGTCAAACCTATCAGTCCCAGCAAGCCATTATTGGCCACCGCGGCTATGTAGAAAAGGGCGTAGAAAATACCATCCAAGCCCTTGAAGCAGCCGCTGAAAATGGCGCCACCATGGTAGAATTAGATGTTCAAATGACTAAAGATCAAGGTCTAGTTGTTATGCACGACAGTAACTTACAGCGTTTGGCAGGCATCAATAGAGAAGTTTCGGATATGACTTATGATGAATTAGTGGGGCTGACGCTCCGTCAGGGAGATTATCAAAGTCAGCTGCCATCCTTTGAAGAATTTGTTAAGCGAGCTCAGGAGCTAGATATTGAGCTTCTAATTGAGCTCAAACCCCATGGCAAGGAGCCAGATAATTATGCTCAACTGATCGTGGATAAACTCCAAGAATTAGGTATTACTAACCGCTATCCAGTCATGTCTCTCAATCATGAAGCTATTGACGCCATTGAGTCTCTCAATTCTGATATTAGAACTGGCTATGTGATTCCATTGCAATTTGGTGCTTTTGCCAAAAATGAGGTTGATTTCTATGTCTTAGAGGCTTTTTCCTACACTAGTGAGCTAGCCAAACAAGCCCATCAGGAGGGGAAAGAACTTTACGTTTGGACCATCAATGATGAAGATGAAATCCAAAACTTTCTCTATCGACCTGTTGATGGTATTATTACCGACAAATTGGAAACACTCAAGGAAATCCAATACGGCATCTCAGACAATCAAACTTACTTCGAACGTGTAGGACAACTTATGGCTCCACAGTTCTGAAAGGATTAGATTATGACATTTCTATTTTTACTACTACTTGTCTTGGTCAGCTCGCCTTTCTTTTGGGTTTACTGGCATGATAAGCGAACCTTATGGTTGGGATTTTGGTTCCTAGTGTCGGGCTCATTAGCTGGTATTATTGGAATCTACTTGACCTTCGTACTAGAATGGCAATCTTTTGCTGTCATTTTGGTCATCCTGGGTGTCCTCTTCATTTTGACTTTGATGTTGGCGCCTTTGATCAGCCTAATAGCTCTCTTGTATTCAGGCCTTACCTTGATTCGGCGGGAAGGCTTCAATCTGGTTAATTCACTAGCGCTCATGCTAGCATTTGGCATGATTGGTTATATGGTCATCTGGCCTGTTCTAGCAAGTCGTTTATCACTCAATTGGCCAATCTTTAATGTCATCTATGGGCTCATGGGAAGCACTATTTTCTATTTTGCCGTCTTAGTCGGCATCTTTTTCGTTACCAACATTCTCAACTTTATCCATTTCGTACGGCCGCGCTATTCTTATATTGTGGTGCTAGGGGCTGGCTTAAATGGGACAGAAGTGACGCCCTTGCTTGCCAGTCGAATTGATAAGGCCATCAAACTCTGGCGCCGTCGCCCTCAAGAAGTGACCTTGATTATGTCGGGTGGCCAAGGTCCAGATGAAGTCATCTCAGAAGGGGAGGCGATGAAAGCTTACGCCCTTCGACAAGGCGTGCCCCAATCCGCCATTCTGGTCGACAATCAGTCTCGTAATACCCAGGAAAATCTTCAATTCTCCTATAAGCTAATGGAAAAGGGGAGAGAGGACTTTGTCATTGTCACTAACTATTATCATTTATTACGTGCCCTTATTCTGGCACGGCGCCTAGGACTTAAGTGTCAAGGTTATGGCGCCAAGACTAAGCTCTATTTTTCGATTAATGCCTTTTTACGTGAGTTTATTGGCTATCTGACCTTAGCCTGGGGCCTACATCTGGCCTTGATAGGGGGCTTGTGGGTGCTTACTCTGGTTTTATCTTTATGAAATGGCTTACTTAACTAAGAAAGGAAGTCCCTATGCAAAAGAAAAAGTTGATTTATCTCTTACTTGCCTGCAGCATGTTCTTGCAGGCTTCATTAGCTGTGCAGGCTAAAACAAGCTACAAATTGCCTAGTTTAGAAGAAATACAAACAATTAACAAAGATTTGAAAGTGGATGCTTTAATTGAAAAACTACCCGTGACCGCACATAGTGATGATCCACTGCTTAAGCTAGTTAATAAGAATAATCCTAATGCTGATAAAAAAGAACCAGAACTGGCTTGGGATAGCTACGGTAATATCTATCATCAAGACTTAGTCAAGCCCTTAGAAGACCTAATGGAAGCTGCTGCCAAGGATGGTTTCTATTATCGGGTTGTATCAGGTTATCGGTCTGTTGAAGAACAAGAAAATAACCGTAACCTTAGCATTCAAAACTATCTAGCTCAAGGCTTAAGTCAAGCCGATGCAGAGTCCGTTACCAATCAATATTTCGCGCCAGCAGATGCCTCAGAGCATACGACGGGCTTGGCTATTGATCTTCTAGGTACTGAATGGCTAGATAATGGTGGTGAACTGGAAGCAAGCTATTCAGAGACAGATTCAGCCAAATGGTTGGCTAATAATGCGCATCGTTTTGGTTTTATCCTAAGGTATCAGCAAAACAAGGAATCCATCACAGGATATAACTTTGAACCCTGGCATTTTCGTTATGTAGGTAAGGTCCATGCGGGCTTTATCTATGAGAATGGATTGACCTTAGAAGAATATCTGGCTTTATTGGCTAAGAAGGAGTCTAACTAGATTCCTTAAACGAATATCCTATAATGTATATTATGTTAACTCATGGATGTCAGAAATGATCTAGGTCTATACTGACCTCTCTCCTTATAACTAGAAAGGATTTCTAATATGAATTTTGAATTTACCAATCAAGCAATCGAATTTATCCAACAAGCGCTGTCTGAGCATGATAGCAAATCTTACCGCATCCTCATGGATTATGTGGATGGCAATAGTCCTTATAATGACGATCCAGTTGGCTGTCACTGTAATGTTATGGGCAAGTATCGACTGCTCATAGTGGCCGACAATGACCCTAAAGTGCCTTTTGACCTCTATTCAAGCAAGTTTGAGACTAATTTTGAGCCCATCTATCTCAACCCTCTCTATGACATGATGTTTGATCATCAACATAAGATTGGCTTTGATCCGGCTTATCCAGCCTTGACTTTATCAAGTGATGCAGGTCAGATTACACCTAAATTACCTTTAGTTCTTGCACTGCCGGCTTCGTGAAAACGATGACAAGTGGCCTATATCATGCTATAATAGAGTCACTTATAAGCGCAATATTTAGGAGGTTTCCTCTATGGATATTCAGTTATTTATTCAACGGCGCAAGTCATTAGGAATTTCACAGTCTGAATTGTGCCAAGGCATTTGTACCCAAGCCACCCTGAGTCGTTTTGAAAATCAAGGCCAAGTTCCTTCTGTTAAGATTTTACTGGATTTGTGTCAACGATTAGATATGAGTTTAGGCGAGCTCTTCCCACGTCAAGATGTCCAATCGACTGATCTTTATCAACATATTGAAGCGGCTGAAAATGCCTTTGTAAGAGCTGATTATAAGTTGGCCAATCAGGAATTAGCTGCTGTGGATGCCAAGCAAGTCAGTCCCCTTTCGCTCAAGAAACGCTACCTTTACCTTAAGGGTTTCCTGGCGGCCTTGACCAAGGCTTCAATCAATGATAGTTTTTTCTACTTAAATCAACTAATGACCGATTTACACGCCGATTTCGAGCCACTCTACAGTTCTTTAGCTGCAGCTGGCTTAGGGCTAGCCTATGCCAATGCAGGTGAATCCGAACGGGCCCATCACTACTTTGAGAAAGCTCAAGACGGGCTGCTAGATTATGAGCCGGCCAATAGCCAGGAATTATGGCGCATACTTAATATTGTTTTGCATTCAGCTAATTTCTATGCGACAGCCCAGGAATATGACCAGTCTAACCGCCTCTTGCTACATGGCATTAATCTTTCTAGCCAAGCAGCGGTATCCCATTACGTGGATCGACTCTATTTCCGACTTGCTCAGAATGCAGAAGCTCAGGGCTTAGAAGCGGACCAAATCAAGCAATATAGTGCAGACGCTTTGGCCTTTGCTAAATTTAATGGCAATAGTCAGTTGTTGGCGCGCATTAAGCAATTCCAATCTCATATCTAAAGCAAAAACCCATTATATCATATATGATATAATGGTTTTTTTGGTAGTCATAGGTTTTTACTGAAGGCTTTTTGAGTTTTATAACAATCATAACCAATGGACTGATAAAAGGCATGTGCCCCAGTGCGATGGCTAGCGGAATTAAGGCGAATATGGTGGACGCCCTTTGAAATAGCTTGGGCCTCCAGAGCGTGCATTAAAAGCCGCCCTATTCCTTGATGTTGATGTGCCTGGTCGACCGCTAGTGCCATGACATTATAGGCGGGGTCGCCATAAAAGGAATAATAGTAGCTAGCGTGGACGATGCCCAGAACCTGTTTAGGAGCTTCTTGGCTTCTTGACACTAGAAGAATCTGCTGGTCGTCGGCCAAGAGAGCTTGCAGCCGTTCTTGGCAGGCTTCTAGCGGATAATCATAGCCTAATTCATGGCTGGCTAGCTTTTGTAGAGCTGCCGCATCCTCAACTTGAGCTGGTCGAATTTCAATAGTGCCGGTCATCTTATCACCCTTCCTGACTTGCTAAATTTTCAGCTGGTGATAAGGCTTGATCGGCCCAGGCCAATTTGATATGGCAGTAGCCACTAGGATGTTTATCTAGGTAATCTTGGTGATAGTCTTCAGCTGGCACAAAATGAGCCAAAGGCATGACTTCAACAGCCGTTGGCCGCCCTGCTCTTTGCTCAAAAGTAGCCACTAGGGCCTTAACAGCCGCTTCTTGACTGGCACTAGTGGTGTAGATTCCTGTGCGGTATTGACGACCAACGTCACCGCCCTGTTTATTGAGGCTAAAAGGATCAATAACACGGAAGAAGTGGCTAATTAAAGTCGCCAAATCGACCTGGTTAGGATCATAATGAATGGCTAGGGTTTCTGCATGATCTGAGCTTTTAAGACCTTGATAGGTGGCCTGTGGGCTTTTGCCGTTAGCATAGCCAACTTCCGTATCCACCACACCTGTCAGGCGCTTGTAATAGCCTTCCATGCCCCAAAAGCAGCCTCCTGCTAAATAAAGTGTTTCTGTCATCGTTATACCCCTCTCTCTCGACTCTTGATACTTCTATTATAACATAAGCCCAAAATAGACGTCCTCAAAAAAGCACCAAGTGCCAGGCACCTGGTGCTAGAATAGTTAGCTACTTGCTATTATTTGATACGTCCTGGACGTTCCTTGTAACCATAGTAAGCGTCTTGGAGGATTTCCACCATGTCAGCTACCATCGGTAAGCGAGGGTTAGCTGGTGAACATTGGTCTTCGTATGCTAAGTAAGCAATCTCTTCAACTGTGTCCATGTATTCCTTCTCATCCACGCCTTGTCCCTTAATACTCATGTCGATTCCGACACGAACACCTAGGTCATAGACTGCTTTTGCTAAAGCATCAACTGCTTCTTCAGGCGTTGAAGCTGGCAAGCCTAACATCTTAGCAATGTCTTGGAATTTAACATCGGCCTTGTAGTAGTTGTATTTTGGCCAAGTTGCAGCCTTAGCTGGACGAGTCCCGTTGTAACGGATAACGTATGGTAAGAGGATGGCGTTGGTACGGCCGTGAACGGTATGGAAGAAACCACCAATCTTATGAGCCATAGAGTGAGACATCCCTAAGAAGGCGTTGGCAAAGGCCATACCTGCCATGGTTGAGGCGTTATGCATCTTCTCACGTGACTCAAAGTCAGCATTCTTAACAGAGCTTTCTAAGTTTTCGAAGACTAACTTGATTGCTTGGAGAGCCAAACCATCTGTATAGTCGTTAGCCAAGGTAGAAGTATAAGCTTCCACTGCGTGAGTCAAGACGTCCATACCAGTATCAGCTGTAACTGATGCAGGAACTGTCAAGACAAAGGCTGGGTCTACGATGGCGATGGTTGGGGTCAAGGAGTAGTCAGCCAATGGATATTTACGGTTATTCTTCTTATCAGAGATAACGGCAAATGGTGTTACTTCAGATCCGGTACCAGAAGTGGTTGGAATCCCAACGTATTTAGCCTTTTTACCTAATTCTGGGAAGCGGAAGGCACGTTTACGGATATCCATGAATTTCTGTACTAAGTCACGGAAGTCAACTTGAGGTTGTTCGTAGAACATCCACATTACTTTAGCCGCGTCCATTACAGACCCCCCACCTAAAGCGATGATGGTATCTGGTTGGAATTCACGCATGAGGGCTGCCCCGCGTTCAACGGTTGTAATATCTGGATCTGGTTCAACATCTGAGAAGATGGTGTAGGTAACTTTCTTAGGACGGAGGGAGAGTTGTTCGATGACACGGTGAACGAAACCTAATTTGAACATCGCATCGTCCGTAACAATCATAACTTTCTCTACATCCTTCATCTTTTGCAGATATTGGATGGAGTCACGTTCGAAGTAGATTTTTGAAGGTACTTTAAACCATTGCATATTATTTCTACGTCTCCCCACTTTTTTGATGTTTAACAAGTTAACGGCGCTGACGTTGTTGCCGACAGAGTTGCGACCATAAGTCCCACAACCCAAGGTTAAGGATGGCAAGAAGGCGTTATATACGTCACCAATCCCCCCGAAAGTAGATGGCGCGTTCCAGATAACACGAATTGCCTTCACTTCACGACCGAAGTCTTTAGCCAGTTGCTCGTTACGTGTATGGATAGCAGCAGAGTGACCCAAACCATGGAATTCAACCATTTGACGAGACTTAGCAATCCCATCTTCCGTATTTTCTGATTTCAATACAGCAATGATTGGAGAGAGTTTCTCGCGAGTTAATGGTTCTTTTGGACCTACTTCAGCCACTTCGGCAGCTAGGATATTAGTGCCTTCAGGTACGCTGAAGCCAGCTTGTTCAGCAATCCAAGCAGCTGGTTTACCGACGATATCAGCGTTCAATTTACCTTCTGCGCAGTTCTTGCTGTTGGCTTTTACGCCGAAGCAGTAGTTTTCTAACAAGGCTTTTTCTTTCTTGTTAACGAAGTATACATGGTAAGACTCAAGTTCTTTCTTGAATTCATCGTAAACTTCTTTATCCACGATGGCAGCTTGCTCTGAAGCACAGACCATCCCGTTGTCGAAAGACTTAGACATGATAATGTCGTGTGCAGCTTGTTGGATGTTAGCTGTTTTTTCTACGTAAGCAGGTACGTTACCAGCCCCTACCCCTAAGGCAGGCTTACCACATGAGTAAGCGGCGCGAACCATGGCGTTACCACCAGTTGCTAAGATTGTTGCGATCCCTGGGTGATTCATAAGCGCAGAAGTTGCTTCCATCGATGGTAAAGTAATCCATTGGATACAGTTCTTAGGTGCCCCTGCTGCTACTGCCGCATCGTAAACCACTTTGGCTGCGTGAGCAGAAGATTCTTGTGCAGATGGGTGGAAGGCAAAGACGATTGGGTTACGCGTCTTTAATGAAATCAAAGATTTGAAAATCGCGGTAGAAGTTGGGTTGGTGGTTGGGGTAATCCCCGCTACAACCCCGACAGGTTCAGCAATCAAGGTTAAACCAGTCACATCGTCTTCTGAGATAATGCCAACTGTTTTAGTGTGACGCATGTTGTTAACCACGTGCTCGCAAGCGAAGAGGTTCTTAGTTGCCTTATCTTCGAATACCCCACGACCTGTTTCATCAAGCGCGTGCTTAGCCAAGACCCCGTGTTGGTCTAAGGCTGCAACTGAGGCTTTAGCCACAATGTAGTCTACTTGTTCTTGGTCTAAGAGACGGAACTCGTCAAGAGCGACTAAGCCTTTTTGGACAAGCTCATCAACATGGGCTTGAGCCTCTAACTTCTTATCTTCTTTTTCAACCATGGATGTTCCTCCTAAGTTCTTTTTATTTACATCTTCATCATACGCTTTTGTTTTCAAAAAGTAAAGCACTTGTTCAAGTTCAAACGATAAAAATTTTATATTGACGGTCTTTTTTTGTAAATGAGCATGTATGAAAACAAGGCACAATGTGAAGGCTATTTTCAAAACGTTTTCAAATATTGACTTATCAGTATTTTAACTAAATGCTTATGTGAATAGAAAACCTTATCATTTTAAATAAAATACTGAGGTTATCTATATAATATATTATATATTATCTATTCGTTTTTTAGATTCACAAACACTTTGTGAAGTTGAATTTATAAAATAATCTTGATATATCGGCATTAAGACATGAAAAAAAGCCAAAGTGAACAAACTTTGGCTTTGGCTTGTTAAAATTGGTTGAAGTCCCAAATTTGGTTGACCCAACCTTGATAAAATTCAGGTTCGTGGCAAACCATGAGGATACTGCCCTTGTATTCTTTGAGGGCACGAGCCAATTCTTCCTTGGCATCAACGTCCAAGTGGTTGGTCGGCTCGTCCAAGATCAAGACATTATGCGGAGCATTCATCAATAGGCAAAGACGGACCTTGGCTTGCTCTCCCCCACTTAGGACTTGAATTTGGCTTTCGATGTGCTTAGAAGTCAGGCCACAACGTGCTAAGGCAGCGCGTACTTCAGCCTGGTTCATAGCTGGGAAAGCATTCCACACAGCTTCTAATGGCGTCTGACGGTTACCTGAAGCAACTTCTTGTTCGAAGTAACCAATTTCCAAGTAATCACCTTGCTCTACTTGGCCAGCTAAGGCCGGAATAAGCCCCATGAGGCTCTTGAGTAAAGTGGTCTTACCAATCCCGTTGGCACCGATAATGGCAACCTTCTGGTTACGTTCAAAGACTAGATCCAGCGGCTTGGTTAGCGGCTGGTCATAACCAATCTCTAACTGATTAGCTTCGAAGATGAAACGGCCAGGGGTCCGAGCAGACTGGAAGTCAAATTTTGGCTTAGGTTTCTCGCCTTGTAGCTCAATGACTTCCATCTTATCTAATTTCTTCTGACGGGACATGGCCATATTGCGCGTTGCTACTCGGGCCTTGTTACGATTGACGAAGTCCTTGAGGTCCGCTATTTCCTTTTGTTGGCGTTCATAGGCCGCTTCTAGCTGGGCACGCTTCATGGCGTGGACCGCTTGGAAGTTCTCATAGTCGCCAACATAACGGCTGAGCTTGAGGTTTTCCACATGATAGATAATGTTAATGACACTATTAAGGAATGGAATATCATGGGAAATTAAGATAAAGGCATTTTCGTAGTTTTGCAAGTAACGTTTAAGCCACTCGATATGTTCGGCATCCAAGTAGTTGGTCGGCTCGTCCAAGAGTAAGATGTCGGGCTTTTCTAAGAGTAACTTAGCCAATAAGACCTTGGTCCGCTGTCCCCCACTCAGTGAGGTGACGTCCGTTTCTAAACCAAAGGCGGTAATACCAAGAGCACGAGCCACTTCTTCAATTTTAGCATCCAAGGTATAGAAATCGTGGACTTCCAGGCGTTCTTGTAGCTCCCCTACTTCCTCTAATAGGTTTGCCATGGCTTGGTCATCAGCGGTCGCCATCTCTTCATAGGCCTCGCTAATGCGGGCTTCAATGGCAAATAAATCATCAAAGGCCATGCGCAAGACATCGCGAATGGTTTGACCAGGCTTAAGGACGCTGTGTTGGTCTAGGTAGCCAGTTGTCACATACTTGGCCCACTCTACCTTGCCTTCATCTGGCAGTTGCTTACCTGTTACAATGTTCATGAAGGTTGATTTCCCTTCACCATTGGCCCCAATCAGGCCGATATGTTCCCCTTTGAGTAGGCGGAAGGAGACATCTTCGAAGATGGCCCGATCGCCGAATCCATGGGTCAGATTTGATACGCTTAAGATACTCATGTCTTTCCTCCAAATTGACAGTTCCTTCCTATTATAGTCTATTCTGTCAGCTTTGAATAGGCCTATTGACCCGGAAGCACTAATTGGCTGAAAACTTGCCCAATTGGAGCATGAATAACTAAATCTGCCCAGTCATCCTGAGGGATGGCCTGCTTATTGATGACCACCAAATGTTTGCCCTTAAAATATTGAAGTAGACCTGCAGCCGGATAGACGACTAAAGAAGTACCTCCTACAATCAAGGTATCGGCTTGCTGAATGGCTGAGATAGCCTGGTCGAAAACCTCCATATTAAGTGATTCTTCGTAGAGGGTGACGTCTGGTTTAAGCACGCCGCCACAATGGGGACAGCGCGGGATGCCCTGACTATCATAAGCGTCAAGAAAGCTCTTAAGGTCATAGACTCTGCCACATTCCTGACAAATATTTCGGTCAACCGTCCCATGTAGTTTAAGAACGCATTGACTACCAGCGGCTTCATGTAGGGTGTCAATATTCTGGCTAATGACAGCGTCCAAGTGGCCACTGGCCTCTAACTGTGCTAGAAAGATATGGGCAGCA
This sequence comes from Abiotrophia defectiva ATCC 49176, assembly GCF_037041345.1. Taxonomy (NCBI): domain Bacteria; kingdom Bacillati; phylum Bacillota; class Bacilli; order Lactobacillales; family Aerococcaceae; genus Abiotrophia; species Abiotrophia defectiva. The sequence continues at coordinate 1,017,661 of NZ_CP146287.1, read as the reverse complement.
TTTGGCTTAGCATGAGGATAAATCAAATGCTTACGGTAAAAATCATAGAAAAGCTGGGGATATTTACGATACATGCTATGACTAATCAGTTGTTCGGCTGAAAAGTTTCTACCTAAATCTTGACTATAAATGCCTTGGGCACTGCGAAAATCAGGGATACCCGATTCGGTTGAGACGCCTGCCCCACCGAAAAATACTAGGTGCTGGCTATTATTAATAATGGTTTGTAGACCTTGAATGTCTTCTTGCATAGGCTTCCCTCCTAACTTCTTTTTGACATAAAAAGTGACCGAGCCAGAGGCCCCGTCACTTATAGTAAAAGCGATCCTTCTTAGCCTAGCTTTGTGGGCTAAGGTCATTTTCAATCAGGACCTTAATGGCATTATTCTTAGAGGCTTCCCGGAAGACGTCATAAGCTTCTTCGATTTGAGACAATTTGAAGTAGTGGGTAACGAGCTCTTCAGGGTGAATCTTCTGAGCTTCTAGGGCTTGCAGCAGTTGTGGTGTGGTATTAGTTGATACTAAGCCAGTTGTTACGGTAATATTGCGAATCCAGAGTCTATCTAAGTCGAATTGCACAGGGACCCCATGGACACCCGCGTTAGCAATACGGCCATCAACTGCAATAATTTTTTGGCAGAAGTCAAAGGATGCTGGAATCCCCACCGCTTCAATGGCCACGTCAACCCCACGACCATCCGTTAAGTCAAAGATTTCCTTGATGGCTCTGTCAGTATCGGAATTATTAACCTTATGGGTAGCGCCGAACTTGAGGGCGGTATCTAGGCGGTGATCATCAATATCCACCATGATAATCTTAGCAGGAGAATAGAACTGAGCGGTTAAGAGTGAGCCCAAACCAACTGGTCCAGAACCAATAATGGCCACATTACAACCTGGCTCTACCCGACCTTTGAGGACCCCAATTTCATAACCCGTTGGTAGAATATCTGAAATCATAACCAAGGCTTCATCGCTAAGGCCTGCTGGTGGGTTATAGAGGGTATTGTCTGCGTGTGGAACACGGAGATATTCAGCCTGTGTGCCGTCGATTAAGTGGCCGAAAATCCAACCACCCTCGTCTTCACAGTGGGCATAAATCCCCTTCTTACAGTAATAACACTTACCGCAGGAGCAGACGCAGGAAACAATGACTTTATCGCCAGGCTTGAAGTTAGTCACGCTGGATCCAACTTCTTCGACAACCGCAATCCCCTCGTGTCCTAAAATCGTCCCATTTTGGACAGCTGGCACGTCACCCTTGATGATGTGTAGGTCTGTCCCACAGATGGTCGTTTTAAGCATACGAACAATTGCATCCGTTGGCTTCAAGATGACAGGCTTTGGCTTGTCAACGAATTTAGCTAGGCCAGGTTCAACATAGGTGTATGCTTTCATAGTAGACTCCTCCTTATTGTGAAATTTGTGAAATATACTACACTTATATTGTAAACCTTTTCTTAGGTGATTGCAAGCGATTACTTAATTATTTTGACCTTCTGTTTATACAAAAAAACTCCCACCATACTGGCTGGGAGCTTGATAGATATTAATCTTCGTCCATTTGAAGGACAGCCATGAAGGCTTCTTGTGGGACTTCCACGGTCCCAATTTGTTTCATCCGCTTTTTCCCCTCTTTTTGTTTCTCGAGGAGCTTTTTACGGCGGCTGACGTCCCCACCGTAGAGTTTAGCCGTTACGTCTTTACGCAAGGCCTTAATGGTGGTACGCGCTAGAATCTTATTACCGATAGCAGCCTGAACAGGCACTTCGAAGAGTTGTCGTGGGATGATGCCACGAAGTTTTTCTACTAATTCACGGCCACGACCGTAAGCAAAGTCCTTGTGGACAATCATGGAGAAGGCGTCAATCAGGTCGCCATTGAGCAGGATATCCATCTTAACTAGGTTAGATGGTTTGTAGCCAATTAATTCGTAGTCAAGGGATGCATAGCCTTTGGTATTGGATTTGAGCTTATCGAAGAAGTCATAGATGATTTCTGACAATGGTAACTCATAGACCACATTGACCCGGTAATCATCCAGATAATCCATGGTAATGAAGTTACCCCGCTTACGTTGGCCGATGTCCATGACTGCGCCAACATATTCATTAGGCACCATAATGGAGGCCTTAACGTAGGGCTCGTAGATTTCATCGATGACGGTTTGGTCTGGCATAGCGGACGGGTTATCCACGATGATTTCCTCGCCATTGGTCTTTTTGACCTTGTAAATAACCGAAGGCGCTGTGGTTATGAGGTTGATGTCGAACTCACGTTCCAGACGTTCCTGAATAACGTCCATGTGCAGCAAGCCTAAGAAACCCGTACGGAAGCCAAAGCCTAGGGCTTGCGAAGTTTCAGGCTCAAATTGTAAGGCCGCGTCATTGAGTTGGAGTTTTTCCAAGGCATCCCGCAAATCATTATAGTCGTTAGACTCGACTGGATAGAGACCGCAATAGACCATGGGATTAAGCTTACGGTAGCCGTCTAGGGGTTCTTGGGCCGGATTGTTGGCCAAGGTAATGGTATCCCCTACTCGCGTATCTTGAATGGTCTTAATGGAAGCCGTGATATAGCCCACATCCCCTACCATGAGATAGTCGCGTTGGACTGGCTTAGGACTGAAGACCCCGACTTCCACTACATCGAATTCTTTGCCGTTGGACATCAAACGAATCTTGTCGCCAGGTTTCACGACACCGTTAATGACCCGGATATTCAAGACAACACCGCGATAGGAATCGTAGACAGAGTCGAAAATCAAGGCTTGTAGTGGCGCTTCTAAGTCACCTGGAGGGGCCGGTACCTTGTGGACAATTTGCTCCAGGATTTGGTCAATCCCAATCCCGGATTTAGCTGAGGCGAAAACGGCCTCACTTGCGTCAATGCCAATGACATCTTCAATTTCAACCTGAACACGCTCAGGATCAGCGGCTGGTAAGTCAATCTTGTTAATGACCGGCAGAATTTCTAAGTCGTTATCTAAAGCCAAATAAACGTTGGCCAGAGTCTGAGCTTCAATCCCCTGGGCGGCATCGACGACCAAAATGGCTCCTTCACAGGCTGCCAGTGAACGTGATACCTCATAGGTAAAGTCCACGTGCCCTGGGGTATCAATTAGGTGGAAGATATACTCTTCCCCATCCTGAGCCTTATAGGTCAGTTCAACAGCGTTAAGTTTAATGGTAATGCCTCGCTCCCGCTCCAAGTCCATGGAGTCCAAGAGTTGGTCCTGCATTTCCCGGTCTGAAACCGTCTCTGTCAATTGCAGAATACGGTCAGCCAGAGTGGACTTACCATGGTCAATATGAGCGATAATGGAGAAGTTGCGAATTTTCTCCTGTCGGGCTCGGAGTGCTTGTAATTCTTGTGGATTCATAGGCTTCCTCTTTCGTTCAGATTTATCTAGATAGGAGTGCCATCTGGCACTAATACACTGGTCTATTGTACCAAATTTTTGGCTCTAAGACTAGGGTTAAGCCAGGGAATGCTGACTAAATTACAATGAAAAAGGCTGGAAGATTCCAGCCTTTCATCTTATTTGCCTTCAAACATATCCTTCATCTTATCGAAGAAGCCACCTTCATGGCCCTTGACAGATTCGCCGCTAGATTCAGCCAGTTGCTTGAAGAGATCCTTTTGACGATCTGTTAATCGCTTAGGCGTCACGACTTTGACGGACACGTGTTGATCCCCATTGCGGCCACCGCGAAGGCTTGGTGCTCCCTTCTCACGTAGTCGGAAGGTGGTACCAGTTTGGGTACCTGCCGGGATTTTAAGTTTAACGTTACCATGAACAGTTGGTACCTTGACTTCATCCCCTAGGGCTGCCTGGCTAAAGCTGATAGGCAGTTCGTAGAAGATTTCGGTACCTTCACGTTCAAAGATGTCACTCTCTTCGACCTGGAAGACCACATAGAGATCGCCGTACGGTCCGCCATTAGTTCCGGCTTCACCTTGACCAGATACTCGCATTTGTTGGTTGTCCTCTACCCCTGCAGGGACCGTGACTTTGACCGAATGCTGTTGGGTTTCTGTTCCAGCACCGTGGCAGGTCGTACATTTTTCCTTGATTTCTTTACCCGTCCCGCGACAGACATCACAGGTTGCCTGAGACATCATGGCACCAAATGGAGTGTTACGCTGAACGTTGATAACCCCAGAACCATGACACTTGTGACAGGTCACCGGATCGGTTCCTTCCTTGGCACCTGAACCATGACAGGTATGACATTCTTGCTTACGATTATAGGTGATGGTGACTTCCTTACCAAAAATGGCTTCCTCGAATTTGAGTTTAACCCGGTATTGGAGATCATCACCCCGACGTGCTGCATTGGCTCTTGCAGAACCGGCACCGCCCATACCGCCACCGAAGAAGGACTCGAAGATATCTTCAAAGCCACTAAATCCTCCACCGCTGAAGCCACCAAAACCGCCACCACCGAAACCACCGGCACCATAGGAGCCGTCGGTGGCTGCGTGACCATATTGGTCGTACATAGAGCGCTTATCAGCGTCACTTAGGACCTCGTAAGCTTCGGTAATTTCCTTAAATTTATCGGCTGCGTCTGCTTCCTTGTTAATGTCTGGGTGATATTGTTTGGATAGTTTACGATAGGCTTTCTTGATTTCGGCGTCACTAGCGTCTCGAGAGACCCCTAGGACGTCGTAGTAATCACGTTTATCTGCCATTTTCCCACTCCTTTTTTCAAGCCCTAGGGCTTATGACACAGTTAGATTAGAAAGGAAACGCCAAAGACAAGCTCTGGCGTTGTTCCTTACCTCTTATATTAGTCGATTTCTTCGAACTCAGCGTCTACAACGTCATCGCCAGCGGCATTTGTATCAGCTTGAGCTTGCCCATCGCCTTGAGCTGCTTGCGCTTGGGCAGCGGCTTGCTCATAGAGTTTAACAGTTAAGTTTTGGACGATTTCATTGAGGGCGTCACGTTTAGCCTTCATTTGATCTAAATCATTAGCTTCGATGGCTGCCTTGAGTTCGTCACGAGCTGCTTCAGCCTTCTTAACTTCTTCTTCAGAAACCTTGTCTTTAAGGTCAGCTAAGACTTTGTCAGTTTGGAAGACTAATTGGTCTACTTCGTTACGGAGGTCAGCTTCTTCACGACGTTTCTTGTCGGCTTCAGCGTTAGCTTCCGCGTCTTTGACCATGCGGTCGATTTCTTCATCAGTCAGACCTGAGCTAGACTTGATGGTGATAGTTTGTTCTTTACCTGTCCCTAAGTCCTTAGCACTTACGTTAACGATCCCGTTCTTGTCGATGTCAAAGGTAACTTCGATTTGTGGGATACCACGTGGTGCAGGTGGAATATCGGTCAATTGGAAGCGACCGAGGGTCTTGTTATCAGCCGCCATTTGACGTTCCCCTTGAAGGACGTGTACGTCTACCGCAGGTTGGTTGTCAGCTGCTGTTGAGAAGACTTGTGACTTGCTTGTTGGGATGGTCGTGTTGCGGTCAATCAACTTAGTGAAGACGCCACCCATGGTTTCAATCCCTAATGACAATGGTGTTACGTCTAAGAGGACGATGTCTTTAACGTCACCGGAGATAACCCCACCTTGAATAGCAGCACCCATCGCCACTACTTCGTCAGGGTTAACAGATTTGTTAGGTTCTTTGCCAGTTTCCTTACGAACCGCTTCTACAACGGCTGGAATACGAGTAGAACCACCAACCAAGATTACTTCGTCGATATCGGATTGAGATAAGCCAGCATCTTTGAGGGCTTGACGAACAGGTTGTTTAGTACGTTCTACTAAATCGTGTGTTAATTCTTCGAACTTAGCACGCGTCAAGGTTAATTCCAAGTGAAGTGGGCCTTCAGCTGACGCAGTGATAAATGGTAAGCTGATTTGGGTAGTAGACACACCAGATAAGTCCTTCTTAGCTTTTTCCGCAGCGTCTTTAAGACGTTGGAGGGCCATCTTATCTTTAGAAAGGTCTACACCATGTTCTTTCTTAAATTCAGCAACTAAGTAGTCCATAATCTTTTGGTCGAAGTCGTCCCCACCTAAGTGGTTGTCCCCTGAAGTTGACAATACGTCGAAGACGCCATCACCTAATTCAAGGATGGATACGTCGAAGGTACCGCCCCCTAAGTCGAAGACTAAGACTTTTTCTTCTTTGTCCGTCTTGTCTAAACCATAGGCCAAAGCAGCGGCTGTTGGTTCGTTGACAATACGTTCAACTTCTAACCCAGCGATTTTACCAGCATCTTTGGTAGCCTGACGTTGTGCGTCGTTGAAGTAGGCAGGTACGGTGATAACGGCCTTATCAACCTTCTCACCTAAGTAGTCTTCTGCATAAGACTTCAAGTATTGGAGAATCATCGCAGAGATTTCTTGTGGTGTGTAGTCTTTGCCGTCCATGTGGACCTTGTAGCTGCCGTCGCCCATGTGACGCTTGATAGAACTTACGGTTGATGGGTTGGTAACGGCTTGACGCTTAGCTACTTCCCCTACTTGGATTTCACCATTTTTGAAAGCCACAACAGATGGCGTTGTACGGTTACCTTCTGGGTTTGGGATAATTTTTGCTTCGCCGCCTTCTAAGACAGATACGGCAGAGTTTGTAGTCCCTAAGTCAATACCAATAATTTTTGCCATAATAGTTTCCTCTTTTCTTTTAGTTTGATTTTTTAGTCTGGAATATTCATTAAATTGTTACTGAGCGACAATGACCATGGCAGGTCTTAAGACCCGGTCTTGTAGCATATAGCCTTTTTGCAAGACATTAATGACGGTATCAGCTTCCTGACCCTCGCCTGCAGGCATCATACTAACTGCCTGATGGAAATTAGGATCAAAGGCTTGGTTCAATGGGTCAATAACGCTAATGCCTTCTTTTTCAAAGGCTTGTTGGAACTGCTTGTAAACCATCTCGATGCCCTTATGGATGGCTTTGGCATCTTCAGACTCAGCTGGGGTTGCTAAGGCGCGTTCCAAGTTATCAGCTACATCTAAGAGATGGCTAGCCAAGCTTTGCGAGCGATATTTTGCTGCATCTTGGCGTTCACGTTGGTTAATGCGTCGCATGTTCTGGATTTCTGCTTGCAAGCGTAAGAGTTGGTCAGATAAGGCCTCTTTTTCTGCCTCTAGTTGACTCACTTGATCTTCCGCTTCTTCAATGGCTTGATCTAGGCTCTGGCTTGATTGATCAACTTGAACCTCTTCTTGATCAGCACTGTCTTGAATCTTATCAAGCATTTCATCTTGAACAGGCGTGTCTTGCTTGAGCACTTCTTTTTCTGTGTTTGACACGTAATCGCCTCCTTTAAGGGTTTGGTAATTCTGGGTGTGGCTACTTAATAATGGGCCAGTTCATGCGTGATGTGATGCATCAAGCCCAGTACACGCTGGTAAGGCATAGTAGCGGGACCAACTAGGCCGATGATGACCTGTTGTGCTTGATACTGATAGGATGAGGTCACTAGACTGACGTCTGCTAGGCCTCCCAATCCCAGTTCAACTGCTAAGCCTTGCTTGGCTTCAAGTAGTTGGAACATTTCTGCTGACCCATCGATTAGGTTGAAGAGTCGCTTGTAATCTGACACTTCTACTGAATCGAATAAGTTATTCTTACCACTGACATAGTAACTACGCCCCTTCAAATGGCGCATTAATTTGGTGATAACTGACGAAAAGTCGACTTGGAAGCCAACTAAGCGCTGCATCAAGAGTGGCAAGGTCAATTTAAGTCGTTGCTGAGCTTCTAGTAAGGATAAGCCAACAATTTCCTGGTTGATAGCTTGAGTCAAACGACCCAAGTCCTCTCGACTTAAGGATCGTGGTAAATCTACTAGATCACTTTCAACACTTCCCTTGTCAGTCAAGACAATGGCGACAATCCGACTCTCGCTGAGTTGTATCAAGCGGAACTCACTTAAATGATATTGTTCCTTGGATTCTCCCAAAACGACGGCCGTATAGCCAGTCAAGGAGACTAAGATATCAGCCGCCAATTGGGCGTGCTGCATGGCGTCAAAATGGCGATCTCGGAAGATAGATTGAATTACCTCACTATCTTGCTTGGCCATTTGAATATCTGCTTGATCCTCAATCAGTTGATCTACATAGTAGCGGTAGCCATCAAAGGATGGAATCCGTCCACTAGAAGAATGAGCCTTCTTGAGATAGCCAATGCGCTCAAGTGCCAACATATCGTTTCGTACGGTTGCCGGTGAGACATCCAATAGACTCTTCTGAAGCAGGGTCTTAGACCCAATCGGTTCTTCATACTGGCCATACAGCTGCACAATCAACTGTAAAATTTGTTGTTGCCTAGCTGTTAACATTGTTCTCACCTCTTTTTTAGCACTCTTTTACCTCAAGTGCTAATGCTAGTATACACCCTATTTTACCCCCTGTCAACCCTTTTGGACATAAATTTTAGCACTCTTTTTGTTAGAGTGCTAATTTCGCTCAGAATAAAAACTCGCACTAGTTAAAAGCGCGAGTTTATAAGCTTTTTAGCGATGAGGAATCTGTTGGCCAGTCTCAGCATCTAGATAGAAGGAGAAGCCTTCCCCGTGTACTTGTTGGACATTGGAGATAATCATAAAGGCAGTTGGATCAATCTCAAGCACCGTCCGTTGCAGAGCCAGGATCTGGTTACGGCTAACCACGATGAAGAGGACATCTTTCTCATTGCGGGTGTAGTAACCTTCCCCTTTGAGGATGGTAATCCCACGCTGAATGCGTTGAGAAATAGCCTGCGCCACTTTATCCGATTCTTTAGAGATGATGGTAACGGACTTCTTAGGGTTGAAACCTTCTAAGATGAAGTTCATGATGCGGGTAAAGACAACCAGCATGGCTAAGGTTAAGACTGTCTTCTCTAAGCCGATAACAAAGGAAGTTGAAAGTACAACGACCGTATCAATCATGAGGAAACCAGCAGAGGTGTTAATCCCAAAATATTTATTGAGAATCATCACGATAATGTCAGCCCCAGCAGTGGTCCCGCCGCCTAGGAAGACCAAACCAAGCCCTACCCCAATCATGGCACCTGCCATAAGAGGAATAATCATGGAATTTTCAGGGATAAAGCCTGTGGAAGGCAGAATCTTCTGAAAGATGGAAATACACATAACCGATACAATGGTCAAATAGAGGGTTTCCCGCTCTAGATAACGCCAACCAATAATTAAGAGGACCACGTTGATGATCCAGTAAGTGATGGCGTTATCCCAACCTAGCGTATACTTGAGTAGCAATGTGACCCCGGTCACGCCGCCCTCCCCCATATGGTTAGGCACGAGTAACAAATTAATGGAGTAGGCAAAGATTAAACTCCCTAAAACCACTAAAAAGAAATTTTTCAAAAATTTACGATTCATCAATTAATCCTCCTTATTCATTATTTGCGGTCTTTCCTTGAGCCAACCGATCAAATCCCGAAAGACTAAATCTGCTAGGAAAAGGCCCCTAGTAGTTAAATAAATACGGTCACTTTCTTCTATTAAAAGTCCACGCTCAGCTTGCTGTCTGAAGAAATCAGCAAACAAGACTTCCGCCCGATGGCCAAAACGTGTTTGGAAGTCTGTCAGGCAGACCCCTTGCGTGGTCCGCAAGGCCAAGAAGAGAAATTCTTCCATCTGATCAACTAAGTCCAGGGGACTGGCGTCAATAATGGGCTTATTTCCGGCTCTTAATTGTTTAAGATAATGGTGAACGGGCCCGTGATTGTAATAACGCGTCCCATCTAGGAAACCATGGGCACCCGCACCAAAACCATAGTAAGGCGTATAACGCCAGTAACCTAGATTGTGTTGCGATTCATAGCCTGGTTTGGCGAAGTTGGAGACTTCGTACTGGTTAATGCCTGCTTCCTTAAGCCGGTCGATGGCCAATTGAAACATATCAGCATCTACATCCTCGCTAGGCAGGGGCAACTTGCCCTGGCGCATGAGTTGCTGGAAGACCGTCTGATTCTCAATAATCAGAGAGTAAAGGGAATAATGAGGCAAATCCAAAGATAAGGCCTTGGTCAAACTCTCATCGAAGTCTGCTAAAGTCTGTTCTGGCAAACGAAAAATCAAATCAATACTGAGATTTTCAAAGCCTACCTGGCGAAACCAGTCGATGGATTGGTAGATTTGCTTTTCCCGATGGTTACGTCCAATTTTACGCAGTAGTCGGTCATTGAAGGTCTGGACTCCCATGCTAATACGGTTGACTCCTTGGTCTTTGAGCAGACGACATTTTTCTATGCTAAGTTCACCTGGGTTAATCTCAAAAGAAAATTCGGTCTTGTCCGTTAGTGGCAAGCGCCGGTGAATAGAGGCTAGCAAATAGTCTAACTCAGACAAAGACAAGCAACTTGGGGTCCCGCCCCCAATATAGAGGGTGTCCAGGGGCTGCGTCTGATCGAGGCCATAGGCAGCCATTTCCTGGTCCAAGGCGGCCAGGTAATCCCCGACTGGTTGGCCATCATAGAAAAACTTATTAAAGGCACAATAATGGCAAATTTTCTTGCAGAAAGGAATATGTATATAGGCGGCCTTGGCTTGCATGCTAACCCTCCTTCTTAATTTGCTGAAAGTAAGCTTGTGAGGCTGCTTGGTCAGTCTGCAGTTGTTGAATAAGGCCTTGCACTGATTCAAACTTAACTTCGCCACGTAGATAGTGGTGCCAACGAACCTTGACAGTTTCACCATAAATGAGTTGGTTGAAGTTAAAAATATGCACTTCACAGGTCAGACCTGTATCCGTCTCAAAGGTCACATTATAGCCAATCGAAGCCATGCCTTGATGCCAAATGCCGTTAACTTGAATCTCGACTACATAGATGCCCGGCCCTGGTTGGACTTGGCCAGCTTTGGGACGAATATTAGCCGTTGGGAAGCCGATGGTTCGTCCTCGCTTCTCACCATGAACGACCACACCGCTGGTCTCATAGACATAGCCTAGAGCCAAATTGGCCTCATCGATTTTTCCTTCTCGCAAGAGTTCCCGAATGGGTGTCGAGCCGATTTTTTCTTGATTAAGCACAAGTTCAGGCACTTCAATAATATGGAAGCGATCAGCTGCGTGTTGCGGTAAGGTGGACATGTTGGCTTCTTCTTTTGGACCATAAGTATAGTCAAAACCCGCTACCACTACCTGAGCCTTAAGGCCGACAATGTATTTTTCAACAAAAGCTTGAGGAGATTGGGAGCCAAAGGGATAGGTAAAATCGACTAAGAAGACCATATCCACCTGATTGGCTTCAAGTAATTCCATCTTACGGTCTAAGTCTGATAGGTAATCCATCTCAGCTGCTGTCAGCCGACTGTATACGATTTTAGGATGTTGGTTGAAGGTCATGACCGCCAAAGGCAGGCCTAAACGGTCGGCTTCGCGGCGACCAGCTTGAATGACAGCCTGATGCCCCCGATGCACGCCATCGAAGAATCCTAAAACCAAGACAATAGGCCCCTTAAGTTGCGGAAGATTTGGATGGTGTATACGAATAATTTCCATGTTGTCTATCGTGACTCCTCTTCATAGGTAAACATCTTCAAGGGCTTGACCATACCAGGTTTGCTTGGATGCGGCCCGTAAATGGCACGAACTTTGCCTTGGTAGTAGCAAGCGGTAGCCTCTTTGAGAGCTAGGTTGAAAGCAGTGCTTGGCACAACCTGCCCATTCTTGACTATGGTCCACTCTGAATCTTGCAAGTGGTAGTGTGGGCAGAAGTTGATTGCTTGATCCAGTGGGACTAGGATATGGCTAACTCGCCCTTGATCTGCCGCTTGGGCTACTTCTTCTAGGCTATGGGCCTGAGACAAGCTATAGCCCCCCGTCATATAACGGACCAGATGAGACATGTGACTTGGATAGCCTAGCTTAGCTCCTAAATCAACTGCTAGGGTTCTAACATAGGTTCCCTTGCCACATTGGACATCAAAAGACCAGCGTTGTAGGCCTTCATGTGGGTCGAATTCACTAGCCCCTAGTCGTTCAAAGCGGTCAATCCGAGCTATTCGGCGTGGACGTTCCACTTGCTGACCTGCACGCGCATATTCATAGAGACGCTTGCCGCCTACTTTAACGGCTGAGTAATAAGGCGGAATCTGAACAATCTCTCCTAGAAAAGTCGCCATGGCGGCATCAATTGCGGCATCAGACACTGGCTCTTTAAGTCGCTTATGTTCGACAGGCGCCCCATCGGCATCCTCCGTCTCGGTAGAAAATCCCAAGGTGATTTCACCCCGGTAACCCTTTTGGCCGTCCATGAGGTCTTCTACTAACTTCGTCGCTTGGCCAATACAACAGACTAAGACACCCGCCACGTTAGGATCCAAAGTACCGGTGTGACCAATGCGTTTGGTTCTGAGGATTTTGCGTAATTTAAAGACAACATCGTGACTGGTCATGCCAACTGGTTTATTGATTACCAAGATTCCGTGATACATAGTGTGCGACGCTCCTTTAAATTTCATAACGATTTATTATATCAGATTTAAGGCCAAAAGACTAACAAAGGGCTTAGATAAGGGCTTCAGAAGTGTCATCAACCAGAGTTACGCAAGCCAGTTGCAATCCCATTAATGGTAATGTGCAAAATCTTGCTAGCCAAAGGACTGAGCGGTTCTTGACGAGACCGTCTAATCAGTTCCACCTGTAAGTAATTAAGGGCATTGAAGTAAGGTAGACGCATGGCTAAGGAATCACGCAGGTAATTATTTTGTGCCAATAGTTGCACTTCCCCTTCTATTTGTAAGAGGAGATCCTTGGTGCGTTGCCACTCTGTCTCTAGGGTTTGGAAAATAGCTTGTCCCTCAGGATCCTCAACTAGTTGGCTATAGTAACGCGCCACTTCCATATCAGACTTAGCCAAGACCATGTCTACATTAGATAGTAAAGCCCGGAAGAATGGCCATTCTGCATACATTTCTTGTAATAAAGCTAGATGACTAGGGTCTTCTTCAATAAAACGTTGGAAGGCGGTTCCTACACCATACCAACCTGGGAACATCATGCGACTCTGTGACCAAGAGAAGACCCAAGGTATAGCCCGCAGACCATCAATATCGGTCACCTTCTTACGTGAGGCAGGACGAGATCCAATATTAAGCTGGCTAACTTCCTTAATTGGCGTTGCTTGGAAGAAGAAATCGGAGAAGCCAGGAGTTGCAAAGACTAATTGGCGATAGGCTTGATAGCTCCAATCAACCAAGCGATTCATAACTGCTTCATAAGGTTTGCTGTCTTGCACTTCATGGGCTAACAAGACGTGAGACAAGGAGGCCACTAACATGTTTTCCAATTGATAATAGGCTGTGTCGGGATTACCATACTTGGTCCCAATGACTTCACCCTGCTCTGTCACCCGCATCAAACGGTTAATAGTCCCAATAGGTTGAGACATAATGGCCTCATAACTTGGACCACCGCCACGTCCGACGGTTCCCCCACGACCGTGGAAGAAGCTAATGGTAATGCCCTCTTCCCTACCTAAACGGGTTAATTTATTCTGTGCTAGATAGAGAGCCCAGCCAGAAGCAAGGTATCCCCCATCCTTGTTGGAATCCGAATAGCCTAGCATAATTTCCTGACACCAATCTTGACTTGCTAGCCATTTCTGAACAAGAGGTAGGCGCAAGTAAGTAGTCATGACCTCTAGGGCTTCTTCTAAGTCTTCAATGGTCTCGAAGAGTGGCACTAGTTGGACATGTGCCCAGTCAGGGCCGATTAAGCCTACTTCCTTGAAGAGCAAAGCCAACTCTAACAAGTCAGAAACAGAAGTAGTATGAGAAATAATATGGCGTTTGATGATGCGATGGCCCAAACGATTTTGTAGGTCAGCGACGGCTTGATAAATAGCCATCTCACGATTCAGAATATCAGATGGTTGATTTAAGGCGCTCGATAAGCGACGAGGTTCTTGGGTTAACTGGTGTAAGAGGCACTGGATTTTGCTTGCTTCATCTAGCTGACTATAATTTTCCTCAACCTTGGATTGTGCCAATAATTCAGCCACACAAGCCTCATTGATACTGGAGTCTTGTCTTAGGTCGATACTGGCTAAATGGAAACCAAATATTTCTGCACAAACAATTAAGGATTCTAGAGGAGCTAAAGTGTGTGACTCCTTACCATCAGCCTTAAGTGCAGCAAGGACAATGTTTAAGTCAGCCTTGAAGGTCTCGGCATCTGGATAGGCTTGGACTTGAGGCTGAGAATCCTCCCCTAAAATTAAGGATTTGCTAGCGCAAAGGCGATTCTTAATGGTGTTTAAGGCCTTACGATAGGGCTCCTTCTGGCGGAAAATAGAGTAATCTCCAGAAACTTCTGCTAAAGCAGCCAATTCTGGGGTCACAGACACCAAATCACTGGAGAAAGAATAGCGGCGATAAAGCTGATCCAGGCTACTTAAGTAATAGTCTAAAATGACTTGTGATTGAATGTGGGCAGTCAGGCGTAAGGTTTCCGCAGTCACATAAGGGTTGCCATCTCGATCCCCACCAATCCACATGCCCATGGTAATGGGCAGGGCTTGCTGTGACTCTATCTCCATTGAATCTAGGGCTTGGCGATAATTAAGGGTAATATCTGTAATACTTTCAATCAGAGATTTCTGATAATAAGTCATAACATTGGCGATTTCGTTTGCGACTTGTAGCTTCTGCTCGCGAATCAAATCTGTGCCTAAGATAATTTCAATGACGGCTTCAAGCTCGTGTTGCCAAGCTTGTCTGTCTAAAAATTCCGGTCTCGTGTTACGATAATCCCTTAAAAGGCCATAAAGCTTATCCATGAGATCTAACATGGACTTACGTTGAACCTGAGTTGGGTGAGCCGTTAAGACTGGCTCAATGGTCATGGGACGTTCAAGCACTTGTCCCTTGCCTGCTTGCTTGATGGCAGCCAATGTAGCCGGCAACTCCCCTTCTAAATCAGTGTGACGACAACGTTTCATTTTAATCTGACTAGCTAACTCCACGTCTTCTGCGATGTTAATCAGGAATGGCAAGGCCGAGAAGTAACGGGCTACTAGCGCTAAATCTTCTTCAGCCAGTGGCTGAATAGCTGCCACATAAGCCGAGTAGTCCCCTTGATCCGCTAAATTCTTAAGCTTGGCTAATAAGGCTTGCTGCTGGGGTGAGGTCATGGAAGTAAAGGCTCGCTCAAGAGCATCTGTAAGAAGCTGAGATAAATGCGTAACTTGACTCTGTTGAATCTGGTTTTCAATATTCACGGATGTCACCTTCTCTTTGGCAAAAATATCTAACTCTTATTATAGGTTAAATAGACTAGTTAAACAAGTCGCCCTCCTCATACTTGTGCTGACTAAGTCACATTTTGAGCCATCAAAAAAGAGACTAGGCTAAGCTAGTCTCTTTGGCTTATTCTGCTTGATCTTGTTGATGAATTTGGTTGAGTAATTGATCAATGCGATTTCCGTAGTCTACAGAACGGTCACGTTCGAAACGGATTTCAGGTGTCTTGTAGAGCTTGAGAACCTTGCCCAGTTCACTGCGAACCAGACCTGTTACTGCCTTGAGCCCTGCTTCCGTCTTCTGACGCTCACCAGCTTTATCACTCAGTGTTGAGTAGAAGATGGTCGCCTGTTGCAAGTCGCCTGTTAAATCCACATCGGTAATGGTCACCCCTTCGATACGCGGATCTTTGGCTTCGCGTAGCAAAATGCGGTTGACTTCACGCATGATTTCTTGGCGTACACGGCCTACACGATAGTTTGCCATAGGCTTGCTCCCTCCTAGCTACGTTTGACTTCAACCATACGGTATGGTTCGATGATGTCGTCAATTTTAATGTCGTTATAGTTTTCAATCATAATCCCGCACTCAAAGCCCTTAGTAACTTCTTTGGCATCGTCTTTGAAGCGTTTGAGACTAGCTAGTTCGCCTTCATAGATGACAATGTTGTCACGAATAATCCGAACCTTGCTGTTACGTTGGATGAAACCATCCAAGACATAAGAACCTGCAATTGTCCCAACCTTAGAAACGACGAAAGTTTCACGAACAACCACTTGACCGGTAATTTCTTCCACGTATTCAGGATCTAGCATACCCTTCATGGCTGTTTCGATCTCCTCGATGACATTGTAGATAATGCGGTGGAGACGAATATCGATTTCGTTATCGTTGGCCAAGGAACGCGCTTGTGGCGTAGGACGCACGTTAAAGCCGATAACAATGGCACCTGAAGCTTGAGCCAGGGTAATATCACTTTCGTTGATGGCACCTACTGCTTGGTGGATAATGTCCACACGGACGCCTTCAACATCAATCTTCTGAAGACTAGCGGACAAGGCTTCAACGGAACCTTGTACGTCGCCTTTGATGATGACATTAACAGACTTGAGCTCGCCTTCTTGCAAGCTCTCGAACAAGTTGTCCAAGGTCACCTTCTTCTTAAGGTCACGCATAGCCAACTGAGCACGTTTAGCACGTTCTTCACCTGCCGCACGAGCAGATTTTTCGTCTGGGAAGACTACAAAGAGGTCACCCGCTTGCGGCGCGTCATTCAAACCAGTGATTTCAACTGGCGTTGCAGGACCCGCTTGGCGAATACGACGGCCAGCGTCGTTGACCATGGTCCGGACTTTACCGTAGGCATTCCCGACAACGATTGGATCCCCCACATGAAGGGTCCCTTGTTGTACCAAGAGAGTTGCCGTTGAACCTTGAGACTTGTCTAAACGGGCTTCGATAACGGTCCCGATAGCCAAGCGTTGAGGATCAGCCTTCAATTCTTCCACTTCAGAAACTAAGAGAATCATCTCCAAGAGTTCTTCAATGTTTTGATTGAACTTAGCAGAAATTGGCACGAAGATAGTTTCCCCACCCCATGCTTCTGGAATCAAACCGTGCTCGGTTAATTCTTGCATGACGCGATCAGGATTAGCCCCAGGCTTATCAATCTTGTTAATAGCAACGATGATTGGAACATCAGCCGCTTTGGCGTGGTTAATAGCTTCAACCGTTTGAGGCATGACCCCGTCATCCGCTGCTACCACGATGATGGTGATGTCAGTAACATCCGCACCACGGGCACGCATAGTGGTGAAGGCCTCGTGACCAGGCGTATCTAAGAAGGTAATTAACTTGTCGTTAATCTTAACTTGGTAGGCCCCGATATGCTGGGTAATCCCGCCGGCTTCACCTTCGGAAACGTTGGTATTACGCAATTGGTCCAAGAGAGTGGTCTTACCATGGTCGACGTGCCCCATAATGGTGACAACTGGTGGACGTGTGACTAAGTTTTCAGGCTTAATTTCTTCTTGGGCGAAGTGACGTTCCAAGTCAGCATTATCAATGACCACTTTTTCTTCTGCTTCTACCCCATATTCCATGGCAATTAATTCAATAACTTCCTTGGAAAGCGCTTGGTTTTGGTTGGCCATAACCCCTAACATGAGGAGTTTCTTGATGATTTCACTAGCGTCACGGTGGAAGAGCTTAGCAATCTCTTGGATATTCATACCTTCCGTGTAGACTAACTTCTCTGGCAATTCCTTATGCTTACGAGCAGTAATCCCCTTGGATTCGGTCACGTTAGCATTTTGACGGTTGTGACGACCACGGTTCTTACGGCGGCTACCACCACCTCGGCGGTTAGAGTCAAAGTCTGCTTGGTTATGACGTTGATTTTGGTTGTTAGGCTGTTGGCCATTATGGCGGTTACCTTCAGGCTTAGCCTTGGCTTGGCCTTCATGTTTTTTAGCAGACTCTTGGACATGTGGCTTCTTAGCTTGCTTGTTGCCTTGGTGGGCTTGATTTTGGCCTTTGTTTTCAGACTGTTTGTGACCTTGCTTGGCTTCAGGCTTAGCCTTAGGCGCTTGCTTGTCTTGTTTTGGCTTTTGCGTAGCTTTCTCTGCCGGCGCAGCCTTTGGTTGACGCAGTAAGCGTTCCAATTCTTGAGTTTGTCCCTCGGTCATGGAGGACATATGGCTATTGAATTCAATACCATTTTTCTTTGCCAATTCTAATACAGCCTTGGAGCTCATATTATGTGCTTTGGCAAATTCATATACGCGACTAACTGTCATTGTCTCACCTTCCTATTCCTAAGAATTGGTCAGTAGGGCTAATAGGAAAGATAGGTCTTAGCCATCCCCTGGTTGGTGATGGCCACGATTGAACGACTCTTTCCTACAGCGTGACTGATTTGTTCTCGGTTAAATGTCATATCTAGTGGAACATGATAGCGCTGGGACCAATCCTGATAACGTGTACGGGTAGCGTCACTTGCATCTTGGGCACAGATGACCAAGGCCACACGCCCGCGTTTAATGGCTTTCTCGACGAGTTCGTCACCACTAATCAGGTTACCCGACCGGTTGGCCAGGCCTAACATGTTCAGTTTCTTTTGTTCTGGTGTCATAGTAATTCTTTACGCGCCTGTTGATGATCAATATAGGCATAGAGTTCATCGTAGAAGGCGTCATCCACTTTCATACTGAAAGCACGGTCAAAGGTCCGTTTCTTCTTGGCTTCCAAGGCCAGATTGCGGTCTAGGCCAATATAGGCACCACGACCATTTTGACGACCACTTGGATCAATCGAAATCTGTCCTTCTTTGGATTTGACCACCCGTACCAGTTCCTTCTTAGGGAACATGGTCTGGGATACAATACATTTACGCATTGGCACCTTACGTGGTGCTTGCTGTTTCTTCGTTTGCATCGGGTCCCCTCCTTCGCTCAGCCCTATTCTTCGCCAGCAGGTTCAGCTTCAAGCTTTACATCTTCTACTTCAACTGCTTGGTCCAGTGTTTCAGCTGGAAGTTCTTCTGCTAAATCCTCTTGACTAGCTTCAGCTGCAGCTTGAGCTTCTAAGGCTAAAGCCGCTTGCTCTTCTAAGTAGTCAGCATAAGAAGATTCTGACTTGATATCAATTTTATAGGTCGTCAAACGAGCAGCGAGGCGGGCATTTTGACCCCGTTTACCGATGGCCAAGGATAATTGGTTATCCGGTACTACCACGATGCAGGCATGCGCTTCTTCGTTGAAATCAACCTTGAGAACTTGAGCAGGGCTCAAAGCATTTTGGATGAAGACAACTGGATCTTCATTCCATTCGATGATGTCCATATTTTCGCCGTTGAGTTCGTTAACGATAGCTTGAACACGTTGACCACGTGGGCCCACACAGGTCCCAACAGGGTCAATATTCTTGTCGCGTGAACGCACTGCTACCTTGGCACGGTCACCTGCTTCACGAGCGATGGCCATGACTTCAACCGTACCATCGTAGATTTCTGGTACTTCCTGTTCGAATAGGCGGCGCAAGAAATCATTATGTGCGCGGCTGACCACGATTTGTGGGCCCTTGCTTGTCTTATCAACCTTGGCTACATAAACCTTAATGCGTTGATCAGGTTCAAATTGTTCGCTAGGGATTTGTTCCCCAAGTGGCATAATAGCTTCCACACGACCAATATTGACATAGATAAAGCGGTGATCTTGACGTTCTACTGTCCCAGTCATGATTTCATCTACATATTGACTAAATTCCTCGAAGATATTCTCCCGTTCAGCTTCGCGAATACGTTGCATGATGACGTGCTTAGCTGTCTGAGTCGCAATACGACCGAAGTCCTTAGGTGTCACTTCGAATTTGATTTTGTCGCCAATTTCGTAAGCGCGGTTAATCTTGAGCGCCTCTTCTAGGCTGATTTCTAAGGTCGAATCATAGTTGGTTTCTACAACTTCTTTGACCGAGTAGACCTTAATGGTGCCCTTATTCTCATCGAATTGGACCTCCACGTTTTGGGCTTGGTCATAGTTTTTCTTATATGCTAGAGCTAAGGCAGATTCCAGGGCTTCCTTAATGACTTGGCGAGAAATCCCCTTTTCTTCTTCTAAAACCTGCATTGCTTTAACAAGTTCCTTACTCATTGTCTATCCTCCAGTAGTCTATTAGAACTTAATAGCCAGACGCGCTTTGGCGATGGCTTGGCGTTCGATTTCTAGTTGTTTTTTGACAGTTTTAATTTGGACAGTCAGCGTAACTTTGTCATCTGTCACAGCTTCTAAAGTCCCTTCATGGCTCTTAGCACCGTGTTGTGGCGCATAGTAGTCTAAATGCACATACTCACCTATTGCCTCTCGCAAGGCCTGATCAGTTTTCAATGGCCGTTCCGCCCCTGGTGATGAGACCTCTAAGAAATAAGCCTCAGGGAATGGATCAGGCTTAATACTATCCAGATGTTCGCTGATTTGCTCACTGATGGCCGCACAGTCATCAATGTCAATCCGTCCTGGTTTATCCGCATAGATGCGAAGGAACCAAGACTTACCTTCCTTGACATATTCCATGTCAACCAAGTAGCAGCCGTTGGCTTCTACTATCTCAGTAATGGCTGGTGTCACCTTATCTAAAATTGCACTCATAGTTCACCTCATTCTCTCATGCAAAAAGAGCAAGCGTCACCGCTCACTCCTTTCCAACTTGATTTCGACTGTATACATTATACCACAAAGAGCCTAAGTGTCAAGCCTTTGGCCTCAGCTACTAGGCGCGCACCCCAATTTGACGCTCCTTAACATGGATGAACTCGGTCACCATCTTGCAGTAAGGTGTATCAATGCCTAAATCGGCCCCCATACGTGCAACAGCCCCATTGATGTAGTCAATTTCAGTTAGGCGTTTTTGTTGAACCAGATCTTGGTGCATTGATGGATAGTGACCTGCTAACTTAACGGATAAGTCCATAAGGTACTGGTAAATTTTCTCTTCATCTAGGACAATACCTTTGGCTTTGGCGACGGTGATGAACTCGTGCATGAGTTGACGAACGATTAAGCGCCCCTCTTCTGAAGAGAAGAATTCTGCAATGGTACAATCTGTTAAGGCACAAGTAGAGTTCATGGTCCCATTGACACAGGCCTTAGTCCAAATAGCCTTAAAGACTTCTTGGTCATATGTCGCATTAAGCCCAGCTTGGTTAAGTAAAGCTTCTACCTCTAGGCCAACTTCTTTACCGCTTGGGTCAAGCGCACAGAAATTAATGGTCCCGGAATCTTTGAGACGTACTTGCCCCGGACCAAGAAGGACAGCAGTCCAAACGGTTACCCCCATCATA
Source organism: Abiotrophia defectiva ATCC 49176 (assembly GCF_037041345.1). Lineage (NCBI taxonomy): Bacteria > Bacillati > Bacillota > Bacilli > Lactobacillales > Aerococcaceae > Abiotrophia > Abiotrophia defectiva. Next base: position 996,596 of record NZ_CP146287.1, on the reverse strand, counting down.
ATATTGTGTGGATCCACGTATCGTTTAATGACTTCTTCATGCCCTAAACCATTGAGCAGGCAGAAAACCTTGGTGTGCTGATCACGTAAGTGAGCCGTTTCCTTCAAAGTTGTCTCCAATTGGTGGGCTTTGACGAAGAGAATCATGAGGTCACAGACTGGCGCATCTTGCCCAAAAGGCCGAATATCCAAGGCTACTGTCTTGTCTTGGTCGCCAGTAATAATTAAGCCTTTTTCTTTGATTGCTTGAATGTGGTCTTGCCATCCATCAAACAAGACGACTTTTTGGCCAGCTTCAGCCATTTGGTAGCCGAAACGGCACCCCATTGCGCCGGCACCTACAATATAGGTTAACATAACAAGTCCCCTCCTATGTAAGTTTATTAACTAACTTCATTATAGCACTTTTTAGGTAAGAAAAAAAGACGCAAATCCTGCTATACAACAGAATCCACGTCTATAAAGTCTTATTTTTCTAAGATTTCTTTTTCTTTTTCAGCCGTTAATTTTTCGATTTCTTTGACGAAGTCGTCTGTTAACTTTTGAATGTCTTTTTCAAGACCTTTCAAATCATCTTCGGTGATTTCCTTGTTCTTCTCTGCCTTCTTAGCATGGTCAATGGCATCACGACGGATGTTACGAACACGGACCTTAGCCCCTTCTTGTTCCTTACCAACGGTTTTAGCCAATTCTTGACGACGCTCTTGAGTCAAGGCCGGAATGACCAAACGCACCACAGACCCATCGTTAGATGGCGTAATGCCCACATCACTCATTAAGATCGCTTTCTCGATATCCCCTAGGGTTCCTTTGTCATAAGGGGTAATCAAGAGCATACGCGCCTCTGGAATGGTGATGGATGCTAATTGGTTAAGTGGAGTTGGTACGCCATAGTATTCAACACTAATACGGTCTAAAATGCTGGCATTAGCACGCCCAGCCCGAATAGAACCTAACTCGCGTTGGTAGGCGTCAACGGTCTTTTGCATACGTTGCTTAGTATCTTTGATTAATTCAGTAGTCATTGAGACAGCCTCCTGCATATTTTGTACTAACTTATTATAGCATATTTAATCAAGCTTGAGTATAGCCTATTTTATCCAAAAAGAGCGCCCCAGAGACTAGGAGACGCTCTTAAAAATCATTATTTGCCGCCAACGACCGTCCCGATGGATTCACCCAAAACTACCCGACGAATGTTACCAGGTTCATTCAAGTTGAAGACAACCAATGGAATATCGTTATCCATGCTGAGCGAGCTAGCGGTAGAGTCCATAACCTTTAGACCCTTAGCAATAACATCTAAGTGGGACAAGTTGTCGAACTTAGTTGCATTGGCATCCTGGCGTGGATCAGCATCGTAGACACCATCCACATTGTTCTTAGCCATCAAGATAACGTCTGCGTTCACTTCCGCAGCGCGCAAAGCGGCTAGAGTATCAGTTGAGAAGTAAGGGTTCCCGGTACCTGCTGCAAAGATAACCACGCGGCCCTTTTCTAAGTGGCGGATAGCACGACGACGGATAAATGGTTCCGCAATTTGGCGCATATCGATTGAGGTTTGAACCCGAGTTGGCACGCCATTGTTCTCCAGAACATCTTGTAGGGCTAAGGAGTTCATAACAGTCGCTAACATGCCCATGTAGTCAGCTTGCGCCCGTTCCATGCCCATCTCAGCCCCTGTAATCCCTCGCCAAATATTGCCACCACCGACAATAATAGCGATTTCTACGCCTAGGGCGTGAACTTCTTTAATTTCCTTGACCATTTCTTTGATGGTTGCTGGATCAATACCAAAGCCAGATTGTCCAGCCATGGCTTCGCCGCTTAATTTCAAGACGACACGTTTGTATTTCGGTTCTACCATTTTCCTTACTCCTTACCTTGATTTGCCTGAAGAGTCCGTTTTTCAGAAAAAGCCCCAATCACTTGGGGCTTAGTCAATTAGACGAGCTTATTTACCCATTTGGGCAGCCACTTCGTCTGCAAAGTTATCTTGACGTTTTTCCATACCTTCGCCGACTTCATAACGGACAAAAGTTTTCACTTTGCCGCCCTTAGAAGCTACGAATTCAGCTACTGTTTGGTCAGGATTCTTAACGAATGCTTGTTCAGTTAAGCTGATTTCAGCTAAGTATTTGTTCATACGACCTTTAATCATTTTCTCAACGATGTTAGCTGGTTTGCCTTCGTTGAGGGCGATTTCGGTTTGGATCTTTTCTTCGTGTTTGTAGTCTTCTTCAGATACATCTTCACGGCTTACGTAACGTGGGTTGATCGCTGCAACGTGCATGGCAACGTCTTTAGCAGCCACAGAATCGTCAGAACCTTCGATAACAGTTAAGACACCAATACGGCCACCCATGTGGAGGTATTCACCGAAAGCATCGCCATCAGCTTTAGACAATACTTCGAAACGACGAAGAGAAAGCTTTTCACCGATAACGGTTGTACCCTCTAAGATTAATTCTTCGATTGTCTTGTCGCCAACTTTAACAGCTAAAGCTTCTTCCATAGTAGCTGGTTTTGCTTCAGCAATAGCTTTAACAACAGTTGCTACTAAAGCTTGGAACTTGTCGTTCTTAGCAACGAAGTCAGTTTCAGAGTTCAATTCGATTAAGGCAGCAGTGTTGCCGTCTACATAAGTAGCAGTAACCCCTTCAGCTGCGATACGGTCAGCTTTTTTAGCAGCTTTAGCTAAACCTTTTTCACGCAAAAAGTCTACCGCTTTGTCGATGTCGCCTTCAACTTCAACTAAAGCTTTTTTAGCGTCCATCATACCGACGCCAGTCATGTCGCGTAATTCTTTTACTAATTTTGCAGTAATGTTTGCCATTTTGTATGTTTCCTCCTCAGGTCTTATAAAAAACTGTCTCAACACAGGTCCCTAGCCTTGAGCCTATGGTTATCCTCCTGAATTAAGACAGTTCATGCTTATACTAAGTTAAGTAACGCTTAGGCTTCTTGGCCTTCGTTTGATTCAAACAAGTTGTCGAAGAAGGCTTTGTCAGTTGATTCTTCAGCGACAGCTTCTACAACCCCTTGGTTGCTTTCGATAACAGCGTCAGCCATAGCACCAGCGATTAAGCTGATAGCGCGGATAGCGTCATCGTTAGATGGGATTACTACGTCGATTTCATCTGGGTCACAGTTAGTGTCGACCATAGCAACGATTGGGATGTTTAATTTTTGAGCTTCTTGAACCGCGATGCGCTCTTTACGTGGGTCCACGATGAAGATAACATCTGGAATTCTTGGCATGTCTTTGATCCCGCCTAAGAATTTCTCTAAACGCTCTTGTTCCTTACGGATTTCGATAACTTCTTTCTTAGGAAGTACTTCGAAGGTCCCGTCTTCAGCCATTTTTTCGATAGCTTTCAAGCGACGGATACGGCCTTGGATAGTGTCCCAGTTAGTCAAGAGACCACCCAGCCAACGGTGGTTGATGTAGTATTGACCTGAACGTACTGCGTGTTCTTCAACAGCTTTTTGAGCTTGTTTCTTAGTACCAACGAAGAGTACTACACCGCCGTCAGCTGCTGCTTCACGCATGTAGTTGTATGCTTCGTCAACTAATTTAACGGTTTTTTGTAAGTCGATGATGTAGATACCGTTACGTTCTGTAAAGATGTAACGCTTCATCTTAGGGTTCCAACGACGAGTCTGGTGACCGAAGTGTACACCAGCTTCTAATAATTGCTTCATAGAAATTACTGACATTTCTATACCTCCATTTGGTTTAATATTTTTCCTCCGAACGTGTCACCTAGCAAGGAAACTTGGTTACCCAAGCACCGTCCTCACTATCAACGAACGTGCGAATTGGTGCATCAGGTGATGCAACCTTATATAATATACACCATCTCATAAGAAAAAGCAAGGCCTAAGTTATGTCAAACCTTGCTCTATATCTCGAATTGCTCAACTAAATATCTGTTGGCTAAGCGCTAGCCGTTGGACCTTCATGGTTGCGGTTCGTGGAATCTCTCCCCACTCCAAGATAATTGCTTGGTTGAGGTGAGGCATATCCGCGGTCACTTCCCACCATGCTTGCCAATCCATGGTCATGCCACCGTTGACTGCAATAACCGGCTGTGCATAGCCCTTTGGGTCTCTAATAATGACCACTTCAGCCAAAAAATCCAGTTTATCCAAAAGAACATCCTCTAATGCAAGTGTACTTGGTAGATCCTCAACTAGATCGACTTGGCGATCTTGGAGATAGAGATGGCCCCGCTGATCTATATAACCGTAGTCGCTGCTATCCCACCAGTCACCATAGACATTTTCAGCAAATCGCTCTTCTTCTTGATAGTAAGTTAGCGCCCTGCCCTTGGAATAGAGTTGGATATGTCCTGGTTGGCCTTGCTTGACAGGATTACCCTCAGCATCACATATTCTGGCCTCGGTTAAGTCGCCTAGGCCTAGTCCCATGTCTCTGGCTTCGAGATTAGCTAAGCTTCTTAAGCGATGGGCTCTTAAAATCATAGGCCCACATTCACTTTGTCCGTAGACCTGTAGGAAGACAGGATGGTTAGCCTTAGCTGCCTTCAAGAATGAAGCCATGGTATCGCCATTAATGGCATCAAAAGTCGAATGGAAGTACTTAGTTTCCTTAAAGAGGTCCGGATGGCCCTGTGCTAGACCACGCCACTGAACAAAATGATTAGGATGAGTTTCCACTGCATAAGGTGGGTGTGCTCTGAAAGCAGCCTCCACTGAAGATAGGTCAGGATTCGATAGCGGCATCATGGGAAAGCCCAAGGACATAAGGCTAGAAACCCCAATATTGAAACGTGAATGCACAGGACTAACCAAAAAACTACAGAGTTTTCTCTCTTGCATCAGGTCTAAGACCCGCTTCTGCCAGAGGGTCCGCCAGCCCATGCTAGAGCAAGAGTGACAGATAAGCTTTGGAATTCCAGTTGTGCCCGATGTATGGGTCATATAGGCAATAGCATCTAAATCGAACTTAGTTGACTCAAGCTCATTTACTTCTTTCGCATCTAGTATAGAGTCAAGACTTAAGTAACTTGAGCCATTTGGAGTGGCAAGTTGTGACACATTTTTAGCCGTTTTCTGGTCGTAAATTAAGGCATGTCCTTGCCCCAGTCTTTGGCCGAAGACCTTAATAACCTCAGCTCCTAAGTGATAGGACACCATAACTGGTACCGCACCAAGTTTAGTCAAGGCAAGCGCTAAAAGATAGGTGTCAAAAGCAGGCGCCTTATAGACCATGACCATAGTCCCAGCCTTAATACCTAATCTGGCTAACTGCTTAGCACGTCGATCAATGGATTTTAAAGCATCCTGATAGCTAGTTTCAAGACCTAATTCCGGGAAAGCAGCTAAAGTCTGATCAAAATAAATGGGAACACGAGGCCATTTGCGACTAGCAGTCGCAAAGTTATCATAGAGATTGAGAGGCTCATAATCAAATCGCGCCATGCTCTGTTTCCTCACTTTTGGCTTGTGGGTCCCCTTCTTCTTCTACTTGCTTATTTTCAGATTTACCTGGCAATAGGGCGTCAGGAACTAGGTCCTTGATGAAGCTTGTGGCACTATCTATCTTGCCTTGAACGACTTCCAAGAAGTTGGCATTTGTTTCATCCCCCTGCTCCTTATAGATGGCTTGGAGCTGAGCGAATCCTTCTTTTAGCAAGTCACTATCCTCTGTATCACGGATTTCACGTTGTAGCGAGATAAGAAACATGAGGAAATTGTCGCCTATCTCATTCAAGGTTTCAATACCTGTAGCCTCAATAATGCCAAATATGGCACCGAAGAATTCTTCTAACTCTTGGGCAGAATGCTGGTCAACCCATTGACCAAGGGTAGCTTGAAGACGCTGACTCCCTGGGGTTACCGACTCTACTTCCTTGAAACTTATCTTATCGATTTGCCAGTTCTCTAGCAGGTGTTGCATCATGCTAATGCCTTTGCAGGCGACCACCTTGGCTTGAACTGTATGGAAGAGAATCTGACTGACCACCGCATCCTCTGGCTGGAAGGCATGAATCTTGGACTCAATGGCCAAATAGCCCTCTGTCTCTAGAAAATCCCTTTGGTAACCCGGCCCGTCATAAGCATAAATGGCCGACACTTGATTCTGTAGCTTTTTATCAAGTTGACTAGCGGCATAAATTGCTAAGTTGGCTCCTTTGGAGTGACCGGCTATAATATATTGCCCATCAAATTCAGTCATGACTTTGGTCAGGTATTCTCTAGCAGCATCCTGAGCCGGCACCTGGGTTTGGTGGCTCATATTGAAGTCTTCCTTCCAACCCACAATCGTTTCATCTGTCCCACGGAAGACTACCAAATAGGTATTAACTTCCGGAATATAGAAGGTTGCCGCCGCAAACTGCTTCTCTAACTTGAGGTCTAAGTCGGATTGAAAGCCGAAAATCTGAATATTACGATAGCGTGATGCTTGGGCTGCGGCCTTGGCTACCTCAAGACGCCCCTTGGAAATTAAGAAAGGATTTTCCTCTTGAATTTCTTTTTTGTCTTGCGCAAATTGCTGGTAAAAATCCATCACAGAAATGGCTTTTGATTCGGATATAACATGACTGACATAATCATCTAACTTGAGATAGACCATTTCGACCATAACTGCAATATCTACCTCATTGAGAGGTTGGAGCTCAAAATCAACATGGCCGATATTCTTAATATACTGTTTAAAATCTGACATTTAGTCATCCCTCTTTTCTGGACACAGTAATCCTACTTTCATCCTAGCACTTTAGGCAATAAAAGCAAGTTTCCTGATTATTTTGTGTCTAACTATACACAAAAAGAGGCAGGAATCACTTCCTACCTCCATTCCATATCATTTAGATTGATACTTTGGTTTGAGAATCTCACTATAAATAACCGCATCCTTAAGGGTCTTGCGATTGAGCTTGGTGAGTTTAGAACCAGGCCCTGTATGGTGGTGATTAGAAGCACCTATACGTTCAAGTTGAATGGCATCTGTATCAGATTCGGCTAAGGACCAATCTTGGTCACTGACACCCCACCGATCAGCCAAGGACGCTTCCATTTGAGCTTGAGCCTGATCAAACTCAACCTCGTCCAACATAGACTGTCCCGCTTCGCCTTTTGCTTGTAAGAGATTATCAGCCTCAATTTCCTCAGCACCTAGAGCTTGGTCTAATTCTTGGTTAAGATAATCAATCTTATCTTCTAATGAGGCTCTCTCCTGATCAGTGAGATTAGGATCCTGTGCTGCAGCCATGAGCACATTCAATTGAGCTGACAGATTTCTTAGTGAATACTGAGGGTCTACTTGTGGCATTGGGTTCTGGCGGAATCTTGCTTGCTTGCCCGCCGCATTATCACGAATCATGTCCCGAATTTTAGGGATGAGGAAAGACGCAAGGAAAATCAGCAAAAAGATATAGCCTCTCATTGGTTAACTCCCCTTTCATCATGACTTAAGTGTCCTATTCAGAAATCACTGTGTCGCCGGCTGGTTTTTCATCCTTAGCAATGGATTCACGCATGGCAGTATCGGCTTGGATATTTTGTAATTGATAGTAATCATGAATGCCTAGGTTGCCTTTACGGAAAGCTTCGGCAATAGCTAATGGCACTTCAGATTCTGCTTCAACCACTTTAGCACGCATGCGTTGTACTTCGGCCAACATTTCTTGTTCTTGGGCAACCGCGAAGGCACGACGTTCTTCAGCCTTAGCTTGAGCAATCTTCTTGTCTGCTACAGCTTGGTCAGCTTGCAATTTAGCCCCGATGTTACGGCCCACATCAACGTCCGCAATATCAATGGATAGAATCTCAAAGGCAGTCCCTGAGTCTAAACCTTTACGTAAAACAGTTTGGGAAATAGAGTCTGGGTTCTCTAGGACAATGGAGTGCTTAGCGGCACTACCTACGGTCGTAACAATCCCTTCACCAACACGGGCAATGATGGTTTCTTCACCAGCACCCCCGACTAAACGTTCGATATTGGCACGTACGGTCACTTTAGCTTTGGCCTTAACTTCAATCCCGTCCATAGCGACACCCGCAATAATTGGGGTTTCAATTACCTTAGGGTTAACCGATACTTGAACGGCTTCAAAAACGTTACGCCCTGCCAAATCAATAGCAGCTGCTTGTTCGAATTCCAAGTCAATATTGGCACGTTGAGCCGCAATTAAGGCATCAATGACCATGTTGACATTCCCACCTGCTAAATAGTGGGCTTCAAGTTCATTTGTATTAATGACTAAGCCTGCTTTGGTTGCCTTAATCATTGGGTTAATAATCATTTTTGGCACAACCCGCCGCAAACGCATCCCGATTAAATTCCCAATCCCCACTTTAACACCAGAGAAGTAGGCGGTAATCCATAAACCTACTGGTACAAAGCGGAAGAAGAGGCTAATCAGTACTAATAAGACGATAATTAATAAACCTAATGGAATCCATCCATTCATTATGCTTCTCCTCCTTTTCTAACAACAAGTGTCCCTTGGCTAACAGCCTGCACCGCAACCGTCGCCCCTTGACTAATAAAGTTGTGGGCACTCCGCGCTTCATAGACCTGGCCATCTACTTCGACTTTACCAACCGGCTTCAAATCTGAAATAGCATGTCCTGGGTGGCCAATGAGCGGGTGATCAGCACTAGCTGCCTGGTCTCCTTGTCTTCCTCGAGCATGAGAGTTAATCTGCGCATCTAGAATTAAGGCTTCATTGACCTTAATAGAAAGGCCAAACTTCAATAGGACGAAGAAGACTGTCACACTGACAAGTCCAATCCCGAAGAGTAAGAGCCAGGTCTCTTGCCAATTCTGTGTATGGTATTGGAGTACCAAGCCCATGACAACTGAGCCAATAAGGCCTGCAAAACCTGTTTGTGGTAAGTAGAACTCTAAGATGACCATGACTACCCCAACTGAGAAAATGATAAAGGGTAAGAGTCCATCAGACTGCCAAGCTTCAAAATACCAAGCAAAGGAAGCTAATGCTAAAAGTGCTGTCGGCAACTTCTGCTTGAAGAAGAGCGTGGCCGTCGCAAAAGCAACCCCCAACAAGATAAGTAGATACACGAGTTATTCCTCCTCTCAAGTTTCTAAGTCTATTATAGCACTTTCACTAAAGTCTGAAAACTATTTATACAAACTTACCAATTCGATTCTTCAGAAGATGAGAGCTCTTCAATTGGTCTAGCATCTTTGGCCTCGCTAGGAAGCTCAAATTTCATATCTGAGACCTTATTATGGCGACTAAAGGAAATTTTAGCATGCTGGATGTGGGGGCTCCCTTCTATTTGGGTCTCTACCTTCAAATCAAGTGATTGGAGATAATGTTCCTTTTTAGAAACCTCTACAGTCAAACTAAACTTGCCTTGCCTTTCATTTGAGTCTGTCTCCGTCAAATCCATTAGCAAGTCTCTTGACAAATCACCAAGGAGGCCAAGGTCATGGCCTTGCAATTTCAACAAGTAACTTGTTTCCGATTCTTCAACGGTCATTTTTTCAGTTAGCTTTTTGTCTGCTAAGACTGTCATCAGGCGCTGGTATTCTGGTTTGATATCCTCTGTTTTAGCTGTCGATATCGTGTACCATTGGGTATTGAGACGCCCATAAAAGGTTTTGTCATTCAAGCTCTTGATGATTTCAACGAACCGGCCATCAGGATAGCCATGATCTAGAATACCAAAGTAATGAAGACCAATTATTTGCCCAACCTTATCATAGGCCATGTCACCTTCTAAGGCTGTGACATTGGTCTTGTCATCAGATAGGATAATTTTCTCGAAGGACATGAAAACCGAAGAAAGTAGCCGCTCTCGCCATGCTTCTTCCATGATTTGACTAGCCTTAGGAGAGGACTCACGACTTTGGCTGGAGTCAGTAGCTTCACTTGTTTCATCACTTGATTCAGTCCTATCAGAACTGCTGTCCTCTTCCAAGACAGCCTCTTGCGTCCATGGAGCCAAGGTCAGATCTTTCTCGGAGACTTGATTAATATCTGCTACCGATAGCTCTGCGGACCGCTGTTCTTGATCGTCTTGATAGTAATAGTTTAAGCCCTTAAGATTAAAATCCTTCTGGTCGATGACAAGCTCAAGACTACTTTTTTCTTGGCCTACTTTATCTCGCCCAATACTAAAGAGGAAAAGGTGGGTTAAGGACTGGTCCTTGTCACTGATGTAGACATGATAACTCGAATCTTTAAGTTCAACCTTAGCGTATGGGGCATCAAGTAAAATAATGGACGTAAGAATATCCTGGTAATTGACATAGGCAAAGGGGTAAGTTATCTGCCTATAGCTATTCTGATTAGCCTCTGATTTCGTATACAAAAGATAGTCATCTTGAGCTTTCTTAGTCAAGTAATACTCAAATTTAAGTATGCCAGCCAAATTGAATTCTTCATGATTAAAGGAAAGAATCGGCTCACTCTTCTGGTCATCACTGGCTTCAAATTTGTTCCAGGCTATATAGGCATCTTCACTTGGCACAGAAAACTCCTTAGTTTTTCGAGAGGTCTTTGCTGTAAGTTTAACACTTAAAACCTTTTGTCGCGCTTGCTCTAGCTTATCCTGTAATTCAGGGAAGGTCATACGCTCAGACTCTTCAGATATCAATGAACCTCCCTCACTTGCTTTAGAACTTTCCTCATTAGAACTTACCTCAGAGGAAGCATCTAAAATAGGTGGGCGTGCAGCGACACTTTGGCCCATATAGTTGACAAGAAAAATTAATCCTAAACAGCCAACTAACAATTGCTTAGTCAAGTGTTTCATCTTATTGACCTCCTTACCCTCGAGTACTTAAATCAAAGGATAAATTTGATGGTTCAATTATAACATAAAGCCTTTACAGTCACCAAATAATCCTATTAAAATAGCGAGAGCATGACTGCTCTCGCTATCTAACTTATTCAAGAATAGTCAAGGTTTGGCGTTTCTCCCGCATAAGAACGTCACGACCTAATAATTTGTAAAGGGTCGCTGCTAATGGAATCCCAAGAATCATGCCTGAAATCCCCATTAAGCCCCCACCGACTGTGAAGGCCACTAAGACCCAGAGACCTGGTAACCCAATAGAACCTCCCACCACACGTGGATAGATTAGGTTCCCTTCCAGTTGCATGATAATGATGACCATGACCAGATAAAAGAGCGCCTGGCTTGGTGAAACAGCCAATAGCATGAGAGTCCCTACTGCTGCAGAGATATAGCCACCAATAATAGGAATTAAGGCCATAACCCCAGCAATCACTCCTAACATACCCGCATATGGCAGATTGAAGATGCTGGCTGCAACAGTGACTAGGCTGCCCAGAATGATGCCTTCCAAGGTCATCCCCACGAAGAAATTAGTGAAGGATTCATTCATTAGGCGAATAATATCTAAGAGAGTCTGAGCGTGGCTAGGTTTCAAGTAGGCCATAATGAGCCGCTTACCTTGTAGTAAAAGACGTTCCTTAGACCCCAAAATATAGAGGGCAACCATCAAGGACAGGATGGAGTTAATAGTATTAGATGCCACCCCAGTAATTGTCGTAAAGGTAATGTTTAAGAAGTTAGAAGACAAGCTGTTAAGAACTGTCATGGATTGTTGAATCAGGCTACCCCAGTTGATATTAAGCTGTGACATGAGGGTCTGCAGCTGAGGAAAATAAGCATCATACTCTTCAATCGCCTTCTGTAGCCAAGTGCTGACACTTGGAATTACCTCAATAAAACGACTAATAGCGGTCGATAACTGTGGTAAGACTAGGACCAGAATCATAATAACCGCCAAGACAAAAGTCAAGAGGGATAAGAGCATCGATACTGGTCGCTTCAGTTCTTTAATCAACGGCATTTTTACCTGTAACTTAGACAAAAGCCTTTCGTAGCGAACCATAAGTAGATTCAAGATGTAGGCAAAAATAGCCCCGTTAATAATTGGTCCTAAAGTCTTATAGATTGAGCCGACTAAGCCCATAATGGAATTCCAGTTCCATACAACCAAGACAATGAGGGTGATTAAACCAATGTATTTCATAATATATTTATCGTAGCGTGCCATAGCGCTCCTCCTAGCAATCCTAATCAAGCAATAAGTCATTGGGATTGTCAAAAATCACGAGAGATTAACTCTTTATGTTTAATTTTACCTTACGCTAGGCTAGAAAGAAAGTCAAGTAAATAAGAAGGCCTTGCACATTAAAAAAGATGACTAAGTTAACTTAGTCATCTTACTCGCCCTTATTCTTGATTAGGTTTTGATTCAAAGACAAGGTGGTCATCTTCTAACTGCACCATCACATGCGAGTTAGGTTGTATGTCCCCGGCAATGATAGCCTTAGCTAATGGCGTTTCTAATTCACGCGTCATATAGCGCATGAGTGGACGTGCCCCGTAGACTGGATCATAGCCATTATGAGCTAACCAAGTAGCTGCTTGATCATCTAGCTCTAGGCTAATATCTTGGTAAGCCAAACGTTCTTGCAGACTCTTCAAGAGTTTGAAGACAATCTTATTCATGTGGCTTTGTGCCAATGGTGTAAAGAGTACGGTGTCGTCAATCCGGTTGAGGAACTCTGGCTTGAAGTGTTGACGCAAGAGTTGACGCACTTGAGCCGCTGTCTCTGGATTGATGCTGCCATCGTCCTCTACTCCTTCTAACAAAAGGCTTGAGCCAATATTAGAGGTCATAATCAGCACTGTATTCTTGAAGTCAACAGTCCGACCTTTAGAGTCGGTCAAGCGACCGTCGTCAAGAACTTGGAGTAGGATATTGAAGACGTCTGGATGAGCCTTCTCAATTTCATCTAATAAGACAATAGTATAAGGTGTCCGACGTACGGCTTCTGTTAATTGACCGCCCTCTTCATAACCTACGTAGCCTGGAGGAGCCCCTACCAGACGAGAGACATTGTGTTTCTCCATATACTCGGACATATCGATTCGGACCAGATGGCTTTCTGAGTCAAAGAGGGTTTCTGCCAAGGCTTTAGCTAACTCTGTCTTCCCTACCCCAGTAGGTCCTAAGAAGAGGAAGGAACCGATTGGACGGTTAGGGTTTTGTAAGCCTGCACGAGAACGTAAGACAGCTTCCGCTACCTTATCGACTGCCTCGTCTTGGCCAATAACGCGTTCATGTAGGGTATCGCTAAGCTTAAGTAATTTTTCACGTTCACCTTCCACCAGTCGATTAACCGGAATTCCTGTCAATCGACCTACAACCTGCGCGATTTCTTCGTCAGTCACTGATTCTTGGGTCAGACGTTCATGACGTGGCACAGTTTCTTTGGCTTCAAGTTCTGCTAGTTCCTTCTCTAATTGCGGAATCTTACCATGGCGCAGGACGGCTGCCTGTTCCAAATCATAGCTAGCTTCCGCTTCTTCGAGTTGGTGACGAGCCGCTTCTAACTCCAGGCGTTTGTCACGCATTTTGTTTGAAGCTTCTTTTTCGATTTCCCAACGCATTTTGAGCATGTTGGCTTGTTCGCGTAAATCAGCCAATTCTTCTTGTAAGTTCTCTAAGCGTTTCTTACTTGCTTCGTCGTGTTCTTTCTTAAGTGCTGCTTCTTCGATTTCGAGTTGCATGAGACGACGATTGACTTGGTCCATTTCTGTCGGCATAGAGTTAATTTCCACCCGAATGGTAGCACAGGCCTCGTCCACTAAGTCGATAGCCTTATCAGGTAAGAAACGATCGGTAATGTAGCGATTGGACAGGATAGCTGCTGCCACCAAGGCGTTGTCATGAATGTTAACCCCATGGTGGATTTCGAAGCGTTCCTTAAGCCCCCGCAGAATGGAAATGGTATCTTCCACGGTCGGCTCTTGAACAAGTACCCGTTGGAAACGACGTTCCAAAGCCTTATCCTTTTCAATGTTCTCACGATATTCGTCTAAGGTAGTGGCACCAATACAGTGCAACTCCCCACGCGCCAACATAGGTTTGAGCAAGTTGCCGGCGTCCATAGCGCCATCTGTCTTACCAGCCCCCACAATCAGGTGAATCTCATCAATGAAGAGCAAGATTCTGCCTTCTGACTGTTTCACTTCCTTAAGAACGGCCTTGAGACGTTCTTCAAATTCACCGCGATACTTGGCTCCGGCAATCAAGGCCCCCATATCAAGGCTGTAGATTTCCTTATCTTTGAGGTTCTCAGGTACATCGCGTCTTACAATACGATGGGCTAAACCTTCCACAATGGCAGTCTTACCAACACCTGGTTCCCCGATTAAGACTGGGTTGTTCTTGGTCTTACGTGATAGGATTCGGATGACATCCCGAATTTCTTCATCACGTCCGATGACTGGATCTAGTTTATTCTCTCTTACGGCTTGGACAAGGTTTGTAGCATACTTGGCTAAAGCTTCATAGGTTTCTTCTTGGTTTTGTGAAGTCACGCGTGATCCTCCTCTCAATTGATCGATACGTTCTTTTAATTTAGACTCACTGATATCATGTTGATTCAAGAATTGAGTCAAGGGATTGCCCTTTTGTTTGTAGAGTGCCAATAGAACAACTTCAGTAGATAAAAATTCATCCTTATTGTCCTTAGCAATCTGGTTAGCTACTGCAAAAAGTTGGTTAAGTCGTTGACTAATGGCTTGGCCATACTGGACATTGCTTCCTGATACGACACTGATTGCGTCAATCTCCTTGTTGACTAGTTGGCGAAATTCTTCCATAGGAACGCCAATTTCTTCATAGAGACGTGCCGCAAATTCATTAGGTTGAATCAGAACATGCCAGAGATGAGGAATATCAATTTCCTGATGTTGCCGGGTAATGGCAATCTGTTGCGCTTGACCCAAAGCTTCTTGCATGGTTGTTGTCATTTTTTCAATCATCTTAGCACCTTCCTTTATAGTTGTTTGGTCAAAAATAGTCAGTGTTTTTAGTGTTTAATAATAGCCCAATCTTGGGCACATTCTTAGTATAGACCAAAAGTCAAAAAAGGTCAAGAGTTTTCTCTGACCTTTTTTGACTTTAAACTTTTCTTAACCTTTTAAGCCAGGTGTATAGTTGTAAATATTGCTGAAGCCCGCTGCTTCGAGACTTTGTGCCACACGGCGTGACTTAACACCTCGGTTACAGTAAACCGCAATTGGCAACGTCTTATCTCTATCAGCTAAATCCGTCAAGATAGTTTCCTCAGGATGATGAAGTGCTCCCTCCATATGACCTTCTTCATAATCCGCTTGAGACCGGACATCAATGACTAGTCCCTCCGGATTTTGTGCTTTGAAATCCTCAACGGCTTGTAAATCTGCTAACTCACGCATAATATCCCTCCTATAATTTAACGCCTAAGGCGATACGGGCATAGCGACTCATGCGACTTGGGTCCCAAGCTGGATACCAAACCAACTCAACCTTAACTTCTTTAATTTGGTCAATCTTAAGCAAAGCCTGTTTGACATCATTGATGATAACATCTGCTAAAGGACAACCAATTGTGGTCAAAGTCATCTGAACTTCACAGACCCCTTCTTCGCTTAAATCGACTTCATAAACCAAGCCAAGATTGACGATATCAATTCCCAGTTCTGGGTCAATCACTTCTTCCAAAGCGGTTTGAATCTGGGTCTGTAGTTTTTCTGTTAGTTCTTGACTCATGGTCACAAGCCCCTTTCCTTGGCAATTACTCCTTCATTGTAAGCTATTTAGTAGAAAAATCAAGCATCTTGCCTGTCATTAAGAGTTGAAAGCCAAGGCAGAAATGGCTATACTAAGATGATAAGGAGGATTTCCATGCAAGCCTATCTCATCGCCATTGATTTAGATGGCACAACCTTAAATAATCAATCACAATTAAGTCCCTATACCATTCAAGTCCTACAAAAAGTACGTGATATGGGGCACCTGGTCGTTATCGCCACTGGGAGACCTTACCGCAACAGTCAACAGTTTTACAAGGCGCTTGACCCTCAGGCGCCCATTCTTAACCTCAATGGAGCTTGTGCCCACTATCCTGGTCGTCCCAACTGGCAAGCACGCTATGAAGCGGAAGTCCCAAGAGAACTAGCACTCAAAATTATGGATCAAAGTCGTGACTTGGGTGTTTCCTTAGTCTGTGCTGAAGGACCTGGCTATGTATTTGTTTCTAGTTATGATATTCCGGATAGTCCCTTCTTCCAAGTTGATCCAAACGATCTAACCTTGATGACACCAGAGAGTCTGACCTTTGGCCCGACATCACTTAGCGTCTTTTCAACCGCTGAGACTCAAGAGCCAATTAAAAAACTACTATTAAAAGAATACGGTCATACGGTGGATATTGACACTTGGGGCGGCACCCTTCCCTTTTTGGAAGTTGTCCAAAAAGGAGTTAACAAAGCCTATGGGATTGATCGACTAGCTAAGTTCTACCATATTCCTAACTCTCATATTATGGCTTTTGGGGACCAACACAATGATTTGTCTATGATTGCTTATGCTGGCCATGGTGTAGCCATGGCAAACGCCATTGAACCTCTTAAGGCAATCGCTAACGATATAACGACTTACACCAATGACCAAGACGGCTTAGCCCGTTACTTGGTTGAATTCTTCCAATTATAAGTATTTGTCTCTCCCTCAATTGGGGGAGCTTTTTTATAATCACAAACTAAAAAAACTCAGAGCTCAAGCTCTGAGTTTTTACGCATTTAGGGTTTGCGTCTATTGGTCGCACTAACTTAGTTACGACGACGTACTGGAGAGATGACATAAGTCGCTGCTAATAAGAGACTTAAGCCAGCCAAGCCAGTTAAAATTGTATCTTGTTCACCAGTCTTAGGTAATTCACGCTTACCAGAAGGAGTTGGTGGGGTTGGAGGTTTCTCATTGGCAGTGTTATAGTTAATAATCTTAGCTGAAGTGGCAGTAAGATCCTCAACCTTCCATTCATATCCGCCTTCATTAGATGGATCTAACTCATCAACAGTGTAGACACTTGGTGTAGTAGTCCCATCTTGATAGAGTGGTAAATCAGTCCAAACAACTTGACCGTCTTCTTTTGGCACATCACGAAGTTCACCATAAGCTTGGCCGTCACGTTTTAATTGGAACTTAGCATTTGGACGCTTCATATCAGCACCAAACCCACGCCATTGCTTGTTAACGGTAAAGTTGGTTGTTTTGTTTTGAAGTGTGTTAGTTACAGTCACAGTACTTGCTGTTTGATCAGCATAGGTCGCTGCATACGGAGAATCCACTGCTTGTACTTCTTGAACAGTGTAGACACTTGCTTCATTCTTACCTTCTTGGTAGTAAGGTAAGTTAGTCCAAGCAACTTGACCATCAACTGTTGGAACAGCTTGCGGTTGGCCATAAGCTACCCCATCACGGTAGAGTTGGAATTGAGCTTGAGGGCGAACTGAAGAATCTTTATCGCCTTTCCAAACTTTACTTGCAACAAAACCGGTTGTCTTGAAGGTGTTAGTTACAGTCACACTACCATTAGCATCAGAAGTGTAGGTAACTTCATAGCCATTTGGTGTTTCAGTTAATTCTTCTACAGTGTAAACAGAAGCCTCAGTCTTACCATCTTGGTAGTATGGTAAGTTAGTCCAAGTCACTAAACCGCCTTCTTTTGGTACATCCTTAGCTTCACCATAGTTAGCACCATCACGTTTGAGTTGGAACTTGACAGACGGACGCTTACTTGCATCTTGATCGCCAGCCCATACCTTGGTTACTTTGAACTCGGTAGTACGATAAGTATTGGTTACAGTAGCGCTTGTTGCGGTTTGATCGCTATAAGCTACTTCATAGCCAGTACCTTCTACGCCAGTTTCTTCTACTGTGTAAACAGATGGGTCAGTCTTACCATCTTGGTAGTATGGCAAGTTAGACCAGCTTACTTCCCCGCCTGCTTGAGGTACGTCTTTGGCATCGCCATAGTTAGCACCATCACGCTTAAGTTGGAACTTAACAGCCGGACGCTTGCTTGCATCTTGGTCGCCAGCCCAAACTTTGGTCGCTTTAAATTCAGTGTTACGGTAAGTGTTGGTTACAGTTGCACTTGTAGCGGTCTGATCACTATAAGCTACTTCATAGCCAGTACCTTCTACGCCAGTTTCTTCAACCGTGTAGACAGAAGGCTCATTCTTGCCATCTTGGTAATATGGCAAGTTAGACCAGCTTACTTCCCCGCCTGCTTGAGGAACGTCTTTGGCATCACCATAGTTAACACCATCACGTTTGAGTTGGAACTTAACAGCCGGACGCTTACTTGCATCTTGGTCGCCAGCCCAAACTTTGGTCGCTTTAAATTCAGTGTTACGGTAAGTGTTGGTTACAGTTGCACTTGTAGCGGTCTGATCACTATAAGCTACTTCATAGCCAGTACCTTCTACGCCAGTTTCTTCAACCGTGTAGACAGATGGATCGGTCTTACCATCTTGATAGTATGGTAAGTTAGACCAAGTTACGACCCCACCGGCTTTTGGCACATCTTTAACATCGCCATAGTTAGCGCCATCACGCTTAAGTTGGAATTTGACAGACGGACGCTTAGAAGCATCTTGGTCACCTACCCATACCTTAGTAGCCTTAAACCCTGTAGAACGTTTTTTGTTCTCAATTGTACGGATTACGCCTGTTTCAGTTACGGTTACTTCAGTCACATCATTGGATAACTCGTAACCTGCTGGAGCTGTCTCTTCTTGAATTTTGAAGGTCCCTTTTTCAGCTAAAGAATCTTTAATTTTATCAGAAATGGTTGAACCATCCGTACCAGTAGGCGCTAAGCGGAATTCATTCCCATCAGGGTCAGTTACTTTAAAGACAGCGCCCGCTAAAGGCTTCTTAGTTTCAGCATCTACCTTATTAATCACAATACGGTAGGCAACATTCAATTGAATAGCCCCGCCTTCCGTCAAACTGCTACGACGACGAACTTCCTCTTTCGTGCTATTGTTTACTGCGTTATTAGGGAGGGGTTTATCATCACCTTGAACAGAAATCACGTTCCCAACGGTACTCCCATCCCCAGGAGCGGTTGTTTTATAGTCCAAAATGAAAGGTTTACCAGATGGGTTGAAGATAGTCATTTTGAACTTAGTGTAGTTATCACTGAAGCTAATAGAGTAGTCACTACCTTCTTCTAATTCATAACCATCATCTAAACCCCAGTTCTGATTAATCTTTTTACCCGACAAGAGACGGAAGCTTTCAGGGATAAACTGCATGTCCCCACTACCCTGGGAAATTTCATCATAAACAACATATTTATTATATTTGCCTAGGCTTGCGTTAAGACGAACACGCCAAGGGTGAACATAATTACCTGTAGTGCCCAGAGCAACAGATTCCCAAGGGTCTTCAATCATAACCCCCCATAACTTGTTAAAGTTCTCACCGCTTAGGTAAGGGCCGTTGTCAGTGACTGGGCCACGCGGATTTACTTTTAACACGATATTTACGCCTGCAGCGGAACCTTTATCTTTAAGGCGAATAGTAACTGGAGTTTTAATTGTATCAGATTTAAACTGTACAAAGAAACTTCCCCGTACACCATAAGCAGTATCCGCTTTTTTAGCTTCAAGGTATTTTTCTAAGTTTTGAATGCTGATATGAACTGAACCACCTTGACCAGGGCCGTTAGAAGTAACTTCCGCAACACCAACTGCAATGCCAGTCGGACCATCAATCAAGTCAAAACTCCCTGCTAGAACTGTTAGAGGTGCTGGAATTTCATACTCAAAGTAATCCCCATTGTTCAAGTTATAATCATAGTCTGCTAGGTCAAACTGCATTTCAAAACCGAAGAGCGACCCTTCTCTTAAGACGTAGTTACCGTCTTCATCCTTAGTTGCTTCACGAGCATTGTTATAGTCCCAAACAATGGCACTTCTAACTGCATTGTGTAAGGCTTTAGGTGTGCCGTTGATATTAGTATTAAGCGCTTGTGCTTGGGGGAAGCTTGCTTCCTCTCCAGATTCTGATGAAGCATTTTCATTTGCATCATCATTTGACGACGAATTTACAGACGAAGAGACAAGCTCCTCGACATCGGGTGCGCTACTGACATCCTGAGCAAAAGCCTCTAACGGGCCTGATAAAACACTGAAGATGAGCATTAAGATGGCAAACAGTTTTGCCCATTTAACATTTTCCTTCATATATTTTCCTCCTCTTGATTAAGTCATCCTCACGGCAACAGAACACTCTATGACAACGGCCCTTGTGGGGCAAAGCCCTGCTTCAATCAGAATGAGTAGCCAAATCCTTAATCGCTATTCGTTCGACTAGTTAAGTCTAGGTTTCTTATATTTGCTAATTAACCAATAGTCCTATTCTTAATAAATTACTTTCTTATACAGACTTCCAATCTATCTTTATAAATGATAGTTTATTTACTATCTTTCGTCCTTACCTATCACTTACACTTGATATTTATCATTTCACCAACCCCCTATAATCGTAAATATGAGTGATAGGACACGACTGAGATATTAATACATCAAGACATTGAGACAGTCTTATGACAATTGCACTAGAAAAACTATTTCATTTATATAACCAGTCACTGACATTATAACAAAAAGGTTACGTTCTGTAAATCGAAAAACGTTAATTAATACCACATATTGTTTCTAATATTCGTATCACCATCTATATATAGAGGCCGAGACACCCAAATATACATATTTATAGATGTATAGTTATATAATCAACATAAAAATACGAACATTGCGATTATATAGAAAAGTTATTAATATTAACTTGTCTATATAAATTGACATTCATTAATCCGATTTAAAGTTATCTAGGCTTTATAACCTAGCATGAAATAGGTACATCAAAATTTAACTTTAAATATTTTTTGCAAGCGCAACCAGTTTTGCAGTTAAATTTTTCGTACAAATATATTGGTTTGATTGAGATCTTAAAAGCACAAAAAAAGTAGTTAACTCACAGATTAACTACTTTTCTTTGCAAACGTTTTTGATATTAAATTCTAATTATCTCCGCAATCTAGCTGAGCAGCCTCAAGACTCATTGATTTAGCTTGTTGATAGCCACTCTCATAGGCCAAGCCCTCTTCAGTGACATGAGGTTGCTTAAAGACAATATGCCCCTGAACCTGAGCGCGGAAAGCCTCTCTTACCTCTTCAGGAACTTGAATTACCAAGGAATAGCCCGCTTCTTCCGCTACCATAACTTGACGCTGACGCTCATATTTTGCTGCTAAGCCATCCATAAAACCTTGATAATAGGCTCGACGTTGGCTTTGCTTCTGGGAGGAGGTCAAATCTTGGCTAACTAATTTAAGGTGTTGTCCAGCATGATACTTCATGGCCTTAGTCGCTAGTTGAAAGACATGATAGGCTAAATCCACGTCTGACTGATATCCCATATAGACGATCTTGCGCTGAGTTTTTGATTGATGAGGCAATCGCGTGCTCTGCACATAGAGCATAATGCGAAAATTATCTGCAATAGTTCGTGCCAATAGCTTCTCCCACCAAAAGAGGGTTTTGTACACAGATAAGGAACGTGTGACAATGACATCTAGACTAGTGGCCGCATCTAGCTCATGCTGGGATATTTTATGCTTAAGCATGAGTTTTTGTGCCATCAAGAGAGCTGTCTGGCTCTCCTCATCCTGGTTACCATCCTCTGCTAGCTCAAGCAAATTACGGATTTTATCCAAGATTTTATCATTTGGATTCATGAATACCCGACCTTTCTGTGGAAACGTTGGTCATAAATTCAAGCTAACTGACTTAAAACTTGCTCAAAATGACCTGGCAGTGGCGCCTTAAATTCTAACCACTCACCTGTTCTAGGATGTTGTAATTTAAGTGCATAGGCATGAAGTAGTTGGCCAGACATATCATGGACGAGTGACCCTTTGACATGGTCCAGCCCCTTGCGATAAACAGGGTCACCAACTAGTGGATGTCCAATAAACTCTAGGTGAACACGAATCTGGTGAGTCCGCCCTGTCTCTAGCTCCAAGTCTAATAAAGTAGCATTCTCATAACTTTCTAAGACTTGAAAACGAGTTAAAGCATATTTCCCGTCTTTGGCAACCGTCCAACGCAAGCGGTTGGCTGGATCTCGTTGCAGTGGGGCTTCAATAGTACCTTGCGGAGCTTTGACGTGGCCATGCACGAGTGCCCTATATGAGCGACGCATATCATGATTGACTAGTTGGTCTGCTAGGGCTTGGTGAGCGGCATTATGTTTAGCTACTACTAAGAGGCCAGAAGTGTCCTTATCAATCCGATGTACGATACCAGGGCGGTATAAATCCGAGCCGCTGGACAGATTTCCGTTCAAGTAATGAAGTAAGCCATTGACCAGAGTTCCCTGTAGATGGCCTTTCGAAGGATGCACGACTAATCCTGCTGGTTTATTAATGACCAGGATATCGTCGTCTTCATAAACAATATTGAGATCCATTGCCTCAGGCTCTGGTAGGGTATCTTCTTCTACTATAAGGATTCGACGCTCAACGAGGAGGCATTCATCTCCCTTTAGTTTAAAGTTGGCTTTTTGATGGTGACCATCAACCTTTACAAGGCCGTCTTTGATAATCTTTTGAATAGTTGAGCGGCTTTCGCCAGGCATTAAGTCGGTTAAAATCTTATCCAGACGTCCCGCTTGCCCTTTTAATTGAAATTCCTCTGCTGTCATAAGCAACTCCTTCTTTGCGACATTCTTTAAAATAAACTCAAATCTTGCTCTTTTGCGAGTAGAAGTAAAATGATAACACCAATCGTCAAGGCTGAATCCGCTAGATTGAAAATTGGGAAACTGATAAAATCCGTTTGTAGCATATCAACAACATAGCCATTGACAAGACGATCAATCAGATTGCCTAATGCACCGCCTACTAGACATCCATAGGCAAAATTGACCCAGGAAGAGCTAGCTTGTTTTTTATAAATTTTATAGCTGAAAAAAGTAACTGCTAAGACTGTAATAGCAATAAAGAGACCTTGAGCTCCGGGTAAGATGCCCCAAGATGCCCCCCTATTTTGTACGTAGGTTAGACTGAAATATCCAGGAATAAGCTTAATTTGGGATCCTACTGCAAGGTTTGAAACAACCCAAAATTTCAGACCCTGGTCGGCAATTATAAGGCCAACTATCGTAACCAATGCGACTAACATGTCGTTCTCCTTGTTAAATGCGTTTTCTTTTTGGTATAATAAAGATGTATAAGTTCTATTATACCTCAAAATGGTGAAGAAAACACCTAGGTGGCACCTAAAAACTAAAGTAAAGGAGTCTTTATGAAGCGATTCAAATATCTATTGATTTTGCTCTGTAGTTGTCTTTTTCTTGTGGCTTGCGACAATTCCTTAACTCGCGTAGACCGCGCAGTAGGCCTAATTCAAGAGGATACTACTGCCATTCTCAATGATTTAACCGAAATTCAAACACAAGAAAAGAATTTACAAGCAGCTTTTGAAACAGACTTAGGCCAAAATGATTTGGCGCTTTTCAACAAAAATGATAGCCAAGTTGAGAAAAACATTCAAGAACGAAAATCAAGAATTGATGATATCAATAAAAAGCGGACTCACCTTCAAGAGATGCTCAAGGAACTTAGTCAGGGAACTGATAATAAGAATCTTCCCACTGAGAAATTCCAAGATATCAGTAATGACATTAATCAACTAGACCAGGATTTAGCTACTTATGTAACGGACTATGCGACGAATTTGGCCCTGGAATCTCAATCATTCAAGTCCATTGCTAATCCAGAATCTAACTACCAGTCTTTCTTTGATGTCTTAAAAAACGTTAACACACTCTCTACAACAAATCTCATGAATCTAGACAAGGTTCTGCCCCATTTTGAGAAATTAAATGCTAATCTAGTCAATCTTAAAGTTGAACTAGTTAAATTGAAAGAACAGAAAAAATAGCTTGAGGAGGTAATGCATGAAATCAGTCAAACCAGGCGCAATCTTGCTGCTCTTGATGCTCATTCTGACCGCATGTCAGAAGCAAGAACCCGCCCAACCGAACTATCAGACTCTCCCTCAGGTACAGGCTAAGTACACTGCAGATGAGATAGCCGACTTCAATAATCGGCGGAGTCAAGGCAAAACCAACCGTTATGAGGGAATTAAGATTGAAGATGGTCGTATTCTCGTGACTCCAACCAATTTACCTAAGGCTTTATTCTACGATAGTGGGATAAATATTGCTTATCCTAAAAATGGCGTAAAAGGCATCTATCTTTCACCTGAGATTATCGCCGACCAGACCAAGTTCCAGAATGTCATTGCTATGATGAAACGAAACGGCCTTAATGCTGCTGTTATCGACTTCAAGGATGACTATGGTCAAATTGTCACCCAAATCGAAACCGATAATGCCATGGTTAAAGAAAACATAGTTCAAGTGGCCGATTTAAAATCCGCTCTCAAGACCTTAGAAGCTAACCAGATTTATCCAATTGCACGTATTGTTACCTTCAAAGATAACATGATGTCGGATAAACACCCAGAACTCTCCTTCCACTCACGTGAGACAGGAAGTATCTGGTCGGATGGCAATGGCTCTCAGTTTATTAACCCCTACCTAGAAGAAGTATGGAAATACAATATCGAAGTTTCTATTGCGGCCGCTAAGATGGGCTTCAAGGAAATTCAGTATGACTATGTCCGCTTCCCAGAAGGATTTGAGACCTTTGCTGAAGATTTACGCTTCGACAAAGGCAACTACAGCAACTATGTCTCCGCAAGTGGTAATAAGATTGAAGGTGAAGACCGGGTTGCGGCTATTACTGACTTCTTGAAACTCGCCAAAGAACAACTTGCGCCATATGGTGTTAAAGTTGGTGCCGACGTCTTCGGTATTACGGCCGTTACTAGTGGTCAAACCGAAACAACCGGGATTGGTCAAGACTTCGCTAAAATGGCCGAACAGCTAGATGTTATTTCGAGTATGATCTACCCTTCTCACTGGGGTACATCCTTCTTTGGAATTGAGCTACCTGACTTACACCCTTATGAGTTAGTCGATGAATATATGTTCTCAGAGGAACAGGTACTTAAGAACGTCCAAAATAAGGTGATCAGTCGCCCTTGGATTCAAGACTTTACCGACTCAAGCAAACCAGTAGGCACCTACCAAGAATACGGCACCTTACAGGTTCAGGCACAGATCAATGCGCTAGCCAAACATCATATTCATGAGTTCTTACTCTGGAATGCTAACGGTGATTATTCTGAAGGCATTGATGTCAGTGGTAACAACACCAATAACCCAACCACCAATCAAGGTTCTAACCATCAGATGCAGAATACACAACAGAATCAAAATAACGGCAATCACTAGATAGCAGAAAATCCCCGTCACTGATTAATTCAGTGACGGGGATTTTCTATTCTTGCTTAAGGTAAGAGCTTAACTTGAGCTGGTTCAGACGATACTTGCTGATAAATCGGGTTAGCTTGCCAATGATAGTGAGTGTTAGGTTCCATGAAATCTGCGCCATATAGTAAGGAAAGATAGCGATGGCAATCTTGCGGTACCATGACTTTATGCTCTTCAATATTGGCCCAAACAATCTCCATTAGTGGTAATTGATAACGATAAGCCATTAAGCGAGTTGGCTGGCCGATGGCATTAATCTTGAAGTCAATAGTGACACTCGAAAATTGAGTCTCAGTAACCTTATAGAAGATAAAGTCAATGTTAAGCCCATTAAAATCATAGGCCCGTTCTACGACTTTCCCCTCATAGGTAAAGTCCTTGCGTTTGCGGAATCCATTAGCTAAGAGATGACCTTCATAGACATCAAAGGCCTCTAAGTCACTGACTTTGAGAGCAAAGTCCATATCAATATCATGCTCAATGCGCCCACCTTCACGGTAGTAACCTAGCAGACTACCAAAATCCAACCATAAATCAAAGTTTAAGTGGTCTTGATCATAGACAATCTCTAAAATCCGGTCGAAGTTAGCCCTTAATAGAGCTTGTCGCCCTTCATCTAACTCTTTATTAGCCTTTTGATTTAACTGCTTAATAATCGGCAATTTTTTAATGCTGTCCTTGTGTTTACCTAAGAGACTGGCCAAACTCCGTTTAGCCCATTGCATAAGTGACATTTAGGCTTCCTCCCTGTAAGCAGTAAATGGCGCGTGTTGAACACGGTCTTCTTCTGCAGGCAATTGCATATAATCTGCTCCATAGATAGCCGTCAGAACTTGATTGTAATCTGACAGAATTTGATAGCGACGATCTTCAAATACAGCCTCTTGAACCTGTTCATGTGCCGTCTTAACAAAACTTGTATCGCGACGCTTCTTCTCCATCAAGTAATCAAGGCGATTAGAGTCGCTCCCCTTCTGTGCTAATTGGTCCATTTTTTGGTTCCAAATACGAGGTGGCAAGAGACGGAAGAAGAAATTCACGGCATAGCGAATAAGGTTACCTAAGCCGCCCTCTTCATTACGGATGCCATTCCAAGAATAGGCAGACAGTTGTCGCAACTGATCTAGGCGATCCATTTTAGCTTGATCTCCCTTAGCTTGGTCAAAGGGAAAGACATCTACACAAATGCCTAATTTACTTGGCCATGCTAAAGTGTTATTTTCATAAAAAGTACGCTTATCAACCACCCGATAAAATGGGAAAGGATAATGCCAAGCATCTTGGAAGCCCGTAACCTGGTAAACTGGATGGCGGTCTGCCTTGATGGCTTGATAGAGACGCTCATACTCTGAACGAACTAAGGCAATATCCATATCATCATCCCATGGAATGAAGCCTTGATGGCGAATAGCTCCCAGTAAAGTACCATAAGCCAAGCTATACTGGATTTGCTCACGTTGACAAATGGCATGGATATAGTCCATGATTTCAAGTTCAACCTGACGAACTTCTTGGTCATTCAACTGACGATAACCAGCATAATCCTTCGCTATAACTGCTTCGTAATAGCCCAAGATGGCAAATAAAATCACACCTAAGAAGGAAATCCCATATAAAGTCGAACTCAAGAACAAGTTGGAAGTGAAGATAACTGCCATCATAGCTAGAATCATATCTAAATCCTGGCGGCTAACGCCTTTCTTGTTGAGGGCCCACCATTTGGCTAAAAGTCGCTTGGTAGATGCCAAGATAAAGAAGCCTAAGGTGATAAATCCTAAGATACCATTGTAGAATAGGACTTCAATATAACCATTATGAG
This sequence comes from Abiotrophia defectiva ATCC 49176, assembly GCF_037041345.1. NCBI lineage: Bacteria > Bacillati > Bacillota > Bacilli > Lactobacillales > Aerococcaceae > Abiotrophia > Abiotrophia defectiva. Next base: position 969,478 of record NZ_CP146287.1, on the reverse strand, counting down.
TGAGATAGTGCTGCTTAACCACATAACTATTGGCATCATAAGACTTAGCTACACTGTGCCAGTTACCTGAAGAAAAACCTAAGATTGGACGGTAAGGAACTAGAGCCAAGGTTGACTTCCAAATATCAAAACGGTTATTAGAGATATTGGTTTCCTCAGTATCTGACCGTTTTAATGTACCTTCACCAGTGGTCACATTTGGCTTACCTGCTAGGCTCTCCTCGTCATTCAAGATACGAACGCCACCTGATTGTTGTAAGTAAAATTCCCCTACTGTGTCGACACTGTAGACACCTACACCAATAGCAGCAAAGACCACACAGATAGTCAAGAAACGCTTCTTCAATTGCCAGCCAGAGATGTTGACCATGCTGTAGATTAGGGTAGCAGCAAGCAAGCATAATAAGGCTGTTCTAGAACCTGATAAGACGATGTAAACGAAGTTTATGAAAATCGACGAGACGATTGCCACTTTCATCCAAGTCACCTGACTCTTGCGCCATTGACTTAAGAGGAATAGGACTACCAATAGCGAGATAATAGCCAAGTAGTTAGGGCTAGCCAAAATCCCAAACAAACGCGACTCAATAAAGCCTTGACGAATAATTAAACCTTTATAGTCGCTGACGTGATAGCCAATTAAGGCAACGAATTGGCCAATGGAAATTAAATCACCGATAGTATTGACGATGACAACTAACCAGAACATGTTATTGAGCAAACGCTTAGCTTGTCCTTGACCCAAATTAATAAAGATTGGGTAAATGGCAAAGAAATAAAGGAAGAATATGACCATATTCTTGAAGTTTGCCATATAACCAAAGTTAACCACCAAGAGACTTGTTACAATATTCAAGAGGAAGAAAGCAACTAGCCAAGGTAGTAAACTGAGTTTGAGATGAACTTTCTTGGATAATAAGTTATAGAGCCCTAATAAGCACCCCATTAAGGTGATGGTACCATATACTAAAGGATGGGCACTGAGAAATTGTAAGGGAACAATCAACCCTGCCATACAATACATAATCAACGCTAAAAGAAAGCAAGTATTGATTTGGTAGTAATGTTTCTCAATCCAATCTAATCGTATCATTTATCCATGCAACTCCTTTTTGTATTTCTTACTAATGATTTGCTTATAGAGAGCAGGACTAATCTGTAAAGCAAGCATACTAAGTTTACGCCCCTTGGTGAAAAGCGGATCACGCATAATCTGCCAAAAGTGGTCTGTTAGATAGGACCGTAGGCGTTTTTTAAGACTGTCATCTTGATAGTCTGAATCTAGCAACAAACGATCATAGACATAGAAATGCGCCCAATAGAGCCGTGTCATAGCTACTGGCAACAAATCTGGGTAGTCCCGTTTGATAATTTCATAGTTTTGTTGATAAGCCTCAATCACATTGAGGTACTTGAGCGAAAATTTCTGGGTGGTAATGCTATTCGGGCGATGCATATAGTAATAGAGCTTGGCATCCGTCGCTACCACTCGCTGACACTTGGCTAACAAGCGAATCATGATAAAGGCATCTTCAGCGATTTTTCCTATCTCAAATTTCAAGTCATCGAAAAATGAGCGCTTATAGAGTTTAGTTGGGGCCATGACTGTAAAGCCTTTAGCCGCCATCACATGGCCAATGGCCTCTTTGGCTGTAAAGATCCAAGTCTGTGCTTCTGCTTCTGGTCCACTCGGAATCTGGTCATCATAGATATCATAGTGTGAGCACATGGCCAAGTCTGCTTGGGCAGAGACCATCTCTTGATAAAGAGTCTTCATCATATCTAATGAGATCACATCATCACTGTCAATAAAGGCAATATACTGCCCTTTTGCTTGGGCAATGCCCGAATTACGCGCCGCAGATAGACCACCATTGGCCTGCGAGATAAGGCGAATGCGTTGATCTTCTTGCTCTAGACGCTGACAGATTTCTAAACTCTTATCAGTAGAGCCATCATTGACTAACAAGATTTCAAGGTTAGTATGACTTTGCTTGCGAATGCTGGTCACGCATCGCTCCAGATATGATTCCACATTGTATACAGGAACTACAACCGTAATTAAGTCTGACATGGTCTATCCCCTTCTTCTTAATTTATTGCCAACTGCTTCTACCATGCCGGTCAGTACAGGATCTTTAAGCAACCAGAGGGCCGCAAGGTAGTAGATACCACATAGGGTCATTAAAATGGCAAGATTTACTAAGACGGCTAAGTTTAAATGCGTCATTTGCACTGGAGATAGTGCCTTAACCACTATGCTGATTGGGATAAACCCTGCTGCAATCAGCCCATAGCGTAAGAAACTGCCAATAACAGGTTTTAACTTAATTAAGCCATGGCGTTTGATAAAGTAGATTTCGAGGGCAATTAGGACCCCTTCTGACAACCAAGTGGTTAAGATATAGATTTCTGGAGATGAGAAATGCATATTAAGGAGTAGGAACTTGAAGACTAGGTTGAGTAAGCCACAGGCGAAATAATAAAGGGTCAAACTCCGTTCATAGCCATGAATGAAGATGATTTGATTAGCGAAAAGGGTCTCAATAGACCAAGTAATACTCCGAATCCCGAAGATAGCTGTTACAGTCGCGGCTCCCATATAGGCGCCCCCACCATAAAGCAAGACAGCATAATTGCCTGTTATGAAGAGCCCTAAACTAATTGGCGCAATCAAGAAGGCAAAGAGACGTGCCCCTTTGTAGACTAGGTTGTCATAGGCTTCACGGTTATTCTGGCCTAGATAGTAGCCCAAACGCGGAATACTTACTGAGATTGGACTACTAATCAGAGTCGCAATCATAGTTGAAATTTTTTGACCTTGGCTATAAAGGCTGACGGCATCCTCTGAATCTGTATAGGATAGGAAGAGCTTGTCTAAAGCCGTATAAAGGGTCACTGCACTAGACATAAGCAGCAAACTAATCAAAGGCAGAATCATGGACAACATGTCTTTAACCTTGACCTTAACAAGCTTGACTTGGCGCTTAATCCAGACAAAACCGAAGAGATAGTTGAGAATTTGAGCACCAGACATGACCATTGCATAAATGATAATATCTTCCGCCGTTTTAACAAAGCCAAAGAGCGCCACAATCATAATAATTCGCAAGATGATGGTCTTAATTAAGATAAAACGATAATTCTCGAAAGCCTCCACCATCCACTCAATATAGAGGAAGCTAGATAGAATCTGACTTCCCAAAACTAAGTAGATTGCCAACTGACTCTTCTGGTGAACGGTCGCATAGACATAGCCCACATAGAATAGGGTCGTTAGAATGGATGAAATAACCGTAATGTAGAACAGGCTCGAGAAGAAGTAATTGACCTGATCCCGGTCATGCTTAACCTTACTAATTTGCCGGACACCAAAATAATAAACCCCTAATGAGGCAAAAGGTAAAAAAATGTTCATCAGCGTGTCGCCAGCATTAAAGTAGTTATATTCTACCGAGTTTTGAAAGACCCGGTTAATATAGGTTCCTGTGAGGACAGGCACCACCACGTTTGCAAATCGCACTAAGAAATTCGCGAGGGCATTGGTTTTGATGTTTTTCATGGAACCTCCCGTAGCTATTTTGCTAATTGAAATTTGTTTCCACTTATTCTACCACGAAAAGACGAATTATTCACCTGATTTCCAAATTCTTAATCTTTTAGGGATTAGCCCATAGCCTAGAATCTCAGTAATTTGTTAGCTATTCATCACCCATTAAGCGACAAAAAAGCTTAAACTAAGTACTTGACCAGTCTAATTGCGTAATCTGATTCAAATAGGACTTACTCTTGAGACGAATACCGACATATTCTTGGTAGATAGCATCCATGAGTATTCGCAAGTCCTTAAGAGTCTGATCACTTAAGTTAATGTTCTGGATTTGTTTTAAATCCACTTGAGACAGACGTCGGGCTAGGTGCACTGCTCGACTAGAAACTGGTAAGCAATGAATATCCAAAGAGGCATGACGGTCACACAAGACGGCTTGACGCTTGAGACTAAATCTTAAGGGTCGATCACTGACCTGGCAACTTGCACAAGAAGCCCATTGAATATGAATGCCAAAAAGTGGCAAGAGATGAATTTCTAGGTAAGCCACAATGACTTGAGGAGCTAAGCCTTGATTTAAGGCCTCAAGCACCTGTAGTAGAAGCTGATAGAGCTTAGGATTGGCTTGATTGTCCTCTAGAGCAGCATCCAGGAGTTGTAAGACATAGATGCCATAGGCCTGAAGCAAGATATCAGCCTGCAATCTTTGGAAAAGTTGGATTGACTGGCTTTCCTTTAGGAAAGAGAGGCCGTCGTCTTGAATATCACCAATATAGGCATGATGGGTCATAGGGAGGCAGGCGCTTGTCAGCCGATGATGGCCCCGATAAAGACCGCGCACAAAGAACATCTTAGTCCCAAATTCTTGGGTAAAAATCTTGACCAAGCCATCATGTTCGCGGTGAGGACGCTTGAAGAGGACAATGCCCTCAAACCGTTCATTCATGCCCCCTTCTCCCTTCTATCACCATCTCTTAGTAGTTATCTGGACGATAGCCAAAATCGCTAAGATTAGTTTGACGATCGCGCCAATTCTTTTGAACCTTGACCCACAAATCTAAATAAACCTTATCATCCAGCAATTGCTCAATATCACGCCGAGCAAGTTGGCCGATTTTCTTAATCATTTGGCCGCCGGCTCCAATGATAATCCCCTTCTGGCTCTTGCGTTCCACAATAATAGATGCTTGAACTTCAATCTTGCCATTCTCATTGCGTTGCATACTTTGCACTTGAACTGCAACAGAATGGGGAATCTCTTCCTGAGTCAGGAGTAAGATTTTTTCACGGATAAATTCGGCCACTACAAAATATTCGGGATGGTCCATAATTTGACTATCTGGATAGTACTTAGGTCCTTCCGGTAAGGCTTCTTGCAACTTAGCCACCAATTCCGGCACATTATTGCCTTGCGTAGCCGAAATCGGAAAGACTTGGTCAAAGCTTCTGACTTCTTGGTAACCTTCAATAATAGGCAAAAGATCATCAGGTTTGACTAAATCAATCTTGTTAATGACTAAAAAGACAGGAACCTTAACATTCTGGATACGTTCCATAATCAATCGATCGCCAGGGCCCATTTTTTCTGCAGCATTAACCACAAATAATACGGCATCTACCCCTTTGAGGGCGCTATAAGCCGTATTGACCATAAAGTCACCTAAGGCATGTTTAGGCTTATGAATACCCGGTGTATCAATGAAAACAATTTGGGCTTGATCATTGGTTAAGACCCCTTGAATTCGATTACGAGTGGTCTGTGCCTTATCCGACATAATGGCGATTTTCTGCCCTACAAAACGATTAAGTAAGGTTGATTTACCAACATTAGGGCGACCTATAATGGCTACGAAACCAGATTTAAATGCTTGATTACTCACGTTTCACGCTCTCTTTCTCTAAGACTTAAGCAAGACCTAACAGAATGGCTAGCACATGCCAGACTTTAGGGCCTAGGACCAGGAATCCCACTCCTACTGCCACCAAAGCCGCCACAACAACTGCAGCTGCTGCTACATCCTTGGCAACCTTGGCCAAGGGATGTAATTGTTCTCCAACTACCAAGTCAACTGTGGCCTCCACGGCGCTATTGACCAGCTCCATGCACCAAACCAATCCTGTCACAAGCAGCAAGAGACTAGCCTCAACGGCATTGACTCCAAGCAAGCCCACTATGATTAAAACCAAGACGGTCACCCCCGCGTGAACCTTGAGATTACGCTCATTAGCTAAGGCATAGCCCAAACCCGACAATGAAGCGCGGAAGGAAGCCAAGATACTTGGATTGGCATGATGCTTGTAGGGGTGTTTATCGCGTGAGACCATAAGTCGTCAACACCTCTTCTTGGATTTTAAACATTTCCTGCGCTTCTTCTTCTGTCTGGTGGTCATAACCATTGAGATGAAGGAAGCCATGAACTGCTAGAAAAGCCAGTTCACGGTCTAGACTGTGACCATAGTCCTGAGCCTGTTCTTGGGCACGAGGGTAGGAAATGATGATATCTCCCAAGTGTTGAGGTATAGCTTCTTCATCCTGAAACTCTGTCTCCTCTAAATCTTCTGTCTCTTCCGCTTCATCAGTAAGGTCTAAATGAGCAAAGTCTACATCATACTCACTGGATACTTCAGTCAATGCAAAGCTCAAAACATCCGTCGGTTTGTCCAAACCACGGTAGTCTCGGTTAAGCACTTGGATTTCTTCATTAGACACGATGGAAAGATCTAATTCAATTCCCTCAGGCAAGTTCAGATACTTTGCAGCTGCTTCAATGACTTCATGAAGCAATTTTTCTTGACCAGATGCCAGGTAGGCTTGGTCATCAATAATATCAACTAACATAAATGTCCTTTCTAATCCTAAATGGCCTACTTAGGATATTCTATACGGGTGTGATACATACTTGCGACTCCACGAATTAGAGAGGCTTGTACGATTTTTAATTCATTAACGGTTAAGTCACAGTCAGAAAACTGATCATCCGCCACTTTACCTTGGATAATACCACCTACAAGTCCTTCTATGCTTGCTTGACTATACTCCTTAAGGGTACGGCTAGCAGCCTCAACCGAATCAGCAATCATGATAACGGCAGCCTCCTTGGTCCGTGGCTTAGGACCAGGATATCGAAAATCTGCCTGATTGACAGGATGCCCTTCCTGTTGGGCCTGATAGTAGAAGTATTTTACCAGTGTAGTCCCATGGTGTTGCCAACAAACATCCTGAATGGAAGTAGGCAAATCATGAGCCTCCATAATTTTTACACCAGCAGTCACGTGACCTGTGATAATCTGGGCACTTTCAATTGGCTTAATCATTTTATGTGGATTTTCAACGCCTGCAGGCAAATTCTCAACGAAAAAGAGTGGATGCAGTGTCTTCCCCACATCATGGTAATAGCTAGCGACCCGCGTTAGCAGGGAATCTCCACCAATGGCTTCAACCGCATTGGCACTAAGGTTAGCTACCATCATGCTGTGGTGGTAGGTACCTGGTGCCTTCTCAATCAAGTCCTTAAGCAAAGGATGATTAAGGTTGGCTAGTTGCTGTAGGCTTAATTCTGCGCTTGGGTTAAAGATGCGCTCCCAGTAAGGAGACAAGGACAAGTAAAAAATGACCGTCATCAGGATATTAGCCAGCATTAGCCCTGCCATACGTCGACCTTGGAAGGTTGTTAAATCCATGTTAAAGCCCAGTAATAAAGGCAGAATGGTCAATAACTGTAGACCAATATAGGCAGGAACAAAACGTCGTTTACGCCCTAACCAAACCTTGGCATTTACCAAAATCATACCAATTAAACCAGTAAAACAATAAAAGACCAGAGGCATGAGACTTTCCAAAATATTAAAGACATCACTCAAGACGAAAAGTGCCATCACATTGAAAGATACCAAGCCAATTAAGCCATCTCGCATACTGGTTTTGGGTACTACAAGCAGTGGCCACAAACTAATTGGTAACAAGAGCGTTGCCCAGGCAAAGCCCCCTACTTGAAGTACTTCGAGAGCCTTCAAGACGGCGAATAGCCCCCCAAAGGCTAGCGCATAGATGGTCATAGCCATTTGACGCTTGGCACTTGGTGCTTGCTTGAAACGGAAGCCTTCGGTATTCAATCCTAAGAGCAAGAGGAAATGCACAATAATCAAGGCGTAGAAGATATAAGCATTATAGCGCCCTACACTGGCATCCAAGTAACCAAAAAGCTTGAGTTGACGCAAGACAGTCGAATCAATGACATGCCCTTCTTGGACAATAATTTGACCTTGAAGAATATAAGCTGGTTGAACGGCAGCCGCCGCTTCTTCTTTCAAGCGGTTCGTTTCTTCTTGGTTATAAACCAGGGTTGGTACAATAAATGGTTGAATGAAGTCTACCAGGGCCGACTGATACTGACTATATTGCCCTGCTTCCCGAAGGCTAGCCCGTAGCTTGCTTAGGTTAGCCGCAGTATTAGCAGGCTCAATTTCCTGACTTAAGGTTTGACTCAGCAAATCAACCATATAAGTCGACATAGTTTCAAACTGCTTATCATCGAGTGATAGCCAAAGATTACGGGCATTATCTGGTAAGGATTCATTCAAACTCATGAGGGTAACTGACCCTTGTTTTAAACTTTGATTATAGAGCAAGAGTCGCTCTGCCTCTGTTAATTGAGTCCAATAGAGGCGTTGACTGTTGCTAGTAAAGGATGCCTTAAGGGTCTCAAGGTCATTATCAGACCAGCCTTGAGCGCGGGCAGCCGTCTCAAGATCGCTAGCACGATAATCCTTCTGCCTTACGCCTTTGACAAATGAAAAATACTGATTCAACAAATCAACCTGTTGGTTTTTAACTTCGGGTGAGTAAAGTCGAACATCGGAAACACGACTGCGTGCATGTTGGCGTAATTCTTCTGTTCGTTCAGTATCTTCTACTGTCTTAGGAGCCCGAACGGTAATATCAGCTACTCGGTTAAGGGCAAAATTATAAGTTCTAGGTTGAACACTGGAATAGCCCAAAAGCAAGAGCCAAAGTGCCAGAACTAGCCCCACTAGGATTTGATAACTCAAGCCCATTTTAGCTTGCAGACGCTCTAAACGTCGATTCATTCCTATCACCTACACTTCGCCCATGTTCTCATCGGGCAATTTGCGACTGTATGCCTTGATAATATCTGCCACTACAGGGTGGCGCACCACATCGAAGGCATCAAAGGTCACAAATTGGATGCGATCAATTCCCTTAAGCTTACTTTGGGCATCAACCAAACCTGATTTTACCCCTTTTGGCAAGTCGATTTGCGTTCTGTCCCCATTAATAATCATCTTAGAGCCGAAGCCTAAACGGGTGAGGAACATTTTCATTTGGGCAATGGTGGTATTTTGAGCCTCATCTAAGATAACAAAGGCATCATCCAAGGTACGGCCCCGCATATAAGCCAGAGGTGCAATCTCAATGACGCCACGTTCCATCAGGCGGTTGGTTTGTTCTGCCCCATAGATCGTATAGAGCGCATCATAGACTGGACGCAAATATGGGTCCACCTTTTCCTTAAGGTCACCTGGCAAGAAGCCCAGGCTCTCCCCTGCTTCTACTGCTGGCCGCGTTAAGATAATCTTCTTCACTCGCCCTTCCTTCAAGGCTTGAACCGCTAGCACCACGGCCAAGAAGGTCTTCCCTGTCCCCGCAGGCCCAATGCCGAAAACCACGTCCTGTTTGGCAATAGCGCGTGTATATTGTAACTGACCAAAGTTCTTAACCCGGATGGCCCGGCCATCTGCTGCTCGGCCAATGACTTCCTCATAGAGATTGAGGAAGTAATCCAAGGTATTGTTCTGGGCCATTTTAATCGCCGTCACAATGTCCATGGTGTGTGGCGTAATATGGCGTTCTAGCAATTGCACTAATTGGTTAACAACCTCTAGTGTCAACTCAACAGCTGCTTGACGACCAGTAATAGTTAGTTGCTCACCACGCGTCGTGATAAGCACTTCAAAGTGTTCTTCAAGTAATTGAATATGGTGATCTTGATTGCCCAAAATGGCTAAAAGCCAATCCGGATTGGAAATAATTAATGTCTGACTATATGGGTGTTGTTCCGTCATAAGCAATCCCTCTCTTCTTCACGTCTCAGACGACGTCAGGCTAGATACTAGTGGACACACTAGGCTGATTCTATTATACCTTGTCTTGGACTAAAAGTCATGATTTGTGCCATTTTTGCGCCTTAAAACAAAAAAACAGGAGCACAGCTCCTGTTAACTAAAACTTAGCCTAAAAGACGTTTAACTGTCTCATTGATGGCTTTACCTTCTGCTTGGCCCTTAAGGCTGCTGGCAGCTAATCCCATGACCTTGCCGAAGTCTGCCTTGCTAGTAGCTCCAACTTGCGCCATAATCTCACGAATCTTGGCCTCTAAAGCCTCAGCGCTTAGCTGTTCTGGCAAGTATTTTTGGACAATAACAATTTCGTCCTGGGTAGCAGACACCAAATCCTCGCGATCTGCTTTCTTAAATTCAGCCAGGGAATCACGACGTTGCTTGAGTTCCCGAGAAATAATGGTAATCTCTTGGTCTTGACTAAGTGGCTCATGCTGCTCTAGCGCCTCTTTCTGGAGCGCTGCCTTGAGCATGCGCAAGACCTTAAGGCTGTCTTTGTCCTTGGCCTTCATGGCAGTTTTAATATCTTGATTAATCCGTTCTGTTAAAGTCATTAGACTTCCTCCTTATAGGCTACCAATTCGATTTCAATACCAGCATTGAGCGGAAGTTTCCCCACTTGAAAGGCTGATCGAGCTGGATAGTGGTCTTGGCTAAAGTATTGGCCATAGACCCCATTGACTGTTGCAAAGTCGGCAATGTCATTGAGGAAAACAGTCGTCTTAACCACATGGTCAAAGGTCATGCCCTTTTCAGCTAATAAGGCTTTAAGGTTGGCAAATACTTGATGGGTTTGATCCCCGATAGTAGCTGGCATATTACCAGACACAGGATCGATTGGCAGTTGACCTGAGGCATAGAGCCAGCCCTTGACATAGCTAGCATGTGAATAAGGTCCTACTGCTTTGGGTAACTTATCTGAAATAATACGTTGGATAGACATAAGTAAACTCCTTTACTCTTGATTTAATCGCTTATTCAAAGCTGAAATGATGCGGTCTGCAGCCTCCGCCACAAAATCTGGATGGGTAGCACAATTGAGACGAACGAAAGTGGCAGTTTGACGGCCAAAGGTCAACCCAAAGTTAACTGCCAGCCCCGCTTCATGAATCATGAAATCCTTAATCTGACTTGCTGGCAAATAGGCCCCAAAATCTATAAAGGTGACATAGGTAGCTTGACGGTCAGGTATGACCAAATCCGGGAAGGCAGCTAATAGGGTTCGGCGTAAGTAGTCATCATTGTAGTCTACTGTTGCATTAAGACCTTCTAACCACTGGCTACCTGATTCATAGGCAGCTTGTGTAGCTAATAATCCCATCAGGGAGTGGCTGGCTTGATGATAAGGTGCCACGCCTCGGTCGTATGCTTGTCCTAATTTTTCATCTGGAATGACCACATGCGAATTAAGCAAACCTGCTAAGTTAAAGGTCTTAGATGGTGAATTTAAAACAATGACTAGGTCACGATAGACGCTTAAGCGGTCATCCAAGGCAGAAACAAAGTGATTGCCTGCCGCTACAAAGTCTTGATGGATTTCGTCAGAAATCAGATAGACTTGATGGCGACGGCAAATGGCTAGGAGCTGCTCCAACTCTTCTAGACTCCAGAGACGGCCTGTTGGATTGTGCGGTGAACAGTGAATGAGTAACTTGACCTCTTCCGCTACAATTTGCTTCTCCAAGGCATCGAAGTCAATTTCATAGCGGTTATTGCGCAATTGCAACTGATAATCCACTAATTTACGGCCCGTGTCTTTAACGGCGCCGTGGAAGGGTGGATAAACAGGCGTCATAATCATGACCCCTTGACCCGACTGGGTCAAGATTTGAACTAGCCAATAAAAGCTGCTGACAACTCCGGGTGAAAAACGAACCCAGTCAGGCTCAATCTCAACGCCAGCTCTTTCTTGCTGCCACTTGATATAGGCTTGATAGTATTCAGGGCAAGGATAGGAATAACCAAAGACACCATGGTCTACCCGCTCATGTAAAACCTTTTGGACTGCCTCAGGCACCTTAAATTCCATATCGGCAATCCACATACCAAGTAAATCAGGGGCTCCAAAAAGCTCTTGACTTAAGTCCCATTTCTTACAGTTACTACCACGACGGTCTGTAAAATACCGTTGGCAAAAATCAGCTACACGTTGATTCATGGTCATCCCACCTTGTCCTAATGATGTTCTTATTATCCCCTTTTCAGGCTAAATTTGCAAGTAAAGTAAAACACCCAATGACCTTGGCCACCGGGTGTTTTAAATCGCTATGTATCGCTATTTATAAGCTAGCGTAATGTTATTAAAACTTACGTTTACGAGCTGCTTCTGATTTCTTCTTACGACGTACAGATGGTTTTTCGTAAAACTCACGTTTACGTGCCTCTCTTAAAGTACCTGTTTTAGAAACGTTACGCTTAAAGCGACGAAGAGCGTCATCTAGAGATTCGTTTTCACGAACGACTGTTTTAGACATGGGTTTCCCTCCCTCCGAGCTTTTAGTAACCTTTCCTAGATAAAGCATCTAAATAAGATTCCTTGTCTATTATAGCCTACTTCTTACCTATTTTTCAATAGGCTTTTTTCATTTTTTAAGGTTTTATTACCATAATTTTCATGATTTACCTTTGCATTGCGCACACTTACCAAAGACATCAAAACGATGCCATTCGATTTCCACTTGCGATAGGTCGGTCTTAACCTGGTCCATAGGACATGCATCCAAGGGGATAGTCCGGCCACACACGGTGCAGATAAAATGGTGATGGTGGTGTCCATGGTCGCAGTTCCAGCAGTTAATACGGAACATTTGCTCGCCATTGTACTCCGTGGCTTCTAAGAGGCCTTCATCCACAAAATCATAAATATTGCGATAAGTCGTATTATAGCTCATAGTCGGATAGTCTTTGGCTAATTGTTGATGAATATACTTGGCGCTCAGATAGCGTTGATTTTCCGCAAATAAATGCAGAATCTCCTGACGCTTCTTGGTCATTTTATAGCCAGCTGCTTTTAACTGTGCCATGCCACGGTTAACAATTTCATCAACTGACATGTCTTCAGTCTCTTGATGGTCATGCGACTGACAGTGTTGATGCCCATGGCAATCATGATGGTGATGATCAACCATATACAAGCCCCCTTCAAATATGCTATGATGTAAGTGATTAAGAATTGGAGGCGACTCACCATGGAAGACACACGTCCAACTTTACACTACTTTATTATTTCGGATGCGATTGGAGAAACTGCTCAAAAGGTTGCGCAGTCATCCCTTGTTCAATATCCGTCAGCACATAAAGTATGTCACAAATACAACTTTATTTCAAATATAAACGATTTGGATATTGCCCTAGAAGATGCAGCTGCCCATGATGGTTTAATCTTTATGACCATGATTAATAACGAGATGGCAGCCTATGCTGAACGCTTTTTCAACAAGCACCAGCTGACCTACTACAATCTCATTCAACCGATTGTAGACGAAATTGGCTATCGGATTAACATGAAACCAACCAAGATTATTGGGGCCCAACACGAGCTATCTGACCGCTATTTCGACAAGATTCGGGCCATGGAATACTGTATGTCTTTTGATGACGGTAAGGACCCTAAAGGGTTCGAAGAAGCCGATATCATCCTACTGGGTGTCTCCCGTACAGGTAAGACGCCTCTCTCCATGTACCTGGCCATGTTAGGTTACAAGGCAGCTAACCTGCCACTAATTCCAGAAAATGAATTACCAGAAATTCTCTTCAAGTTAGACCCTAACAAGATTGTCGGACTGACTAACCGTGTAGAAGTTATTAACCAACACCGGGATGCCCGCATGCGGGAATATGGCATCACCAGTCCAACTAAGTACGCCTCCTTCGATCGCATTCAGGAAGAATTTGACTTTGCCCAAGAAGTTTATAAACGCATTGGTTGCCAAACCCTAGACGTTTCCCAACGTAGCATTGAAGAATCTGCTGCCATTATCCTCAAGATGCTAGACCTACACAAGCATGAAAACTAAGGCAAAATGCCCTGACAGAACATTCTGTCAGGGCGTTTTTTATGCTTATTCTGCCTCTACTTGGAGATGTAACTCTTGTAATTGAGCACTCGCAACATCACTTGGAGCCTGGATAAAGGTATCCACCCCACGACCATTCTTAGGAAAGGCAATGACTTCCCGGATGTTTGGCTCTTTGGCTAAGAGCATAACCAAACGGTCTAGACCGAGTGCCAAACCACCATGTGGCGGGAAGCCGTAGTCTAAGGCATCCAAGAGGAAGCCAAATTGACTTTGTGCTTCTTCTGGTGTGAAACCAAGCAAGTCGAACATTTGCTCTTGCATGGCACGGGTGTGAATCCGGATGGAGCCCCCACCAATCTCATAGCCGTTAAGCACGATGTCATAGGCCTGCGCCAGGGCTTGATCTGGATTGGCCTTAAGGGCTTCTAAATCAAGGTTTTGTGGCGAAGTAAATGGGTGGTGGGCTGCGAAGTAGCGCCCTGCTTCTTCGTCATATTCGAAGAGCGGCCAGTCGGTAATCCAGACAAAGGCTAAGGCATCCTCGTCGAAGAGTTGATGAGCTTTAGCTAGGTTAACCCGTAACTCACCGAGAGCGGCTGCAACCACTTGAGGTTTATCCGCTACGAAGAAGAGAATGTCACCAGGTTCCCCTTGGGTCAAGTCTAGAATAGCTTGCGTGTCAGCTGGTTCAGCAAAGAACTTGGCAATTGGACCGTTCAAGCCTTCTTCGGTTACTTTCAACCAAGCAAGGCCTTTGGCACCATATGGTTTGACTACTTCTACTAAAGCATCCGCGGTCTTACGAGTGTATGCATCAGCTTGCCCCTTGAGGTTAATTGCCTTAACTTGGCCACCCTCTTTAACCGTATTAGCAAAGACAGAAAATTGACAGTTGGCAGCAAAGTCACTTAAATCCTTCAAGGTCATGTCAAAACGAATATCTGGTTTATCCACCCCATAATGAGCCATGGCGTGGGCATAAGTCATGCTTGGGAAGGCATCAGTCATATCCAGACCTCTGGTAGCTTTGACCACTTCTTTTAGCATTTGTTCCACGATTTCTTGGATGTCGGCTTGGTTTAAGAAGCTAGTTTCTAAGTCAATCTGGGTAAATTCTGGTTGGCGGTCACCCCGCAAGTCTTCATCACGGAAGCAACGCACGATTTGATAGTAACGGTCAAAGCCTGCACCCATCAACAACTGCTTGAATAATTGCGGTGATTGAGGTAAGGCGAAGAACTTACCTGCTTCACGAGTCGCAACCAAGTAGTCACGCGCCCCTTCAGGTGTGGACTTAGTCAAATAAGGTGTCTCAACATCGATAAAGCCTAAATCATCCAAATAGCGACGAATGGCGCTCGTAACTTGGTGGCGCAGGCGTAAGTTAGCTTGCATACGTGGGCGACGAAGATCCAAGAAGCGATGACGCATACGGAGATCATCTTGAATCTCAGCCTCATCGTCTAAGTAGATAGGTGGTGTCTTAGAAGTGGCTAGAATAGTCAACTTCTCAGCCATCAATTCAAAATCACCCGTTGGAATTTTGGCGTTACGCTGTTTCTCATCACGGTATTGCAGCGTCCCCGTCACTTCTAGGACATACTCGCTACGAATACGCTCAGCGTCGGCCATGGCCTCCCCTAAGTGGTCGCCATTGAGCACAACCTGACAGAAACCTTCACGGTCTCTTAAGTCAATAAAGATTAGGCCCCCTAGATCGCGTCGTTTTTGTACCCAACCTTTAAGTGTGACAGTTTGGCCCACTTGTTCTTGGCCGACTTGCCCACAGTACAAACGTTTCGTCGTCATTAAAATTCCCCCTTAAAATACTTATCAATAACTGAGGTATCAACCGTTAACTGGCGATAAGTCCCCATAAAGTCTTCTAATACTTGATCAAGTGGCAGTGTGACTTGCTTGCCACTAGCAGGATGCTTGGCTTGCACGGTCCCGGCTGCTAACTCGTCTTCCCCGATTGTCAAAATCACTTGGGCTTTGAGCTTGTCAGCTTGCTTAAATTGTGCCTTGAGGCCACGATCTAAGTAATCCCGCTCTGCCAACAAGCCTTCTTTACGGGCTGCTTGAACTAGACGCAAGGCCATGATATTGCTTGCCTGGCCTAGGCCCATAACGTAAACGTCGAAAGGTTCAGCTTCAGGCACTTCCACTTCCTGTTGCTTAAGGAGTAGCAAGAGACGTTCTACCCCAATCCCGAATCCAAAACCAGGTGTAGCAGGTCCGCCAAGAGCCTCTACCAGACCATCATAACGGCCACCACCACAGATGGTAGATTTAGCACCAATGGCTTGATCATCTACCATAATCTCAAAAATCGTATCTTGATAGTAATCCAAACCACGAACCACTGATGGATCAACAACATATGGAATTTCTAGGGCCTCTAACATGGCCTTTACGGTCTCGAAGTGTTCCTTGCTTTCTGGGCTGAGGTAGTCTGGAATCTTTGGCGCATTGACAACTAGAGCCGTATCTTCTGGTGCCTTAGAATCTAAAATCCGCATAGGATTGTCAGTCAGGCGACGTTGTGAGTCTGCACTTAACTGGTCAGCCAATGGTGTAAAATAGTCAACTAAGGCTTGACGGTAGCGTGCTCGATCTTGGGCTGAACCCAGGGAGTTAACATAGAGGGTTAAACCTTCAATGCCCAATTCCTGGAAGAAGTCCCATGCCAGAGCGATGGTTTCCGCATCTGTCGCCGGATTGGTCGAACCAAAAACTTCTACCCCAATCTGATTAAATTGACGTTGTCGGCCAGCTTGAGGGCGTTCATATCGGAACATAGACCCCATATAGTAGACTTTGTATGGTTTAGCATGTTCGGGGCCAAAAAGTTTGTTCTCAACAAAGGCCCGAACAACCCCTGCTGTCCCTTCCGGACGTAAGGCGCAATGGCGATCGCCCTTATCCTTAAAGTCATACATTTCCTTGGATACAATCTCCGAAGTATCCCCTGATGAGCGAGCAAATAGCTCATAGGCTTCAAATAAGGGAGTCCGGATTTCTTGGAAATTATAGGTTTCAAAAACTGCGCGGGCAGAATCTTCTATATACTGCCAGATTCGACTTTCTGCTGGCAAGATATCGACTGTGCCCTTCATTCTTTTCACTTGTGCCATGATAAGATCCTCCTAGTAATATTGGTGATGGTGCCCTATAAAAGCAAACACGTCCTATAACCCCTGAGGATTATAGGACGTGTCAAAACGTGGTACCACCTATTCTTCGCATGATTTCAACATGCCTTTGGACCGTAACGGGGTTAGCGGAACAAGTTTTCACTCATTCATCTCGGTAGTGTCTTGAAGGTTTAAATTGTGTCCTTGCAGCCTAGGGAACACTCTCTGAAGCAAAACCTCTACTTGTCTACGTCATCGATTTCTTTGCTTATTTCTCCGTATTTTACCGCGTTTTATTTTCTATGTCAAGCCTATTGTGCTATAGACGAAGATTCTAAATACTGCTCCAGCCCCTTAACAATGGCCTCCGCTACTGCATCATAGTAGCCAGAATTTTGAATCAGTTTCAAGTCGTCTTTATTACTCATGTAACCTAATTCTAAGAGCAGACTTGGCTGATGATTTTCTCTCAAGACATAGTAGTTACCGAAGTGAACCCCATTATTGCCGACGGCTTGATTATTGAGTTGGATTTTAGCTAACTCCGTATTGACTAAATTGGCTAAGGATTCATCTTGGGTATGATAGTAGTAAGTCGTAATCCCCGAAGCGATGTCGCTACTTGCCTCATCAAAGTGAATACTAATAAAGGCATCAACTTTTTCCTGATTAGCTAGCTGAGCTCGCTCTTCAAGGCTGACATCTGTGTCGGTAGTACGGCTCATGATGACAACCGCACCTTGAGCTTCCAGTTTGGCTTTTAAGACATTCGAAGCAGCCAAGGTGACGGCCTTCTCTTGAGCATATGGATCTTGACTAATAGCACCTGGGTCGCTCCCACCGTGGCCCGCATCAATTAAGATGACCGCCCCATTAAGCGAACGAGCAATCGGCCCATCCACATGGTCTTTAGAGGCATCTTCAAAGGCTACAATACGAGACTCTACATAGCCACGTTGACCATTTTGGTCCTCTACATGATAGAATTCTGTCCCGTCGTCGCCATTAACCGTTCCCAGATATTTGAAACGTTGATTAAAGCTTGGGTTGTAGTAAGGCGTGCTCTCAAGATTTGGCTCACTGTGGAAGGCCTGACCTTCTGATCGAACTTGAATATATTGGGCATTGGTAATGTCAATATCCTCAGGCCGAATGGTCTCTTGTTGAGCTTGAATTTGCTCCTTGGTAGAAAGGTTTAAGTCAGCCGTGGCCACATAGCCCGGTTGGTTATTGACAATCAGTTCAGTCCAGCCCTTAGACTCACTCACCACGTCGTATTGGTAACCTTCTGTCAAATCCCGAATCTTGGCACTCGAAGTGGATGCCTTTTGGTAGAAAGGTGTGGTCTTCTTAACTTGAGCCGTCAAGCCCTGGTCAGAAGATAGACTAAGTTGGTCTAATAGCCATTGGGGCAGCCACCCTTCTCGCTGGCGATAGCGAACATTTAGCCAGTTATCCTCTTTCTTAATGACATGTACCACTTGGTCTTTGCTAATAGCACTAATAGCCTTGGAATTGGTATCTGGTGCTTGTCGCAGGGTCACACTGGCATTTTGAATGGTCACCTGACTAGAGGTTTGAACCCAGAAAACCACCAGGCTAGACAGGGTCAGAATGACTAGCAAGACTAGCAAGGGGAAATAGCGTGGTGACCGCATAGCTTGGCCTAATTTATTGATCTTTTGCACTTTATTCCCCCTCCTTTCACTAATGCTAATCTATTATATCAAGCGCTTTCCTCTGTTTTCAACTTATGATTGTGCTTGTCATCTAAACGTAATATAGTTTCTGGACAAATAGTAAGAAAACAGCTCGTAGTCATTACTACGAGCTGTGGCTTGTATCTTATGCCGCGTCTTACTTCTTCACTTCACGGTGTAAAGTTACTTTACGCAATCTTGGGCAGTATTTTTTTACTTCTAAACGATCTGGGTTATTACGTTTGTTTTTGGTAGTTAAGTAATTACGATCGCCGCATTCTGTACATTCTAAGTTAATGTTAACACGCATTGTCACAACCTCCTCAAATCATTTCTTGCTGATACCTCAACAGTACTCAAGTATTATAGCACGAACACTTTATAAATCTCAAGCCTTTTTTGAAAAAACTTGAAATTCTAGAACTGGCTAGCACCTAAGTTCAAGACTAGCTAGCTAAAGCCAGTCTTTTAGTCTTTCATAAGCTCGTAGACTTGCTGACCAATCTCTTGGAGCGGCTTTAACAAGTCGCCATCTCCTGGACCTTCCTGCAACACCACTAATACATAAGCTGATTGATTAGATACCTGTACAATGGCCGCATCATGTTGCAAGCCCTGGGCTGAGTTGGTGCCTGTCTTATTATAGCTGATGACGCCTTGTGGAAGTAACGCAACTAGCCCTTGACGATCTGTTTGTTGGGCTAAGTAATCTAAGAAAATTTGATCTTGCTCTTGCCCTACTAGCTTATGTTGATATAGCTTGGCTAAGAGCTGGCCGACTTCACGCGCACTAGTGAAGTTTTCCCTTCCTTCAGCTATCGCGACCTGGTCCATCATTAAGCGCTGTAAACGAGTATCTTGATAGCCAAGGGACTGAATCTTGGCTTGAACAGCAGATAGGCCACCTAGACGTTCAATAATCAGATTGGTTGCGGTATTATCAGAGTGAATTAACATTTCTAAGGCTAACTCTTCAAGACTATAGGAAGTGCCAGGTTCAGCTGCTTGGAGATTACCTGTCCCGCCGACCTGGTCTTCAGCCGTCATGGTAATCATCTCTTGCCAACTTAAGTGTCCAGCCTTAATTTCCTCTAGCAAGACCTGCATGATGAAGAGTTTGATAATGCTAGCCGACTTGATTGGACCCGACTGATTGACCAAGGCAGTCCCTTGACTACTTGGCGTCACTTCTTGGAAATAATAGGCAAGCTTAGTTGATTTCGTTCCATATAAATCAGAAAATGCTGACTGGACAGCTTGATTCTTATCGGAGAGAGACTCGCTTGGTTCGGATGCGACAGACTGACTGTCCGATGATACAGCAAATTGGCTAGTAGAGGTCTCCGATTCCTGACTAGACACAAGGACTGAACTCGAAACTTCAGGTTTCTTAGGGCTTTGTGTCATGGCTTGATAAAGGAGAAAGCCAAGTCCCAAGAATGCGACCCCAGCGACTAGCATCAAGATGATAATTAAGTATCTACTGTAGTCAGGTTGGCGATTTGATAACATAGTATTTCCTCCCCTTATTACTTAAGGACCAGCTTGTCTGTCAACGTCCTATGGCTTTTTAGACTCTATCTCGAAATAGATTTCCTTATTGGCAAATTCGTTCTTAACCTTTAAGAGCAGATTTTCCCCTTTTGGTGCAGGTAAAATGACATATCCTTTTACACTTCCTCCACCCAGCATATAACGCGATTCATATTGGTCTCTTGCCTTCTTAAATTGGTAGAATCCCTTAAAGACATGGTCTTGACCTTGACTATCCACTAAGGATAAATGACTTTTACTTGGACTGGACTCAAAAAACTTGTCTTCAAGAGTTGGCGCCAAGCTAGACTCCATATGTAAAACCAAAAATTCTTGGTCTGACTTCATATCATCAGCCATGTTTTGGTAATCATCAGGGCTAAGCAAATCCATAGCCTTTTGATTAGCTTGATCTCCACGCCAAGCATTTAAAACTGTTATCCTGTGAGATATAGCGAGGATACCGTAACCACTATCACTAGCCTCATAGGGAACGACGTAGTTAATTGGCTTGGTTTCTGTGAAAGGAACTGGCTTTTCCTTTGTTCCCCATTGTGCTTGTTCAGGAGTTTCTGCTTGGACTTCCTTAGTAGGAACTTTAGTGTCTTGCCCCTTCTCTACTTGGAAGAAAACTCGATCAGATAGGCCATCCTTGGAGTAACTAAAGATAAGTGGAGTATCTTTGGGAACAATTGCGACCAAATAGCCATCATGCTCATTACCAGGATATAAAGTCAACATGTCAAAGGCCAATTCGTCTGGCAAGTCGGCAACATATTCATTTGGAATCCCGCTCCCAGACAAATCGAAGAAAGGATTGATGATACCGGCGTTGGTAAACTCTTCGTGATTTTCATCGCCCGACTTGTAGGCTAGTTTTAGATGCAATAAGAGCAACTCTTGGTCGTCATCCAAAGGCTGACGGTTGGGCTGGTAGGATGGCGCTAGCTGCTGCAATTGATTCTCAGCCTTCTTACCCCGCCAAGATTCAAGGATGGTAAAGGAAAGCTGGCTCTTGGACCCGTCACGAGACTTCTTCTCATAGTCTAAGGCCTCTCCTAAAGGGATGGGATTTTGTCGTGAACCTTTTTCCTTAGAAGAAGATTCATCTTGCCTATTGTTGCCTGTGCTACTGGCCAGATCACTACTTTCGCTAGCCTGAATAAGGGCCAAAGGTTGACTCATGCCTAAACCTAGCAAGGCCAAAAGAATTGCGAATTTTTGCTTCATATCCTATACCTCATTTCGTAGAACTTGGCATCATTATAACAAAGTTGCCACTCATCTACAAGTCATTCTAAAAAAGACTAGAAAGTGCTTGCTCTCTAGTCAGATAATACTTCATTTATCCCTGGCGTCGTCTAATTTCAACTTGTTTGAGGTAGATAAGGCCAGCAGCAGCTGCTACAGCAGAGACACCCCCGAGTAGTAACCAATAGCTTTCATCCTCAGAAGCCGATGATGGTATAGGCTCCGTACTCACACTACTATTCGATTCTGATGAATCAATAGACGCATTATAAGAACTTGCGCTTGAATGAGAAACTTGACTTGAACTCACACTTGCGTTTTCTTCTTTTTCTTCAATTGATTCACCACTCGCTTGTGTTCTTTGGGCCATCACGTTAGCTTTTTCCACCAAGCTCGGTAATTCTCTACGAGGTCTTTGTTCAAGCGGACTAGGCGTTTCATCCTCATTAGGTGACGTTTGATTTGGATCTAGAAGAGGCTTAGGCTCCTCTCCATCTGGTTTAGGATCAGGTTGTGGTAATATAGGATCCATAGGAGATATTGGATCTAATGGAGGCTGTGGCTCCACTGGATCAATAGGTAGAATAGGTTCAGTAGGTCTTGAAGGATCTAAAGGATTGCTAGGATCCGTTGATTGCTTGGGCTCTGACACCTTGCTGGCTGTTAAGAAATTAAGTGTCAAGAAATATTGACTTTCTTGATTTCTGCTTACAATACGCGTCAAACCTAAGCCTAAGAGCGGCTGACGACTAGACCTAGCACTGTCAACACTAAGCAAATAGCGCGCCGGCAGATAAGAATCTGCATGACTTTCAAATAACATTCCGATAATGCCCTGATAGATTGCGCCTTTTACTTGACCAAGATTCTTAGCTTCTGCAAAATCCGTCTTCATTGGCATCCAATATTGATACCAGGCACTATCGTAGGGGCCAAATAGTTCGGATTCCCATTGACCATGAAACCCTTGCTCATTTGCTTGCCAATTCTGTGATTGATAACGATTGGCCAATACTTGGCTGGCTTCTTGAAGAGAAGCATCAACTTGATAAGGCTGATGTCCCCATTTAGCACGCAAAGGATTGACTAAATCAGTCAGCCACTTTGCCAAATGCATTCTCTCTTTATCCTGCAGATTATCAATAGCCAGGGAAGTTTCGGAGTCTAGTTTACTTGGTAGATAGTCAGAATTTTGCTCTAAGCCGCGTTGACTAGCTTCTATCAAGTTTGGCTCATTTTTTAAGAGTTCCTCCTCAGTATATCCTTCAGGCAAACTGATGGATGACCAAGTGTTTTGCTCAGATGACTGCAAATTGTCTGATTGTTCACTCTTATCTACTTGACTGGACACAGCAGGACTTGCTGACATTTCAGACTGTAGGCCGTCTGAAGACTCTTGGCTAGTCACAGATCCTTTCTCTTCTTGAGCGCTAACATGGTGACCATGAGACGTCAGCCAAAGGAAGGATGCTACCGCAACGGACACAAGACCCACACTTAATTTACGGATAGCATAGCGGTTAATTCTGGATTTCATGGGGGTAACCTCCTCACTTATCGCTTCAGTATTCTGTGTCCTATTATAGCAATCTCTTGGCTCAAAACCTACCTAAAATCTGACTTAACACCCAAAATTTACCTTACTGTCATATTATTAACATTATCGACGAAATGAAAAAAGACAGCCTGAGCTGTCTTTTTCAAATTATATTTTACGACGCTTGAATACCAGTAATGCGATACCTGCTATAGCTGTCATAATGGCAGCCCCAAGCACTAGCAGGTTAGAGCTCTCACCAGTGTCTGGCAAGGCCTGTCCTACTGGACTTTGACCATTGTCTTTTGGCGCCATTTCACTTGGCTTATTTGGATCACTAGCCTTGGCCTGACCAAGTCTATCAGCAGTGTCGCTTACTTGACTCGGTTGACTTGGAGTCGTCGGCTGACTCGGTTGGCTCGGAGTCGTTGGTTGACTTGGTTGACTTGGAGTCGTTGGCTGACTCGGTTGACTTGGAGTCGTCGGCTGACTCGGTTGGCTCGGAGTCGTTGGCTGACTCGGCTGACTTGGAGTCGTTGGCTGACTCGGTTGACTTGGAGTCGTTGGCTGACTCGGCTGACTTGGAGTCGTTGGCTGACTCGGTTGGCTCGGAGTCGTTGGCTGACTCGGCTGACTTGGAGTCGTTGGCTGACTCGGCTGACTTGGAGTCGTTGGCTGACTCGGCTGGCTCGGAGTCGTTGGTTGACTTGGTTGACTCGGAGTCGTTGGTTGACTTGGTTGACTTGGAGTCGTTGGCTGACTCGGTTGACTTGGAGTCGTTGGCTGACTCGGTTGGCTTGGAGTCGTTGGTTGACTTGGTTGACTCGGAGTCGTTGGCTGACTCGGTTGGCTTGGAGTCGTTGGCTGACTCGGTTGGCTTGGAGTCGTTGGCTGACTCGGTTGGCTTGGAGTCGTTGGCTGACTCGGTTGGCTTGGAGTCGGTTCGGACGTATAATCATTACCTTGTGTGAACTCGCTAGATCCATCCTTTGGTGCAAACATAGTGTAATACTGAGTACCAAAAGATCTTGCATCGCTTGCACCCGCGCGGTTTGTTGAAATCCCTAAGTAAACATCGTGATTACCAAATGGATTTTCAAAAAGTAAGAAGTTTCTAGCATGTCCAAAATTAGCATGGCTATCATCGAAAAGCATCCAAACGGTTTGGTAGTGGAATTGCTTTTTAAGATCATCCATTGTTGTTGTATTTGGATTAATGGTTGCTAAGTTCTCGCCCCAACCATTGGCAACATTTGCTAAAGCGCGGGAAGTGGCATTCGTATCATGGCTACTTGTCCATGCATACCAATTATCCTCTTTGTAGGCATTGGCAACTTTTTGCGCGGCATTGACAGAGCCTGCATTAACCTTATAGGGTTCTTTCCCGAATTGTTGGCGAATCGGATTAATCAGGTTGGCAACGAAGAGCGAAAGTTCTTTACGTTGTGCTTCCGTTAAATTTGTAACATCAACGATTTCCTTCTTATCAGCTTCGTTAGATTTGTAAGTATTAAGTGCGCGTCCAGGTTTAGCAATTGCGTCAATATGACTGGCACTATAGGCACCTGGCTCAAATAGACTTGGTGTAAAGCCTGGTGGCAAGATAATACGATTTTCTGCCGCGCTATTTGCGTTGGCCAAAGGTTTTACTTCTTCTACCTGATTAGCTGCATTGGCAGCTGCCACTTGATTAGCAACTGTCGCTTCCGCTTCTTTAACGCTTGGAGCTGATTCTTCTGAACTAGCGCTTGCTTCCTCAACACTTGCCTTTGCTTCAGTAGCTTCTGAGCTTAAGTCCTCAGCTGATACTTCTTGCTTAGGTTCATCTTGTGATGCTAGCCCCTCAGATTCCTCCAACTTAGTTAAGTCAGAGGCAACTGATTCCGCTTCTGTTTTAGGCAAATCTTTAGTGACATCTAAATCAGTTTCAGGCGACTTATCAGCCTCAAGGGCTTTGGTGTCAACTTCTAAATCTGATTTAAGATTATCTTCAGTTGGGCTTGCCTCCTTCACTTGAGTAATCTCTGGTGAACTTGCTTTAGCTACTAGAGCTGATTGTTGGTTCAAGTCAGCTGCATTAACAACAGCATTCCCGGAGCCCAAGAACATCAAGGCAGCAACCGCAACTGAGGCAGTTCCCACTTTGAGCTTACGGATCGCATAGCGATATACCGTATTGGTTAGCTTCATTTTAAAACCTCCAATAAATTTTAGTTATGCAAATATTATATCTAGTTTTTTCAGCCATCACAATGCTTCCTGCCCTTAATTCATTTTACTGAAACATTCTTAACACCTGTAAAAAAGCCTATAAATAGCATTTAATCAAGGTTTCCGGACACTTGAAGCAGTCTAAATGCCTATTTAATCTGTAACAAACAGACCTATGCATTGCAATAAATTTGCTTATACAAAAAAGGAGGTGACTAAGTATTTTTATAACAGATTTACGCCTATATAATTAGACATCTAACTAGATAAGCTAAAATTTTCAAACTCCTCCTTTAACGAAATGTAATTTCAATAAGCTAACCTCGATATTGTTTGAACATTTCTATTGTCTGAATGATAAAATATTATGATATAAGATTAGCTATATAGATTGAATATTCACGTATCCTTTACTTATGGTAGCCTGCTTTTTATTACAATCAAGTTTCAGATTTGTAATTGTGTACACAATATCGATTATAAAAAAGCGCCCGCACTATGCGGGCGCTAATTCGTTAAAAGAGACTTAATTGATCTGAGTCAGGCAAGCCATTAAGGACGCCTTGTTCACTTAAGTAATCAAGAATAGTCTTAGAGACCTTGCCACGTTTCTGCAAGTCTTCCTTAGACAGGAACGGTGCTTCCTGGCGAGCCTTAATAATCTGTTGGGCTACGTTGGCACCCAAACCAGGTACGGCCCGGAATGGTGGAATCAGGCTATTGCCCTCAATGATAAAGCGATCGGCATCAGACTTCTCTAGACTGATCATCTGGAAGCTAAGGCCACGCTCCAACATCTCATTAGCCAATTCTAAGACCGTTAAGAGGTTCTTGTCCTTGACCGAAGCATCAAAGCCCTTATCATTGATTTCCTTGATACGACGCTTCACCATTTCCTTCCCTTGGTGCATAGCCACGATGTCAAAGTCATCTGCCCGCACAGAGAAGTAAGCGGCATAGTACATAATAGGCATGTGAACCTTGAAGTAAGCAACCCGCAAGGCCATGAGGACATAGGCAGCTGCATGGGCTTTAGGGAACATATACTTAATCTTCAAACAGGAATCAATATACCATTCAGGCACCTTCTTGGCCCGCATTTCTGCCTGCCAATCCTCTGGAATCCCCTTGCCTTTACGGACGGACTCCATAATCTTGAAGGCTAAGCCGTCCTCTAAACCATAGTATATCAGGGTGACCATAATATCGTCACGACAGCCGATTACTTTAGCAAGAGGCGCAATCTTGTTCTTAATTAACTCTTGGGCATTCCCCAGCCAAACGTCGGTCCCGTGGGAGAGACCAGAAATTTGCAGCAGCTCAGCAAAGGTCGCTGGTTTGGATTCTTCCAACATACCGCGTACGAAGCCTGTCCCGAACTCAGGAATCCCTAGCGTCCCAGTTTTAGAGAAGATTTGCTCTGGTGTTACCCCTAAAACCTCGGGACTAGAAAAGATTTTCATGACATCCGGGTCGGTTGGTGGAATGGTCTTAGGATCTATCCCCGATAAGTCTTGTAACATACGAATAACGGTTGGATCATCGTGCCCCAGAATATCTAACTTGAGAACATTATCGTGAATGGAATGGAAGTCGAAGTGGGTAGTCCGCCATTCGGCTGTCACTTCATCGGCAGGATATTGAATTGGCGTAAAGTCATAGACATCCATATAGTCTGGAATTACGATAATCCCACCCGGGTGCTGACCGGTCGTGCGTTTGACCCCTTCAATTCCTTTCGCTAGACGTTCCTTTTCAGCTTGTGGTAAGAATTGTTGGGCTACTTCCAGATAGCCTTTGACATAACCAAAGGCAGTTCGCTCGGCAACCGTCGAAATGGTTCCTGCCCGATAGACATAGTCCTCCCCAAAGAGTTCCTTGGTGTAGGCGTGGGCGCGCGGTTGATAGGCCCCAGAGAAGTTCAAATCAATATCGGGTACCTTGTCGCCATAGAAGCCAAGGAAGGTTTCGAATGGGATATCCTGCCCATCCTTGTTAAGGGCGTGGCCACAGTGAGGACAGTCTTTGGCTGGCAGGTCATAACCCGAGCCAACCGAACCGTCAGCAATAAACTCCGAATATTGGCAGTTTGGACAATAATAATGTGGAGCTAGAGGGTTGACCTCCGTAATACCCGTCAAGGTCGCCACTAAGGAAGAACCCACCGACCCCCGCGAACCCACTAGGTAGCCGTCAGATACTGACTTGTGGACCAACTTCTGCGAAATCAGATAAATAACGGCAAATCCATTACCAATAATGGACTTGAGTTCCTTTTCAATCCGCTTCTCAACAATCTCAGGCAGAGGATCGCCGTAGAGCTCTCTGGCTCGTTTATAGGAGAGTTCCGTAATCTCTTCATTGGCGCCAGGAATATTTGGCGTATAGAGTTTGTCCTTGATGACTTCAACTTCTTCCACCATATCCGCAATCTTCTGAGGATTGGTGATGACAAGATCATAGGCTTGGTCTCGTCCCATAAAGTCGAATTCTGCCACCATCTCATCTGTCGTACGGAAATGAACAGGCGGCAGATGCAAGGTCCGATTGGCATTAATCTTCATGGAACGCAAGAGAATTTCGCGGTAAATAGCATCCTTAGGTTCCAAGTAGTGGACATCCCCTGTCGCCACTACTAGCTTGTTCTTGTATTGACCCAGTCGCATCATCTCTCTCATGATGGTTTCTAAGTCAGCTTCGCTACGAATTAATTCCGTCTCGATCAAGGGTCCATAGACAGACTTAGGTTGTAGTTCGATGTAATCATAGAAATCTACCAGCTTCTCCGCTTCATCGTAGCCCTTTTGCATCATGGCAGTAAAGACTTCCCCATTGGAACAAGCTGTCCCAACTAAGAGATTGTCCCGATACTTGGTCAACAAGCTGCGTGGAATACGGGGCTCACGGAAGAAGTATTGGACATTAGAGGCTGAAATTAACTTAAAGAGGTCTTTAAGCCCTTCTTGGTTTTTAGCAATCAAGGTGGCATGGAAAGGTCGAGCCTGCTTATAGCTGTCCCCTTTCCCTACTTGCTCGTTGAGCTGGTCATGACGGACCATGCCATATTGTTCTTTGGCTTGATCCAATAGCTTATAGCAGACATAACCAGTTGTCTCAGAGTCGTAAACGGCCCGGTGGTGTTGTTCCAAGGTCACGCCATAATGCTTAGCCAAGATATTCAAACGATGGGAACGCATGTCAGGGTTAACCAAACGTGATAACTCCAGCGTATCAATAACTGGCTGATCAGACACTGGCATACCCAGACGCGCATAGGTCTTATTGAGGAAGCCCATATCAAAGCTCGCATTGTGAGCCACGAGAATGGTATCTTTGGAAAATTTAGCAAAGCGCGCCATGACCTCTTCTTCTGGTGGCGCATCGGCTAACATAGCGTCGGTAATCCCCGTCAATTCGGTAATCATGGCCGACAAAGGATAACCAGGATTGATAAAGGCTTCGAAAGTACCGATAACCTCGCCATCGCGCATTTTAACCGCTGCTAACTCAATGATGCGGTCATAGACAGAAGACAGACCCGTGGTCTCCACGTCAAAGACAACATAGGTCGCCTGATCTAAGTTAATGGCTTGTGGATTATAGGCAATCGGTTCACCGTCATTGACCACATTGGCTTCAATCCCGTAGAGAACCTTAATGCCATGTTTCTTACCTGCTGCATAGGCATCAGGAAAGGCCTGAGCGCCCGCATGGTCGGTAATGGCAATGGCTGAATGGCCCCAGGCAGCTGCTTGAGCAATCAAGTCACCAACCTTGTTGGTGGCATCCATTTGACTCATATTGGAGTGCAGATGCAACTCAATCCGTTTGGCACCGTCTACCCCCTGGTCTTGGCGTGAGGCCTTGGAAATTTTGCGAATACTACGCGGCGAGAAGTCCATCTCTCCTGTAAAGTTATCAGCCTTAAGGCTACCTTCTAGGCGGACCCAATCCCCCTTCTTAAAGAGGCCAAAGGATTCCTTCTTAATGTTACGCCCTGCCATTAGTTTGGCCGTAATAGAGGAAGTATAGTCGGTCACCTTCATAATCATGATCTGGGAACCTGAGCGGAGCTCGCGGACTTCATAGTCGAAAATATAACCTTCAATGATCTGATTAAAGGGATTGTCGTAGACTTCCTGAATCGAAATGGCTGGCGTATCGGGGATGTCCTTACCAATTTGAGGAATGTCGGTGTTCTCTACGACCACCTTGCTTTGTTCTTGGCGTCGTTGTTCTAATTGAGCCAGTTCTTGCCGCTCGCGCTCCACCTCAGAGGCTAGATGTTGTTGAGCCTGAAGCTTAGCCTGCTCGCTGGCCTTATCATCTACCAGATAGACTAGTTCCCAGTCATTCAATTGGTTTTGGGCCAGTTTGAGTTTGAAGGCTTGGTCATAGCGGGTTTTAACCACCTGAACTTGATCTTCAGTCGCCAAGCCAACTTGGATTTGGCCATCCTTGACCTGATAAGTAGCATTAGCCAAAGCGCGCTTAATAAAGCTCGATTCCTGTCCCATTACCCCTAAAATGGATTGCCAGTAATCTAGCATTTGACTCTCATCTAGTTTAGTCGGTGCTTGATAATTCCACCAGACTTCAGTCTTGGCAATGCCCTCGAAGGCTAGACGCATATGGTGCATAAGGGCTTCATAGACGTGGGGATGGAGGCGTTCAACCTGACTTAAGGTAAAATGCCATTCCCCAGACTTAGCATGAACCTTAACCGATTCAATCTGAGTCTGGGCCAGTTGGGCCAGCATGTCTGCGTCCTGCAGCCCAATTTGGTCCAATAGATGTTCAAATAATTGGCGATTCTTGGCCATAAGTTCCCTCCGTCCACGGTGATTTACATACCCTCTTATTATAGCATAAGCCCCCTTTAAAATCACCTGAGGGCCATGCTAAAAAAGAGACCTACCCTCGGTAGATCTCTTACTCAAAATTATGGTTGGAAGAGTCGGCTGATATCATTCCAGGTGACCGCCAGCATAAAGGCCACTAAGATTAGGGCTCCAATAATGGTTAAAATCCCTTCTTTTTCTTGAGATAGGGGCTTGCCTCGCACACCCTCAATGGCATTAAGCACAATCTTACCTCCATCCAAGGCAGGAATTGGTAATAGGTTGAAGGCGCCAATATTGGCTGACAGCAAACCGGTTAGAACTAGCACTGGCATGAAACCCTGAGAAGCTGCTTCAGAGGTAATCTTGGCAATTGCCACGGGCCCACCAAACTGATTGAGGTTGAGGCCACGAAGGAAGATACCCACAATTGCTGCCGCTACACCCGTGATTTGAGACCAAGTTGCGGTGAAGCCATAAGCAATTTTTGCCCAGAGATCTTGAGTCTCTGGTTGCGCTACGCCAATTCGCCCAATCGTTGCTTGATCCACTTGGTCAGCCCGGATAGCAACTGGTAATGTCAAGTCTTGGTCGCCACGATGGACTGAGAAATCTACCGTTTGACCTGGCTTGGATTGAATAGCTTGCACCATTTGACGCCAGTTGGAAACCTTAGTTTGACCAATAGCATCAATCCGGTCACCTGCCTGTAGCCCTGCTTGGGCAGCAGGCGAATCTGGTTCAATATAACCTAAGACATTGGCCTCAACCGGTACACCGCCTGGGCGGACAAAGGCCACTACAACAAAGATTAAAATAGAGAGGATAAAGTTATTCATCGGTCCCGCTACATTGGTCATGAACTTAGCCCATGGCTTAGCGGCGCCATAAGTGACTTGACGCGGTGCCACTTGGATACTAGACCCATCTGCTTCAATGATGCGGGCCTTGTGATCCACTTGATAGGTAACCAAGTCTTGACTGCCCAGCGGTAAGCCTGTAATAGTCATGGCATCCGTTAAATCCAACTGATCCACTTGCACTGGTACTTCGTCTTCAAGGGCCACTTTCGAGGTATTAATGCGGGTCACTAGCCCGGCTTCATTCAAGACAAGGCCTACTTGCATACCGGCTTGAACTGCATCTTGATCCTCACCTAGCCCTGCTAGACGAACATAGCCTCCCAAGGGAATCATGCGAATGGTATAGAGTACGCCGTCCTTGCCCTGATGGCTGAAGAGCTTAGGCCCCATCCCAATGGCAAATTCGCGCACCAGGATACCAGCCTTACGGGCAAAGTAAAAATGGCCGAATTCATGAATACTTACGATCACGGTAAAAACAAGTAAAAATACAATCAATGCTTGCATGGTCAACATCCTTTATCTATTTCAATTCAAAAATTTACTTAACTTAACCTCTTAAATATACCCTAATTAGGCCCATAATGCAAAAATAGTCAACCAAACTCAAAGGATAGAGTTTGGTTGACATGAGCACTATTTTAACCAGTTAAACCAGGTCATGAGTAGAAAACTGGTAAAAAGGGTTGAATCAAAGCGATCTAAGACCCCGCCATGGCCCGGCAGGAACTTACCAGAGTCCTTGACCCCAAAATGCCGCTTAAAGGCTGACTCTACCAAATCTCCTAGCTGACCTAAAACTGACAAGGCCATGGCCAGTAAAATATAGTGCTCTGAGCCCCCTAAATGTGGATCGAAGAAGTAATTATAGAGCACTGCGATGACGACCGCACTGACAATTCCACCTAGCGAACCTTCAATGGTCTTATTAGGACTCAATTGAGGCGCTAGCTTATGCTTGCCGAAACGTCGGCCAACGATATAAGCCCCAGAATCCGTTGCAAAAATAATTGCAAATTGGAAAATAACTAAGTCCAAACTAATTTGTCGTAACTCAATCAAGTAACGGAAGCCATAGCCAATGTAGAGGGCACCAAAAATCAAAAGAGCTGCTTCTTCAATGTTAAAGGTCTTGTACTCGTAGACCGTCAGGACTAAAAGCAACATACAGCAAATATAGAAGAGATAGGTAAATTTAAGACCTGGAATCAAGGCAGATTGATAGTTACTGGGCAGTATCATGAGGGCAACCGCAATGGTTGCAATGACCCCGACCAAGTTGAAGTATTCAATCTTCTTCATATTGGCTAATTCAAATAAGGCCATAACCCCTAAAATTAAGAACATGCCCGTAAAAACCTTGCCCCCTACCACCACAACCGGAATCAGGACGGCCAAGGCCGCTAGGGCGCTGATTACTCTTACTTTCATTCAGTATCCAACACCTTTCCAAATCGTCGTTGTCGGCTGGCATAGACCGCTAGGGCTTGGTCAAAATCGCCTTCATCAAAATCAGGCCACAAACGTTCAGTGAAATAGAACTCACTATAAGCCGCCTGCCAGAGTAGGAAGTTGCTGAGACGCTCTTCCCCACT
The DNA here is from genome assembly GCF_037041345.1 of Abiotrophia defectiva ATCC 49176. Lineage (NCBI taxonomy): Bacteria > Bacillati > Bacillota > Bacilli > Lactobacillales > Aerococcaceae > Abiotrophia > Abiotrophia defectiva. Next base: position 937,103 of record NZ_CP146287.1, on the reverse strand, counting down.
GGTCCGGATAATCAAGTCCGGATTGGCTAATGAACCAAACTTGGCAGTTTCTAAATTTTGGCCAATTAAGTCAGGGGTGATGTCTTCCGGCTTCAAAGTGCCCTCAGCTACCTGACGGGCTAAAGTCTGAACCGCATGGCAAAGTTCGTCTTGAGAGCCATAGTTGATGGCAAAGTTCAAAATCAGGCCAGTACAATGAGCCGTATCGGCAATAGCTTGCTTGAGGACCTTGCGAGTGGCTTCTGGCAGTCCTTCCAAGTCACCAATGGTCTCTACCCGCACATTCTGTTCCAATAACTCAGGCACAAACTTGGCAAAAAACTCCTTAGGCAACTTCATCAAGAAGCTGACTTCTTGTTCAGGTCGTTTCCAGTTCTCAGTTGAGAAGGCATAGACCGTCAGCATCTTAACGCCCAGTTGATTGGCACGTTTGGTGATTTTCTTAATGGTATCGACACCTTTTTTGTGTCCTGCTACCCGAGGTAGGAAGCGTTTCTTAGCCCATCGGCCATTTCCATCCATAATGAGCGCAACGTGCGCAGGTACCTTACTTAAGTCAGCCATGCCAAGCCCTCCTGTCTTCAAATTCCACTATATTATAACAAACTCTGCCTCTGATTGAAACGATTTAAACTAAAAATCCCCTCTGAAACTATCAGAAGGGATTTGATCATTAAACAACTGATTCTTTTCTAAAGTCGGCCTGTTGCTGACGATTTAAGAAATTACCGGTCACCATGGTGGACTGGACCACATTAATGAAGGCCTGGGAATCAACTGAAAGCACTGCTTGCTGCAAATCATAGAGTTCATAACGACTTAAGACTACCATTAGGACTTGCTTGGGCTGATGCGAAAAGGCACCCTGCCCTTCTAAGAGAGTGACGCCACGGATGACCCGCTCCTGAATGGCCTTGACCACTTGGTTAGGGTCTTGGCAAATCACAAAAGCAGTCAAACGTTGCTCACCTGTATGGATAGCATCAATAACCATGCCTGCAATAAAGATGGCAATACAACTGTAGAGAGCATATTCCCAACTATTAAGGAAGCCAGCTCCAACTATGACCAAACCATTGGTCAAAAAGGACATAAAGCCGACATTGCGCCCTGTTTTCTTAGCAATCAAGAGGGCAATAATATCAAAGCCTCCACTGGACATACCAAACTTAATCAAGAGCCCGACCCCGATACCCGAAATCACCCCACCAGCGATTGCAGCTAACAAGGTATTATCGGTCACTTGTTGAATCGGCACCCAGTTACTTACTAAGGTGGACAGGAAAATACTGGTCACGGTCAAGATTGAAAAACGCCGTCCTAGATAGAGCCAACTCAGAATCATCAAGGGAATATTGAGAATGAAATAGAGATTACCAGCCGTTAAGAGATTCGCTAGGGGCGTATCCTTGAAGATGGCCAAGATAATTTGCGCCAAGCCAGGCACGCCATTAGAAAAAATCAGATTAGGAACATAGAATAAGTTGAGGGCAACTGCAAAACATAGGGCTGAAAGCCATAATACGACACCGGACAGGATTCTTTGTCCTTGACTGGAGCGAACAAAAGACGTCAGCATGAAGTGTTACACCTCAGCAGAAGGTCCTAAACCAGCAGTTAAGGCTTCTACCATATCCTTCGCAATAGCTGAACCATAGACAATGGTTTCATAGAGCGGTTGTGGGTCCACGCTAGCCCGCATCAAGTTACGTTGGAAGATTTCCCCATCACCCGCTAAATAAAGGGCAAAATAACCGGTACGAGTTTCATTTAATTCGTTAATCAATTCCAAGGCTTGCGCACGTTGCTTATAGTCTTTCAACATGTGAACATGGCGGTAGATGACTTGAGCATCACAATATGGTAAATCTGAATTTTGAACAATGACTTCCACAATCAAGTCCCGAACTGGGGTTACACCAAAACGGAAACGATAGAGATGGTGGCCTCCTTCAATCTCCAAGTATTCAGCTGGTAGTTCTTTCTCAGCAATGAGTTTGTCGAAATTTTCCTTGATAATAGACATAGAGCTTCCTCCTCAATTTGACTTTCAATACTCTTATAGTGTACCACGTTTGCTAGGACTTTTCATCTGTAAGTAAAGCGCCTAGATAAGAAAAAGTCCACCATTAGGCGGACTTTGATTCTCTTGATTATTGACGAACCTTCATTTGGGCCATGATTTGTTGAACCTTCTTCTTAGATGGTTTTTGACCCATTGAAGCCATCATTTGCGTAATCATGCGCTCATCAATTGGTGGGTTTTCCTTAAAGTATTTCATCATGTAACGGCGCGCCATAAAGAAGCCACCAACAAATCCACCGATTAAGGCGACTACGACAATGATTAACCAAATCCATGTTTGCACTGCCTTCTCCTCACTTTCTTTTCATATTACTCTTCTATTTTACACAACTTTCCGTCAAAAGCCTAGTCTAATCTTCTAAATGACGGTTATGAATTTTCTTTTCTTTTTGAATCTGTTTGAGTTTGTCAGGGGTCACATCGGTCCCCTCTTGGTCGACAATCTTCATACCTTCAATATGATTGCGCATGCCATGGCGTAAGCTAGCCAAGTATTCTTGGCGTAAAGCCGCTTGTTCTTGGGCTTCTTCAGGGTTTAAACCCTCACTTTTCTTCTTACGTGCTAAGACATTGATGCGCTCAATTTTTTCTGGTGATAACATTAGACACCTCCACGAACATTCGTTTGCATTTTGATTGATAAGTGTGCTATAATAGGCTTAAGATATAAGGAAGGTGAGGACATGACGACATTATCCACTAAGCAATTAACCATACTCTCATGTATCCATGAGGCCATTGAAGCCAACGGCTATCCCCCTACTGTTCGGGAAATCGGTGCAGCAGTAGGACTTGCTTCTACTTCAACTGTACACGGCCATCTAGCACGTTTAGAACGGGCTGGTTATATTATTCGTGACGCCAGCAAGACTCGAGCCATCGAACTTTCTCCCCTAGCCCAGGAAGCCTTGGGCATCCAGCCCCAACAAATTCCCTTGCTAGGTCAAGTAGCCGCAGGTGCGCCTATTCTGGCCATTGAACATGCCACAGATTACTACCCTATCCCACCTGGCCTAGAGCGCTATGAACCTAGCGAACTCTTCATGCTAGAGATTAAGGGTGAATCCATGGTTAATATTGGGATTCTAGATGGAGATTACATTACAGTCCGCCGTCAAGCAAGCGCCAATAATGGTGACGTCGTAGTTGCTATGACCGAGGATAATGAAGCCACCTGTAAGACCTTCTTCAAGAAGTCCGATCACGTCATCTTACGGCCAGAAAATGACCACATGGACGATATCATTCTGCCTCAGGTGACCATCCTGGGTAAGGTTGTCTCCCTTTACCGTTATTTCTAAGTCTCTTAAAGCCATGCCCTCAGTCTATGACTGGGGGCATATTTTTGATGTTTTTAGTATTGCATTAAAGCCTTGTAGTCGTAGCCTGCTAATTTTTCTTTCCCGTTTAAGTCAACGAGTTCAATTAGGAAGGCACAACCAACGACAACGCCGCCTAATTTTTCAACTAGATCGATAGAGGCTTTAATGGTCCCACCTGTTGCCAAGAGGTCATCGGTGATGAGGACACGTTGGCCTGGTTTAATAGCATCTTCATGCATAGTTAAAGTTGCGGTACCATACTCCAATTCATAGTCTACATCGACCGTTGGGCGTGGTAGCTTGCCTTTCTTACGAACTGGTGCAAAACCAATCTCTAATTCATAAGCAACTGGGCAGCCCACGATAAAGCCGCGTGCTTCTGGACCTACAATCACATCTACTTGTAATTCACGGGCGTAGTCTACTAATTGTTTAACTGATTCGTGATAAGCTGGGCCATCTGCCATGAGAGGGGTAATATCACGGAAAACAATGCCTTCTTTTGGATAGTCCATGACTTTAGCAATATAATTCTTCAATTCCATTATGACTTAACTCCTAATTTTTTAACATATTCTTTTATTTGGTCGAGGGTGGCAAAGACTAAGACTTCTTCGCTGTCCATAGCGGCTTGATAAGCCCGGTAGGCAGCAGTTTCTTCCAAGTTAGTGTTCTGATGGCGACTAGCATCTTGGACTGCCACTTGTCCCTCTTCAATTGATACAAAACCTGCTTCATAGAAGACATGAAACATTAATTTGAGTTGAACTGGATTAATGGCCAGTCCTTGGCTGATTTCTGCTAACCTAGCCCGCAAATTGAAGGGCTCCTGGCTGACTAACCAGCGATAAAGCTTAGCGAAGTCAGCCCTTTGTGGCAGACCTGCCAAATATTTGGATTCTTGGGCATAGAGCACCAAGTAGAAGGCCTGCCAATCCTGACTAAGCACCAGCTGGTCGAAATCCAACATTTGCTTGGGTGGCTCTAAGAGCACTAGGCCTTGATAATGGGTAAGATTGGCTCCTTGAACTTCTTGATAGGTCATCAGAGCAGAACCGGGCTGAAGGCGAGAAGAAACTTGAGCCTTAACTGCCTCGCGCTGACATACATAGACAACTTGATCTAGCTGCCAGAGACGACCTTGTTGGCCACTTGCCCGCCAGTCATACCAGGCAGCACCTGAGACCCCAATATCAGACAGGAGCAATTGAGGGCTGACCCGATTCTGCCATTTGTTTAAGTCCAAATGACCTACAGCAGTCAGGCTATCTCCCACTTGTCGATCTCGCATGCGATCAGCAAAGTCAAAGCCAATGGCATTAAGCTCTTGCCCATCCTGTCCTAGGACTAGCTTAGCATGCTGGCTATTAGTCCCTATCAATCGCACCTGGTTAAGCTTTGCCTCCTCAAAAGCAAAGACTGGCTTATCATTATCCATACCGAAGGGACCCAGTAACTGGACTTCTTGGATGAAGTCAGTCCCTACTTCCGACAGCTTTAAGGACAAATCAATGGTCAAGGGCGCTTTTCTAGGCTCACTTTCTGCCTGAGCTTGAGCCTTGGCCTGCAAGGCTGAGACAAAGTCTTGCCATTGATCTTGATTAACTGTCATACCTGCCGCCTGGGCATGACCACCAAATTGGGCCAGATGCTCCTTAATATCGGTCAACCAGTCAAAGAGATGGACAGCTTCTGTTGAACGCCCACTCCCCTTGTATTGACCTTTATCTGCCTGATACTGGAAGATGAGGGCTGGACGCTGGTAGTGTTCGCTCAAGCGGCCGGCCACAATCCCAACAACTCCAGCTGGCCAGCTAGGGTCAGATTCAATAATAATATGAGGAATTGGCCCCTGACCCAGTCTTTGGCTAACCTGATCCATAATATTAGCAACCAAGTCCTTACGTTCCTGGTTTTTCTCGTTAATTAAGGCTAATAGCTCTTGGGCTTCTTCCTCATCCTGGGTTTTGAGCAGTTCCAAGGCTGGCGTCGGGTCGCCCAAACGACCAATCGCATTAAGCCGAGGCCCAATGGTAAAACCAATTGTGTCAGCCGTCATGTTTTCCATATCGACTTGCTCTTCTTCAAGCATTAATCGCAAGCCAATGCGCATGGTATCGCGCATGAGCTGGAGACCGCTCAGGACAAGGGTCCGGTTCTCGTCACGAAGGGAGACCACGTCACTGACAGTCCCAATGGCAGCTAATTCCACTAACTCCGTTGGCACTTCGCCTAATAAGGCTGTGGCCAACTTCAGGGCCACCCCTGCTCCACTCAAATCTGGGAAGGGATAATGGCCTTGTGGATGTCTGGGATGAATCACAGCATAGGCTGAAGGCAAGGTGGCTTGGACCTCATGGTGGTCCGTCACAATGACATCCACACCAGCCTGCATAGCCCATTCGATGGCTTCAAAACCTGCCACCCCATTATCGCAAGTCAAAATCAACTGAACGCCTTGTGCCACAAAGTCCTGATAGCGAGCCAAATTAGGCCCATAGCCATCCACCAAGCGATTGGGCACATAGTAAATAACTCGCGCACCCAACATCTCCAAGGTCTCATAGAGAATCAGAGTAGAGGTAATGCCATCAGCATCATAGTCACCGTAAATCAAGATAAGTTCTTGGTACTCGATGGCTGCCTGGATTCTTTCCACAGCGCGTTCCATGTCATAAAGTAGAAAAGCATCGTGGAAGGTTTGGGGCATCTGATTAGTCGCGTTCTTGATTTCTTCCAAAGTCTCAAGTCCACGCGCCAAACATAGCCGCAGAAAAGTGTCACTATAGCCTAAACCGGCTTGCTGCCATTCAGCCACCTTGTCTTGCCAATCGTCCGGCAAGCTTCGATAGTGCCACTCATAGTGTGTCAAGTTCATGCTCTACCCCCTCGAAACCTGAGGATCCTCATCATCTTGCAAACTCTCTTCAAATTCATCCACACTGTCTTCAAGTTCTTGAGCTGATTGGTCCAAATCAGCCTCTAAGTCACCGTTCTCTTCTTCTTGCGATTGGCTTTGAGACTGGGCTTCAAGCTGTGTCTTCAAATCGGCTAAGGCTTCTTGAAGACTCGCAATTTCTTGATTCTTTTCTTCAAGATTAGCCTGATATTGGGCTTCTAATTCCGCCTTAGTCGTCTCAAAATTAGACTGTTCTTTGGTAAGGGCTTCGCGCTCCTTATTTAGGTTCTTAATGGCTGTACGATTGGCCATGTGACTGGATAAAGAAGACAAGAAACCAATTAAGAGGCCAAAGAGAATCGAAATCAATAAGACTAAGACCATAGGCATCTGAGCTTGGAAGAAGAGGAAGGTTACCTGCACGTTGTTAACGTTCTGTAGGGCGAAGATTACCACTAGAATAACCGCACAGACACCTAAAATTAATTTCCATTGTTGACGCATGGACTATTCCTCCTTCAAATTAAACAAGCGGGCAGCTAAGAAATCTCCAGCCTGTGGAAATAAGCCATAGAGTTTTGAGGCAAAGGCTAACTGCCAAGGCAGATTTAATTCTCGTTTGACATGCTTGCGTTTCATATTGGCTACAATGCGACTAGCCAGCTCATCTGCTTCAAGACTGAAGGCCTCGACTACTTGCGCGTAGGCTAGCATTTGTGGCGAACGATCAAAGAAAGCTGTCTTAACTGGGCCTGGATTGATGGCGGAGACTTGAATAGGTGTCTCATAGAGTTCCAGTCTCAAGGCGTCAGCATAAGCAATTATAGCCGCCTTAGAAGCTGCATAAGCGCTAGTCATAGCGGTCGGGATTTTCCCGGCAATAGAGCCTACTAAGTGAATTTGACCTGGGCCACCTTGGTTTAACTGCTGGATAGCCACCAACTGGCTCAAGTACATCATGCCGAAGACATTGACTTGGAACATATCCACCACTTGCTGAGGTTGATTTTCCGAGAAGGCTTGGAAGTCTCCATACCCCGCATTACTGAAGAGAATATCAATACGACCAAAGGCTTCAAGTGTAGCCGCCACTAATGCCTCAATAGCTTGAGGCTGAGACATATCCGTTACTTGGACTATAACCTCTGTACCCCACTGCTCTTCAAGTTCCTGAGCAAGGGCCTGCAAGCGGTCCTGACGTCTGGCTGCCAATACTAACTTACAGCCTTCTTGGGCCAATTGGTGGGCCACAGCTTGGCCAATACCACTAGTCGCACCCGTGATGATCACGACTTGCTTATCTAAGTTTCTTGACATGAGCTATCTCCTCCTATCACATCAAACTCATCAAAGTCATAGACCAGTCTCGCTCCTTCAAAAATACGGCGCGCTTGGTCTTCTAATTGCTTGGCGTCTCTTCCCATATAGCGAGCGCTAATATGGGTTAGATAGAGGGCTTTGACATTACTTGCCTGGGCCACTTGTGCGGCCTGACGGCTGGTCGAATGGTGATAGGACGCAGCCATTCGGGCTTCACTTTCTTCAAAGGTACATTCGTGTACTAAAGCATCAGCATCTTGAGCCAGTTCTTGAATAGCATCACAGGTCTTGGTATCTCCCAGGATAGTGACTACTCTTCCCTCTCTAGCTGGCGCTAGAAAATCCTGTCCGTTAAGGACGGTGCCGTCAGCTAAGGTGACAGTCTCACCGCGTTTAAGCTGACCAAAAATCGGCCCATTAGGAATCTGATACTGAGCCAAACGATCTACTAAGAGCTCACCACTAGTTCTTGGCTCCATGATTCGGTAGCCAAAGCTTAGAATACCATGGTTGAGTGCTTGATAATCAACTAACCAGCCCTTACCTAAATCCAAACGACCTCCTTTAGGTGACAGTTCGACGATTTCTAAAGGATATAAGAGGCGTGATTTAGACAAGCGTAAGGCTGATTCGACAAAGTCCTTAATACCCGGTGGCCCGTAAAGGGTCAAGGGCTGATCGCCCCCCTGGAAGGAACGCGAGCTAAGGAAACCAGGTAGACCAAAGATATGGTCGCCATGTAGGTGGGTAATGAAAATCTTAGTGATTTTGCGAGGTTTAAGGGAGGTTTCTAAGATTTGATGTTGGGTGGCTTCACCACAATCAAATAACCAAACCTCATTGAGTTCATCAAGGAGTTTGAGGGCTAGAGCACTCACATTACGATTGCGGCTTGGGACACCCGCCCCAGTACCTAAAAATAATAACTTCATGCTCATTTCCTTTCTGTTTGACTTGCCAATCGATTAGCGATTTTGCGAAATCTGATTGGCAACGAATTTAGCAAATTCCAAAGCGCCAGTTGGGTTTGGATGGATACCATCCTCATAGTACCAATCAGAGTGGCCCTTAGCGAAGGTTCGCCAATCAATCACTTTGACATTGGAGAAGCGATTAGCCGCAGCGAAGAGACGATTATTGGCATCTTCTACCCAGACCTTATCAACCGAGGAAGTCACAAAGTACTGCTCCCGGTCCGTCCCAATGGCATTAATATAGTCATTAAGCTGACCGTCGGTAAAGGTCCCATTAGAACCTAAGACCGTCACCACTGTTCCCTTGAGTTTACCAGAGGCCTTGAGGCTATTAATCACTTCGTTGCTTTGGTAGAGCTGACGACCAATCTGGCCATCAACGATTGCCTTAGGAAAGACTTCTTTGACCTTATCAGCCGAAGCCAATAGGATGGAATCCCCAATAAAGGTTACTTCAAGGGCATTGGCTTGGAGGAGTTCTTGGCGGTTTAGGCCTTCAATATTATTAATAACCTTGGTTTCCTGACTTTCAGGCTCCTTGGTCTCCTCCACCAATTTTTGGTTAGATTCGATGACCGTTGCTAACTCATCGGCTGCCTTGTTCTTCTGTTCTGGTGTAATAGCCAAAGCCACTAAACCAATGGTTGAAACTAAGAGATAGCTAATCGCTAGCGTCTTAATGCCCCATAGGCTAGCCCGGTGTTGAACCAGGTAACGCACCCGCGCTTGGGTTTGTTTCCAGTTGAAATCCTGACCAAATGGCAAAATCAAGCGACGACGTTCAAAGAGTTGATAGGAGATTTCCGCCATCAACATAATCAGTAAGAACTGAACACCGACTGAGATCCAAATATTATGGAAGCCATTCAAACGGTCTGGAATAACCAAGTGAATCGGATAAAACCATAGGTAGTAGGATAAGCTGCGTTTACCAAAGAAGGTAAAGACTGGCAGACTTAAGAACTTATGTAGCCAAGTAGAAGGATGGAGACTGACAATGACAAAAACCATGGACAGTAAAGTGAATAGCAACATCCCAAAACGATAGGCAAAGGGTTGCGTCCCATACATAAAGAGCAACATAAAGGTCATCAGGATGACACTGGCAATCCCAATTCCATTAAATACTTGTTGCTGACGCTTGGATATAGCTTTTGGCTTGAGATGGACTGGGAAGAGATAACCTAGTGCCCCACCAAAGGTAAAGGCAAAGGCCCGCGTCAACAAATCATAATATATCCGACTCGGATCCTGTCCATCTTGGTAGAGATAGCCCAGAAGCACTGCCGAAGCAATGGACAGAGCCACCAACATAATGGCAGCAGTAGCCGGATTACGATGCCAAGAATAGACTACTTTGACCACAAAAGGCGTCAAGAGAATCAGCTGGGCATAAATAGAAATGTACCAGAGATGGGTAAAGGCACTTGGATTGGCCGCCTGGACAAAGTAGGACTGGTTGGACAAAATCTGATAGTAGTTGTTAACGAAGAACAGGCTAGAAAACCCCATATTGCGCAAATTATAGAAATAATCCGGCGCAAACAAGGCAATATAGGCTGCTACCAGCAAGACCATAAACAAGGTTGGGAAGAAAATCCGTTCAAGTCTAGACTTGAGATAGGACCGGACAGAAACTGATTTTCTTAGCGTTGGGGCTGTATAGAAATGACGGAAGGCGAAGAAACCTGCCACCATCAAGAAGGCGTTAACGGCCAGAAAGCCCCCAGGCAAGATATGCTGGAAGAAATAATAGGTCAGAATTAAGAGGATTAAGACCCCACGATAGCCGTCGAAAAAGGCCAAACGAGGACTTTTAGTAGATGTTTTATCGGTCATGCACATCCCCTCCCCTTAATCCATGAATTCAAACTGATAGCCGGCTAAATCGACTAAATCACCGGATTCGGCCCCTGCTTCACGCAAGGCTTGGTCCACACCCATGGAACGTAATTGGCGGGCAAAACGTGCCACACTCTCATCGTGGGCCATATTGGTCATGGCATAGAGTTTTTCAATCTTAGCCCCTGACAATTGCCAGTAACCCGCATCAAGTTTGGTCAAGGTGAATGGCACTTCCTCTTCTAATTGGTAATGCACTTCTTCTGGCTCTTCCTCAAATAAAGGAATAAAGTCAGAATTTTGGACCAAGTCATAGGTAAAGGCCAAGAGTGGCTTGAGCCCCTTGGCTTGCCAAGCAGATACTTCAAAAATAGCGGGCAAGTCTAAGCCTTCTTTTTGGCAATAGTCTTCTAGCTTCTGCTTGAAGCTAGGTAAATTTTCTTGGGCCTGGCTCTGATCCATCTTATTAGCCACAATGATCATAGGACGTAAGAGTAATTTCTCGTGATAAGAAGCCAGCTCATGCATAATATCGAGGTAATCTTGGAAGGGATCCCGTTCATGAGTCGCTGCCATGTCAATGACATGCAACAAGACTTTAGTCCGCTCAATGTGGCGGAGGAAGTGAATCCCCAAGCCTACCCCTTGCGAGGCTCCTTCAATCAGACCTGGCATATCGGCCACGATAAATTCCTGATCGTAATTGAGTTTGACCACACCCAGGTTAGGGGTTAAGGTTGTAAATTGATAGTCTGCGATTTTAGGCTTGGCATTACTAATGACAGACAAGAGGGTCGATTTCCCTACACTTGGATAACCTACCAAGCCTACATCGGCCAGAACCTTCAATTCTAATTGGAGGTCGGCTTCTTCACCTGGCTCACCATTTTCGGCAATGGAAGGAGCCGGATTCTTATGGGTAGCAAATTTAATATTGCCGCGTCCACCACGACCGCCCTTAGCAACGACACATTCCTGGCCTTGCTCTACTAGGTCGGCTAGCAACTTATCAGTCGTCGCATCGCGAATGATGGTACCTGGTGGAACTGACACAATCAAGTCTTCCGCAGCCTTACCATACATGCCTTTGCTCATACCGTTTTCACCGTTCTTGGCCTTGAAGTGACGATTATAACGGAAATCCATCAAGGTCCGCAGGCCTTCATCCACTCGGAAAATGACACTGCCACCTCGACCGCCGTCACCGCCGGCCGGCCCGCCATCTGGGACATACTTTTCGCGTCGGAAGGCCACCATACCGTCGCCGCCTTTACCGGCTTTGACTGTGACCCTTGCACGATCTAAAAAGGTCGACATTGAAAGCACTCCTTTCTCTAACTCATCTAGTTGAGTCTTAAAATTTATTAATCAATAAGCGTGAATCGAAGAGTTCCAAGACTGCCTCTGTCAGCACCTTGAGGGTAGCCAAACGGTTAACTCGAATAGTCTCATCGTCGGCATTAACCTTGTTGTCATCGAAGTAAGCTTCAATCACCGGTACTAGGTTATCCAGATACATGTAGAGGGCATCAACTGAAATCTTGTATTGGTCAATTTTAGCAGCGGCTTCTAGCAACTTAGCCTCAGAATCAGTTTGGGCTAGGTCTAAGTTAAGCTGAGCCTCTTCTTGAACTTTAGCTCCCAGATTGACCACCCGGGTAATGGCTTCTAGGAAGCGTTTGTAGGCCGTTGGGTTCTTATCCTTGTGGGTCTTGAGGAAATGGGCTACATAGTTGGCCTTGCCAACTTCTAAGTGCTTAGCTGCCCCAATCCCTTGAATTTGGTCCATATCGACAGATTGGTTACGTAAATGCACAGCAACCCGCGCCCAGACAAAGTCTGAAAGCTGCTTCAAGAGTTCTTGGTCGCCCTCATGGGCTTCCACTAAGTGCTTAAAGACTGGTAACAAATCTAATTCCCAACCGCGATCTAAGAGGATTTCCACAATCCCCATAGCCGTACGACGAAGAGCGTAAGGGTCGTTAGAACCCGTTGGGATTAAGCCAACCTTGAAGTATTGGAACAAGGTGTCAAGCTTATCAGCCAAGGCCAAGAGTGCACTGGCATCTTGGTTTGGCAGCGCGCCACCGCTCGTAGTAGGCAGGTACTGGGTCCCAATGGCCTGAGCCACCAAGGCCTCTTCCCCGTAATGACGAGCGTAGATTTCCCCGATTTGACCTTGGAGTTCGTCGAACTCGCCAACCACTTGGGTCATGAGGTCAAACTTGTAGATTTGGCTAGCCCGTAAAGCTGCCTCATAAGACGCGTGATCTAAGCTTAGGTCCCCTTGTAGTTGACTAATTAAGGCAGCAACACGCACTTGTTTGTCAGCCAAAGTGCCTAACTTAAAGTGTTCATTAACGTTGGCTAGTTTACCGACAAAGAAGTTTAAGTCATGTTTGAGGTCTTCTTGATAGAAGAATAAGGCATCTTCCAAGCGAGCCCGCAAGACTTTTTGATTACCTTTGACGACGTTGGCTAAGTGTTGGTCATTCCCGTTACGCACTGAGATGAAAACTGGCAAGAGCTCACCTTTAGCATCTAAGGCATAGAAGTAACGTTGGTGGTCACGCATAGCCGTAATCAAGACACAATGTGGCACTGATAAATATTTTTCTTCAAAGTCACCATAGAAGACGGTTGGCCATTCGACAATGGCAGTCACTTCTTCTAGCAAATCTTCATCGACTGGTACTTGCCAGCCTTGAGCAGAAGCTAAATCAGCCAATTGTTGACGGATATTAGCCCGACGTTCTTCAAAGTCTACTAGGACATGTTGCTCACGCAAAGCCTCCACATAGTCTGTGGCCTTTGCTAAGGTCACGTCATGGCCTAAGAAACGATGGCCACGAGAGATGCGGTCTGATTTAACGCCAACAAACTCTAAAGGCACCAATTCTTGGTCTAGGAGGGCCACAATCCAGTGAACAGGACGAATGAATGGAATCTCATAGTCATGCCAAGTCATAGTAACTGGGAAGGTCATGGCCTCTAAGACACGATTAAGTCCTGACAAGACTTGGTCTGCAGCTTGACCTGGCAAATGCTTGTTAACGAAGATATAGTCTTCACCTTTGATGCTTTCTACAATCACATCTTCTTGGCTGGCGCCTTGGCCTTTAATAAAGCCAAGGGCTGCTTTAGTCCAATTGCCTTCCGCGTCTTTGGCGATTTTAAGGGATGGGCCTTTTGCCTTGGTAGATACATCCTCACTACGCTCAGCCAAGCCATGGACTAGGACCGCCAAACGGCGTGGAGTAGCATAGGCGCTGAGGCTCTCATAAGCTAAACGCTCTTCTGCTAAGAAGTCAGCCACCCGTTTTTCTAATTGTTGTGATAAATCTAAGAGGAAGCGTGCAGGAATTTCTTCCATGCCAATTTCAAGTAAAAATTCTGCCATGGTCTAGGCCTCGCTTTCTGATTTTTTAAGGAGTGGGAAGCCAAGGGCTTCACGTTCAGCCACAAAGGCTTGGGCAACAGAACGCGCCATCTTACGAATGCGACCTAAGTAACCGGCACGGTCTGAGACGGAAATCATACCACGTGCATCGAGTAAGTTGAAGGTATGGCTACACTTGAGGATGTAGTCATAGGCTGGATGGACCAAACCTAAGTCAATCAATTTAAGTGCTTCTTGCTCAAACTCGGTAAACAAGGTGAAGAGCAAGTCGCTATTGCTTTGTTCGAAAGCATAAACGGAGTGCTCACGTTCAGGTTGACGGAAGATATCGCCATACTTGACGCCTTCCACCCACTCCAGTTCATAGACATCTTCAACGTCCAGGATATACATAGCCAAACGCTCTAGACCATAAGTAATCTCGCTAGTCACTGGATGGCACTTAAGCCCCCCTACTTGTTGGAAGTAGGTGAATTGGGTAATTTCCATCCCATCAATCCACACTTCCCAACCTAAACCGGCACAGCCCAGGGAAGGATTCTCCCAGTTGTCTTCAACGAAACGAATGTCATGTTCCAAAGGATCAATCCCGATGGCTTCTAAACTCTCTAAATAGAGTTCTTGCACATTCAGGGGCGATGGCTTCATGACCACCTGCAGTTGGTGGTGTTGGAAGAGGCGGTTAGGGTTCTCCCCGTAACGACCATCTGCTGGACGTCTGGAAGGTTCGACGTAGCAGGCATTCCAAGGTTCTGGGCCGATGGCACGTAAGAAGGTGTAAGGGCTCATGGTCCCTGCCCCTTTCTCCGTATCATAGCTTTGTAAAACCAGACAGCCTTGCTTAGCCCAGAATTGCTGTAAGGTCATGATAATATCTTGCATGGTTTTCTTCTTCATGATGCTTCCTCCTTTATAGCGGGGACGGCAAACCCCTGGCGACAAATAAAAAGTCCCTATGGTAATCCACTGACCACCATAGGGACGAAGATAACTTCGCGGTTCCACCCTATTTCTAGTTACATTGAACTAGCGCTTCATTTATGCCTATGAGTGACTTAAAAACTACCATCGATTTGCTCTGGCTTCCACCGTCCCAGAGTCGCTAGGCTATCTTCTTTTAATTGCGCTTTTAATCCCCTTTATTATAGGGCATGACGGCCTTTAAGTCAAGCAAAGTCGCGCTTTTAATGACCAGCTAGGCGTCCTGTTTTGAACAAAAAAACAGGACGCCTAGCTGGTCTCAATATGTTGCTTACTCTAAGAAGTCTTTCAATTGTTTAGAACGACTTGGGTGGCGGAGCTTGCGCAAGGCTTTGGCCTCAATCTGACGGATACGCTCACGAGTAACACCGAATACTTTCCCTACTTGTTCTAGGGTCCGAATGTTACCATCGTCTAAACCAAAGCGCAGACGTAAAACATTCTCTTCGCGGTCGGTCAAGGTATCCAAGACATCTTCTAATTGCTCCCGCAATAAAGCAGAAGAAGTGAAGACTTCTGGGCTCATTGCTCCTTCATCTTCGATGAAGTCGCCTAAATGAGAGTCGTCCTCTTCCCCGATTGGTGTTTCTAAGGAAACAGGCTCTTGGGCAATCTTGAGGATTTCACGCACTTTTTCAGTTGGCAGGTCCATTTCCGCCCCGATTTCTTCTGGTGTTGGTTCGCGACCTAAATCTTGCAATAGCTGTCTTTGGACCCGAACCAGCTTGTTAATGGTCTCTACCATATGTACTGGGATTCGGATAGTACGAGCTTGGTCGGCGATGGCGCGAGTAATAGCCTGACGAATCCACCAGGTAGCATAAGTAGAGAACTTAAAGCCCTTGGTGTGGTCGAACTTTTCAACGGCCTTCATCAAGCCCATGTTCCCTTCTTGAATTAAATCTAGGAACTGCATGCCACGGCCCACATAACGTTTGGCAATGGAAACCACTAAACGTAGGTTAGCTTCAGCCAGTTCTTGCTTAGCAATGTCGTCACCACCTTGGATACGAACGGCCAAGTTGATTTCTTCCTCAGCACTTAAGAGAGGGACATTCCCAATCTCCTTAAGGTACATACGGACAGGGTCACTAACCTTGAGCTTGGAAGTCGCGGTTTTAGATTCAGCAGCTAAATCAGCCTGCAATTGTTCTTCTTCACGGACCATTTGTTGTTTGGTTGGTCCCCCATCATCACCGACAACAGAAACCCCATTATCTTCGACGATTTGGATTAAGGTATCAATCCCGTCAGCATCTAGTCCGTAAGGGCTCGCGATTTTCTCTGTTAATTCGTCATAGTGGACTTGTCCTTCTGACTTTTTAGCCAGAATAAGGGCTTGGACCGCCTCTAGATAGGGTGAGGCGACGTCTTGATTTGGAGTTAACTTTAGATCTTTTTCTTCAGCCATATAAGAACCTCCTAATTTTTCTTTAATTGCCGGCTTAAGCGCAGTATTTCAACCAAGTATTCATTCATCTTGATCTTATCTCCACGTATTTGGGCTTGTTTGAGTTTGTTTTGTAGCTCCTTAAGCTGAATCTCAGTAAAGGCAGCATCAATGGTTTTGACGCAATCTTGCATGGCCTGCTCCGAATAATCGGTTTGGGCATAATCCCAAATCAGGCTGGCCAAGTATTGTTGCTCATCAGGGCTGGCTTCCACATCTAAGATACCGGTCAGAGGCAGACGGCCTCCTTTTTCATAATAGAAGTGTTCCAGCTGATAATAAATAGCTTGAGCGCTTGGATGGACAAAGAGCAGAGGCTGGTCTAAGCCTTCAATAAACTGCCAAGCTGGCTCATTAAAAATTAGATTAGACAGGATGTAACGCTCACAATGATAGGCCTTAAGTGACTTGATTTGGTCATCTAATGCCCCTGGCTTAGCTTGGACTGGATTAGACGGAAGTGCCTGATCCGAGAATCCCGAAGAATGGGCCTTATCCCACTTGTCAGGTGAATCTTGCTTGGGTCTATCGTTCTCCTTAGCCTGTTCCTTGCGATGGCGATAGGACACTTGTGCCAGTTGCTCTTCCAACATGGCCAAGTCTAAACCGAATTCCTCGGCTAAGGCCTGCAAGCGCATGGTTCGTTCGATTGGCGATGGTAACTGGGCAACTAAGTCTAAGAGCCGATTAATATAGAGTGCTCGCTGTTCAAGGTCAGCAAGCTGATATTCCTGTTGAAGATAATTCTTTAGGAATTCATAGCGCGGAATGGCCTGGTTAATCAGGGACTTGAAGCTATCAGCCCCACGGGACTTAATCCACTCATCGGGGTCCATCTTACCAGGAATGGAAACAGCCTTAATGGTATGACGCGGTAAAGTAAGGCTTAATTCAAAAGCCCGAGCAGTTGCTTTTTGACCTGCAGCATCGCCATCAAAGACAAAAATAATTTCCTGAGTCACCTTGCCTAACTGACCAAGGTGTTGGCTGGTCAAGCTAGTCCCCATGGTCGCCACAGCCTGCGGGAAACCGGCCTGGCTCAGGGCAATCACATCCAGATAACCTTCGCAGATTAGAACCTGGTTGAGACGGCGAATATGTGGCCGAGCTTGAGCAAAATGATAAATCAAGGATGATTTATGGAAAATATCAGTTTCCGGTGAGTTAACGTATTTGGCAACTTTCTGGTCATCGCCAGGATTGGCTTGGTAGATACGCCCCGAAAAGGCGACCGTCCTCCCTTGGCGGTCCTCCAAGGGAAAGATAATCCGACCATGGAAACGATCCATCAAACCTTGGCTGGCTTCATAAAAAATTCCTGATTGCAGCATTTCATCCTGGTTAAAACCCGCTTCCGTCAGGTACTGAATCAGCAACTGAGGATTATCAGGCGCTAGTCCCAAATGAAAGTCTGCCAGTGTTTCTTCCTTAAGCTCACGTTGCTTTAAGTAAGCATAGGCTGCCTCCCCCGCTACCGTTTGAGTTAGGTAGAAGTGATAGAAATCACGGGCTTTTTCATGTAAATCAAGCAAACGTTGATGGGGCTGACTGACAGCCTGCCCCGTCTCAAAATAGCGACTATCGAGGGCAATATTGGATAGTTCAGCTACCTTCTTAACTGCTTCTGGAAAGCTAATCCCTTCCATTTCCTGTAGAAAGCCAAAGACATTGCCCCCTCTACCACAGGAAAAACACTTATAAATCTGCTTGTCAGGGCTAACCGAGAAGGAAGGATTGTTATCTTCGTGGAAAGGACAAGAGCAAGTATAGTTATTACCACGCTTGGTCAGGGCTACATATTGGTTGATAATAGCCACGATATCGGCTTCTTTTTTTACCGATTCAATGATGTCATTAGGAATACCCGCCATCTGACGCCCTCCCTTACTGAACTGCTTTAAACAGAGTTGTTGCGGGGCTTAGCGCGATAGAGACAGTAAGCACCCAATAAGAATTGAATAATGATGGCGAAGAGCCCCTTAAGCGAGTCACCTGTCATCTGCGCGACTAGGGCCAAGATGGTGGTCCCTAGTACGGAAGAAAATTTACCAAAAATATTATAGAAACCAAAGAATTGGTTGGTCTTTTGCTTAGGAATCAACTGGCCAAAGTAAGAACGGCTGAGCGCCTGAATGCCTCCTTGGGCAGTCCCTACTAAGATAGCCAAAATCAAGAAATCCCGGAAACCAGACAACCTAAGAGCGAAGACACAGATGACCACATAGGTCCCAATGCCGAAGAAGAGCAAAGTGCGGCTGCCAAAACGTTTAGCTAAGGCTCCATAGGCCAGTGATGACGGAAAGGCCACAACCTGAACCACTAGGAGAATAATAATCAATTGGTTAGCAGGCAAGCCCAAATCGCTGCCCACAGAGGTCGCCATTTTGATAATGGTCCCTACCCCGTCAATATAGAGGAAGTAACCCACTAAGAACCATAAAATGGTTGGATAATGTTTGAGCTCTCCCACTGTTTCCTTAAGTGAGCGCAAGGTGGATTTAACCAAACCATCGTGGTGCTCGATGTAGGAGACTTGCTTAACATGACGCCAATAAGGCACAGTAAAGACAAACCACCAAATTGCCGTGATCAAGAAGCCAACATTGACTAAATCACGTGATGACAACCAACCTGATACTTGCAAAGCAAAGAAAATCAGAAAGGCAAAGACACTGCCAATATAACCATAGGCATAACCTGCTGAGCTGACCATATCCAAACGTTGTTCAGTCGTCACATCCATAATGGAAGAGTCGTAAAAGACATTGGATAAGGAGAAGCCAATAGCAGATAAGGTATAAACCACCAAGAGATAGAGCCAGGCATTTGGCCCAGCAAAAATCATGGCCAATACACTCCCGACCCCAAGCAGGGTCCCGAAGGTAAAGAGCGGTCCCCGCACCCCTTTGTAGTCAGCACTGGTTCCCAAGAAAGGCGACATGACAGCCACCACAATGGTAGACAGGGAGTTGGCGTAACCCAGATAGGCTGTGGAAGTGGCCGGTGCCATGCCCACACTATCGGTTACGGCCTTATAAAAAATAGGAAAAATAGCGGCTGTAATCATCAAAGAATAGACGGAGTTAGCCCAGTCTTGGAGAATCCAAGCCCACTCCTTCTTTGTATAGCCTGAGAGAAATTTCTTCATAGCAAGCCTCCCTAGTCTTCAATTTGGGCTTCAATCACGTCCCAGATATCTTGCGCGCCATAACCCGTTTCGGCTGAGAATGGGAAAAGCGCATCGACCGTCGGCAAATCCAAGGCCTTCTTATACATGGATAAATGCTTATTCCATTGGCTCTTCTTAATCTTGTCCACCTTGGTCAGGATGATGGCATAAGGAATCTCGGCTTCATCAGCAAAGTCCTTCATGGCCTTATCTAACTCGGTTGGCTCATGGCGAAAATCCATCAAGAGAAAGAGCACGCGAACATTGTCCCGATTCAGGAGATAATGTTCAATCATCTTGCCCCACTCTGCCCGAGCAGTCTTGGAGACCCGAGCATAACCATAGCCAGGCACATCGACAAAACGGAAAGCCTGATTAATGTCATAGAAATTAAGGGTTTGGGTCTTACCAGGTTGGCTGGATGTACGTGCCAGACCCTTTCGCCCAATCATTTTATTAATGAAAGAAGACTTGCCCACATTAGAGCGCCCCGCCAGAGCCACTTCAGGCAAGGCATCTTGTGGATATTGCTTTGGGCTGACGGCACTAATGACTAATTCTGCCTGACTTACCTTCATGAAGCAGTCTCCTTTTGCGGTTTGATACGCTTGTTGTGCTTGTTGTAATAGAATGGCTGGTGGCTACCTAGCACCGTATCTTCTGTGATGACAATACGGCTGATATTTTCGTCACTTGGGACGATAAACATAATATCCAACATGACGGATTCCAGGATAGAACGGAGGCCACGTGCGCCAGTATTGCGCTCAATCGCCTGCTTGGCAATGGCAATCAGGGCCTTTTCCTTGAATTCTAGCTCTACACCATCAATTTGGAAGAGGCGTTGATATTGTTTAACCAAGGCATTCTTAGGTTCTGTTAAGATACGAACCAAGTCCTCTTGGGTTAACTTCTCTAACATGGCCATAACAGGCAAACGCCCTATAAACTCTGGGATCAAACCAAACTTCAAGAGGTCTTCTGACGTGACTTGTTGCATGAGCGACTTGGATTGATCCAACTTGCCATTGCTGCTACCAAAACCAATGACTTTGCTACCTAAGCGTTCCTTGACAATGGTCTCGATACCATCAAAGGCGCCCCCTACAATAAAGAGAATTTGCGAGGTATCCAGTTGGATGAACTCTTGGTTAGGATGCTTACGGCCACCCTTAGGTGGGATGTTAGCGATCGTCCCTTCCAAAATCTTGAGCAAGGCTTGTTGGACCCCTTCTCCACTAACATCGCGGGTAATGGAGACATTCTCACTCTTACGGGCAATCTTGTCGATTTCATCGACATAGATAATGCCGTGTTGCGCTTTTTCAATATCATAGTCTGCTGCTTGAACCAACTTGAGTAAGATGTTTTCCACATCTTCTCCCACATAGCCGGCTTCAGTTAGGCTAGTCGCATCAGCAATCGCAAAAGGCACATTAAGTAACTTGGCCAAGGACTGGGCAAGGAAAGTCTTCCCGGAGCCCGTTGGGCCAATCAGACAGATATTGCTCTTTTGTAATTCAATATCCGCTTCATGTGTGGCAATGCTAGCGTTAATACGTTTGTAGTGGTTGTAGACGGCAACTGCCAAGGATTTCTTGGCTTCAGTCTGGCCGATGACGTATTGGTTAAGATGGGCCATGATTTCGGCAGGTTTGAGGACGCTCACGCCACTAAAACCTTCTGAATCACCGACCATATCCTGACGAATGATTTCCTCGCATAGGCCTACACATTCATCACAAATATAGACATCTGGCCCTGCTATAATCTTATTGACTTCATCTTGGGACTTGCCACAGAACGAGCAATAGTAGCCGCCATGATTCCCGGTATGGTTACTGGTCATGGTAATCGATCCTTCCTCTAACGTACATAATGAGGGATGCAGATAGTCATCGTTGAACTTAAGACTCTCGCAACCCTCATTTATAGTTATTCTAATAGGTTTATTTTATTATTTTTCTACCGCAGAATCAACAATTAAGCTCATTGCCTTCTTCATACGGATGTCAGCAGTTAACATATCTGTTGACACAAATTGTTTGACTTGGTCAGCAGACATGTTGTATTGAGATGCCAAGTCAGCAACTTCAGCGTCGATTTCAGCATCCGTTACTTGAATGTCTTCAGCCTTGACAATGGCTTCTAATACTAAGTTAGTCTTAGTACGTAATTCAGCTTCTTCAGCGAATTGAGCACGTAAGCCTTCAGCGTTAGTACCAGTGATTTGGAAGTATAAGTCTTCGTTAATCCCTTGACGTTTCAAGTTATTGGTGAAGTGAGATACTTGACGGTTGATTTCGTCTTCTACCATTACTTCTGGTAATTCAACGATTTCAGCATTCTTAACTGCTTGACGTAAAGCTAAGTCTTCGACAACTTCCTTAGCAGCAGTCTTTTTAGACTCTTCTAATTGAACACGGATTTTGTTTTCTAATTCCGCTAAGCTTTCAACTTCTGAATCCACGTCTTTTGCAAATTCGTCATCTAATTCAGGTAATTCTTTGGCTTTTACTTCGTGAACGGTCACTTTGAAGACAGCATCTTGACCTTTAAGGTTTTCTGCATGGTAAGCTTCTGGGAAGGTTACTTTTACTTCCACTTGGTCGCCTGCTTTAGTCCCTACTAATTGGTCTTCAAAGCCTGGGATGAAGCTGTTAGAACCAAGTTCTAATGAGTGGTTTTCACCCTTGCCGCCTTCAAATGCTTGGTCACCCAAGAAACCTTCGAAGTCGATAACCACTGTGTCGCCTAATTCAGCTGCGCCATCTTTAACAACGAGTTCAGCCAAACCTAAACGACGAGATTCTAATTCGTCCTTAACATCTTGATCAGACACTTGACGGTCTTGTGCTTCTACTTCTAAGCCCTTGTAGTCGCCTAATTTAACTTCTGGTTTTAAGACAACTTCAGCTTTTAATACCCAAGGTTGACCTGCTTCAAGTTTTTCGATGTCAATCTTTGGTTCAGTTACCACTTCTAATTCAGCCTCTTGGATAGCTTTAGATAAATGAACTGGTAAGAGGGCATTCAAAGCATCTTCGTAGAGCGCTGCTTCCCCATATACATTGTTGAAGATTTGACGTGGCACTTTCCCCTTACGGAAACCAGGTACTGACAAACGTTTTTGTACCTTCTTGAATGCTGTGTCTAAAGCTTTCTTCACATCTTCTACTGGAATTTCAAAGGTTAATACCCCTGTATTTGTTGCTTGTTTTTCGAATTTCGCTACCATGTAACTTTCCTCCATAGCTTCTTGTTTATTTACACACTCCACAATTTTAACTGAAAGCGTCCAATTTGTAAACAGATTTCCCCTATTTTTACTGACTTTTCCTCAGATTTGACTCAAGTAAGTGGGACCATCTATTTTCTCTACCTATTCCACGTAAGGAAGTAGGTAGCCATAGCCCTTGCTTTCCATCTGGTCCTTAGGGATAAAGATGATGGAAGCTGAGTTAATGCAATAGCGCAGGCCACCCTTGTCCTTAGGCCCATCATCAAAGACATGTCCCAAATGAGAGTTACCAGAACGTGACCGGACTTCAATCCGTCTCATGTTAAAGCTGGTGTCTTCCTTATAGCGGGCTACATCCGCTGAGATCGGCTTGGTAAAGCTAGGCCAACCGCAACCCGAGTCATACTTATCCTTAGAGGAAAAGAGTGGCTCCCCGGAGGCGACATCCACATAGATACCTGGCTCCTTATTATCCCAATATTGGTTGGAAAAGGCCTGCTCGGTGTTATTTTCCTGGGTCACAGCGTATTGGGCAGGGCTTAATTTTTCCTTCAGTTCTTGATCACTTGGTTTGGGATAGAGGCTGGCATCAATCAAGGGATCCTGTGCCTTCTTGAGATCGATGTGGCAGTATCCGTTAGGATGTTTGGTCAGATAGTCTTGATGTTCTTCCTCAGCCTTAACATAGTTTTTAAGAGGCTCCAATTCAACCTTGAGTTCTTGGCCTAATTCTTCCGCCTTTTCCTTCATTACTGCTTGGGCGACAGCCTTATCCTCTTCGCTCTCATAATAAATACCCGTCCGATATTGTCGGCCCTCATCATTGCCTTGTTTATTAAGAGAGAGCGGATCTACAACCCGGAAGTAATAGAGTAAGAGTTGACGCACATCTAGTTTACTGGCATCATAGGTGATTTTAACCGTTTCGGCGTGGTCAGTCTGACCGATTAAGGTATAGTTGGTGATGTCTGACGTCCCATTGGCATAGCCAGATTCCACATCAAGCACCCCATCAATTTGCTCAAAATAAGCTTCTAGGCCCCAAAAACAGCCACCTGCTAGATAGAGAGTCTTGAGATTCTCGGCTTTGACTTCTTCCTTGCTTGAAGTACTAGAAGAACTAGTCGCATTTGCCGCAAGGGCGGCTTCTACCCGGCTTTCAATATTTTGGGCGGTCAAGCCAGAATGAGAGGTCCGCCACCAGACAAGCGTAATTACCCCTAGAACCGCAATTAAGCCGGTTAATAAATAACGTTTATCCATTATAGTTTCCTTCTTTCAAATTTTAAGAACCTTCCTTAGTCCATGCTAGCCAATTGATCTAAGACACTTTGCCGATCCATATGGCCTAATTGGACCTTTACTAGTTCCCCCTTGGAATTGATAAAGGCCGAAGTGGGATAGGCCACAACCCCTAATTGCTTCATAAAATCACCTGACTGGTCCACTAAGACCGGCAAATGCGTATAATCTAGGCCGGAAAACCACTTGGTAAAATCGGCCAGTGGCTTTTCATTTCGAATTTCAGGTGCCACCATGGATAAGACGACCACATCATTTCCTTGATTGCTTTCATCAGCTAAGGCGTCGACATCCTTGAGTCCTGCTAGGCAGATAGAACACCAGGAGGCCCAGAATTTAATGTAGACTTTCTTGCCTCGCAAATCTTCTAACTTATAAGTTTTACCATGAATATCTTGAAAGGTCCCGCTTAAGCTTTGCCCTGCTTCTTGCTTTTGGGAAGACGTGTTTGTTTGTGTGGCGCTAGCTGTTTTGTTGGCATTACTCGCCTCCTGGTGAGGTTGGCAGGCCGCTAGACAGCCTGAACTTAAACTTACTAGACCTAAGACTTGCCAAAATTTACGTGTAAAATGTGACATATTGTTTGCCTCTTTTTCCTAGATTTTGTTGAACATAACCAGAATACCAACCAATATGATGAGGACAGCCCCCACCCGTTTAATCAGCATCATGTGTTGTTTGGCCACATTAAGCCATTTGACGAGAGATGATGATAACACTGCCAAGAGTAAGAAAGGCACTGACAGGCCCAAAGCATAGACGAAGAGTAAGCTGCCACCGTACCAAGCACTTGCCCCTGTGGTGGTCACTAAGGCCAAGACAGAACTCAAGACTGGCCCGACACAAGGCGTCCAACCAAAGCTAAAGCTCAGTCCCAATAGAAAGCTCCGCGTTAATTCCCCAGCCTTTTTAGCATCCATCTGGACGGTCTTTTGGCGACTAAGCCATGGAATCTCCACTAATTCCAGCTGATAAATTCCCATCAGCACGATTATGCCCCCTAGCACATAGCGGGTATATTGACCATAGACGATTTGTCCCAAGAGACTGGCCGCAAAGCCTAACATGAAGAAAATCAGCGAAATACCTGACATGAAAGCCAAAACCTTCAAGACTGGCAAGAGATAAAAGCTATAATTGCCAATTTTTACCTTCTTGTCCCCGGTTTCTCCCATAAAGGTTCCCATATACAAAGGAAATAGTGGCAAGACACATGGGGACAAAAAGGAAAGTATTCCCGCCCCAAAGACTGTTAAATAATACGATATCGACATAAAATCCCTCCTGCGAATAATTACATACCTATTATAAGTCCTAATTGCTAGATTATCATTTATTTTGATTGGGAACAGCTACTTCCTTAAAAAAGTGCCTATTTATGAACTTTTTGTGTAATTTCAGGGCACTTATAGCGAAATACTAGGCGGGAGGGGCTTGCTTCTAGTATAATAAGGTGAAGGAGTGAGTGGAATGGTTAAATATCCAGCTGGTTCAGCCCGGCATAGAGCCATTAATAAACCAGCAGGGCCAAGCATAGAGCCACCTAAAGCTGGGACTATGCAAAATCTCAAGGCATCCAAAAAGCCTACTCAGTACGGTAGCCGAGGCATGTCCTTAGAAGATCGTATTAATCAATCCAACCAATACTACCTCAGTCATAACCTGGCGGTGATCCACAAGAAACCGACACCGATTCAAGTCGTCAAGGTGGATTTCCCGCGTCGTAGCGCTGCTCGAATAACCGAGGCCTACTATCGCCAAGCCTCGACAACAGACTACAACGGCCTCTATTTAGGTCGCTATCTGGATTTTGAAGCTAAGGAAACGACTAATAAAACTAGTTTCCCACTGGCCAACTTACCAGACCACCAGATTGAGCACATGCGACAATGCTACCAACAAGGCGGTATCGTCTTTCTCTTAATTAGCTTCAAAGTGCATGACAAGGTCTATTTACTTCCCTTCCCTGCCCTCGATCAGTGGTTGGAAAGTCAGAAACGCAAGAGCTTGCCCCTCACTTACCTGGAAAGCCATGGCTACCTCTGCCAACAAGGGGTCTTTCCTATGATTGATTATTTAGCAGCTGTGGACCTCTGGCTCCAAGCTCACTAGTTTGACAAGAAAGGAGGGATTGACTTGGTAACTGGAAGTCGTCTCGAACGCAAGAAATATCAAGCCTCCCAACAAGAATCTATGCCTCATGATTCGTCTGAGAATCAAGGCCGACAAAAGAAGAAAGGTAAAAAAGCTGGTAAGAAACCCCTTTGGCGCCGTATCCTTAGATACTGCCTGATTGCCTTCTTCAGTCTCTTTATTTTGGCAGTTGCCTCAGGGGCCGCCATCTTTATCTACTACTCCTCTTCTGCCCCACAAATCACGGAAGCAGATTTGGTCGGTCAGATGCCAAGTAAAATCTATGACCAAAAAGGCAACCTAATCAAGGAGTTAGGTAATCAGAGTCGTGACCTCATGCAGGCCAATGAAATCCCTGAAAACCTAAAAAATGCTGTGATTGCTATTGAAGACGGTCGTTTCTATAATCACAACGGGATTGACCCCATTCGGATTGCAGGTGCCTTTGTCCGTAACATTCGCAGAGGTCGAATTTCCGAAGGTGGCTCGACCATTACCCAGCAATTAGTCAAGAACTCGGTCTTCTCGACTGACTTTAAGGACCAAACCTTAAAACGTAAGGTCCAGGAAGCCTGGTTAGCCATGCAACTGGAGCGCGAGTATACCAAGGACCAAATTTTGACCTTCTATCTCAACAAGCTTTTCTATTCCAATAATACATACGGCGCTAAGACAGCTGCCCGTCTCTTCTTCGGCAAAGAACTTAGTCAGTTAACCGTTGGTGAAGCGGCCCTCTTAGCCGGGATTCCACAAGCACCATCCTCTTACGACCCCTATTCTTTCCCGGAAGCTGCCCAAGAGCGTCGCGATATCGTCCTGAGCGTCATGCTACGTCGCAAATTGATTAGTCAAGCCCAATACGACGAGGCCGTCGCTCAATCAGTCAGCTCCATGCTCAAACCTTTGGATCAGAACACCATGGATAACACTGATATGGTTTTAGATTCTTATTTGGATGTGGTCGCCAAGGAAGTCAAGGATAAGATGAATCTGGACATCTTCACTGATGGTGTCGAAGTCTATACTAACCTCAACTGGGATGCTCAAAAGCAAGCCTATGACTTGGTCAACAACGACTCTTCCCTCTTCCCAAATGATAAGATGCAGACAGCTATTTCTATTGTGGACGTCACTAATGGCCAGCTCCAAGCTGTCATTGGCGGTCGTAAGCAAAACGTCTATCTAGGTCTCAACCGCGCCAATACGCTGAACCGCAGTATCGGCTCAACCATGAAGCCACTGGCTGACTATGGGCCTGCCTTCGAGTACCTCAACTACTCGACCGGGACCACCGTGGTCGATGAGCCTTATACCTATAAAAATGGTGGCGAGCTCCAAAACTTTGACTTTGAATATAAGGGCAAAATGACTCTCCGCGAAGCCTTAGCTGGTTCGCGCAATATCCCTGCCCTCAAGATGCTGCATGCAGTCGGCATGGACAATGCCTATGCCTTCCTGCAAAAACTCAACATTAACATTAGCAATAATGACAAGAAAGAGTTAGTGGAAGCCAACGCCATTGGTGGGGAAGTCTCCCCTATCCAGCTTTCAGCGGCTTATGCGGCGATTGCCAACTACGGGGAATACCATGCCCCTTATGCAGTACGTCGTGTTGTAACCTCTGCTGGGACTGTGCGTGACTTCGATTCACCAGGCTCTCGTGCCATGAAGGATTCTACCGCTTATATGCTGACCGATATCCTTAAAGGGGTTCCTGGCGAATTCGCCGCAGCTGCCAAGCTAGATGGCATCCCTAATGCAGGTAAGACCGGGACAACCAACTATACGGCAGAGCAACTGAGCCAATTAGGTCTGGATGCTAGCACCTACGCCGCACCAGATGGCTGGTTTGCTGGTTTTACTACCAAGTATGCCATGGTCACTTGGGTCGGTTATGATAATCCCTATGAAGCCGGTAATTATCTGACCTTAGAACAAACCCGCCTACCTCAAAAAATCTATGCCAAACTCATGACCTCGCTTATGGCTAACCAGAGCAAGTCTGACTGGACCATGCCAAGCAGCTTGGTCAAGGCTGATATTGAGAAATACACGGAGCCCTTGCTACTCCCTGGCCCATACACACCACGGGAAATGATTTCCTCCGAGCTTTTCATTAAGGGGTCGGAACCTAAGGAACAATCCCTCAATTATGGCCGCCATATTGCTGCTCCTACTGGATTCGACGCTAACTACAACCAACAAACACGTACCATTCACGCCACATGGGGACCATTAACTGGCTCCGGCACCTTCGAATTATCCGTCAACGGGACTGTGGTCTACCAAGGGACAGGTACAAGCTTTGATATCCCTGCCCATGAAATTCAGGATTACGTCTTACGACTGAGAATTGTGGATGGTAACAGTAGTTCCGATACGCTAGTAATCACTGTGAGTCTCAAGTCCGAGTCTAGTTCTTCAAGTAGCCAACCAAATCCGAATGAGCAAGGAGAAAATAACCCGCAATCACCTAACAACCGAGGCAACCAACCTAACCAGCCGGGTCAACCGGGTCAGCCTAACCAACCAGGCCAGAACGGTAACCAACCAGGTAACCAAAATCAACCTGGCCAAAATGGTAACACGGGTCAACCTTAGCCTGAGCTCATCAAAATACCCCATCACCTCTTGGTGATGGGGTATTTTCTTATGGCTTGGCTGTCTTAACCAGTTCAGGATCTACCAAAAACTGAATCAGAGATGGGGCCTGCTGATTGAGATGGCGGAAACTATAGCGATTGACATGCGTGATAGCTGTATCTTCTGCCGTCAAACTCCACAGATAGAAGCCTTCTAGCTCTAGACTGGCCTTGTTGACCACATAATCCACCCCGTAGACGGCTTCCCCTTCGCGCTTGAGATTAGAGATGTCGATAGCGCCAGCTAATTTAGCTAGGCCATCGTAGTCATTCTCAAAGGTCAAACGATAGGTTGTCGTAGTGGCACTTGCTGGGTCATTAATGGGTTGGCCAGCTTCATCAGTTGGATTAAAGGTTTGAACCTGGTAGGAACGATCTATCAAGGATTGCACTGCTAAATAATAGAAATCGATTGGCTCCACGCTTTCTTCTTTAAGGCTGCCATCCTCTGCCTTGCTATAGCGTTTTTGCCCGAGTTGATACTGATAGCCTTTGATTTGCTTGTCCTGGATAGTCCCTATGGCTTGTGCCAGGACCTGGCCATTTTGGCTATTGGTTAGATAAAGCAAATTACTATCCTGGTCGCCTGCTTGACGTCCTTCTGTCACTTCGTAAGTCGTAATCGCCTGGGTTGGGTTAGCCGCCTTAAAGGCTTCTAACCACTGGCCTTCTGCAACTTCCAAGGGACTTGCTTGAGCCTCTAAATCAGGCTTAAGACTATCCTTAGTCGTGGACTCCTCTGGGACTTGGCTTGTGCTCTTAGCTTGATAGACATGACTGGAATCTCCGTCTGTAACGGTCAGCTTAAGCGCGGCCTCAAGCATCTGACCAGTCTCACTGTCAACCAGATAAGTCAAGTCTGCCTGATAAGTAGCCTGAGCTGAGAAACTTTCAGGCAAATCCAGCAGGCTAACTAGGCCTTGAATTAACTCAGGATTGGTCACAGTCTTATTAATCCGCCATTGACCTTCAGGTGCCTCAGCATCCAGTAACGAGCTGTCTTCTCCTTCAATTAGGAGTTTGGCCCAATAGAGGTAGCTCATGGAGTTCTTGGCATTGTCATTTTGACTCCACGCCGCATGAGGTGAGGCCACATAATGGTGTTCTCCGTCGAAGTAGAACTCCAGGTCATAGTGGGCATCCTTGACCGTGGTCACGGTCTTAGTGCGATAGGCTTTCAAGGCTCCCGCTTCATAAAATTGCTGACTATCAGCGGTTGCCTGCCAGTCTCCACCCTCTTGCTTAAGAGAAGTTTTAACTTGGACCGTACTTAATTTTTCGTAAAATTCATGCACCTTATTAAGAGCTTGATAGCGTTGACGCGTCGCTTCATCAAGCGAAGATTGACTAGTCGCTAACTCGGGTGGACCATAGAGGGCATCTCCGCCTTGAGCAGCGTCGCGCGGCTTAGCTTGGCAGGCTGTCAAAAGACAAGCCAGACTAAGCAAGGAAATAATGGTGGATTTTTTCATGTAATAATAAAACTCGCTTTCTAAACTTAAGCCTTTTGGCCTTTTTCACTCTTCCAGAGAGAATAAGACCGCTTGAAGGCATGGATAACCCCTTTGTCACTAGTCGAGAGAACGGTCGCCTGGTAGAAGGTCAAGGCCAACCAGAAGGAAAAGACCATAAAGGCAAAACAGCCAAGTAGGCAGAGAACAATTTCCAAATTTGAGACCGTCTCTGTCGCTAGACGAACCGGCATGACAAATGGAGAAGTAAATGGCACCCAAGAGCCGATGACCACAACAGGTGAATTAGGTTGTTGGAGACCATAGACGGCAATATAGAAACCAATGATGGTAGTGAAGATGACTGGCTGAATGGACTTTTGGACATCTTCTAGTCGTGTGGCGATAGATCCTAGCAGAACGGATAGAATCATATAGGCCAACATCCCCATCAAAGCAAAGACTAGACTTAAACCAAAGCTAGGCAAAATCCCTAGCAAAAGTGGTTTGAATGGCTCTAGGTAGCTAAAAATACTGGATACGCCAGTCATGAAATAGAAGCCGATTCCTAAGATCAGGTAAATACCAATTTGGGTAGCCATTATCAGTGAAGCACCTAGAATCTTACCTAATAAATGTTGTTTGGCAGGAATGGAGGATAGGATGATTTCCATGACCCGGTTGCCCTTCTCCAAGGCCACTTCCTGAGCAAAAATTGAACTGTAAGCTAAAATCAACATATAGGATAGCATAATGGCCACAAAGGCAGCCCCCATGCGGGCCATGACTTGAAGGGACCTAGCATCCTCTTCTGAATAGGTCCCGTCCTTGCTTTCCTTGAGATTAATCTTACCGATTGACACCTTACTGGAACGAATGGTGGCAATTTGCTGAACATTTAGGTTAAGGCTTTGACCTATTTTGCTGAGTTGGTAGCGATTGAGGCTTTCAGCCAAATCAGACAAGGTCAGGCTATGGGCGGTAGACTTTTGGTAATAAGTAGCTTGCACACGCCCATTGTCTTCTTTGACCATTAAATAGCCGTTAACTCCTTTTTGGTTAAGGGATTGGCGAGCACTGGCTTCATCATCATAATAGGCCAACTTATAAGTCAAATTATCCTGGGCTAAGCTATCTTTTAAGCCCTGATCTTGACTGACAATAGCGATGGTCTCATTGGCATGACTCGATTCATCATTGGCAATAAAGTAGCCAATCAAGACAGAAACACCCATGATAATAAAGGGCGCAAAAACCATGAAGAAGAAACCCCAACTCTTGACATTTTTGCGATAGACTTCCTTGGCGATAATCCATAATTTACTCATGGTCAGACACCTCTACTTTCAACTTGAAAATCTCATCTAAGGTTGGCGGTTGTTGACTAAATTGGGCAATATACTTTCCTTGTGTCACTGCGTCAAAGATGGCATGACCGGCGGACTCATCACTTAGAATCAAATGATAGCGATGACCGCTTAGGTGACGGACCTTTTCTACGCCTGGTAGGGCTTGAAGTTGGGCTTGATTCCAGTCAGGACTTTCTAGGAAAATACGGGTCCGGCCGAAGGACTCCTTAACCTCGTCAACCGTTCCTGACAGCACCTGTTTACCATAGTGAATCATGACCAAATGGTCGCAAATTTCTTCTACGTTATTCATATTATGACTAGAGAAAATAATGGAAGAACCCTTCGCCTTGAGCTCTAGAATACCTTGCTTGAGTAAGTCCGCATTAACCGGGTCTAGACCTGAAAATGGCTCATCTAGAATCATGAGTTTTGGCTCATGAATTAAGGTCGCGATGAGTTGCACCTTCTGTTGATTCCCTTTAGACAGACTCTTAATTTTATCGCTTCTTTTACCTCTGACATCGAATTTTTCCATCCAATAATCAATTTTTTCAAGAACTTGGGCCTTCTTCATGCCGCGCAATTCCGCAAAGAAGACAATCTGATCCTCGATGGTCATCTTATCATATAAGCCACGTTCTTCCGGCAAATAGCCTACCGTATCATAGACTTGACTGCTCATAGGCTTCCCTTGCCACTCAATGGATGCACCAGGTTCTAATTTCAAGAAATTGAGGATCATCCGAAAAATTGTAGTCTTACCAGACCCGTTCTGACCAATAATCCCCATAATACTACCTGGCTCCACCCTAAAGGAGACATCATTGACAGCGCACAAGTCGCCGAAGTGCTTAACTAAATGCTTTACTTCTAACACAAAAAACACCTACTCTCTACAGGTTTTTGCATAATAATGTTTACGTATTCAGTATAGCACTTTAGCTATGGGCATACAAGATTAGCTTATCTTTTTGAATGGCTAGGCTCACTTTTAGGATAGGTGGATTGTGGTGCTTCCAGAACTGTTCGCCACCCCTCCCAACCCCAATCACTCCACTCATAGCGGATGGCGCCATGATAGGGTGTTGCAAAATAAGGAATCCCCCTATTACTTAGTTTAGCCAGGGTATCAGGATGAGGGTGGTGATAGGTGTTGTGAACTCCAGCAGACAACAAGGCTAACTTAGGCTGCAGGTGGTTGAGCAAGGCATCTGAACTGCTAAAGCGACTGCCATGATGGGCGCATTTGAGAATATCGGCCTGAATTTCAGGGAAACGTTCAATCAAGGCCTGCTCATATTCACCCGACATATCACCTAAATTAAGTAGACGGTGCCTACCCATCGCTAGAGTTGCCGCAATGGAAGCGTCGTTGGGGGCCGTCGCCTGATTAAAATTATTGGTGTAGAAGGTCAGCCCATCCTTGATTGAATAGGCTTGGCCTGGTCCTAAGATATGGACTTGGGTCTTTGTCGCCAGATAGGGCTTGATTTCCTGCCATACCGGATGACTAGCGGTATGCTGGCTAATCCAGAGATTGTCAATGGCCACTTCTTGACTGAGACTAGCCAGGCTACCAATATGGTCTAAATCCGAGTGGGTAATCATGACCCCGGTCAGTGAGCCAATCCCTTGCGCTTTGAGGGCGGGAATCAGATTATAATAGCCATATTGAGTGTCAAAACTCGGCCCTTCCTTGCTAGCTGGATAAGGTGGCCTGCCGCCTGTATCAATCAACCAGGCTTCCTTGGACCAGGCTGCTTGGTAGACCAGACTATCCCCCTGCCCTACATCTAATACGGTAACACTAGACTGCCAATGCTGGTATGGTTTAAGTCCCAGTATTAAGCCATAAGCGCAAACCAGAACAGTCCCTGTTGTCCAAGGATGGCGCCAGCCCCAACGCAACCACACTAGGAATAGAATTAGAAAAATGAACCAGTAAATGAGACTTAAACGTCCTGTGATGACATGCCAAGAGAAGATTTTACCTACAGGCGCTAGTATTTCTAGCAAGACTTGATAAATCCCATCCATTAAACTTGCCAGCCTGTCTAAGCCTGGCAAAATGAGCGCTAGGCCTGACACTAAGGCTAGCGGCATAATAAGCGCTTCAAAGACAATCCCTAAGAGAAATATGGCCAGCACTTGTAGCGGATACCATTCATAACGCCAATCCATCATAAGAGGCCAGGTAACGAGCAAACAAGCTAAAAGTATGTAGACTTGATGGCGCCAAGTATAGTGTTTTGGGTGCTCCATGGCTTGATTCGAAAATATGAGTACAGCTGACAAGCCAAAGCTCAGCAGGTAGGCCGGCTGAAAGACTAGGCCAGGCTGGCAAAGTAAACAGGCCAGTCCTACAAGACTTAGCCGGTCCATAGACGTCACACTTTGGTCGCCATAAGACTTGGAAAAAGCTACTAGCCCCCAGCCTCCTAAGACTCTAATGCTACCAATAGGCCAACCACATAGCCAGCTATAGAAGAGGAGCAAGAGGGGAAGCCAGAAAGCAACACTTTCTTTAAGGCAACCTAAGCGCAAAAAGAAACGACTCAGCATTCGTCTTAAATAGAGCAAATGAAAGCCAGAGATAGCGAAGAAATGACTTAGGCCAAGCACCCCCAAACTCACCGACTGGTCGCGAAAGCCCGGGGTCTGCTGATTAAATAGAAGCCGTAAAACCAAGCTGGTCCAGGAAGCCTCTTGCTCTTTCCACCTAGCCAAGGGCGACAAACACCACTGTCGTAGGGCTTCCATAGCTCCTAAAGACAGTGGCTTCGGTTGAATGGCAGACACTACCTTAAAGTCTAGTACCCAATCAATCCCCTTATCTGCTAAGCTTTGCTGATAGTCATAGACCCCAAAATTACGGGCTCGCTCGGCTTTTTTAAGACTAGCCTGCCCCTTGACTTCCATCACCTCATGGCCTGAATCCCATTGAATGTCGCCCTGCCCTTTTGCAAGTACTGGCAGAAGACGGCCATCTGCTAATCTTAAATAGCCTATTCCCTGCCAACCTGTGGCCGTATGCTTGACTTGGCTAGGTGCTAGAATTAGCTGATAGGTTTGCGCTATGTCCGGCTCTATGCTTTGATTAAGTTGAGACTGCTCATAGTATTGCCAGGCCCACTTGCCCAAGCACCAGATGCTTAAGACCAGGCAAGCCAAGAGGTAGTTTCGCCGATGACATTTAGATCCTAGAAAGTAGAGCCGAGCAATCAGGATGACTAAGGCCAGGCTCCAAGCCCAGTTTTCGTGGTATAGCATGCTAATGAAAACTGCAGCATAGATCCATAGTAGAAACCATTTATGTCTCAAGGACTCAAGGCTGCTTGCTAGCAGGAGACAGTCATTTGACCAATATCTTTTGAGCATGTTCTTCATTGAAAAATCACCAGATCCTTCAACTTCTCTAGCATCTTAGGTCCGATGCCCTTAACTTTACCTAAGTCCTCAAGCGAATGAAAGGAGCCGTTTGCCGTCCGGTAGTCGATAATGGCTTGGGCTTTTTTAGCCCCAATACCCGGTAAGGTCTCGAGTTGGCTTAAATCGGCTTGATTGACATTAACCTTGCCACTATTAGGACTAGAAACTAAGGGAGCCTGACTTCCTACCACGTTAGCTTGCGGTCCCTGGCTCTCAGCCTCCCATTCCGCCATGGTGGGTACATAGAGACTCTGCTGATCCACCAGGAGTTGAGCTTGGTTAAGGGCCCGCTCGGCCGCATCTTCCGTCAACCCCCCCGCCATTTCCAGCAAGTCAAAGACCCGACTACCCTGGTCTAAGGCATAGACTCCTGGATGCTTGACAGCTCCCTTGAGGTCTACATAAATCTTGTCGGGCTGGGAGGATTGCTGGGAAGAGATTGGCTCAGCAAGCCTACTAGAACTGATAGAAGACTCTTCTTGCATTATGGGCCGTCTTGGGCGCAAGTTAAGCCATATTAAGCCAATGACAATGCCTATAATTCCTATGGCAAATAAGCCGACTAACCACCATTTTAGCTTAGCTACACCTGTCTTAAGTTGATACTGGGGTTCCATATAATCCCTCCTCTAAAAGTCTTCATATATATATACCCCTTTGCCCTGATTTAATCCGAAAATTCTCTATTAAATTTGCATGACAGCACAAAAAAACGCCCTACCTAATGGTAGAGCGTTGATGATTATAAGTGAGGTGAGCTTAGATAATCGCTGCTGCACCGCGGTAGATTAAACCACGACGCGCATCTACAGTGATTAATTCACCATCTGCCACGTTAGAAAGCACATCTTTAGCTGCTACGATGACAGGAATCCCTTTTTCAAGCCCCATGATGGCTGCATGAGAAGTGATCCCGCCTTCTTCAGTAACAAGGGCACCGATTTTATCGAATGCTGGCAAGAAGTCCTTGTCAGTTGCACGAGTTACTAAGATAGTCCCAGCAGTGGCTTTCGCATTGGCAGTAGCCGCATCAGTTGCTAAAACAGCCTTACCGATAAAATTGCCGTTACCGACGCCTTCACCCTTCGCTAATTGAGTCCCAATGGCTTGAATTTTCATCAAGTTAGTGGTCCCTGCTTCACCAACTGGTACACCAGCAGTGATTAAGATTAAGTCGCCTTCTTTAGCGAAGCCTTTTTCTTGAACCAAAGCAGTTGCGCTATCCATCATTTCGTCTGTTGAAGTTGGACGGTCGATAACGTAAGGGATAACACCCCATGCTACAGCTAATGAACGTTGAGTTTCTTCGTCGAAAGTAGCTGCCACGATGTGAGCGTTTGGACGGTATTTAGAAATCATCAAAGCAGTGTGACCTGAGCTTGTAGGTGCTACGATGGTTTCGATACCTAAGTTCTTAGCAGTGTGACCAACTGCTTGACCGATTGCTTCAGTCATGTCAGAACGGTCGAAGCGTTTGATGCTGAATGCGTCGTGTTCGTGCAATTCTTTTTCAGTACGAACACAGATAGCAGCCATAGTCTTAACTGCTTCTTCAGGGAAGTCCCCTGCTGCAGTTTCACCAGAAAGCATTACCGCGTCAGTCCCGTCGAAGATAGCGTTGGCAACGTCCCCAGCTTCCGCACGAGTTGGACGTGGGTTGCGTTGCATAGAGTCTAACATTTGAGTTGCTGTTACAACTGGTTTACCAGCTTGGTTACATTTCTTGATGATGTATTTTTGAACGATTGGCACTTCGTGAGTTGGGATTTCTACCCCTAAGTCACCACGAGCTACCATGATACCGTCAGATACAGACAAGATTTCGTCGATATTGTCGACCCCTTCTTGGTTCTCAATCTTAGAGATGATCTTAACGTTTGGACGACCTTCTTGTTCTAAGATTTCACGGATTTCCATAACGTCGCTAGCACGACGAACGAAAGATGCAGCGATGAAGTCGATCCCTTCGCGAACACCGAAGCGGATGTCAGCAGCGTCTTTTTCAGTGATCCCTGGTAAGTTGATGGAAACGTTAGGAACGTTAACACCCTTCTTAGATTTGATTACGCCAGAGTTTTGAATTTCAGTTACTAATTCTTGGTTAGCGTGGTCGATTTCAGTTACCAATAAGTCAACTAAACCGTCATCCAAGAGAATGTGGCTACCTACTTCAACGTCGTTGATTAAGTTAGCGTAAGTTACAGAGAATTTGTCCTTAGTCCCTAAGACTTCAGTCATAGAAATACGAACAGTTGCGCCCTTAACTAAGTCGATGGCATTGTCTTGCATGTCGTTAGTACGGATTTCTGGACCTTTGGTATCCAAGAGAATGGCGCAAAGTTTGCCGGTAGCTTGACGGGCAGCCTTCAAGTTGTTGAAGCGTTCTAAGTGTTCTTCGTGAGAACCGTGAGAGAAGTTGAAACGTGCAACGTTCATCCCTGCTTCAATCAACTTTGCCATTTGTTCTGCTGTGTTAGAAGCAGGACCCATGGTACAAATAATCTTAGTTTTTTTCATTTTAAAAGAACTCCTTCTCTTTTTTATTTAGCGCTAAGGCCTTGGTTTAATTGGTAAAGATCGCGGCGGACTTGGTGTTTTTCCTTGGTCAAGGTTTCCACAATGTCAAAAGTTGCCAATTGCTCGTTCTTAAGACCTAAGAAAATCCCAGCTTGACCTTCTAACAAGAGGTCAACCGCCTTGGCACCCATCAAGCTAGCGAAGACACGGTCACGCACTGTTGGGTTACCCCCACGTTGAATGTGTGACAAGGTCACATCACGCACATCGTCACCAGAGACAGTTTCGTATTCCTTACGGAATTGAGCCGCTGTCATGACGCCTTCGGCCAAGACGATTAAGGAATGATCCTTACCGGCGCGACGGTTAGCAGCGATGGTTTCTGCGATTGCTTTTAAGTCATAGGCTTCTTCTGGAATCACAATGGCATCTGCACCAGCAGCCACCCCAATCCAGCTAGCCATATCCCCTGCATGACGGCCCATTACTTCGACAATAAAGGTCCGGTTGTGGGAGGAAGCAGTGTCAGTAATTTTATCAATAGCATCTAGGGCCACATTAACCGCGGTATCAAAACCAATGGTGTATTCTGTCCCTGCAATATCGTTATCGATGGTCCCAGGAATCCCGATAGCTGGGAAACCTTTTTGGGTTAATTTCAAGGCCCCAGTAAAGGAACCGTCCCCACCCACAACAACTAAGGCATCAATGCCATGTGCCTTCATCTGTTCAATTGCCTTCTCTTGGATTTCAGGCTCCTTAAATTCTGGGAATCGAGCAGAATATAAGAAGGTGCCACCCCGTCTTAAGGCATGAGAGCAAGTCGCTAAGTCTAAAGGTCTGAAGTCACCTTCATATAAGCCTTTAAAACCATAGTAAGCACCTACGACTTCAATGCCATGATGCAAGCTACGCTCTACGACAGCCCGCACTGCTGCATTCATTCCAGGAGCGTCGCCACCACTGGTTAAGACTGCAATACGCTTCATGTTTCTCACCTCTAAGTTGAATTGTAATCAATCGACTTGGACTGATATCCAAGGCTTATTTTACCACTTTTATTGGCTAAAGTCATACATTTTTTCGAAATTAATAGATGTAATCGATTACTTATAGATAATTTTGAAAGGAGCCAGTAGTTTTGCTAATTCTGCTTGCGCTTTCTGGCCATAGGAGACCCGATAGGCATCATCCAATTGGAAGGTCTGACGATTGCCATCGACTAAAATCATGGCTACTGGTCCAGAATATTGATCGGCAAATTTTCTTAAGCCTGGCAGAAAAGGTTTGAGGTCCTGGAAGGCCTTGACCTGGACAAAGCAACGTTGGAAAGGATGCTGATTAGGGTTAGTTGGCGCCTTGGCTTCTTCCTCATTGACTAGCGCCAAACGCTTAATAATCAGCTGATGGCGTCCCTGGCGGTCTAGTTCGACCGTCCCTTCTACTAGCAAGACCTGTCCCTCCTTAAGCAGCGAGACATAGTGTCGATAGCTTTGCGGGAAGACTACCCCGCTAATGCTAGCTACTTCGTCTTCTAGTTCGAGGAAGGCCATTAATTCCTGCTTTTTAGTGTTGATGACTCGGATACCTTTGACTAAGACTAGGGTTTGGACCTTGAGGTTTGGTTGGGCCGCTAAGATATCTCTTACTGACAACAAGTTGGGGTGGGACTTGGCAAAGGCTTGATAAGTCGCTACCGGGTGCCCTTCTAAGGAGAAGCCTAGAATTTCCACTTCCTTATCCCGTTTTTGACTAGGGCTCCAGTCCTCCACCCATTCAATTCGTGGCTCTAGCTCTGGGAAGAGCGACAAATTGCCACCACTAAAGGTAACACTTTGCATGAGCTTGTCTAGGTTCTTTAGCAAGGTTGGCCGGTTCATGCCGGTATAGTCCAATGCCCCTACACTAATTAGGCTTTCTAGCCACTCGTGTTTGAGCCATTTCTTAGGTAGACGCTGCATAAAATGTAAGAGACCGGTATATGGTCCTAAGAGCTGGCGGTCTTCTACAATGTGGCTGACAAAGTCATGGCGTAAGGTCCGGATGGCTGAGAGACCTACTTGGAGTTGCTGACCACTGACACTAAAGCCTATCTGACTCTCATTGAGATTGAGACCAAGGAGTGGACCTGTATGACGTTTGGCCTCCAGAATATAGTCGGCCATGGTCGTCTGGTTGGAACTGCCCATGTTTAAGAGGGCTTGATAGAAGGCTAGAGGATAATGAACCTTGAGATAGGCTAGTTGGAAGGCTAAGGTTGAATAGACCACCGCGTGTGAGCGGTTGAAGCCATAGCTAGCAAATTCATAGATGTAATCATAGGTAGCTGACGCAATCTCAGCCTCTATCCCCTGCTCTCTGGCCCCCCTAATGAAATGCTCGCGTTCTCGTGCCATGACATCGGCTTGCTTTTTACCCATGGCACGTCTTAGCAGGTCGGCCTGTCCTAAGCTGAAACCGGCCATACGTTGACAGACCTGCATGACTTGTTCCTGATAGACGATGATGCCATAGGTAGGAGCTAAGATTTCTTCCAGGATAGGATGAATAGCCTGGTAACTTTCCTTGCCATGGCGACGCGCTACATAGTGGTCAATCTGCTTCATAGGTCCCGGACGGAAGAGCGCATTGACGGCTACAATATCTTCAAAACGCTCTGGTTGCAACTTGCGTAGGACTTGCTTAATGCCGTCTGATTCAAACTGGAAGACCCCATTAGTATCCGCCGCCCTGAAGAGGGCAAGAGTCTGAGCATCTTCCATGGAAATTACTTCAATATCAAAATCAGCTTGGCTCTTTTGAACTTGTTTAATGATGGTATCTAACAGGTTGAGGTTTCTCAGTCCCAGGAAGTCCATCTTAAGCAGGCCAACCTTCTCCACATCATACATGGTAAATTGAGTCATAAGAGGTTGGTTAGGTCGCTCCACAACCGGAATGACCTGATCCAAGGCTTGGTCATGAATGACCACCGCCGCGGCATGGGTTGAAATGTGACGCGGCAAGCCCTCGATGGTTTGCGCCACTTGGAAGAGCTGCTGGTTGGTCTCAGATTGACTGACTAACTGGCGTAAGGCAGCCGACTTCTGATAGGCCTGAGGCAAGCTAATGTCCAACTCTTTTGGTATGGCACGTGCCCATACTCGCAAGGTCTCACTATCAGCACCTAGAACCCGTAAGGTATCCCGCATGGCCGCCCGAGCCCCGAAGGTCCCTAAGGTGGCAATTTGGGCAACCTGCTCTTGGCCATAGCGCTCGACCACATAATGCAAAACTTGTTGGCGTTTGTTATCGGG
This sequence comes from Abiotrophia defectiva ATCC 49176, assembly GCF_037041345.1. Lineage (NCBI taxonomy): Bacteria > Bacillati > Bacillota > Bacilli > Lactobacillales > Aerococcaceae > Abiotrophia > Abiotrophia defectiva. The sequence goes on along the minus strand of NZ_CP146287.1, from coordinate 896,297 downwards.
AATATCCATATCAATATCGGGCATATTATAACGTTCCGGATTTAGGAAACGCTCAAAAAGTAAGTTGTATTGGATTGGATCGACGCGTGTAATCCCTAATAGATAGGAAACCAAGGAACCAGCTGCCGAGCCCCGACCTGGTCCTACCCGGATGGCATGACTTTGGCAGTAGACAATAATGTCCCAGACAATGAGGAAATAGTCGCTAAAGCCCATACTATCGATGACTTCTAGCTCATAGTCAAGCCGCTGCTGGTAGACCGCCAAATCAGCAGGCCTCAAGTCTTCTAATGCCGACTGAGTTAAGTCTCGCAAGTATTGACTAGCTGGCAAGTGATCTGGCGTCGGGAATTTTGGCAGAAAAGCCTGATTTTGTGGCAAAGTTAACTGCATACGATCAGCTAGTTGGCGACTATTCGCCAAGCAGTCAGCCAAGCCTAAACGGACGTACTGAGCCTCCAAATCCGCCCAATTATAGACATAGTGGACCCCCTGCATGGCTCGTAGTTCCACGTCTAAGGTCTCATTAGCCCCAATGGCCTCCAGCACCTTGAGACTGAAGGAGTCACCCTGATTTAAGGTTGATACTCCCTGCCCCACTACTAGCGGAACTTGTTGGCTCTTAGCCCAGGCCTTCACGGCCTCGCCTTCAACTGGATTATAAGGGAAAGCTGCCACCCCCAGATAGACATTACCAGGCCCAAAGACTTGCTCCAAGCGCTCCAAAACTAAGTCGGCTTCTTGGTCCCCACTATGAATCAGGGTTTGCTCCACTTCGCTTGCATGGCCACAGGAAATATAGACTAGGTTGTGGCAGGACTGGGTCAGATAATCCCAAATAGCGCCTGGCGACAGAGGCTGATGGCTCAAACGTCGAATAAGGCCAATCATTTCATAATAACCGGCTTGATTGAGGGCATAAACTAGGAAGGGATAAATATGGGTTTGCTTGAGAGCCCCAGGCAACTTAATGGTCGCGCCAATCATGGCCTTGAGACCAGCAGCCTGACAGCGATTATAGAAATCTAGCGCCCCTTGCAGGCTATGGACATCTGCCAAACCCAGGATTTCATAGCCCCTTTGTTTAGCAGCTTCCACATAGGATGGAGCCGTCAAAGTACTAGCTAAGAGTGAATTAGCAGAATGAACATTAAATAGCATGGCATTTCCTCCTCTCAAGCCCTTTTTGTGGTCCGAACAGGCATTCGACCACTCTCTTCTTATTGTGCCATGAAATGCCTTAAAGCACAAGGTAGAGCTTGGCTTTCAGGAATTTTGGTTAAGAACTGGAAACAAAAACTTTTTCATTGTATTATTTGGCAAATATGCTACACTTATACTGTAAAGGAAAGAAGGGAAAGTATGAAATATATCGTCACATTTTTCTGGAGCTTCATCCTGGGGCAAATCGTCTACTACCTAGGTAGCTCACTCACACGCGCCCAATACGATTTAGTGGGCGGGACCATTTTGGCTCTTGTCATTACTATTGTTGTCGCCATTGTGGCGCGAATCATGGAGAGTGTTCAAGGTGACAGCTCCCAAGCTCAAGCAAGCAATAAGGCGCATTCCTAATAGCCTAAATAAATAGCCCTAGCAGTCTGGATTCTTTATCCAAACTGCTAGGGCTATTTTTACTAGCTTGGGCCTACCAGCTTCCTAATTGGTAGACCTGATAGAGTACTAAAACGGCCAAGAGACTAAAGAGCGAGCCAATGAGATAGTATTCAGCAAAGGCGCTGTTCTTGGAAATTTTATCATATCGGGCGATGGATTTGGCCGTGAAGACCAAGCCCAAAGCGGCATAATTCTGGCTGACTAAGAGCAAACCTGTTATCAGACGCTCTAGTATCCCAATCGTGGCCCCTGCCCCTTCAATAGTTGCGTCATCAATCTCAATTTCAGGTTGAAAACGGCGGAAGAGAAAATGGAATAGCTGGTTAACAGGAGCTCCTAACCACAAGGCATAGAGAGCCGTCCATAGCCAGTTTGCCTGGTAAGGCCAAGTCCAGCCTACCTTCGCTGCATAAAGGCTGGCGCCAAATAAAAGTAGCGCCATCAATAGAGAAACTTGCTTGGGCTTAAGTAGCTTACCTAAGCTGGCATTCACCAGTCCTAGACCAATCAGCAGGCCCCCTGCGACTAGATTAGGTCCCAAGAGCAAGGCGCCCCATACCAAATAGAGCATCCAAGCTTCTAACCAGGCCAATCGACCTTTTAAGAAGGCTCGGCCATAAGGTCGGTAATAGGATTCGATTAGGGTCCAGCCTAGCCCATAGTAGAGGCCCATTGAATAAGTCGATATCATGCGCCCTCACCTCCTTGAGCTGCCTGTCTGGCTAGATTCTCAATGGCCTGATTGAGATCATTTTTGACATCCAAGTAGAGTTTAATGCCACTCGATTTCATGCGTTTGGCGAAGGCGCTAGAGGATAGACCAAGGGCTGTCGCCACTCGCTTCTGATCAAAGCGTGACTGATAGTAACCCAAGTCTAAGATTGTTCGGAAGGTTTCCATTTGCGATTGAATCCAGGATGAGCGGACAAACTCACTCAAAGCCAAACTATGATTCAAAACCGCATCCTGGTCCTCTTCTCCCGTCACTAGATAGACATGGACTGTCTCGTAATGGTGTTGTTGATGGACTTGTTGGATGGCCTCCCGCGCCCGCCAGTAAGCCGGGCCATCCGCCCCTAAGCTGACTGCGGGATTTATGCTGGTCAGAATTTCACCTAAGCCCAGGCCAAAACGCAGATTTAAGTCAGGCAAGGCCAGGCGAAGTTCATCAATCATTTGAAAGATAGGTGCTCCTACTTTAAGTAGTCCTTGGAATTCATCTCCCAAAGTTAAACTAAAGCATGAGGCTAGGTGGCCTTGATATCGCTCATTCAGGCCATTTAAGGCTTGGCTTAAGGCTTCTTGTATTTTGGCACGATTGGCTAAACTGCGTGACTCAATAATGTCACCAATTAAAGCATAGTATTGATTCATAGTAGCCTCCTCTCTTAAGTCCATTATAACAGACCCTTAAAATAAAGTCCATTATAATAGACCAAACAGAAAGAGTCCATTATAATAGACCAAAAACCAAGGGCCTATAAACCCTTGGTTTTATTTACGATTAGTCTTTATCTTCTAAGGTTGAGCCACGAGCAATAAATCTGTGTGGTAAGATAATTTGATGCTCTTCCACTTCTTCACTGTTCATAATCTTAGTCAAAAGACGCATTGCTACCGCACCGATATCATAGAGCGGAATTTGGATGCTGGACAACTTAGGACGTACCATTTGGGTTAACATAGAGTTATTACCAGTAATGATTTCAAATTCTTGTGGGACTTTTACGCCACGATCTGTCAAGGCGTTGAGGACAGCTACTGCGATTTCATCGTCAGAAATGACAGCGGCATTTGCCTTCGCTGCAATCAATTGCGCCGCAATCTTATCCCCATCTGCATAAGTGAATTGCTTTTGAATGACTAAGTCTTGCTTAAATTTAGCACCGGCTTCCTTAAGGGCTTCAGTATAGCCTTCTAAGCGGAAATCACGGTTAATATCAAATTCCCCAGGACCTGTCACCAAACCTACTTTACGGCCATGAGCCAAGAGCAAAGCAGTTGCCTCTTTAGTTGCTTGACGGTAGTCGATGTTAACGTTAGATAGTTCTGTATTAGATAGAATGGTCCCAGCAAAGACAACTGGTGTCCGCGTACGGCTAACTTCATGTTGGATACTTTCTTGGATGTCATTCCCCATGAAGATGATTCCGTCCACTTGTTTTGCTAACAAGGTGTTGAATACTTGTACTTCTTTCTCAGGGTTTTCATCAGAGTTGGCCAAAATAATGTTGTATTTGTACATGGACGCAATGTCATCAATCCCCCGTGCTAAAGACGAGAAGAAGACATTGGTGACGTTAGGGATAATCACCCCAACTGTAGTGGTCTTCTTGCTTGCCAAGCCACGCGCGACTGCGTTAGGACGATAATCCAAGCGTTCGATAACTTCTGATACTTTTTTACGAGTTGACGGTTTAACGTTAGGGTTGCCGTTTACCACACGAGATACTGTCGCCATGGAGACGCCAGCTTCACGAGCAACGTCGTAGATGGTAATAGTTTGTTTTTCCATACCTTTTGCCTCACTTCCTAGGTAAACACTTTTATACTCTTATAAAATACCACAAAAAAAACACTTTAGCAAGCGTTTTACTTACATTTTATCACCTATTTTATAGACTTACCTTGAAAAATGTTTTGAAAAATGAAAACTTTTCAAAAGTACATGTAAGCGAAATTTACATTAACCTGCCTCTAACTGGTTTAAAGCCTTATATAGAGCCATTTTTACCTAAGAGGCAAAAATAGGAGATAGTTGAAAATTATCTATAATTTGAACTTGGCGGATATAAGGAGGAAAATTGCTGTTTTTTTGAGAGCAAACAAATCTCGATAGAAAAGATAATAAAAAAACAGCCGAGAGGGAACTCGGCTGCAACGGATTCGGCATATCCGTATCAAGAGGGGACTTCTACAATAGGCATTAGGGGATACCTATCGTAAGAAGGGATAACTTAGTCCTTAACCTGACTAAGAAGGTTTAAATTGATTACCTATACCCATACGACTTCTGACTTGAAGCATTTAGTGATTTATCAACAATGTAAAATCGGCACGTTCACCTTGAAGTAAAAATCTAAATCTTCTATGATAAAGTTCATTAAGGGGATCATATGGACATAGATTCAATTTGTTCGAAGGGCTGCTACTGCCCTCCTTTAAATATTCCAAGAAACACTTAAAGCAAGACACTAACATCCTGTATAGACATTATACCGCATTTCCCAATATTATACATATCAAATTTTCGTTAGATGTTCACAATTACTTGAATGAAACGCGGTTTCGTGTTCCCATAAGAATGACAAAATCAATAATCATCACAACTTAAAGATTTTTACATACTCTAGTATATTTTGGGAGATAAGAAAAATAAAACAAGTATATAATCCGAAATCTTTAAAGAGAATGAATATACGATTAGGTAATAAAGTCCGTCATATTAATAGCTTGAGTCTAAGTATCTATACAATATTGTAAATCAATATACATATCAAAAGAGACTAACCTAGGTTAGTCTCCCCTTCTATCGATTAAGCTTTTCTAGCTTGGCGCCGCTCTGCCCTTTTCTGTTTACGAGCTTCCTTCTGACGGTGCTCCTTAATTTGGTAATTGAGCTTACGTTTGTAGCCAGGCTTAACCTTCTTCTTCTTGTTTCGGTTAATCATGGCCCGTACGGTTGGATCTTCCTTATCCTGCTTGGTATCCGTCCGCTCTACACGGCGATGGCGTGACTGAACAGGACGGATTTCGCCCTTGACTAAGTCCACCTGTTGGAATTCAATGCCCTTGGCTTCTAATTCCACAATAGCCCGGTCGTCATCAGGTGTCATGAAGGTATAGGCTGTCCCAGCCAGTTGATTACGGCCTGTCCGCCCTACCCGGTGAACGAAGAATTCCAGCTCCTTAGGCAATTCCGTATTAATAACCATGGAAATACCCGGAATGTCAATACCGCGCGCAGCTAGGTCAGAAGCCACTACATATTGGAATTCTAAGTCCTTGATTTGACGCATGACCCGTTTGCGTTCTCGCGGCGTTAAATCCCCGTGAATGGAGGCCACCTTGAGGCCATGTTCCTTGAGGTATTGGGTCAATTCTGCTGCATACTTCTTAGTATTACAGAAGACCAAGGCTAGGAAAGGATGGCCCATGGTTAAGAGATCGTAGACCAAGGCCGAGCGATCCCGCCCTTTGGTATTAATCAGGTAGTTATCAATCTTGCTGGCTAAGACCTCCTGAGGTTCAATCTGTATGAATTCAGGGTTGGTCACATACTTGTTGAGGAAGACCTCAAGCTGCTGAGGAATAGTCGCAGAGAAGACCATTAACTGCAAATCTTCTGGCATGCGTGAAGCAATATCATCGACCACTTGAAGGAAACCTAGGTCCATGGTCATATCGGCTTCATCTACTACCATGATTTTGGCGGTTTGAACATGGAGGGCATGGCTAGCCATCAAGTCATAGATACGACCAGGCGTCCCAATGACAACTTGGGGTTGGCCCGCCTGCAACTTGTCCACTTGACGTTGCTTATCCGTCCCGCCCATGTAATGAACGATCCGCAAAGGCTCTGGGCTAGTGCTAGCCAGTTGCTTAGCCACTTGGTAGAGTTGCGTAGCCAATTCCCGGCTAGGCGCCGTAATCACCACTTGGACTTGGTCCAAACTAGGGTCTAGTTGCTGGAAGATAGGAATCAAAAAACTATGAGACTTACCTGAGCCCGTTTGCGATTGGACAATCAGGTTGCGCCCTTTGAGGGCATAGGGAATGACCGCCTCTTGCACAGGCGTTAGGCGGGAAAATCCCAGTTCCCCGAGTGCCTCCTTAATAAAAGGCGCTAGCTCGAGACTTTCAATGGTTGGCCTAGTCATAGGTCACCTCTTTCTTACTTTTGCTTATTTTGCTACCCGTTGGGCATAAGACTCCAAGGCAGCGCGGTAAATAATAGGGTTGGCGACGGTCTCTAATGGATAATAGAGACGGTCTTGGAAGGCTAATTCTTGGTCCGTCAGGCCTTGTCCGATAGCCAAGGCTAGCGTGTCAGCATAGGATAGAATATTAGATTCTGAGCGCATTTTGGCTCCCAGAATGCGACCTGTCTCCGCCTCAGTAATGAGCTTGAGATAGACAGGGGTTGAATCCGTTAAGGAGTAGTCAGCTGTAACTGTGATAGTCTGAACAGGCTGGACACTGGTCCCATTGGCTTCATGTTCCGTCTTAGCCACACTGACCACATATTGGCTGAAGATACGGGAGCCAATGACCCGCAGAGAAGTCGCTTGCTTGACGCGATTTTCCTTGAGGTTGAAGGCTGCAATCTGACCTGAACGAATGGCGTTATTAACCAAGGCAATAAAGTCACGCCCTTGATCAGCATAAGGCACTTGAACTAGGTCCCCTACCGCAAAGACATCGGTCACGCTGGTTTCTAAGTAAGGGCTGGTCCAGATTGTCTTGTCTGGATTAAGCTCAACTTGATCCGACACCAGGCTGCTATTAGGGAAGAGATTGACCCCCATGAGGATAGCATCCGCATAGATTTCATCACCATCTTCTAGGATAACCCGTAGCGGGTCAGTTTCGACAGAAGCTACCTTGCTCCCGACGCGTAGGTCGACACCTACGATTTCAATGGCGGCTTCGATTTCTTCAACAAAATCAGCATCAAAATAACGTTCAGCCAGGCTATCATTGGCTTCAATCAAGGTCACTTGCTTATTGGCGTTAACCAGGGCTTCACAGGCTTCAATCCCGATTTGCCCCCCACCGACAACAACCACATGCCCAGCGTCTTCTAGGACCTCTAAGGCATGGTGGGCAGACCCAATGTCCTTGGTCGAAATAATGGCTGGATGGTCTAGATGGGCCACTAAATGACCAGTTTGCTTAGAACCCATAGCCAAGACCAGTTGATCATAAGGATAGTCTGTAATCACTTGGGTCTTTAGATTCTTAGCACGTAACCACTTGGCTTTCATGTCGACTTCGACCACTTGATGGCCTAGATAGAGTTGGACGCCAGCCGCCCGCACTTCTTTCTCCGAGATAAAGCTAGCCGCTTCTAATTGGTCTACCTCATGATTGAGTACTAGGTTCATCCCACTTGGAATGAAGCCCACTGTTTCTTGGCTATCGAAGACTTGCACTTCCATGTCCGGGTAGAGTTGCTTGGCTTGGAGCGCACAGCTTAAGCCAGCAAAAGAACCCCCTATGATAATAGTTTTTGACATGACATATCCTCCCTTAAACTTATGACTTACACACTCTTAAGTATACGCCCTTTGGCGCCCTTTTCAACCGCAAATTAGTCCGCTTGGACAAAAACCTGACGCGGTTTGGACCCGTCTTGTGGGCCGATAAAGCCCTGGGCTTCTAAATCATCAATTAGACGCGCAGCCCGGTTATATCCAATCCGGAATTTACGTTGTAATTGCGAGATAGAGATGGTCTCAAGCCCACGAATCAGCTCAACTGCTTCACCAAAGTATTCATCATCAGATGCGCTCGCTGCTCCACCAGTCTCATCATCGGATACCATCATGGTTTCATCATACTCTGCTTCCTGTTGATTCTTAACAAATTCCGTAATCTTCTCAACTTCAGAGTCAGAAATATAGGCCCCTTGGACCCGAACAGGCTTGTTCTTGCCCATAGGCTGGAAGAGCATGTCCCCACGGCCTAGCAATTTCTCCGCCCCGTTACTATCCAAGATAGTCCGGGAATCAATACTTGAGGAGACAGCAAAGGCCAAACGGGACGGCACATTGGCCTTGATAATCCCGGTAATGACATCGACCGATGGCCGTTGGGTGGCAATAATCATGTGGATGCCGGCCGCCCGCGCCATTTGGGCCAGACGAATAATGGCCGATTCCACTTCATTGCTGGCTACCATCATGAGGTCGGCCAACTCGTCAATGAAGACGACAATCTTAGGCATGGCTTCATAGCCAGTCCCCTGCTCTTTGTTGTAGTTGTCTACTTGTTCATTATAACCATCAATGTTCCGCACACCCGTCGCCGCAAAAAGTTCATAGCGTCGTTCCATTTCCTGGACCACTTTGTTGAGGGCTTGGGCAGCCTTACGTGGATTGGTCACAACTGGCGCCAACAAATGAGGCACCCCATCATACATGGTTAATTCAACCTTCTTAGGGTCAATCATGAGGAATTTAACTTCATCTGGCTTAGCCTTCATAAGCAAGGAGGTGATGATGACGTTCATCCCAACCGACTTCCCGGAACCCGTCGCCCCGGCAATCAGCAAGTGAGGCATTTTGCTCAAGTCAGCCAAGCAGACCACACCCGAAATGTCGCGTCCAAGTGGAACTTCCAAAATGTGCTTGCTTTCTAGAGCTGCATCAATGATTTCCCAGAAGGAAACTGGACTAACCTGGGTGTTGGGTACTTCAATCCCAATTAAGGACTTGCCCGGAATTGGGGCTTCCATACGGACATCGCGAGCCGCCAGTGCCAAGGCAATATCATCAGATAAGGAGACAATCTTGCTGACCTTAACCCCGATGGCTGGCTGAATTTCATACTTGGTAACAGACGGGCCTAAGTTAGCCTTGACTACCTTGGCCTGAACGCCGAAACTTTCGAAGGTCCGCTCTAACTTGGCGATGTTCTCATTAATACGGGCGTATTCTTCCGATTGGTCAACAGGCGGTATTTTCTTAAGTAAGTTCTTACCAGGCAATTGATAAGGTTTATGAGCCCGCGGTTTCTTGGTGACCACTGGCGTATGAGGCCCTTCTTGTTCCGCCATTTGATCTAATTGGCTGTCCAAGTCATCCCGCGTTAAGTCAGCGCGCTCATGAGCTTGGGCCTGCCAATGGCCGGCAGCAGCATCTGGTGCGAGCGCTGGTGACTTACTTGGTTCAAGTTCTGGCTCGACCGACGCTAAGTCTGATACTGGAGCTGGCTCTATATCGAAGATATTGTCTTCTGACTCCCAGTCCGCCTCCGTTTGATGCGCGTTGGCTATAACGATCGGCACCGTGTCTTCTTGGGCGTCTTGGCCTTCTAGATAATCTAAATCTAAGACAGGGGCCTGAGATCTACTAGTCTCCTCCTCATCCCAGTTGGCTAGTGGACGGCGTCTGAGGCGATTAGGCAGATTGTGATCCGCATCCTCTAATCCCGGCTCTTGATCTTCCTCTTCGACAAAGCCAAAGAAACGCTCAGATAGTGATAATTTCCGACTCGAAGATCTCTTTGGAGCTTGTGGAGCGGCTTCTACATCATCTTCTGAATAGAACACTTGTTTAGCTGGCTCTTCCTCTATCCCATGACTTGGAGGGAAGAGGCGCCGGCTGAGACCTTGAATACCTGTCCTTATACGGGCAAACAAGCCCTGCCAAGCTTGCCATGGCAGATTGAGCAAGAGGGAGAATCCTGCTAGGAAGAGGATAACAACCAGCAAGTAGGTGCCCCATTTACCAAAGAGGTAACCAAAGGTCGCATAAGTTATCGCCCCCAGCATACCGCCCCCCATTGGGACGCGGACTTGGCCCATCAAGACTTCATTGCGGAAAATTTGATAGGTCATAGAGAATATAGACTGTGGCAGTGGTTCCTGACCGATAAATTGGTTGACATGCAGTAGACTAGTTAGAGCCGTCAAGGTCATGGCGCCACCTAGAAAATGCTGGAGACGGACCACAAAGAGTTGGCCTTTGACTAGCATATAAAGGCCTAAGGGCAAGATAGGCGCTAGTAGCAGCGCATAGGTCTCCCCTACTAGCAGTCGGAAGCCATTGACAATTAGAGCGCCTAGCGCCCCCCATTGAAAGAGACCTAGTAGAGATACAAAACTTATCATAATTCCCAGAATCAAATAGGTGGTATGTTCAGAGAGATTTAGGGCATGGTGCTGACGACTTGCTTGGGTCTTCTTACCAGGTCTTGAGCCTGTTTTTTTCTTGGTGGTCGTCTTTTTCTTCGGCGCCATAGGGTCCCCTCCTTCATCAATTAGTAAAAATGTTTATCACTTACTATTATAGCATAAAATCCCTTAAATAGCATGATTGAGCCCGACTTATCTAAGCAAAAAAGAGGAGAAATTAATCCCCTCTTTCCAAATATCTATTAAGCCCCTAAACCAGCAAGCTAGCCTTCAGGCACTTGTTGGGTCAGAATGCGCGGCCCTTCCTTAGTAATAACTAAGGAGTGCTCATACTGGGCACAATTGCCCCCGTCTCGGGTACGTGCCGTCCAACCATTATTATCCATCTTCATTTGCCAAGTGCCAGTCGTAATCATTGGCTCAATGGTGATAGTCATGCCTTCCTTGAGGCGCAAGCCCTTGCCCTTGGTCCCGTAATGTGGGATACCTGGTTCTTCATGGATGGTTGGACCAATGCCGTGGCCGATAAAGTCACGGACTACCCCGTAACCCTTAGCTTCAGCATAAGTTTGAATAGCGTGGCCGATGTCTCCAATGCGATTGCCGACTTGAGCCGCTTCAATCCCCTTATAGAGTGCTTCCTTGGTTACTTCCATAAGGGCTTGATTCTCAGGGCTGACCTGACCAACGGCATAGGTCCAGCAAGAATCTGAAATAGCCCCTGCTAAATCCACACAGAAGTCTACTTTGACGATATCGCCATCTTTAAGCACATAATTGGATGGAAAACCATGACAGATTTCGTCATTGACACTGGTACAAGTCGCGTATTTATAACCTTCGTAGCCAATTTGAGCGGCTACTGCCCCAGCAGCTTCAATCTTGTCTTGAACAAACTTGTCTACTTGAGCTGTTGTTAGACCTGGTTTAATAAAGTCACGCAACTGGACATGAATACCCGCCAAAATCTCGCCGGACTTAGCCATAGCATCGATTTCACGCGGTGATTTTAAGGTAATCATGGATTAGATACACTCCTTCTTAGGCTAAGTCAACCGGCTGATTCCAGACAAACTGAACCAGACAGGCAACTTTATCCTTACTTAGATTATAAATTTGATGGTCGGTTACCCACTCTTGGTCGTTCAGAGGGACCAGCTGGCTTCGAATCTCCACTTGGTCGCTAGGCAGGAGTTCACTGCCGTACTTGATATAGCAACTAGAGTATGGCGCTTGACTAGCTAATTGGTCTAGGGCCCAGCCAATATAGACCAGATTGTTAACATGGCCATTTTCGTCGATGACCTCTGGCGTAATGGCTAAAGGCGACGTCTTACTTTCTTGAACTTGGTCTCCTTCCCATTTTACCGGATCAAAATGAGCCGGCTCTTCTTCTTCTATGACCAAATTGGCCTCTTGGAAAGACTCAATTGGTAAGCGCACAATCCGGCGCTTATCCAAGTCCAAGATGACATATTGGGCTTCTACAATGGCCAGCAGCCGATCTCCTTCATAGAAGCGGAAGCGGCGATTACAGAAGAAACGGTTGGCTTCGCAGAGCAAGGTTTCAACTCTTAGGTCATCCTGTCCTTGATAGCAATCAACTAGCTCCAAACGGTACTGGGTGACAATCCAAGACTGGGTCTCACTGACAAAGGCATAGTTGAGTTGGGTCCGAACCACTTGGTCATGGGCGCCAGAAGTGATAAGAGCATAACGAATCATGCGCTGGGGCTCAACAATCCCCTGCTTGTGGACGATTTCTTGACGTGGGAAAAACTTAGAAAAGCGGGTTTGAACCATCGATACACCTCTTTATTGCTTACTTGAGACCGTTAAATTAACCAGTAACCAGGCTAGACCTAGGAAGAGCCCTGCCCCCAAGAAGCTTGGGATAGGCGCGAATCCGTAGATGGCAGGCCCTAGCTTGAACCAAAAATAATTACCAATCCAGGCACCAATTAAGCCGGCTACCATGAAGCGACTTCTGCTTTCAGGTAGCTCATGGTAGAGTAAGGCCATGAGCCAGCCCAGGAAGACGCCAACTAATAAAGATATTACCATTATCTCGCCTCCAGCTCAAGTCTTAACGCATGGTAACAAACTCTTCCGAACCGGTTGGGTGAATGGCGATGGTGGCATCGAAGTCAGCCTTGGTCGCCCCCATCTTAATGGCCACCGCAAAGCCTTGCAGCATTTCGTCTACCCCTTCGCCAATGGCGTGAAGGCCGACAATCTTCTCTTCAGGGCCATGGCAGACCAACTTAAACTTAGAAGGAACATTGAGTCCGGCAGCCCGTTGATACATGGAGTTGAACTGGCTAGTATAGACTTTAAGATTTTCTGCTCCGAATTTAGCTTCTGCTTCTTCTTGAGTGTAACCCACTGTGGCGATAGCCGGGTGGGAGAAGACAACTGTTGGAATTTGGCTGTAATCAATGGCGGCTGAGGCTGCCCCATTGAAGAGGTACTCTGCCACATGACGGCCCGCGCGGATAGCGACCGGCGTCAAGGCTGGGCGACCGATTACATCCCCTACTGCATAAATATGTGGCACGGCTGTCTGATGTTGGTCATTAACTTGGATAATACCTCGCTCATTGACTTGAATATCGGTATTTTCCAAGCCAAGGGCGTCGGAATTAAGGGCCCGACCAATAGCAGCAATGACCCGATCCACTACTAAGACTACTTGACCTTGAGACAAGCATTCAATCTTGCCATCCTGGCGACGACGATATTCGTCGAACTGGGTATGAGCGTGTAAAGTTGGGCCATGATCGGCCATAGTGTCCAACAAGGCTTGGCTAAGCATGGAATCAAATTTACGTAATGGGCGGTCATAGCGGACTACTAAGTGAGACTCTACCCCCAAAGCGTGTAAGACACCGGCCAACTCTACCGCAATATAGCCAGCCCCCACAACGGCAACGGATTGAGGCAGGTCTTGCCATTCGAAGAAGGAATCAGATGTATCCAAGAGCTCGTGGCCTGGCACTTGTGGCACCGCTGGACGGCCACCTGTGGCAATCATAAAGTAACGTGCAGAATAGGTCTGACCGTTAACTTGAACCGTATGATTATCGACGAATTTAGCATAGCCCTTGATGTAATCAATGCCATTATTTAATAAACCACGTTCATAGCTAGCGCGGGCATTGGCCACATAAGTATCACGAGCCTTAACAAATTCCTGGTAGTTAAATTGATAGTGAACATCTTGGAAACCATAGCCTGGCCCTACTTGGTTCATAACATCGGCCATATGAGCCGCATACCAAGTGATTTTCTTAGGCACACAGCCTTCGTTGACACAGGTTCCACCTAAGCGTTTGCCTTCTATCAAGGCTACCTTGGCACCGTACATAGCCGCGCGATTGGCTGTCGCCACACCGCCACTACCGCCACCAATCACAATTAAATCATAGTTTGCAGTCATGCAAATACCTCCTTATAATCTCTACCCTTCTATACTACACCATTTGGTTCAAAATCCCTTCTATAATGCTCAAAAAGCGGGAGACAGGCTCCCGCTTAGTAGTAGCTATAAGTCAATCCAATAACGACACAAGAGATTGCCATCTGGTTCTGTCACCAGATTTTCCAAAAGCCCGCCATTCTTCTCAATGACGCGTGCCGAACCTAGATTGGTCTTGTCACAGGTAATCAGTAGTCTCTGGAGCCCTTCTTGACGGGCCTTATCTAGGGTTAAGGCCAAAAGTTGGGTGCCATAGCCCTGGCCCCAGCAATCGGGCGCGATGGAGTAACCGACATGACCACCGAACTGACGTAAATAATCCGTTAATTCAAGCCGTAAATTACTTAGACCAACCAAGCGATCACTGGCACCATCCTGAGTGGCCGGCTCCATCACTAACCATATTTTGGCTGGCGCATAGCCCTGGGGCAGCGTCTCACGTTTGGTCATGGCCACTTGTCTTTGATGCCAAGCCGCCATATCGTCATAGTTTTCAAGGTCACCACAGCCATGGGCGACTAATTGACGATTGAGATAGACCTGACGATAGGCTGCTAGGGCCGGATAATCAGCTGGACTAATCTCCTTAAGATACAAGTTACTCATCATAAGCCTCCTTTTCACTGCTACTAGCCATTGGCTTGTTGTAGCTGCATGCGGTACATTTCAGCATAGCGTCCGTCTTGGGCCAGCAAGGCTTGGTGATTGCCGCGTTCCACAATCTGGCCTTCATGTAAGACCAAAATTAAATCAGCGTCTTGAATAGTCGACAGACGGTGGGCAATGATAAAGGTGGTCCGCCCCTGGCTCACGACCTTCATGGCATGTTGGATGATTTCCTCCGTTTCCGTATCGATATGGGAGGTTGCCTCATCCAGAATCAAAATCTTAGGATCCGCAGCCAGTGTTCGGGCAAAACTAATCAGTTGGCGTTCGCCACTGGAATAGGTAGCCCCTTTTTCAAAGACGGGAGCCTGAATGCCTTGAGGCAGGCGACTGACCATGTCCTTGGCCCCAACCCGCTCAAGGGCTTGCCAGACAGCCGCATCATCAATAGCCTCATTCCCCATGGTCACATTAGAAGCAATAGTGCCGGTGAAGAGATAAGGGTCTTGAAGCACAATCCCCATTTCCTTGCGGACACTCTCACGGGAATAGTCGCCAATGGCTTGGCCATCAATGAGAATCTGGCCTTCTTGAGGGTCATAGAAGCGGAACAAGAGATTAATCATAGAACTCTTACCTGACCCCGTATGCCCTACCAGTGCAATGGTCTGACCTGGTTGAGCTAGCAGATTAAGATCTTTCAAGACGGGCTGGCCCGGTACATAGGCAAAGTGAACATGCTTGAACTCGACTTGACCTTGCGTCACTACTAAGTCTCGGTCTACCTCCACTTCCTGCTCCACGTCCAGTAATTCCAGGACCCGTTGGCCAGTCGCCACCGATTGTTGAATCTGGGAGAATTGCCGGACAAAGTTATTGAGGTTCATGAAGAGTCGGTCCAAGTAGTTGATGTAGATAAAGAGCTGGCCGACGGTTATAGCCAGAGTCTGCCCCAAGAATTGATAACCCACCACAGCCAAAATCAAGGCAATAAAGGACCGGTTGAGCAATTCACCCAAACTCCAAGAGACTGTGGAGTCCACGCGAATCCATTTTAGAGCTGCTTGGTACATCTGCTCTACGATTGTCTGGAAACGAGATTTGAAGCTGGCTTCTATTTGCGAAAGCTGAATCATGACGCTACCGTTCATGGTTTCATTGACCTGGGAATTGACCTCACTCTGAGCTTCGAAGAAAACCTTCATAGCCTGAGAGACTTGGCGGCTGTAGAGCACATACCAGCAATAAAAGAGTGGTAAAAGCAGTAAAAGGGCCAAGCCGATATACCAGTTCAAGCTAAAGATAAAGACATAAATAATGATTACCTGAGCCAAACTAAGGAAGGCTTGAGACAAAATACCGCCGTAGAAGTTACTTCTCAGGGTCTCCGTGTCATTAATAATGCGAGAGGAAATCTTGCCGGCAGGCTTATCATCAAAATATGAGACTGGCAGATTCTGCATGACGTCGAAGGCCTTATTGCGGATGTATTCCACTATACGGTTGGCACATGACATTAAGATAATACTAGCAAAATAGCCGATAATCGAAGCTAAGGCAATCAAACCTACATAGAAGCCCAGATGTTGCAACATAGCTGCCCTATCCAGTTCCTTGCCCTGATTGAAGACAGGCGTGAGCACCTGGTCAATGACTCTTTGAATTTCTAAGGGGGCATAGTTTTGAATAATGGTCCCCCCGCCCAAGAGCACTAGGCCTAGGAGGAATAGACGCCACTCTACTTTGACCAATTTAAATAATCTTAATGGGATACTCATGCCATCACCTCCTCTTCTGAGACTTCTTCATTTAGGCGTTGCCGCCATGCTTGTTCAGCATACCAACCGCCTAGGGCCATGAGATCTTCTGCGCGCCCTTCTTCTACAATGCGGCCTTGGTCTAGGACCACAATCCAATCGGCATGCTCCACAGCTGATAAGCGATGAGTAGTAATAATATTGGTCTTACCGGCTCGTAGAGTTTGGATATTTTCAATAATAATACGTTCAGTCCGCGCATCAACTGCCGATAAGGCATCATCTAAAATCAGGAGCTCTGGTTCCTTAATCATGGCGCGGGCGATGGAGATACGTTGTTTCTGACCGCCTGATATGGCCACCCCTTTCTCACCAATCAGCGTGTCATAGCCCTCCGACATACGTTCTAAGTCTTGGCTAAAGGCTGCAATGGCCACCGCAACATCCACTTGTTTCTGACTGGCAGAAGGATTACCCAAGAGAATATTCTCCCTTACGGTACGTGAAAAGAGTAAGTGTTCTTGCGGTACATAACCAATCAGCTTTTCCATATCGTGACGATTAAAATCACTGATTGGTCGGTTGTTGACTAAGAATTCTCCCTGGCCAATGGGATACTGGCATAGGAATTGGCGAACCAGGGTGGTCTTGCCGCTGCCTGTCTTACCGACAATCCCCAGGGTCTGGCCTTTCTTAAGACGCAGATGAATGTGACGGAGACTGTCTTCAGAAGCTCCTTGATAGCGGAAACTATAATCAGCTAGGCTCAGCTCCTCTAGGTCACTTAGCCTTTGAGTCCCTTGACTGGCCAAATCATCGCTAGCTTCCAATAATTCTTGGATCTTACCATGGCTGACTTTGGCATTTTGATAGACAACAATCAAATCGGTTAAGGACCAGAGCGGTTCAGCCAGTGAAAGTGAATAGAGTTGCAAAGCAATAATTTGGCCCAAGGTCAAATGCCCTGCCGCCATTTCCAGTCCCCCTACGCCAATGACTAAGGCCGCAGTCAGGGACATAATGGTAATGGATAGGCGCCCAAACGCCGCTTGGTAGTAGATAATCCGGATAGCCTTGCTGGCTAAATCGCGCGTTTTTGCCTGGAAACGTTGACTGGATTCTTGTTTGTTACCGTAAGCGCGCGTCACTCGAATGCCTTCTATGACCTCTAAGACCTCATTACTAAGGGAAGCAACCGCATCGCGTTGTTGCGTCACGGCTTCTTCTTGTCGACGCGTTAAGATTACAAGAGGAAGCAGGATGAGACTAGAAGGAATAAGAGCTAAGAGGGTCACCTTCCAAGAAATAGATAGCATAATGGGAATAATGATAAAGTAGGTACCCGCGGATAAGAGAAAGCCCATTAAGCCATAGCCCATAAAATCCTCAATTCCCCTAACATCAGAAGTAAAGCGAGTCATCATGTCGCCTGAACGGAACTTCTCAAAAAATTGAATCCGCATGCTGATGATCTTCTGGTAGAGATTGAGCTTGACTTCCTTGATATAGAATGCCGATTGACTAAAGAGTCGACTCATCCATAGATATTCAGATGTGTATTGAGCCACCGACACCACCAAGATAATGCCAATGAAGAGTGCCAGACTCTGCCCCGTCAGCGAGTGGTCGGCCATGGCATCAATAATGGCCTGAGTCACGCGCGTAGGAATGACCCACAAGATATAGTTGGCAATAATGGAAAGCAGAATAATCAGGTAAGTTATCGGATAACGTTTAATAAATTGCCACATGGCAGCTAACATAAAAATCCCCCTTAATATAGATCGATAGGTAAAAGTCCCCTAATAGACGCACAAAAAAGACCCTAAGATGGACAGTACAAGGCACAGAATCTAGTCCTGGTCCTTGCCACTCCAACTTAGCGTCTTATCATCTTCTATATTATTGGCTATAAGGCCTAGTAAGGCACTTTATAGCATGACGTCTAAAAGGAGTGGGTGTTGTTTGGTTTGTTTGGTTTTAGCTACTAAGATCATGACACGTACTCCTTTCTTTCATTTTTCTTACTTTTCTAGGATACCACAGGCTTATCCTTTTTGTAAAGCCTTTCTTGAAATTATTTTACAAACTTCCTTAGTCCTAGGCCCTTCAGGTAGCTTGGCTTGCAATATGGTGTGGCTTTCGGTAAACTAAGCCTGTATAAAGCAATTTCTAGATCAATATAAAGGATGACCACATTGAAACAATTAATCGCCATTATCTTTTCCTCCTTGCGAATGCCCCAACAAATCTTCGGGCTTTCCAAGGTACCCTTTAAATTCTTCCGTCGTCTTAGCCGGCTGATTATCCTCTGGCTGACCGTGACCTCTATCCTGGTGATCTTCAAGCCACTCAATCAACTCTTTGACGATGTCAAAGCCAGCTCATCTAACCTGCCGGATTTCCATACTGTTGACGGTAAGCTAGAGCTCGCCCAAGACCAAAAGCCTGTCTACTTCCAATCTCAGTCCTTCCAATTAGTTGTTGATGATACCGTAACGGTTAGCGGGCCCCAAGACCAACCTACTATTCCAACGGATATTGCCAGCCGCCTGTCTACTAAATCCGTGGCTAGTTTCTTCCTCTTCAAGGATCGGGCTTTCGGCCAAGTTGCCGGACGTATGATGCAAATTACGGACCTCTACAAGGCCAACTTTAACAAGCAGGTCGCTAGCCAAACTTTAAACTCTATTGAAAATTACCGCTGGATCTTTTATCTGTCCCTTGTCATTATGGCTTGGATTATCTCCTGGTTACTCTATTGGTTTGTAGTCCTACTTATTTCTTACTTGGCTCACTTCACTACCTTACGGTCCAAGTCTTTCAAACTCTTTAGTCAGACTATGCGCCTAGTTATTCAAGTGACCTTTGTTCCCTTCCTTATCTATGGCCTCTTACAAATCATTATGCCTCTAGGATTTGTCTTCTTTGTCTTCTTGGCCCTCTATACAGTGGCCTTCATTTATTACGCCCAACAGCGTTTTATGATGAGTCTCTTCTCGGCTTTCAATAGTCAAGCTTTCAAGGAAGGGATGCAGGACTTACAAGAAGATGCCAATAAGCTAAGTCCTGAAGAAATGAATGAACGCTTCATGTCCTTAATCCAAGAAGCCAGACAAGAGCATCATGCTCAAGGACAAGATGGAGACGATGAGGAAACCGCAGATGCAAACCCTCAAGATCACACTGCTCAAAATGACCAGCCATCACAAGATTCTTCTGACCAAGATCAAGATACTAAATAATAAAAAGCTAGGACCTCAAGTCCTAGCTTTTTTTATGTCTTAAGTGCTTTACTTGGCTTCTAAGAGTTCTTTAGCCAATTCGTAACAGCCGGTAATGCCGGCATTATCTTCCAAAGCAGGTGGCACGATGAAACCTTCTAATTCTGGTAAGGTCACATAGTTGTTGTTAAGGGCTACCAAATGTTCGCGAATCATTGGGAAGAGTTGGCGTTGCTTCATAACCCCGCCACCCAAGATAAAGCGTTCAGTACTCAAAATCAAATAGTAGTTGTAAAGTGCTTGAGCAATGTAGTAGGCTTCTAAGTTCCAGACTTCCATCTCATTGCTGAGTTCAATCCCCTTCTTACCCCAACGTGCTTCAATCGCTGGCCCAGCAGCCATGCCTTCTAAGCAGTCGTGGTGGAAAGGACATTTACCTTCATAGTGGTCCTCTGGATGACGTTTGAGGCTGATGTGACCTGCTTCAGGATGGGCAAAACCGCTAATAATCTTGCCCCCGACTACAACCCCAGCACCCACACCGGTCCCGATAGTGATATACATGCAGTTTTCTACGCCGCGAGCGGCCCCCTGCTTCATTTCACCGTAGGCTGCCGCGTTGACGTCAGTGGTCCAAGCCATTGGCACATCAAATTCCTTCTTGAAAGCACCCAAAAAGTCGAAGTGTTGCCATGGTAGTTTAGGCGTATTGGTGATATAACCATAGTCCTTGCCATTAGGGTTAGCCCCGATTGGGCCGAAAGAACCAAAACCAAAGGCCTTAATCCCATTATATTTCTTGAAGAAGTTAATCATGCTTGGCATGGATTCAGATGGCGTCTCAGTTGGGACACTCAAACGTTCAATCAAAGTACCATCCATTTCGAAGACAGCGCAGACACATTTTGTACCGCCTAATTCAATTGCTCCAATCATCTTACACACTCACTTTCTATGCTTTTGCTTTTCTTTTACCCTTGTTCTTACTGTCGCGATGCCGGTCTTTTTTCTTCTTAGGCTTGGTCACGGCAGCTGCCTTAGCTTTGCGGGCTGGTTTGGCTCCTGTCTTAGGCTTTGGCTTTGGTCTCTCTTCCCCTTCTTGGTCTTGCTGGCCAGCGCGTTCTTGGGGCCCGACTAATTGACCCTTGAAGGTAATGCGCTCTGACAGTTGGTAAGGGCTGGCTGCTAAGAGCCTTTCTAGATCGCGTAATTCCTGTTCATTAACTAAAGACAGAACCGTCCCGGATTTACCCATACGGCCTGTACGGCCTGAGCGGTGAACATAGGTATCCAGGCTATCCACTCGGTTATAGTGGATGATATAAGGTAGGTCGGGAATATCTAAGCCCCGCGCCGCCATATCAGTCGTCAGCAAGTATGTCACCTTACCTTGCTGGACTAGGCGGAAGGCCCGCTCCCGCTCCTGCTTAGACAGTTGGCCATGCATGACTGCCACCTTAATGCCTTGAAAGACTAATTTAGCCGCCACAGTTTCTAGGTCATGCACCTGTTCAAAGAAGACCAAGGCTTGCATATCTGCTACTTGGGCCAGACGCTTGAGTTGTTGGACCTTTTGCCGGTCATGGGTCAGGACATAGACATGGTCCACTTGCCCAGACTGGCTGACCTGGTCGCTCTCTACCTGATAGAGGGGAATGCCAGATGCCACCAAATCAACCAAAGGCTGACCATAGGTAGCACTAATCCAAGCTACTGTCACATCCCGCATAAGGGACTTTCTAATCTGGTGAATGGCCCCTTCATGCTCGTCTTGCAGTAAATAATCTGCTTCGTCCAAAATCAAGTAACGAACCTGGTGGACCTTGAGTTTACGGGTTTGGTTAGCTAATTCTAAGAAGCGACCTGGCGTTGCCACGATGATTTCTGGCTTAGCCTTAAGGGCCTCCTGCTGACGCTTAAAGTTGGCGCCCCCTACCACTAATTGGACTTTTAAATCCAAATGACCTCCCCAAGTTTGGGCCACGCCTGCAATTTGCTTGGCCAGTTCTTGTGATGGCGCCAAAATCAAGGCCTGTAGCCCCTGACCGGCTTGCAGTTGTCCTAAGACTGGTAAGAGATAGGCCAAGGTCTTACCACTCCCCGTAGGCGAAATAGCCACCAGGGATTGGCCTTGCGCTAAAGGCCCCATGATGAGCTTTTGAATCGCAGTGGCTTGTTGATAGCCCGCAGCCTGCCATTCCTGGGCAAGGGCTGGAGCAAGTTCTAGAGTCTCTGACATCAGAGGCTTACCTCACTTTCTTGATAGGCCTCTCCCTCAAAAGGAAAGGCGAGTTGGGCCGATTGTCGCATGGCTTGCATGACTTGGGCCACCTGATAACTTAAGAGGGTCCAGTGGCGATAAAGTTCATTAGCTGGGCTCTTTTCTTCTAGGCCGCGATAGCCTCGCAAGACTTGGCCGAAGGCTTCGAGTTCTCCCACCATATCGTGCTTAGGCTGATATTGACTGATGACTGCTGTCTGCCCCTGGCTATTGGCCAGGCTGACCGTCCGAATACGGGTAATATCCTGAATGGCGATGACCTCATTATCCAGATAGATTTCACTGGCTTGTGTGGAATGTACCGCCTTAGAAACTAGGAGACTGACCTGAAACTGGTCATAATAGAGAATAGCATTACCAAAGAGGTCCACCCCATTGGCTCCTTGAACAGCTGAATACTTAAGGCGCTGGGGCATACCGAAGAGATCCACGATGACATAGATGGGGTAGACCCCCAAGTCCATCAAGCTACCTCCTGCCATAGCCGGATTGAAGATATTAGGCGGCTCCAAGCCCTGAGCCTGACTATCCAAATAGTCCGGATAGCGACTAGAGTACTGTCCTAGAATAAAATTAGCCCCTAGGAAAGGCTGCTTAGCATCTTGGCGCTTGTTGGCCACCAGTTGCTTAAGCCGTTTATAGTTAGGGTTGTGGATGTGGAGGACAGCCTCAAAGAGTAAGACGCCATGGGCTCGGGCCAAGGTATGGGCCTCCTGCCACTGATCCACATTAGCAAACATTGGCTTTTCAACCATGACATGTTTGCCAGCCTGGATGGCCCGTTTGGTCTGTTCAAAATGGACCCCATTGGGACTGGCTATATAAACCAAGTCCAGTTCAGGATCCGCCCAGAATTCAGCCAAATCATCACAGTAATAGGTCGCACCAAAGCGCTGGGCTAAATCCTTAGCCTTATTCTTTTGGCGCGAATAGACGCCGTGGAGCTCATAAACCTCTGGTAGCAGACTGAGGGCTTCTAAGAAGCGCTCTGTAATCTGAGAGGTCCCGATGGTGCCAACTCGAATCATTGTGGCCATCCCTTTCTCTTAATTATTAGACTTGAATCGTTTTCCATTTACCCTGACCATAGCGCCAGGTAATGAGGAAGGAACGAATGGTTTGGTCGCCAATTACGGCTATCCAAGCACCTGCCAAACCCCAGTTAGCATAGTTGACCAAGATATAGGACAGGCAGACCCGGATACAGAAGACCGAGAAGCCCGTGGACAGCATAGGAAAGAGGGTATCCCCCACCCCACGCAAGGCCCCCACTTGAACTAATTGAACCAATTGGAAAGGCGTGAGAATCGCCATACAGATAAGTGGAATCGCGACCAAGCTAACAACATCCGCTTGTTGGGTGTAAATCTGGCCCAAGACATCCCGTCCTAGAAAGAAGACGGCACTCATGGCTAAGCCAAAGTAGAGGCCGAATCTGGCTGTCTTAC
Source organism: Abiotrophia defectiva ATCC 49176 (assembly GCF_037041345.1). Taxonomy (NCBI): domain Bacteria; kingdom Bacillati; phylum Bacillota; class Bacilli; order Lactobacillales; family Aerococcaceae; genus Abiotrophia; species Abiotrophia defectiva. The sequence goes on along the minus strand of NZ_CP146287.1, from coordinate 873,026 downwards.
GGCCATAAGCATCAGCTAAGGCCACATCCCCCGCACCTAAGGATTGGCCCACTAAGGTCGAGGCCGCAATCCCCAAGGCCATACCAGGTGTAATGGAAAAGGATAAGATATTAAGGGCAATCTGATGGGCTGCCATCACGACCGTTCCCAGTGAAGCCACAATCTTAGTATAAAGAATCAAACTAGAACGCAGCAGGACTTGTTCACCCGCCGACGGAATCCCAAAGCGGAAAATAGCAGCAAAGGTGCTGGCTTCCAATTTCCAATCCTTGAACCAATCAACCTGGATGGCTGACCGGCCACTAGAAATGTAAAAGAGCAAGCCCAAGCCCGAGCAGACATTGGCCACCAAGGTAGCAATCCCCGCTCCTGTAATGCCAAGTTCTGGCAGTCCAAAATAACCATTTACCAAACTAAAGGCCAAGGTCACATTAATGGCATTGGCTATGACATTAACCCGCATAGGGATTTGAGTCTCCCCTACCCCTCGAATAGATGAGGATAGGAGGGCTGCCAAACAGTTAAACCAGAGGCCAATCATAACCAAGCGATAGTAGATTAAGCCTGCTTCTTGAGTCAGGGCATCTGCTCCCAAAAAATCCATCATGGCTTTCTGGAAAATTAGGACAGAGGCCACAAAGAAGGTCGATAAAGCCAAACCCAACATGAGGTTGTGCTTAAGAATACGACCCAGTCGATGGAGCTCTCTAGCGCCATAGGCACGGGCAATTAAGGTTGTCCCCCCTACCCCTAGCGCCTGCACGACAGCAAGGATAAAGAAGAAAGGTTGGTTGGACAGCCCCACAGCCGTTACATTGACATCGACCGGATAGAGTCCGCCCGCATACTGGCCCAAGACCACCATATTAACCATCCCGAACAAGGAGGTAAAGGTGACCTCAAGTAAAATGGGCCAAGATAGGTTAAGGACCTGACGACTGATCTGCCGATCTTGCGATTGTTCCATTGGAGAACCACCTTTCTAGCGACTAGGCTTGGAAGGCTGATTCCGGAATATCGTCTAGATATTGTTCAATGGCTTGCACCGTTTCTACTAGGCTACCTGGTTCAAATGGTGATTTAAGATTAGCTTCTGCCACAATCTTAAGGAAGGACTTGGTCCCACCGGTCCGACAAATATTGAGGTAATCGGTCCATACACTTGGGTCATCGTCAATCTGGCTTCGTTTCCAGAATTGGAAGGCGCAGACTTGAGCCAAGGTATAGTCGATGTAATAGAATGGGCTGGCGAAAATATGCCCCTGACGGAACCAGAAGCCTCCGCGATCTAAGAAGGAGTCTGCTTCATACTCTTTCCAAGGCACATATTGACGCTCCAAACGACGCCATGTCGCACGGCGCTCAGCTGGTGTCATTTCAGGGTGTTCGTAGACTTCATGTTGAAAGTGGTCCACTAAAACCCCATATGGCAAGAAGATTAAGCCACCAGATAAATGGGTAAATTTGTATTTGAGGGTTTGTGAGCCGAAGAAGAGTTCCATCCAAGGCCAAGCCAGGAATTCCATGGACATAGAGTGAATCTCACAAGATTCAAAGGTTGGCCAGACACATTCTGGCGTTTGGATCCAACGGGATTGGAAGACTTGGAAGGCGTGCCCTGCTTCGTGGGTCAAGACATCGACGTCAGCAGCCGTCCCATTGAAGTTAGAGAAAATAAAGGGTGCTTCATAATCTGGCAAGTAGGTACAGTAACCCCCGCTAGCCTTACCTGGTTTGGTTACCAAGTCTAAGAGCTCGCGATCAACCATAAAGTCAATAAACTCACCTGTTTCTGGCGAAAGTTCATGGTACATCTTAACCCCAGCAGCCAAAATTTCTTCTGGCGTCCCTTGAGGCATAGCATTACCAGTCTTGAATTTATACTCCAAGTCGTAAGGCTTGAGGCTTTCTAAGCCTAAACGATCTGCTTGACGTTGGTAGAGTTTGTTTACCACAGGCACCACGTGCTCCAAGATTTCTTGGCGATAAACTTCTACTTGTTGACGGTTATAGTCTAAGCGGTTCATACGCAAGTAACCTACTTCAACGAAGTCCTTGAAGCCTAAGGTCTTAGCGATTTGGTCGCGAACCTTGACTAATTGATCATAAATACGATCAAATTCAGCTTCATGCTCATTGTAGAAGGCACTGACTAGTTCAGAAGCTTGACGACGGACCTCCCGGTCAGGATCTTGGGAAAACTTAGCCATACCTGGCAAGTTGTAGGTTTGACCTTGGAACTCAATCTCAGCAGAAGCTTGAAGCTTGCTGTATTCGGTGCTAAGCTTGTTCTCTTGTTGCAACAAAGGAATAATCTCAGGACTGAAGACCTTGAGGCTGTTCTCAGCCATTGGGAAGAAGGTCTCTGGTAGGTAGTTTTCTAATTCACTCCGCCACTTAGAGCCTAGGACAGCCCGATAGTAAGCCGTATCCCATTCACCAATAATTGGGAAGTGCTCATCCCAGAAGGCTGTTTCTTCTTCGTAGAAGCTATCCTTGGTATTGATGCTGTTACGGATGCTCACCAAGGTTGATAAGGTCCCTAAAGTATTTTGGATTTCTTGAATATGTTTGGTGGCTTTGAGGGCAACTTCCGCCTCTTCTGCCTTTTCAATCAGTGAAATTTGATTAAAAAAATCTTCTTTCAGAAGGTCTAGATCAGGTCTCTGATACTCCAATTCTGAAAATTTCATAGTATCACTTCTTTCTATTTACAGTTAGCTTCATTATAGCACAAAACCAGCCTTTAGGTCCTATATTTTTGCATAATCAGTGCCAAAATATACACACTCTATGGGCTCCAAACAGAAAAAGCCCAAAAGCAACTAGCTTCTGGACTTTTTAGTTGGACTCATTTATTTCTTAGGCCCAGTCCCTTCTAAGTTCAAGAGATAGGTCTTCATACCTAATCCACCACGATAGCCTCCCAGACTGCCATCGTGAGCCAAGACCCGGTGACAAGGCAGGAGGATGCTAAGAGGATTCTGGCCTACCGCATTGGCCACGGCACGCACTGCCTTAGGCCGGCCCAGAGCCTGAGCTAATTCCTTATAGGAACAGGTCTGGCCATAGGGAATCTGGGCCAAGGCCCGCCATACTGCCTGCTGAAAGTCGGTGCCCTTGATAAAGTCATAGGCTAAGTCTAGGGGGGCTTGACAACTAAAATACTGATCCAAGGCTAGGCAAATCTCAGGCAGCTCCTGCTCCTGCCATTGGTAGCGACCTTTGGGGTCTAAGTCAGCCTGACAGTCCGTCAGAGACTCGCCAAAGGCGCCAATATAGACTAGACGCCCTTGATGGGCAACGACTGGCAGCTGACCTAAGGCATGGTCATAGAGGCAATAGCTTAACATCTTGTCATCCTTTCTGAGCAAAAGAGGCGACTGGCGCCCCTTTTGCTTTGCTTACATTTTGTCTGGCGCGTGAAGGCCTAAGAGATGGAGCCCATCCTTGAGGACTTGAGCCACAGCTGCTACCAGGGCAATCCGGGAAACAATGCCGGCATCTTGATCTAAGATGCGACTATTAGCATAGTATTTATTAAATAATTGTGCCAACTGTACCAAGTACTTAGCCACGACGGATGGCTCGTAACGGTCACCCGCCTGACGGATAATGCGTGGATAGTCTGCTAATTTCTTAGCTACTTCCCAAGCATAGTCATCCGATAGGTCAAATTCAGCTGACAAGTCGACTTCTTGCCCGTACTTGGACAAGATGCTGCGAGAACGAGCGTGGGTGTATTGAACATATGGTCCAGTTTCCCCTTCAAATTGGACGATTTCTTCCAGGTTGAAGTCGAAGCTATTCATACGCTCAGTTTTGAGGTCATGGAAGACAACAGCCCCTACCCCTACTTGACGGGCAACTTGGTCCTTGTTTTCCAAACCTGGGTTCTTGAGCTCAATTTGTTGACGAGCTAGGCTAATCGCTTCCTTAAGCACTTCTTCCAAGAGGACAATCTTACCTTTACGGGTAGACAGTTTCTTCCCATTCAAGGTAATCAAACCAAACGGCACATGGGCCATATCTTTTGCCCATTCGTTGCCCATCATCTCTAAGACAGTTTGAAGTTGCTTGAAGTGAACACTTTGTTCGCTCCCCATGACATAGAGGTTCTTAGCAAAATCATAGGTCCGCTTACGGTAGTAAGCTGTCGCCAAGTCACGCGTCAGGTAGAGGGTCGAACCGTCTGATTTTTTAATCAAAGCAGGTGGCAGCGTCTCATCTTCCAAGTGAACCAAGGTAGCACCATTATCAACCGATAAGAGGCCTTTTTCTTCAAGGAGGTCCACGATTTCATCCATCTTGTCGTTGTAGAAAGCTTCCCCATTATAGGAGTCAAACTCTACTTCTAAGAGGTCATAGACTTTTTGGAATTCTTTAAGAGACTCTTCACGGAACCATTGCCAGAGGGCTAACATTTCTGGGTCGCCATCTTCTAAGCGCTTGAAGATAGCCCGTGCTTGGTCTTCTAGTTCTGGTTGGGTTTCAGCTTTTTCGTGGAAATCAACATAGAGCTTAACCAATTCTTTGACTGGGTCAGCCTTAACCGTGGCTTCGTCACCCCAGCCTTGGTAAGCCACAATCAACTTACCAAATTGTGTCCCCCAGTCACCCAAATGATTGACGCGAACCGGTTGGTAACCTAATTTAGCCAAGATAAGCGAAATGGAGTTCCCAATCACTGTTGAACGCAAATGGCCCATAGACATTGGCTTGGCGATGTTAGGTGAAGACATGTCGATAACGACGTTACGACCTTGACCTAGGTCTGACTGGCCATAGCTAGCGCCCCCTTCTAGGACCGCGTGCAAGGTTTCATTGACTACTGCGCCACGTTTGAGGAAGAAGTTGACATAAGGCCCCATAGCGACTACCTTGTCAAACTTGCTGGCGTCTACTTGCTCTGCTACCTCTTGGGCGATGGCTTGAGGGGCCTTGCGGAAGACCTTAGCCAGTTGGAATACTGGAAAGGCCAAGTCACCATGCTCAGCATGACTTGGAACTTCAATTAACTGTTCAATTGCTTGCTCGGTCAGGTGCTCAGCCAAGACTGGGCTGAGGGCTGACACGACGGCTGATTTTTGATTCATTGTGTGCCTCCTATTGTTTGATGAGATGGAAAATTTGAAAAAAGCCTCCAGATATCCCTAAGGGAAATCTAGAGGCGAATTAGTGACTAATTAATACGCGGTACCACTCTACTTCAGTTGCCGGCAAACGGCGGGCAACCCTTATACTTGATAACGGAGTGGGCTCCGACTTAGGCTAGCAGGCCTCGGCCCTTCACCTAAATAGTATCCAAGAGTGCGCTTCATCTGTTGACCTCTACCGGCTCTCAGCATCCCGGCTCGCTGTCTGAGGCTAGGACAGACTACTCTCTCCTGCTTACTGCATATTCTAGTTGGTATTGTATCACAGTCCTATGGACTTGGCTAGACTATTTTAGTCTTCTAATTGCTCCTCACGACCTTGGTTCCAGTGGAAGTGGAAGGTCCCTGGGCGGTCTACGCGTTGGTAGGTGTGAGCCCCGAAGAGGTCGCGTTGCGCTTGGATTAAGTTAGCTGGTAAGACTGGTGAACGGTAGGAATCATAGTAGGCCAAAGCACTTGAGAAGGTTGGCACTGGAATCCCTGCTTGAATAGCTAAGGTCACCACGCGACGAACCGCAGCTTGGTTGCTACCTAAGATATTGAGGAAGTAGTCATCCAACATGAGGTTGTCTAAGTCAGGGTTCTTGCTGTAGGCATCGGTAATCTTTTGCAAGAACTTAGCACGAATGATACAGCCTGCACGGAAAATCTTGGCAATTTCGCCATAGTTGAGGGTCCAGCCGTATTCTTGGCTAGCAGCTTTCATTTGAGCGAAACCTTGGGCATAGCTGACAATCTTAGAGAAATAGAGGGCTTGACGCACGGCTTCAATGATGTCTTTTTTATCTGCTTCAGATAAGTTAGCTTGGAAATCAACCCCAGGAATGACTTGGCTGGCTGCCACGCGTTCTTCCTTGAAGGTTGAAATGTAACGGGCGAAGACAGATTCCGTAATCAGAGACAATGGCTCCCCTAAGTCTAAGGCAGATTGAGAGGTCCACTTACCTGTCCCCTTGTTACCAGCTCGGTCCATGATCACATCTACCATTGGCTTGCCAGTTGCTGGGTCGACGGTTGCGAGGATTTGAGTTGAGATTTCCATGAGGAAGCTGTCCAACTCACCCTTGTTCCACTCGCCAAAGATTTGAGAAATCTCAGCAGCAGATAAACCAAGGACGCGGTGTAAGAGGTCGTAAGACTCTGCGATTAACTGCATGTCCCCATACTCAATCCCGTTGTGGACCATCTTAACATAGTGACCCGCACCATTTTCGCCAATGTAGGTCACGCATGGTTCTCCATCTTCTGGTGCTTTTGCTGAAATATCGCGCAAGATTGGCGCCACTAATTCATAGGCTGATTGAGGCCCACCTGGCATGATAGAAGGACCATGTAAGGCACCCTCTTCACCACCGGAAACCCCAGTCCCAACAAAGTTAATGCCTAATTCGGCCAAGCGTTCGCTACGGCGAATGGTATCCTTGAAGAAGGTGTTCCCACCATCAATGACAATGTCACCCTTGTCTAAGTGTGGCAAGAGTGCGTCGATGGTTGCATCCGTCCCTCGGCCAGCTTGAACCATGAGGAGAATCTTACGTGGAGATTCAAGGCTGTTGACGAATTCTTCTACTGTGTAGGTCCCTACTAAGTTCTTACCTGGGTTTTGTTCCAAAACCTCAGTCGTTTTAGAGCCAGTACGGTTATAGAGTGAGACACTGTAGCCACGGCTTTCAATATTTAAGGCAATGTTACGACCCATCACGGCCATACCAACGACACCAATTTGTTGCTTAGTCATTGATCCAATTCCTCCAATTTGTCTTTTTACTTTTAACGGTCTTATTTTAGCATAAATGGACCTACGATTAAAGTTTTGCGCTTAATATGTGCCAGAAATAGCTGATTAATTCTGCTTCTAGGCCAAAGTGATTGAAAGTCACTAGGCTTTGGGGTAAAATTAGGGCTGAAATTACAAAAGGAGGCGTCCTAATGTCGTCATTGCATGAGCGGAACTACCCGTCCGCCCCTAAAAAGAAAAAAAGCAAGATGGACCTGCTGGTCCGCGTTACAGCCATTCTCATGGTTCTCTTGATGGTCGGCACCCTAGTCGGCTCAGTCATCCTGTCATTCATTAACCGCTAATTCTATCTTGTAAGGAGGTCGCCATGTCGCAAGTAGTCTACTATACGCCAGATTCTGAAATTAAGACGGAATGTGCCAGCGAAGCCTTGGCCCTTCTCCTAGGCAAGAAATGGGTGCCCCGCATCATTGAAATCCTCAGCCAGGGACCCCAACGCTTTGGCCAGCTCCACAAGGAATTGGATGGCGCCAGCCCCAAGATGCTCAAACAACAATTAGCGCTGCTAGAAGCCAATGGCTTGATTATCAACCACAAGGAGTCACAAGCCAATCAAGTCAGCTCCACCTACTGCTTGACGGATACCGGTCAGAGCCTAGTGACTATTATTAGCGCCATGAAGGATTGGGGTAGCCAACATTTACAATGTGACCATTCCTAAGGTTAGGACTATTTTGTCCTAGCCTTTTTTTGCTTGCCGTAATATAAAAGCGTCTCCCTGGGGAGACGCTTATTTTTATAGAATTAACATGGAATCGCCAAAGCTGAAGAAGCGATACTCCGCCTCCACCGCATGTTCATAGGCCGCTAGGACTGCCTCCCGATTATAGAAGGCTGATACCAGCATGACCAAGGTGGAACATGGCAAATGGAAGTTGGTAATCAAGTGATCAACTACCTTAAATTCAAAGCCCGGCGAGATAAAAATCTGAGTCCAGCCAGAATCTGCTCGAACTTGACCATCAAATTTAGCAGCGATGGTCTCAAGGGTACGGACACTAGTAGTTCCTACAGCAAAAATCTTGCCACCACGCGCTTGAACGGCCTGGATAGCGTCAGCTGAGGCTTGGCTCAATTGATAGTATTCAGCATGCATTTCATGGTCTTCAATGCTATCGGCAGAGACTGGTCGGAAGGTGCCCAAGCCCACATGTAGGACCAGGGGAATAATCTCTACCCCCTTGGCCTTGATAGCTGCCAAGAGGTCATCGGTGAAGTGAAGGCCTGCTGTTGGGGCAGCGGCGGAACCATTTTCCTTAGCATAGACGGTCTGGTAGCGATCCGCATCCTCTAGACGTTCCTTTATATAAGGTGGCAAGGGCATTTGACCTAGAGATTCTAGAATTTCTAGGAAGACTCCCTCATAGGAAAATTCAATGATCCGCCCCCCATGGTCCCCTTCAGAAACGACGGTGGCAGTCAGACGACCATCCTCGCCAAAGACAATCTGAGTCCCAGTCTTGGCGCGGCGAGCCGGCTTAATCAAACATTCCCATTGATTACCTTGAGTGTTATTAAGCAGCAGGACCTCCAAGTGTCCGCCAGTCTCCGGCTTGATACCGAAGAGGCGGGCCGGAATAACCCGGGTCTCATTGACTACCAAGGCATCGCCTGGATTGAGAAAATTAATAATTTGATCAAAGTGCAAATCCTGCTTTTGGCCCGTTTGGCGGTCTAAAACCAATAAGCGAGAAGCCGCCCGGTCCGCCAAAGGCGTTTGAGCAATTAGGTGCTCTGGTAAGTGATAATCAAAATCTTTGGTTGTTAACATTTCTAGCTTTACTCTACTTTCTCTCTATCTTCTGGGTTGGAATAGGCATAGCCTAGGTGCTCATAGGCCAAGGCAGTCGCCTGTCTACCCCGCGGAGTCCGCTGAATGAAGCCATTCTGCACCAAGTAAGGTTCGTACATATCTTCCAGGGTTTCGGTATCTTCGCCAATATTGACGGCCAAGGTATTAAGCCCTACTGGCCCGCCACCATAAAACTCAATCAGACAGCTGAGAATCTTACGGTCGATAGCATCCAAGCCATATTGGTCGATTTCCAAGACTTCTAAGGCAGTTTGGGCCATCCTTAAATCGACCACGCCCTGGCCCTTGACTTGGGCAAAGTCGCGAACCCGCTTGAGAATACGGTTGGCAATACGTGGTGTCCCCCGGCTACGCAAGGAGATTTCCCGCGCCCCCTCAGAATCAATACGCGTCTCGAAGACATCGGCAGACCGCTCTACAATCAGAGCTAATTCATCTGGTGTATAGAATTGCATGTGGGAGACAATACCGAAGCGATCCCGCAAAGGCTTGGACAGGGAACCCGCCCGTGTGGTCGCCCCAATCAAGGTAAAAGGAGGCAACTCAAAGTGGACTGGGTGAGCCGAAGGTCCCTGGCCAATAATAATATCGACAAAATAATCTTCCATGGCCGAATAGAGGACTTCTTCGATGACCCGAGGTAGGCGGTGGATTTCATCAATAAAGAGAATATCGCCTGGGCTTAATTCGTTGAGCAAGGCCAATAAATCACCCGACCGTTCAATAGCGGGCCCACTGGTTGTGTGGAGCCCTACCCCCATCTCATTGGCGATGACCATGGCCATGGTGGTCTTACCTAGACCTGGTGGCCCATAAAGCAAGACATGGTCCAAGGCCTCTTCCCTTTGCTTGGCTGCTTGGATATAGATGGCTATTTCGTCTTTGATTTTGGACTGACCAATGTATTCAGACAGGCGACTTGGCCGTAGACTGAGTAGGTTACCCTCGTCTTCTGGCTGCCAGTTACCTGACAGCACACGTTCATCATGAGACATGGTCGCCCCTCCTCTACTTTCTTAATAACTTGAAGGCTGCACTCAGCATTTCCTGAGTGGAAGTCAGGCCAGCTTCTTGTAGTGGCTTCTCAACCTTCTTAATTTCCTTGGCCGAATAGCCTAGGCCAGCCAGGGCTTCTAAGGCTTCTTCTAAATGCTGTTGGCTGACTGGAGCCGATGCTTGCGTTTGCGCATGAGCTTGGAAATCCAGATTGCCACTTAAGTCTAAGATCATTTGCTGGGCGGTCTTCTTACCCACACCTGGGAACTTGGTCAGGTAGGTTGAATCCCCAGAATCAATGGCCTGAATTAAGCCAGCGTGGTCGTCCAAGGCCAAGATGGATAAGGCACTCTTGGGCCCAATCCCCGATACCTTAAGCAAGGTATTGAAGAGTTGCTTCTCCTGGTGATCACGGAAACCATAGAGGGTCATGGCGTCTTCCCGGACCACTAATTCTACCGGACAGAGGACTTGCTGGTGAAATTCCCCCTGCCAACGGTAGGGATTGGCGCAGAGCAGGCGATAGCCCACACCATTTGCGCTAATTACAAGATAAAGGGGCTGGATTTGGACCAGCTCCCCTTGGATAAATTCATACATTAGTTTTACTCCACGTATTGTTTATAGTCGCTATATCCAGCCTCATCCATTTCTTCGTAAGGGATGAAGCGTAGGGCTGCTGAATTAATGCAGTAGCGTAAGCCCCCTAGTTCCTTAGGCCCATCGCCAAAGACATGGCCTAGATGGGAGTCTGCCTTAGCAGAACGCACTTCTGTCCGCACGCGAGCTAGAGAAGCATCTTCTTTTTCGACAATTTCAGAGGCTTGGATTGGCTTAGAGAAAGCCGGCCAGCCACAGCCCGCATCATACTTGGCTGCACTTGAGAAGAGAGGTTCTCCACTCACAATGTCTACGTAGATGCCCTTCTCATAGAAATCATCGTATTCGCCACTAAAAGGTCGTTCGGTGGCATTTTCTTGGGTAACCTTGTATTGGATTTCATTTAAGCCCTTGATGGCTTCTTGATAGTGTTCTTGACTCATAATTGGTGACCTCCTTGGTGTGGATCTTGAATCCGTTTGAATAGTTTTTCCAGGGTCTTGTCGGTAATTTGGACAAAGACTGGCCGGCCATGTGGACAGTGGAAAGGATCATCTAAACCATCCAAAGCCTGAATAAGGTAGCTAGCCTGACGATCGTCTAGGTAGTGGTTGGCCTTAATGGCGCCCCGACAGGACTGCATAATCAAGGCGGCTTCCTTGATTTGGTTAATGCTTAAATCTGGTTGTTTGACCAAGCGTTCGGTCAGATCCCGCACCGTCTGCTCCACTTCATGTGCTTCCAACCAGGTTGGATAAGAAGACAATTGATAGGTTTTAGGTCCAAAGGCTTCTAAGACAATGCCCAGTTCTTCCAGCCTTGGCAAGACTTGGTCTAATCCTGCTAACTCAGCTGGGCTAAAGTGGAAGAGATAAGGTAACAAGAGGGTTTGCTGGGTCTTGGTGTCCATTTCCTGCTTCATAAAGGCCTCATAGCGAATCCGCTCTTGGGCCGCATGTTGGTCAATCAGGTAGAAGCCTTCTGGACTTTCCGCAATCAAATAAGTGCCATGAATCTGGCCGACATAGCGTAAGTGACCAAAAGTTGGGCGTAAGTCCTGACTGCCACTAGGCTGAGCTTGGGTCTCCTTATGAGACTCCTCTGGTGTCGCTTGAACTGGCTGACTAGGGCTAGGCTCTGATTCCTCAAACTTGCTTACCGGCTCCACTTGTCCCTCCTGCCAATCAGGCGCTAAGTTTTCAGCCACCCGGCTGACTGGCGCTGATTGAGCTGGCTGACTTGGTCGGCTTGCTTGGCTAGACCTTAAGTCATCGTCTTCCTCATAAGCCGAGTCAAATGTCGGCTCCTTCCCCTTACCGTCCAAGTCCAGAGGCATGACTTGGCTTGCTACTGGACCTTGAGGATTGGCTTTGTCTGCTTGGTGGAAGAGTCGGCCTCCTGCCAGTTCTTGAACCTGGGCATTTGGCACAGGGTTGAGGCTGGCTAGACTCTCCACCACCGCCTGGGTCAACAATTGGCCTAGTTCACTTTCCTTGCTAAGACGGACAGTCTGCTTGGTTGGATGGACATTGACATCTACTAGACGAGGATCTAACTCAATAGCAATGACGGCCAAAGGATAGCGGCCAATCATAAGTTGGCGGCCATAAGCCCGAAGCAAGAGCTCTGTCAAGGCATAGGAACGAACAGCCCGGCCATTTATCATCCAGTGGATATAGTGCTTAGAAGTCCGGGTCAACTGAGGTGGCGAGATATAGCCTCGAATCTTAAAGTCTAGATTCTCCGCCTCTAAAGCTATGAGCTGACGAGCCAGAGCCGGTTGATAGACATTAGCAATGGTCTGGCGCAAGTCCCCTGTCCCGAAGGACTGGAAGATGGTTTGGCCGTCATTTACCAAGTGGAAGCGAATGTCGGGATAGGCCATGGCAATATCCTGAATAAAGTTCAAGCTATGCTTGAGCTCCGTCTTCAGACTACTCAAATGCTTAAGACGGGCTGGCGTGTTATAGAAGAGACTATCTACGGTCAAGGTCGTTCCCTTGCGGGCACTGGTCATGCCCTGGGCTTGCACCTGAGAGCCGGCAATCTCAATATAGTGACCGGCTTTAGCTCCGGCTTGCATGGATTCTACCCGGACCTTGGCGACAGACCCAATACTGGCTAGGGCTTCACCCCGGAAACCCAGTGATTTGATTTGAAAGAGGTCATGGACATCATAGAGCTTACTGGTGGCGTGAGGCAGAAAAGCCTTGACCAAATCTTCAGCATCCATGCCTTCCCCATCGTCAATAACCTTAACCTGCTGAATTCCCGCTTCTCGTAGCTCCACCCGAATGGTCTGGGCGCCTGCGTCAATGGCATTCTCCACTAACTCCTTAACGACCGAAGCGGGACGTTCTACGACTTCACCGGCCGCTATCTGGTTGGCTAAGGCTTCTGGCATTTGTTGAATCTTGCCCATGAAATCCCTCCTTTCAATAACTTCTTAGAAAATTACTTTAATTGATCTTGCATGGCTGCTAGGCCTTCTAGGGCCTGAAGTGGTGTTAATTGGTTAATGTCCAAATCAGCCAATTGCTTGAGCACTCGCTCCTGGTCTTCTCTCAAAACCTTAGGCGAAGGCTTAGTCGCCGGCAGGTCGAAGAGCGAAAGCTGGCCGTCACTTTCTGGTTCTTGGCGTCTCAGCCATTGGCTGTTAGACTCCAATTCCTGCAAGACTTCCTGGCTTTGAACCAATAGAGATTGTGGCAGGCCTGCTAGTTTGGCGACGTGAATCCCATAACTCTTGTCGGCAGCCCCTTCCAAAATCTTATGTAGGAAGACCACTTGGCCCTTTTGCTCGGTGGCACCCACATGAATATTGCGTAAGACTGGTAATTTAGTCGATAAATCAGTCAATTCATGGTAGTGGGTGGAGAAGACGGTGGCTGCTTGCACTTCTTGAGCCAGGTAATAAAGAATGGCTTCGGCAAGGGCCATGCCATCGAAGGTGGCAGTCCCCCGCCCGATTTCGTCGAAGAGCAGGAGCGATCGTGGGGTCGCTTCGCGCAGGGCCACATTGGTTTCCATCATTTCCACCATGAAGGTCGACTGACCACTAGAAATATCATCAGAAGCCCCTATCCGGGTGAAAATCTTATCGACAATTGGCAGCTTGGCCGACTTGGCTGGCACAAAACAACCAATCTGGTTGAGAATGACGCAGAAGGCAATCTGTCGCATATAGGTACTCTTCCCTGACATGTTAGGACCTGTTAAAAGCAGCAGAGGCTGGTCTGGTAAGAGGACAAAGTCATTAGGCACAAAAGCAGCCTTACCGATTAATTTTTCTAAGGCTGGATGGCGGCTAGCCTCCAGTTGGAAATGCTTGGCTTCTGCCACCAATTCTGGCTGACAGTAATCTTCCCGCTCACTTAGACTGGCAAAGTTAGCCAAGACATCTAGGCTGGCAATCTGGCTAGCCAAGGTCTGTAACTGGCCTGTAAAAGCCGCAATGGCTTGGCGTAGCTCGGTGAAGAGCTGGTATTCTAACTGGGTGGCCTTTTCTTGGGCACCCAGGATGGTGGTCTCAAGTTGCTTGAGTTCCTCCGTAATAAACCGCTCCGCATTACTGAGGGTTTGCTTGCGGATATAGCGCGGATCATCAAAGTTAGCTGATTGAAGGCGGCTCATTTCAATGTAGTAGCCAAAAACCTTGTTGTAGCCGACTTTGAGGGTCTTAAGCCCCGTTCTCTCACGTTCACGTTGCTGTAATTCTGCTAACCATTGGTGGCCATTAGCCAAGGCATCCCGGTATTGGTCCAATTCCTCATGGTAGCCCGGCCGAATGATATTGCCTTCGGTCACTGATATTGGGGGTTCATCCGCTAAAACTGTATCAATGAGCTGATAGAGCTCCTGAAAATCCGGCAAGCGCTCAAAGAGCACCTGATTCTGGCTAGCATTGAGTCCGTCTAAAATCCGGTTAATATGCGGAATCTGACCAAGGGATTGGCGCAGATGGTCCACGTCACGAGCATTGGCAGTCCCTAGACTAATCCGCGTCACCAGTCGCTCCAAGTCATAGACGGTCTCAAAGGCTGCAATCAAGTCTAAACGTTCGAAGTAGGCCGACATGAGCTGAGCCACCTGTTGGTGGCGCTGTCGCAAAATACCTTCGTCAATCAGGGGCTTTTCCAGCCACTGATGCAGCATGCGGCCACCCATGGCCGTCTTGGTATGATCAATCAACCAGAGCAGACTGCCCTTCTTACGCCCTGTTCTCAGAGACTTGGTTAATTCCAACTGACTTTTAGCAAAATGATTCATCTGCAGATAATCGGCTAAAGCATAGCGGACTACGGGTTGTAGATGGCCTAGGGCTTGTTTTTGAATGCTGTAAAGATAAGCTAGCAGGAGATTCAAGAGGCTGGCTTCTTGAGGGCTGGCTTGGTCTAGCAGCCACTGGGTCCCAACTTCCGTCTGGTCGGTCAAGTCAAAGCTAGACAGATAAATAGCCAATTGCTGGCTGATTTGGTCTTTGATATCAGCATCCAAACTGCTATCGACTACCATCTCGCTTGGCTTGAGGGCATAGAGCTCGCTAAAGAGTTGAGCTTGTCTTGGTGTTTGGGTGACTTTAATTTCCCCAGTAGAGACATCAATGGCCGCCAGGTAGAAGATCTGGCCTTCCTGGCGCAAGGCTACTAAGTAGTTATTCTCCTTAACTTCAAGAGCTTCTTCTTCAATAAGGGTCCCAGGGGTAATGACTTGAACCACTTCCCGTTTGACCATGCCCTTGGTTAATTTAGGATCTTCCACCTGCTCGCAGATGGCCACCTTATTACCCGACTCAATCAAACGTTTGATATAGTCTTTGGCGGAATGATAAGGAACCCCACACATGGGAATGGGATTGTCAGCCTTCTTATTACGGGAGGTCAAGGTAATTTCCAGTATCTTGGCAGCCTTAAGGGCATCGTCGAAGAACATCTCATAGAAGTCCCCCAAACGATAGAAAAGGAAGGCATCCGGATATTGGGCTTTAATTTCATGATATTGCGCCATCATGGGCGTCATTTTAGCTTCTGCAGCCACGGAGGGTGTCCTCCCTTCTTAATAGTATTTGCTTAGGGACTCCTGAGTCACCTGAATAGGCACGATGGACTTGGCAAGCCCTGTCTTATCATCTAAATCAATCAAGCAGGCACTGAGCACCAATGGCCCCTTGTTTTCTTGAACTAGGCGTGTTGGCAACTGACTGGTGAAGCGCTGAATGACTTCCTTGGCCGCAAAGCCCAGGATACTGTCTTGGGCTCCTGTCATGCCCACGTCAGTCAGACTGGCAGTGCCTCCTGCCAAGACCTTGGCATCATTGGTTTGAACATGGGTATGGGTCCCAACAACAGCAGACACGCGGCCATCTAAATAGTGGGCCAGGGCCAACTTCTCGCTAGTCGCTTCCGCATGGCAATCTACAAAGATAAAAGGCGTTTGCTTACGGGCCTGATCTACTAGTTCATCAATCATGAGAAAGGGACTGGTGACTGGGTTCATAAAAACAGTGCCCAGGACATTAATGACCGCCACTTGATGTTGGTTATAGCGCACATAATGGATGCCCTTGCCTGGCGTCGTGGCTGGCAAGTTAGCCGGACGGACCAAAGGCTTGGCTCCTTCGATGAAGTGATAGAGGTCCCGGTTATCAAAGGCGTGGTTACCCAGGGTAATAGCTTCTACACCCAGGCTTAAAATTTGCTTGTAGAGTTTCTCGGTCAAGCCTCGGCCATCGGCGGCATTCTCTGCATTGACGATGGTTACTTGGGGCCGGTGGGTTTGCTTAAGATAAGGCAGATAGCTAGTTAAGGCCTCCATACCCGCTGTGCCCACAATATCGCCAACAAATAATAGCTTCATGGTCTCCCTCTTTCTCTTTTGACATCTCTTTTATTTTACCAATCCTTAGCCCTAAAATAAAGGAAAAAGGCGTCATTTAGCCCATTTAAAAAAGCGCTGAATCCCTAGATTCAGTCGCTTTCTTTACTTTGATATTTAGACTGGAGAGGACCAAGAAGGTTAGCTGGCACCAAACTGGTCAAATCGCCGCCATAGCTGGCAATCTCCTTGACCAGGCTAGAGCTAATGTGCTGATAGGCTGGCTGGGCTTGCAGGAAAATGGTCTCCAGGTCAGGATTGAGGCCCCGATTGGCTTGGGCAATGGGTAATTCATAGACATAATCCCCTGAATGGCGCAGACCGCGAACTAGGCAAGTGGCCCCAAGTTCTTTGGCTAGGTCGGCCATGAGTTGGCCTTCTAGCACCTGGATTGACACATTAGGTAAATGACCCAAGCAAGCCTGTAAATGGCCTAAGCGCTCTTCTAAGCTGAAGAGTGGCTGTTTGAGGGCATTAACTCCCACCACCACATAGAGACGATTGAAAAGGCGACTGGCCCGTTCAATCAAATCCACATGTCCCAAGGTAATGGGATCAAAACTCCCTGCAAAGAGGGCCACGGTTTCTTGTCTGTCGGCCATAGGCCTTCCTCCTTAATCCGCTTCTGGCATCCCGTAGAAATGAATCCGGGTTTGGCCATAGCGTTTGTGTTGATAGCGTTGATAGCCGGCAATGACCTCTGGCAAGTCCGTCACATCATCGGTCTCGCAGACCAGGGTCGTCTCGGGACCAATTATGCCTTGGGTTTGCAACCATTCCATATCCTCTACTAGTTTCTGTTTGGCATAGGGTGGATCTAATAAGACCAAGTCAAAGACCAAGTCTGCTTCTGAGACTTTTAGGCTTTGAAGACTCTTGCGATTGTCTCCTGCCAAAACTGTAAAGCGGTCTTCTTCCTTGGTCATGGCGACATTTTGCTTAATGGTCTGTAAGGCCGGACGGTACTTTTCCGTCATGACCGCGCGGTCCATACCACGAGAGACCGCTTCAATAGCTAGAGCCCCGCTGCCCCCATAGAAATCCAGGCAAAGGCCGCCATCAAAAAAGCCACCCAAGGATGAGAAGATGGCTTCCTTAATCTTGTCGGTAGTAGGCCGCGTGTTGAGACCTGGAACAGGCTTAAGTGGACGGCTGCCATAACGACCTGCGACTACTCTCATGCTGGCGCCCCACTCTCAGAGGCCGCCTCGTTCTTATCTAGCGAAGAGGCCAAATCAGATAAGAAATTATCCTTGTGTTGGCCGGCCAAGTTGCCCTTCTCGCTCTCTGGCTTGAGGTCCGGATCCTTGCGGTTAGGAATAGCATCCTTAAAGGTCATGTCGATATCATCGCGCATGGAACCTTCCACCTTACGTACGAAGTGTAGGCGATTGAGTTGTTGGGTCACTTGGTCTACTTGATTGGCATTGACGTAGAGTACCACATAACGTAGACGATCACTAATATAGTGAACATGACCGTATTTTCGAATATTCTTGACTTGTTTCAAGGAATAGAGCCAGACAATAAGCTCTTTACGCTTGACCATCTTAAATTCCATGATAGTCCTCCTTTACTTGCGAAACTTGCGCTTCTAAGACCCGCTTTTCTTCAATAATCATGACTTGTAAGACCCCGACCAACATCATAGTCAAGACCATACTGGTCCCCCCATAGGAGACAAAGGGTAAGGTAACCCCGGTCAGAGGCACCAAGCCGGATACCCCACCGATATTGAGGCTTGATTGAACTAAGAGCAGACAGCCAATCCCGGTGAAGACAGCGCGTCGGAAAGTGTCTTGACTCTTGGCGGCCCAACGGAAACAGAGAAAGATTAAGGCCGATAGTAGAAGTACTACCAACACGAGGCCAACTAGGCCTGACTCTTCCCCAATCACTGCCAGAATATAGTCCGTATGACCCGCTGGTAAACCTTCTTGTTTGGTCAAGGAATGACCAATCCCCCGACCAAAGAGACCACCACGGCTAATGGCGATATAGGCGTTAACTAATTGGTAACCCGCTGCTTTAGCATACTTAAAGGGGTTAACAAAGGAACCAAAACGCCGTAATTGATATTGGTCACTGGTCGCCAGTTTATCCGCATTGGTATAAATCCAGGTGACAAGCCCGACACCTACTAATGCAAGTGCTAATAAGACGCCTTTTTGGGTTTTGCTATTCATGATTAAGGCTAAGGCCACCAACAATAAAGTGGCTGAAATAATCATAAACATCCCCATATCAGGCTGGAAAAAAATGAGGACTAAATCCAAAAGCATCAAACCGATGGAAATGACAGATTCATAGTCCATATTGGCAAACCAACGTTCTTTAGTCAGTAGCACTTCACGTCTTGACTTGACACAGAGAACACCCATCAAGAGAATCAAACCAATCTTAGCCAACTCACCTGGTTGGAAGTTCAAGCCCATAAAGCTGAGCCAACTTTTGGCCCCACCACCGGATACCCCGATAAAACGCGTCAGTAAGATTAAGAAGGCAATCAGGCCATTGGCTGTAAAGAGCCAGAAAGGCTCAATATAGAGTCGATAAGGCAGGCAAATAGCCACTGCCGATACCGCTAGCCCTAAGCCAATCCCAAACATTTGACGGCTAAGATAGTGCAGCGGCGTGGGAACTGTTGCTCCGTTCTCCAATAAATATTGTGTTGAACTATAGACCATAATCAGGCTATAGACACTCAATAGACCGACAATCAAGAGTATCCACCAATCCATACGGCTGAAGTTATAGCGAATCTGGGCCAAGAAGCGCTGTCCTGACTGCTTGGCATGATTCGGATGCTTTGCTTTTTGCATGCTGTGATAGGCCTCCCTACATAGTACACATATTATACCATAGGACTGAGCATGAAGAAACCCATAGCTACTCAAAAGCCCGGCAAATGGGCATAGAGCCAGATTTTACACTTAAGTAAGAAGCAAAAAAGAGGCTAGGACTAGGTCCTAACCTCTCTCATTATTAAGCTTCAACTGCTACTGGGTAGACAGAAACTTGTTTCTTGTCGCGACCTTTACGTTCGAAACGTACCACGCCGTCCACTAATGCGAACAATGTGTCGTCGCCACCTTTACCAACGTTTACCCCTGGGTGGATTTTAGTACCGCGTTGACGGTATAAGATAGAACCACCAGTGATGGTTTGGCCGTCAGCTGCTTTAGCACCTAAACGTTTTGCACGAGAGTCACGACCGTTCGAAGTCGAACCCCCCCCTTTTTTGTGGGCGAATAATTGTAAGTTTAATTTCAACATTCTCGAGCACCTCCTATTTTGCTTGGTTAATCTTCAAGTGTATAAACTCTGGATAATTGTCAGCCAAGACTTCCAAAGCATACACCAAATGACGCAATAAGACTTGCGCATCATGCTCCTGTTGCTTGTTAGAACAAGCCGGAACCGTCAGCTTCAAGTAGCCACCTGCTACCTCATCGACTTGGACGTCGTAGGGCAACCCGACTAATCGTTCAAGTGAATTCTCTACTGAGATAACCTGGCTTGATACTGCCGCACAGACAATATCCTCGCCATACTCTCCTGCACCGGCATGACCGGACAGTTCAAGTTGACGGATAGCGCCTTTGGTATCCACTTGGCCTTTGATCTTAATCATAAGAATTAAGCGTTAATCGCTTCAACAACTAATTTAGTGTAAGGTTGACGGTGACCTTGTTTGCGATGAGAGTCTTTACGACGTTTGTATTTAAACGTTACGACTTTCTTAGCACGGCCTTGTTTTTCAACTTTAGCCACTACAGAAGCGCCTTCTACTAATGGAGTCCCAACTTTAGTTGATTCGCCACCTACTAAGACTACTTGGTCAAAGGTAACAGTTTCGCCTGCTTCTGCGTTGAGTTTTTCAACGAAGATTGTTTGACCTACTTCTACTTTTACTTGCTTTCCGCCTGTTTTGATAATTGCGTACATTCAAGCACCTCCTTTATTTTTCTTTCGGGGTTAATCCCCTGCACTTAGACTCGCCATGTTAAGTGGCCAAATGGCACTTAGACTCAACTTGCGCGGTTGCAGATGTGGTGCTACACATAAACAACAGTCATATTATAGACCATCCCGCTAGCAAAGTCAACTGCTAGAAGTGACTTCTTAGAAAAGTCCAAGTCCACATCTTTTAGTTTTTCCCCCTACTTAAGTAGGCCTTGGCGTAATAAGAAGTCATGGGCCACTTCCTTGGCTGATTTGCCTTCCACGTCAACTTGATAGTTCATGGTAGCCATCTCGGTAGCCGTAATCTTATTATGGAGTTTGTTGAGGATGCCCTCTAACTCAGGATGTTGCTTGAGGGTTTCCTCCCGTAAGAGTGGCGCCCCTTGGTATGGTGGGAAGAGGTGTTTGTCATCTTGCAAGAGCTTGAGGCCATACTTGATAATCTGACTATCCGTCGAATAAACTTCGATGACATCTAGTTTATCTTGTTCTAGCGCTTGATAACGCAAGGCTGGTTCCATGGTTTGAATGTTAAGCTTCAGGCCGTAGAGGGACTCCAGACCTTTTTTACCATCGGGCCGATCGTTAAACTCCAAGGAGAAACCAGTGCGAGCTGTCGATTCTACCTTCTTCAAGTCCGAAATGTTTTCTAAGCCATGCTCCATAGCATAGGCTTCTTTGACCGCGATGGCATAGGTATTTTGGTAGGCCATAGGCTTGAGATAAATTAACTTATCTTGTTGGTAGATACCATCCCGCGCCGCCTCATAAACCGCCTCTTGGTCATTGGCTAACTGGGGCGGATTGGTTAGAAGCGAAGCGGTAATGGTCCCGGAGAATTCAGGATAGATATCGATACTGCCGGCCTTAAGGGCCTCATAGAGGAAGGAGGTCTTACCAAAGTTTGGCTTAACTTCGACTTGCAGGTGGCTATCTTGTTCAATTAACTCCTTATAGAGATGAATCAAGATGTCAGGTTCGGCCCCTAATTTACCCGCAATAATCAACTTGTTGTTGCCCATTGGTAGGAAATATGGTTGGGCAAAGCTTGCCACCACTAAGATCGCTGTTGTTAAGAAGCTTAAAAGCAAGGTCTTAGGACGCCGCTTTGTCAGCCCGCCCAGAATTAAGCTAATGACGACTGCCAAGAATGCCGAGCTAATGGCCCCTATCAAGATTAAGGCGGAATCATTGCGGTCAATCCCTAAGAGAATGAGGCTACCCAAGCCCCCTGCCCCAATCAAGGCCGCCAAAGTCGCAGTCCCGATAATCATGACGGCGGCCGTCCGAATGCCAGACATCATGACCGGCATGGCCAGAGCAAGCTGATACTTACCTAGTTTTTCCCAGCGCGTCATACCAAAGGCTGTTGCTGCCTCTTCCAATTGAGGGTCTAACTCCCAGAAGGCAGTGATGGTATTTTGCACAATTGGAAAGAGCCCGTAAACCACCAGGGTCACAATAGCCGGCAGAGTTCCAATCCCAATAAAGGGAATCAGTAAGCCCAAGATTGCCAGTGAGGGAATAGTCTGCACAATCCCCGTTAACTGCAGCATCCAAGACGCCAAACGACGATAGTTAACCAGAATAATGGAGAGTGGTACAGCAATCAAAATGGCTAGCAAGAGGGCTGCTAAGGATATTTGCAGATGTTGCCAAATAGCCGTCTGCCAATCAGCAAAACGATTAATAAAGACCTCTACTAAGTTATGCATGCTGCTCACCTCCCTTAAAGAATTGGGCGACTGTCTCATTGGCTGGTTCTGCTAGGATAGTGGCAGGATCCGCCATTTGCAGAATCTGCCCTTCGTGCATGACGCAAATCCGGTCCCCTAATTTAAGAGCTTCCCGCATATCATGGGTGACGAAAACGATAGTCAGGCCTAATTCTTGGTGCAATTGCTTGATTAAATCCTGGAGCTGGGTCTTAGAAACGGGGTCTAAGGCACTAAAAGGTTCATCCATTAACAATAATTGAGGCTGAGAGATGATAGCTCGCAGGATCCCTACCCGCTGCTGTTCCCCACCTGACAGTTGACTTGGATAACGGCCCTTATATTTGTCTGGCGCCAAGCCTACCTTAGTCATTAAGTCCTGGACGGCTTGCTGGCGCTTGGCCTTGGGCCATTTTTTCATTTCAGGGATGAGTTCGATATTCTCTTCCACCGTCAAATTTGGAAAGAGCGCCCCTTGCTGGAGGACATAACCTGTATCCAGGCGCAAGCTTCTAAGGTCAAGGTCTTTAATGGCTTGATTATTCCGATAGATTTTGCCCTGACTCGGCTCAATCAGGCGGTTAATCATCTTAAGCGTGGTGGTCTTGCCGCTCCCACTTTTACCAACTAAGATGAAAAACTCCCCTGCTTCTATCTCAAAAGTCAAATTATCTAGGGCTCGTGCTCCGTCAAATTCTTTACTTACTGCTTCAAATCTTATCATAAGGTCATCTCCTTCATTTGAGCCTCTAAGGCGGTTGCATAGCGTGAGCTTAAGGCGACCAGCTGGTCCAATTCTTGCTCCGAAAAATCAGCCATAGCCGCTTGCTCCATGGCATGTAGGCGGCTGATAATAGGCTCAGCAAAGGCCAAACCCTCTGGCGTCAGGCACACCTTCTTCTGCCGCTTGTCTTTCGTGTTTGAACATAGGCTGACATAGCCCTTGGCTAGCCAGCTCTTAATAGTAGCGTGGACTACCTGTTTGGTGGACTGGGTCTTCTCGGCCAGATAACCTTGTGAGCAGCCATTTGGCGAGTGATAGAGCCAGAGCAAGATGACCAGACTCTTACCTTGGAGGCCCACCCGGCGGGCATAGCATTCAAAGAGACACACTTGTTGGTCCCAGAGCCGTATATAGCGGCGATCAATTGGTGATTTTGTCATGGTCACCCTCCTCCTTCAATTTACCTTATGACTAGCTTAGCATATAAGACAATAGTTAGTCAAAATATTTGACTATATCCACTCATCAAAAAACTCCGCGCTAAGCACGGAGTCAGTTTTAAACGATATAGTAATTCTCGTAACCTAACCAAGTCAGAATAGACCGGGTTGGGAAATAGAGGACAAAGGATAGGACCGTATTGAAAATCAAGGTCGGTACCAAGTTCTCCATAATAAAGCGACTCAAGGTCACCTGGGTATAGCCTGTCTCCCGATAGAAAACAAAGATGGCAAAATCCAAGAGACTGATTAAGACGATAAAGAGCATAAAATGCACCAGCCCACGCTTAGGCAGATAACGTTTAATTCGGGTCACACAATAGGCGATGAACCAATAGCCAAAGGCGAAAATACCAATGATGGTCGTGTTATAGCTATCTGCAACCACCCCAAACAAGAGGCTATAGAGGAGGACTTCACGCTCACGGAAATAGAAAGCAAAGGTGATGACCCAATAGAGCATAAGATGACTGACAATCCGCTGACTATCAGCCAGAAACTCAGCTGGGAAGATAGCTGGCAAGGCGGAATCGATGATAATGGAGAAGAAGAAGACTAGCGGGATAAACCAACGTAATTTGCGTTCTCTAGTTACCTTCATACTTACTCACTCCGTCCCTGACGCTTAATCACCGTCACAAAGCGGATATCTGTCATTTCACCGGCTGGCTTAATCCGAACCGTTTGGAAGAGACCGTAGTCATCCATCTTGGCTTCGGTCACTTCCCCGATTAAGAGTGAAGACGGCGTCACGCCCCCTAAGCCAGAGGTCTGAACCAAGTCCCCTGCTGCCACTTGAACAGTTGGGTCAACTTGCGTCATCAAGTATTCCTTAGTCTTGCGGTCATAGCCCGAGATAATGCCGTTGGCTGAACCAGACTTAATCTGAATGCTAGCGGCTACCTTACCATCATTGGATTGTTCATTGGACAGGAGTAGGACCTTAGAACTGGTTGGGTTGACTTCGATAATACGGCCAATCAAGCCGTTACCAGACATAACCGACATGTTCTTCTGGATGCCCTCGTTAGCCCCTACGTTAATCACCAGACTCTCCATCCATTGATCGGGATTCCGGGCAATAACGGTCGCATGTACGGTGGTATATTCGGACAGGGACTCGGTCAAGTTAAGTTCTTGCTTCATCTTGCCGTTTTCAGCCTCTAAATCGGCTACCCGCACTTGGAGTTCGTAAATCTTATCAATTTTTTCTTTTAAGTGTTGGTTTTCTTCATGGGTGTTAATCAAGTTGTCGACTGAATCCACGAAGCGTACGACCATGGAGACCGGCTCAGAAAAGAGACGGCCACCCCAGGCGGTCGCATCATTAATAACACTGGTCACCGCATTGTTGGCCCCATTAATCATGGTGTAGGCGACCACGGACACTACTGCGATGGCAGACAGGAGTATCCAGATTAATTTCTTATTATTTAACATTCAAGTATATCTCCTTTTCTGCCTAACGCGCATTCCGTTCTTTTTCTTTGGCTTGGTCAGTCATGGTCTTAAGCATCTTGCCAGCCCCAATAGCTACGGCATCAATAGGTTGCTGACTCAAATGAACGGGTACGCCCACGCTATCATGCAAGCGTTCAGGCAGGCGTTTCAAGAGGGCTGCACCCCCGGTTAAGACAATACCATTCTCGCTAATGTCCGCAGCCAATTCAGGCGGCGTCACTTCTAAGACCTGGCGGATGCCGGTCGCTATTTGGCGGATGACTTCGTCAAGGCCTTGGGCCACAACAGCTGCGGTTACTTCCTTGCTGCCAGGCAAACCTGTGCCCGAATTACGGCCTTTGACGACCAGGGTATCTTCTTTGTCATAATCAGCATAGGCGGCATTGCCAATGGACAGCTTCAAGTCTTCAGCTGCCTGGTCCCCAATCACCAAGTGGTAATGGGTCCGCACTAATTCCTTAATGGCTTGGTTCATGGCATTACCTGCTGCCCGTGAGGTCAAGGATTTGACCACTTCGCCATAGGAAATCAGGGCAATATTGGTGGTCCCCGCGCCAATATCGACTAAGAGATGGCCGCGTGGTTCATAAATTGGCAAGTTTGCCCCTACGGCTGCCGAGAAAGACTCATCAATAATCATGGCCCGGCCAATTCCTAGGTCCTTGAGGGCGTCCACAACGGCACGGCGCTCAACCTTGGAAATATTGCTAGGCACTGAAATGACCACCTCAGGCTTAGACAGACTGCGGTGGAGGGCCTTCTTGATGAAGAAAGCCAAGAGTTGTTTGGTCAAGGAAAAGTCTGCGATGACCCCATCTTGGATGGGATGAATGGTTTCATATTTGTCGGACGTACGCCCAACTAAAGCCGCTGCTTCCTTGCCATAAGCCACGACTTCTTTGGTTTCTGAATTGATTGCGATAATAGAAGGTTCTCTTAACGCAATGCCCTTATTCTCAATGTAAATGATGGTATTAGCGGTCCCTAGGTCGATCCCTAAGCGTTGCTTGCCGAATAAAGCCATTAAGATGTCCTCCTTCACTAAAATGATAGCTACAATCCATTATAGCAAAAAAGCCCCCTTCATTCTACTCTTGACCGTTGAAATATTTGAAATTTGCCTGACACGCCTCCGCCTTAAAAATCTTAGCCCTAAAAAATGCGAAAGCCACCCCTTTGGTCTATATATATATGAGGAGTGATTTTTATGAGAAAAACTGTCAGCTACCTAAGAGAGCTACCTCCCGATAGCCTGCCCAGGGAACGACTGGTCAACTTTGGCGCCAAGGCCCTCTCTAACCAAGAATTGCTGGCCATCCTGTTAGGGACCGGCAGTCAAGACTTGAGAGTCCTAGACTTATCCCTAGCTGTCCTGACCCATTTTCGGGACTTGAGCGAGCTCAAGTCTGCCAGTCTAGATCAGTTTGAAGCCATTAAGGGCATCGGGCCCGTCAAGGCCATCCAACTCCAAGCCTGCATCGAGCTAGGTCAACGTATCGCTCAGAAGCGACCGCCTAAGTTGGGTACCTTAACCTCCACCAAGGCGGCTGGCCAGTGGTTACATGACGCCCTCTGCGATATGCAACAGGAGCACCTCATGGCCCTCTTCCTAAACAGCAAGAATCAAGTCATTCGACAACAAATCATCTTTATTGGCTCGGTCAATGCGAGCGTGGCCCATCCCCGCGAAATCTTCAAGGAAGCCGTCAAGTATCCGACTGCCCGCCTCATCATCGCCCACAACCATCCCTCTGGGGATCCTGAACCTTCTCAAGCCGACCTGCACTTTACCCAGCGCATGATTCAATGTGGTGATTTGATGGGCATTGAACTGCTAGACCACTTTATTATTGGGCATGATGACTATGTTAGCTTGCGGGAAACGACTAAGCTCTTTCACTAAATTGTCTGTACAACCAATAAGTTGCGTCAGTATCTTTAGTAGATATGCATAGTATTTCCAATTATTTTTAGTATAACGCTTGCAATTTGTATAGTGAGTGCTATAATAAAGTTATATTTTATGTTTAGTAAGATCGCGATGTCCCTATCACCTTCTAACGACGGCTAGAATATAATATAGACTGTGCGACAGCACAAGGAGGAATTGCATAATGGAGCAAGGTAAGGTAAAATGGTTTAACTCAGAAAAAGGCTTCGGTTTTATCGAACGCGAAAACGGCAACGATGTATTCGTTCACTTTTCTGCGATTTTGGGTGAAGGCTATAAAACCTTAGAAGAAGGCCAAGTTGTTAACTTCGAAGTTGAAGAAGGCGCTCGTGGTCCTCAAGCAGCAAATGTTGAAAAATTAGCTTAACACCAATAAGCATACAAAAAGCGATGGAGCTTCCATCGCTTTATTTTTTTGATCAATTTCGGTACCGGTTTTTGTAATTTAATTTTATGTATAATTTATCTAAAAAATTCCTTAACCTGACTAATAAAATAGAGAGAACCAGTTAAAATCAAGGCTTTTTTCGCTTGCTTCTGACCAGCTTGATAGTCCACTAGCTTAGGTTGCCAGTCTAAGAAAGGCAAAGCTGTTTGCGCCTGCCAATCAGCTTGTGTCATAGCACCAGGATAGTCAAAGGTCGACAGATAGACTTCAATCCCCTCTTCTGCCCACTTGTGCAGATAAGTTAGATGACTGGCCTGGTCCTTGCGCTTGAGGCCAGCAAAAATTACCGTCACCTGGTAATCTGCCAAATCATGGGTCAGAAAGCCATCCAAGGCTTGGAGGCCTTGACTATTATGGGCACCATCGACCAAGATAAGTGGCTCATGACTTAAGCACTCTAGGCGCCCCTGCCAGTTTACCTGTTCTAGAGCAGCTAGGGCCTGATCCCAGTCAATTTCACGTTTCATTTGATTCATCCAAGCCTCAAAGCTAGCTAAGGCTAGGGCTAGATTATCTCCCTGGTGCTGACCTAACATGGCAATGGCCACCTGGTCAAAGCGGCGTCCAGACGGTAATTCTACTTGCCAACTGCGCTTAGCTAGCCCTTTGCCCTCTTTGGCCGGAGTGGCATGGAAATCCCAGCCTAGTTGCATGACATCCCCTTGGTAGTTGAGATTAGCCAGCATTTCAGGTAAGACTGCCAAGGCTTCTTGAGGTAGGTGCCCCAGCCCCACCAATCTAGTGGTCGGCTTAATAATGCCGAATTTTTGCTGGGCAATCTCCGCCAGACTATGGCCTAGTCGGTCCTGATGATCAAAGCCAATGGTAGTAATTAAGGCCATATCAGCCTCTAATACATTGGTGCAATCCCAGAGCCCTCCTACCCCTACTTCAATCAGGCAGACATCAAGCTGACACTGGCTGAAATAGACTAGCATCATAACCGTATAGAGTTCAAAGCCAGAGAGCGGGCCCCAATCTTGAGCTACCAATTCTTCATTAAGCTTAACCATACTGCGGACCAATTCCAGTAGTTTCTCATCCTCAATAGGCTGACCGTTGACCATGAGTCGCTCGTTGAAGGCCAGGATATGGGGCGAGGAAAAGGCCCCCACCCTCAGTCCTTGGCTGATAAACAAGCCCTGTAAATAGGCCAAGGTCGAGCCCTTGCCATTAGTACCAGCTAGTTGAATAATACTTGGCAGTGATTCTTGTGGCTGACCTAACAGGCTTAAAGCATGGCGCATGCGGTCAAATCCTGGTCTAAGCTGGTGACTGGTCTGGCGACTGAGCCAGGCATGAGCGTCTTCAATACTTGTCATTTCTTGTCCCATGACTTCCTCCTCTTAATCAAGTAACTAAAATCAAGGCATAGACCGAAGGCTAGGACGACCGTCCTAGCCTTCTACTATCTTACTGCTTACATTAAGTCTTTTACTTGTTGAATCCGTTCCTTGACGGTCTCTAATTGGCTGAGGTAGCCCTGACGCTTGTTGCGTTCTTCCGCCACCACATGCTCAGGCGCGCGTGAAACGAATTTCTCGTTAGACAACTTGCCGTCAATACGTGCGACTTCTTTCTCTAACTTAGTTTGTTCGCCTTCCAGACGGGCTAACTCATCTTCTAGCTTAATCAAGCCCTTAAGTGGCATTAAAATCTCAGCGAAGCTCAAGACCTGGGTTACCACTTCTTCTGGATGCTCTGGCGCTTGGCTGATTACCAGCTGCGCTGGGTTACAGAAGCGTTTGATGTAGGCTTGGTTAGCTTCTAGGAGAGCTTGGCCTGCTGCATCTTGGACCTTAATGTAGAGATCCACCGCCTTAGATAATGGCGTGTTCATCTCGTTACGGATGGTCCGCACGGCACGAATTAATTCCATTAATTGGGCCATTTGGGCCTCCACTTGGCTATCTTGGTAAGCCTCATTTACGCGTGGGTAGTCCGCCACTACGATGGACTTGTCTTGACCACCAATTTGTTGCCAGATTTCTTCCGTCACAAATGGCATGATTGGGTGGAGCAGACGGAGGAATTGATCTAAGACAAAGACCAAAATAGATTTGGTGGTTGTATTAGCGGCTTCCTTGTCTTGGAGTTGCTCCTTGGTCATTTCAATGTACCAGTCACAGTAGTCGTCCCAGATGAAGCTATAGAGGATACGGCCAGCTTCCCCGAACTCGAAGCGTTCGAAGAGACGGGTCACATCCGCAATAGTTGTTTGGAGACGGGCTAGGATCCAACGGTCTGCTAGGGTTAAGTCTTGGCCAATGGACAAGTTAGCCAAGGTCAAGTCGCCCACGTTCATGAGCACATAACGGCTGGCATTCCAAATCTTGTTGATGAAGTTCCAAGCCGCATCCATCTTATCAGTCGAGAAGCGGACATCTTGGCCAGGGGCTGAGCCATTGGCCAGGAACCAACGCAGGGAGTCTACGCCGTACTGCTCGATGACATCCATTGGGTCCACCCCATTACCCAGGGACTTGGACATCTTGCGACCTTCCGCATCCCGAATCAAACCATGGATGAGGACATTTTGGAAAGGTCGACGACCGGTGAATTCCAAACTTTGGAACATCATGCGGCTGACCCAGAAAGTCAGGATGTCATAACCCGTTACCAAAGTGTTATTAGGGAAGTAGCGTTTGTAGTCAGCTGACTCCTCATCAGGCCAACCCATAGTTGAAAATGGCCAAAGAGCACTTGAGAACCAAGTGTCTAAGACGTCTGGATCTTGGGTCCAGTTTTGGCTATCTGCAGGTGCTTCCATGCCCACATAAACCTCACCTGTCTCATTGTGGTACCAGGCTGGGATTTGGTGCCCCCACCAGAGTTGACGTGATACTACCCAGTCGTGAATGTTTTCCATCCAACGAATGTAGGCATCGTTAAAGCGCGGTGGGTAGAAGTTAACGGTATTCTCCCCTTGAGCCTTCTGAGCGGCAATGGCTTGCTCAGCCAAAGGCCCCATGCGGACGAACCATTGAGTCGACAGACGAGGTTCTACCACGACACCAGTCCGTTCAGAGTGACCCACAGAGTGTAAGTGTTGTTCAATCTTGATTAGGAGGCCAGCAGCGTCTAAGTCCGCTACCACCGCCTTACGTGCAGCAAAGCGATCCATACCTTGGTACTTGCCTGCTAATTCGTTCATGGTGG
This sequence comes from Abiotrophia defectiva ATCC 49176, assembly GCF_037041345.1. Taxonomy (NCBI): domain Bacteria; kingdom Bacillati; phylum Bacillota; class Bacilli; order Lactobacillales; family Aerococcaceae; genus Abiotrophia; species Abiotrophia defectiva. The sequence goes on along the minus strand of NZ_CP146287.1, from coordinate 842,865 downwards.
CATCATCGTTCATGACATTGATACGTGGCAAGTCATGACGGTTCCCCACTTCAAAGTCGTTAGGGTCGTGGGCTGGCGTAATTTTAACTACCCCAGTCCCAAAGTCTTGCTCAACATATTCATCAGCAATCACTGGAATTTCGCGGTTAACTAATGGCAAGATAACCTTCTTGCCAATCAAGGCTTGATAACGTTCATCATCTGGATGGACTGCTACGGCTGTATCCCCTAAGAGGGTTTCAGGACGGGTAGTCGCCACTTCTAAGTAACCAGAACCGTCTGCCAAAGGATACTTCATGTGGTAGAAGGCACCCTCTACATCCTTATGGATGACTTCGATATCAGATAAGGAAGTCTTAGCTGCTGGGTCCCAGTTAATGATGTATTCGCCACGATAGAGCAAGTCCTTCTCATAGAGGGTTACGAAAACCTTCTTAACAGCTTCTGACAAGCCATCATCCAGAGTAAAGCGTTCGCGGCTGTAGTCGACAGAAATCCCCATCTTAGCCCATTGTTGGCGAATGTGGCCAGCGTATTCTTCCTTCCAAGCCCAGGTTTGTTCCAGGAATTTCTCCCGGCCTAGGTCATAACGAGACAGGCCTTGGCCACGTAATTTTTCTTCGACCTTGGCTTGGGTGGCAATGCCGGCATGGTCCATACCAGGCAACCAGAGAGTGTCAAAGCCTTGCATCCGTTTCTGACGGATAATCATATCTTGCAAGGTAACGTCCCAGGCATGGCCCAGGTGGAGTTTACCGGTTACGTTTGGTGGTGGAATGACAATGGAATATGGCTCTGCTTCTGGGTCTTCCGATGGCTTAAAGACGCCACGTTCTAACCACTCTTCGTATTTCCCGGCTTCAATGGCCTGGGGATTATACTTGGTTGATAGTTCTTTGGTCATAAGAATCCTCCTGATGGTTGATGATAGGTTTACTTTGATTGATGAAGTCTCAGGGGCAAAATAAAAATCGCCCTAGTCAGCACAAGGCTGCCTAGGGCGAGCTAAGTCGCGGTACCACCTAAGTTTTATCACTCGTCTGTTGCTATCGGAGTGTCTCCTCCGTCAGGGACTACTGGACAGCGGGCTGTCGTTGGCACCTGATACTCTGAGCTACTTGGTTCATCCTGTGGAAGCTTTCAGCCTGAGGCTTCCTCTCTGGATTAGGCGGTTGAACCCCTTCTCTTCATCGTCTCTTATGTGAATACACTAAGTGTAGCAGAAAAGTTGGGTCATGACAAGCTATTCATTAATCGAGACAAGGCGAACTTTCATAATATCCGGATTGGTGGATAATTCTTCGATTAATTGGACGTGGGTAAGGTCCTTAGGCAAATGAATGGTAAAGGTATTGCGGTAAATCTTCTTGCCGTCTACATTGGTCACATCGAATTGAACATCGGTTAGCTCAATGTGATGAGTCTTGAAGAAATCGGCAAAGAATTCCTTGGTAGCTACGCGATGGACATAATGGATTTCGAGACGCTTAACATCCGGGATACGGACAATAAAACGAATGACCGTTAGGGAAAAAATAACCCCTAAGAAGGTCAAACCAGCAATTTCATAGTAACCCATACCGAGGGCTATCCCCAGCGCCGCAGTTGTCCAGAGGGAAGCAGCCGTGGTCAGGCCGGCTACCCTTTGCTTGGTAACCACAATGGTCCCAGCACCTAAGAAACCAATCCCGCTGACGATAGGGGCTAATAAACGCACTTGGTCTACCGAAATTTGAGGGTATTCATTTATTTTTTGATAGAAGACCGCCGCTTGAATCATGGAGATAGCGGTAGCTCCGATACAGACTAAAATATGGGTACGCAGACCAGCCGGCCGGTTCTTACGTTGGCGATCATAACCGATAACTCCAGCGAAGAGGATGGCCAGACAGAGTCTGACTAAAATAACATAAGCTGACATGAGCGCTTCCTTTCTGACTTTAAATAACAGTTCATTATAGCCCATCCCACTTAAAAATGCGAGTTACTTGCCCTCTCAGGCATGAAAAAAGGGCTGATATTCAGCCCTTTTCCTAGAGCCCCCGCTTGCGGCGGAAGGCCGTAATCTTGTTCATTGCCCGGTCCAATTCAATCTTAGCCTTGACAAAGGCCTTGTTATCATTGTTAGCAATAGCTTCTTGCATATTAATCTCGGCTTCTTGTTGTTCCACACTTACTTGAGCTTCATCAATGTCTTTCCCACGAATAGCATAGTTAGAGATAATCTCTACTTCATTGTTGCGCATTTCCAAGACGCCACCATTAATGGCGATAAAGTCATCGGTAAAGCCTTCATGCACCCGCACCACCTTGACAACGCTAAGTTCTAGCGGTGCCAAAATTGGCGTATGGTTAGGTAGAACGGTTAGGCCACCATCTACTGCCCGAACACTACAGGACAGGGCTTGGTGATCGTAGATAACCCCTTGAGGCGAGTAAATGCGTACCCGCATGGTATGCTGGTCCTTTGGATTGGCCATAGTGGTCACCTTCTTAATCTAAGCCTGCTGGCAAGTCAACGCCCATTTTACGTGCCTTCTCAATGGCTTGGCTAATTGGCCCCACATTACGGAAGGCTTCTTCAGGTAAGGCATCGTACTTACCGTCCACAATTCCTTCAAAGCCATGAAGGGTTTCTTCAATTGGCACAAAGGAACCAGGAATCCCGGTAAAGGCTTCGGCTACGTGGAAGTTTTGCGATAGGAAGAATTGGAGACGACGTGCACGTTTAACCACGATTTTCTCTTCGTCAGATAATTCTTCAATCCCCAGAATGGCAATGATATCTTGCAACTCACGATAGCGTTGCAGAATCTTCTGTACCTTAAGCGCTATGTTGTAGTGGCGTTGGCCGACAATTTCTTCTGCCAAGGCACTTGAAGTGGAAGCCAGTGGATCCACCGCTGGGTAAATCCCTTGCTCGGTCAAGCGACGTTCCAAGTTGGTAGTCGCATCCAAGTGGGCGAAAGTTGTGGCTGGTGCTGGGTCCGTATAGTCATCGGCAGGCACATAGACGGCCTGGATAGAGGTAATGGACCCATTCTTAGTTGAGGTAATCCGTTCTTGCATGGCCCCCATTTCAGAAGCCAAGGTTGGTTGATAACCTACGGCAGAAGGCATCCGGCCCAGTAAGGCAGAGACTTCAGAACCCGCTTGGGTGAAACGGAAAATGTTGTCGATGAAGAGCAGTACGTCTTGTTTGAGCTCATCACGGAAGTATTCGGCCATGGTCAAACCAGTTAAGACAACCCGCATACGGGCACCAGGTGGCTCGTTCATTTGGCCGAAGACCATGGCGGTCTTCTTGTTAACCCCGGATTCACGCATTTCGAAAACTAAGTCGTTCCCTTCACGCGTCCGTTCGCCGACCCCAGTGAAGACCGAAATCCCACCTAATTGTTCGGCAATGTTATGAATTAATTCTTGAATGAGGACGGTCTTCCCTACCCCGGCACCGCCGAAGAGGCCGATTTTCCCCCCTTTGATATAAGGGGCTAAGAGGTCGATGACCTTAATCCCGGTCTCAAGAATGGTATAACTAGAACTTAATTCTTCAAAAGTTGGTGCTGGACGGTGAATCCCTCGCACCTCATGGTCACCATCAAGGCGACCCATATCATCAATTGGTTGACCTAAGACGTTGAAGACCCGGCCTAGGGTCACTTCCCCTACCGGCACTTCAATCAAGCGGTCTGTATCCAGTACGGCTAGCCCACGCTGGAGCCCGTCGGTAGATTCCATGGCGATGGTCCGCACCACCCCATCCCCTAAGTCTAAGGCGACTTCCAGGGTAATGGATTGGGACAGGTCTACATCTGACAAGTCCATTGCTTCACTGACGGGTTGACGGGTGACCACCAAGGCATGGTGGATATCAGGCACCCCATTTTCAACCGGAAAAGCCACATCGACAACTGGGCCGATGACTTGCTCAATTCGTCCAATCCGCATGGTCTAATCCTCCTTCTTCTTATTATCATTCAGGGCATTGGCCCCATTGATAATCTCTAAAATTTCATTGGTTACTCGTAATTGACGTTCTTGGTTGAATTGTTGCCTCAAGGCGTCAATCATCTCATTGGCTGCGTCTGTCGCACTGCGCATGGCGTTCATACGACTGCCGTGTTCAGCCGTCTTGGCATCGACAATGGCCCCATAAATCTGACTCTCCGCAAACTGTGGCAGGAGCACGTCTAGCAAGGCCCCTTGAGAGGGCTCTACTAGATAGTCAACATTGGCCATATCATCCTCATCCTCATCTAAGACATCTAAATCAGTCAAAGGCAAGACCTGGTCAGCCCGGAATTGGGAACTAACCGCGTTAATATGGTGATTGTAGCAGACATAGAGGGCATCGAAGGCCTGCTCCTTGAAGAGCTTGACCGCCCGCTTGACGATGGCTTGTACCTCACCGAAGGTTGGTCGGTCAGAAATGTCATGCATTTCCTTGGCAACATAGTAGCCGTTCTCGCGACAAAACTTGGCAATGGGCTCCCCAATGGCCAAGACCACAATCTCACTCTTGTCGGCATGGTCTTCTTCAAACATCTGTTGGACCGCCTTGATGATGGAGGAGTTGTAGCTCCCCGCCAAACCACGGTCTGAGGAAATAATCAGATAGCCGGTCTTCTTAACGGGACGCTCTAAGAGCATATCGTGAAAGTCGATATAGTTGAGCCCGTCTTGACGAATGGGCACCCCATCGTCTAAGAGCTCTAACTGAGACTTGGCCACATGGGAGACCATCTTGCGCACTTTCTCAGCATAGAGGAAGTAATCCTTGGCGTCTTGGGCCATCTTGTTATACTTGGCAGCCGACACCATCCGCATGGCATTGGTGATTTGGGCAGTCTTTTTAGTGGACTCAATCCGCTTTTTAATTTCATTTAAAGCCATTTATGTCCGCCCCTCCTCAGGCTTAGTCAGCGACCAAAGGCCGCGCACTCAATGGTTGGAAGCGTTGGCCAAATTCAGCCAAGATGCTATCCATGAGCTGTTGATCAGGTAGAACCTTCTTAGTCACAATCTCATGCAAGATAACATCGTAGTTATCTCGGAAGAAGGTCATAAGTTGGTCTTGATAGTCTTCAATCATTTCCAGTGGCACAGAATCCATATAGCCATGAATCAAGGCATAGAGGATGACCACTTGTTCTTCAACTGGCAAGGTCTTGTGCAGCTTCTGCTTGAGCACCGCTACGGTCCGCTTTCCACGGTTGAGCTTGTGTTGGGTTGCCGCATCTAGATCTGAACCGAACTGAGTGAAGGCTTCTAATTCACGGTAGCTAGCCAAGTCAATCCGCAAGGTCCCAGAGACCTGTTTCATCGGTTTGAGCTGAGCTGCTCCCCCTACCCGGGAAACTGACAGACCAGCGTTAATAGCAGGTCGAATACCCGAGAAGAAGAGATCACTTTCCAGGAAGATTTGACCGTCGGTGATGGAAATGACGTTGGTTGGAATGTAGGCTGAAATATCCCCAGCCTGGGTTTCCACGATTGGCAGAGAGGTCAAGGACCCACCACCTAAGGCGTCACTGAGTTTGGCACTACGCTCTAAGAGGCGTGAATGCAAGTAGAAGACGTCCCCTGGATAAGCTTCACGACCTGGTGGGCGCTTGAGCAGGAGGGACATTTCACGATAGGCTGCAGCTTGCTTAGATAGGTCATCGTAGACCACCAAGACATGCTGACCATTATACATGAATTCTTCCCCGATGGCGGTCCCTGAATAAGGCGCTAGGTAAAGTAAAGGCGCAGGTTGTGAGGCAGAAGCTGTCACGACGACAGTATAGTCCATGGCCCCATATTGTTCTAAGGTGTTGACCAGGTTCTTAACGGTGGATTCCTTCTGACCAATAGCCACATAGATACAGATAACATCCTTACCCTTTTGGTTGATAATGGCATCAACCGCTAAGGAAGTCTTCCCTGTCTTACGGTCCCCGATAATCAGTTCCCGTTGACCACGACCAATTGGTACTAAGGCGTCAACAGCCTTAATCCCTGTTTGCATTGGTTCATTCACACTCTGGCGGTCCATGATACCAGGCGCAGGTGTCTCAACTGGACGGGTCCGGTTGCTGTCAATCCGACCTAAGCCATCAAGTGGACGACCCAGAGGGTCCACAACACGCCCCAATAAGCCAGGACCTACTGGGACTTCCATGATTTTACCCAGACGGCGGACTAAGTCACCCTCGTGGATATTCTCGTACTTACCGAAAATGATAATCCCCACGTCATTGGATTCTAGGTTTTGCACCATGCCGATAGAGCCATTGGCGAACTCGACCATCTCACCTGACATGACATTCTCTAGACCAATAACACGGGCAATCCCGTCACCGATAAAGGTGACCGTCCCGATTTCTTCTAAATTGTCTTGCGATCTAAAGCGGCGGATCTGTTGACGTAAACGATCTTCTAAACGCTCTGTCATCTACGATTCATCTCCTTGTAACCAGCCTTTTTCTAAGAAGGCACGTATTTCTCTTAATTTCTTCTGCCCTGTCACTTCATAGTAGAAGGTCTCTGACTGTAGACGCACCCCAGTAATCAAGCTAGGGTCGACCACCGTCGTAATGCGACGCAGAGGCTTCTTAGTAATTTCCATGAATTTACGGGTCATCTTTTCCTTCTCATCTTCAGTCAAAGGCACGGCACTGGTAATCATCAAGGTCTCAGAACGGACTTGGCGGCGACGTTCATCATGGTTTTCATAACCACTTGAAATTTGCGCCATGAGCTTGTCTAAGAGACGGTCCTCATACTGGGTCCGGTTCTCGTCCCGAACCTGATCCGCATCAGACGATTCCCCTGCTTGATTACTAGCCGCAGCCTGGGCGACCTCACCATGATAGGTTTCCAGGTATTCTTGTTGCATCTTGCGCAACAATTTCTCTTCGAAGGTTTTCTCCCGCTTCTTCTTAGCCTCTTCCATATCAGCAATTTGAGGACGCTTGAGAGAGACAGAGGCTTGCTTTACTTCTTCTGTCATGATATATCATCCATTCCTTCAATAAAGTCGTCCACTAAACGGTGATAGTCTTCTGGTTTGATTTCCCGTTGGATAATCTTCTCAGCAATCTCAATGGAGATGTCAGTCAATTCTGCCCGTAAGTCACTTAACATACGGCGACGTTCCAAGGCAATATCCTTCTGAGCGGTCTCCTTCATGCGGATAACCTCTTCTTTTGCTTCCTTGAGCATGGTGTCTTGAACTTGCAGGCTTTGTTTCTTAGCTTGCAAGATAATTTGAGTTGCTTCCGCCCGTGCGTCACGCAAAGCTAATTGCGCATCACGGTTGGCGTCTTGGGCAGCTGCCTTTTCAGAAGCAGCCGTCTGAATGTCGTGGTCAATGACCTGTTTGCGCTCTGACAAAATCTTAGTCAGCGGGCCCCAGGCAAAGTGTTTCACGATGAGAAGCAAAATCACGAAGGCCACCAAGGTAACAATGGTATGGCCCAACGAGGTATTGATACTTGTATTTAATAACAGCGTGTTCATATATAGCCTCCCGAATTTGACCTTCAAGTGTCAGCTGGCTTATTTGAAGGCGAAAAGTAATGCGATAACGACCGCAATGATTGGCACGGCTTCAATCAGACCGACACCCAAGAACATGGTCATCCGTAATTTACCTTCCAATTCTGGTTGGCGAGCGATTGATTCGATGGTCTTAGAAATAACCATCCCGTTCCCGATTGATGCCCCTAATGCAGCGAAGGCAACAGCGATTGCAGCAGCGATTGCGTAATCCATAATATATCTCCTTTAATCAATAAATATAGTCAGTTTATTCGTGTTCCGTCTCAACCTTATGGGACATGTAAACCATGGTTAAGGTGACGAAGATGTAGGCTTGAATGGAACCTACAAAGAGTGAGAATCCTTGCCAAATAATTTGGATCAGAATCCCAACAGGCCAAGTGACTAGACCGGCAGAGGTTGCCAAGTTAGCAATCAAGCCCAGTAGGACTTCACCCGCGAAGATGTTCCCGTAGAGCCGTAAGGCCAGGGTAATCGTGTTGGTGAACTCTTCAATGATTTTCAACGGAATCATGGCCTTCATTGGCTTGGTATAGCCGTTAATCAGATAACCCTTGAAACCTTGTTTCTCAACCCCAATATAGTGGGAGAGCAGAATCATTAAGGCTGCCATGGACAAGCAGACAATTGGGTCAGCCGTCGGGCTACGCCAATAGGAATGTTCGCCATAGTTAAGCATGAATGGTAAGCCTAACATGTTAGCCACGAAAACAAACAAGAGCAATGTCAGCCCAAGTAGCTGGTACATTTGGGCATTGGGATCCGTAATGGCCCCACCCACGATACCGCGGACAAAGTCGATGATGGTTTCTAGGAACAATTGCGGTTTACCCGGTTGGTCAACCGACAGTTTACGCGTACACCAAACGCACAAGCCCCATATCAGGAGCACTGTCGCAATGGTCGCCAGCACTGTATTCCAACTGAAGGCTAAGCCAAAGAGTTCAAATATGCGTGATTCTTCCACACGTCTTCCCTTCTTTCCTCCATTGTATTTTTTGTGCGTTCGTAAGAGATTGACTACAATTCCATAGAAAAGCACACATTATTACTCTACTATATCACTTTCAAATCTGCTTGACAATTCAAGTGACCGCTTCCAAAGAACGAATTTTAGTCTTTGATTTTTTTATAAAATATTTGTTCGTTTAACATTTCGATACTAGGTGTCTCAAGACCTGATATAATGACCTCAGGCCCTATAAAAAGACACTAAAAATACATTTGCTCCCAGGGCCTCTTATCTATAGTTTTTTCTTATAGATAGGGGCTAATGACCTCCTATTTGGACGACCAAAAAAGGCGAACTCACCTGGGAGTCGCCTCTTGGCTTCTAAGCCAGCTAGCTCACAGGCTAATCGACTTATAAGTATTGTGCTAGAATGGCTTCTAACTTAGCTTGGTCATGGTAGCCGATGAGTTTTTCAACGGGCTGACCATCTTTCTTAACCAAGAGTGTTGGAATAGACATGACGCCAAACTCTTGAGCTACTTTTTGCTCTTCATCTACGTTCATCTTGAAGAATTCTACTTGACCTTCATATTTCTCGCTGAGCGCATCGATAACTGGCCCTTGCATACGACAAGGTCCACACCATGGTGCCCAAAAGTCAACAACGGTTACGCCTTCTGCAGTTGAAGTTAAAAATTCAGCATCTGTTAAATGTTTTGCCATAATACAGACTCCCCTTTTGCTTGTGATACTCCTATTGTATCACTGGACTGTGAGGACGCCTATTTTTTTGCTCACTACTTGAAATAAACGATGGTCGAACCATTACCACCTGCATTGGCTGGCGAATATTCGAAGCGGTCAACCTGAGGATGTTTGGCTAGGTCTTCCTTAACTCCCTGTCTCAGCGCCCCGGTCCCCTTACCATGAATAATGGTGACCATAGGATGGTTGGACAGTAGCGCCGCATCCAAGTATTGGCGCAGTCGATAAAGGGCTTGCTCATAGCGTTCGCCTCGCAGGTCTAAGCTAGTCTGCACCTTAGGTCCTGCTTGGCGGTGAACATTGACCTTGGTCTTGGTCTCCACTTGATTGAGCGGTTCTAGTTCTTCCTGCTCAAACTTCATCTTAAGAATCCCCATTTGGACAATGTATTCCTTGCCCTTGACTTCAATAATAGTCCCGCGTTGGCCATAGCTTAAGACCTCCACATCGTCCCCTACCTTGAGTTGACGGTTGTTCTTAGCCTTCTTAAGGACCTTATTCTTCTTGAGATTTTCGGGTTGCTTGAGTTGCTCAAAGCCAGCTCGTTTCTCAATCAAGACATGCTCCTTGATGGTCTGATTCTGGCCTTGTTCTAACTGCAAGTCACGAATCTCTTGAATCAAGGCTTCGGCTTGCGCCTGAGCCTGGGCCACCTTGGCATTAGCTTCTTGCTTGGCCTTGTCTTGCAGGCGTTCCTTGGCTTCTAACCAGCGGTTGTATTCATGACGCAAATCGGCATGTAGCTGTTGGGCCTCTTCCAACAATTCTTGGGCTGCTTCATGGTCTAACTCAGCTTGACGCCGCTCTTCTTCAAGCTTGGCCACCATGTCGTTGAGGGCTTGGCTGTCTTCCTTAATCCCTTGACGGGCTTCCGCCAAAATACTTGGATCCAAACCCAGACGCCCCGAAATATCAAAGGCGTTGGACCGGCCCGGTACCCCTAACAAGAGGCGATAGGTTGGCGACAGGGTCTGGGCATCGAATTCCATGCTGGCATTGAGGGTATTGGCTGTCTCATGGGCATAGAGCTTAAGTTCAGGATAGTGGGTGGTCGCCATGACCAAGGTCCCGATTTTACGCAAATGGTTGAGGATGGCCATGGCCAGGAGGGCCCCTTCTTGAGGGTCCGTCCCCGAACCCAGCTCGTCAAAGAGGACCAAGGACCGGTCGGTCACCTGATTCAAGATGCTGACAATATTAGTCATGTGGGAACTAAAAGTGGACAGGTTCTGCTCAATGGACTGCTCATCTCCGATATCGGCATAGACGGCATCAAAAATGCCCAGGCGGCTCCCCGCCTCAGCCGGGATATGGAGCCCAGACTGCCCCATCAACTGTAAGAGACCCAGCGTCTTAAGCAAAATAGTCTTCCCACCTGTGTTAGGTCCGGTAATAATCAGGGCTTGATAGTGCTCACCCAAAATAATGTCGTTGGGCACAATCTTATCTGCTGCAATCAGGGGATGACGAGCCTGGTAGATGGCCACGATTTGCTGATCGGAGAATTTTGGTCGAGTGGCCTCTAGCGACTTGGCATAGTGGGCGCGGGCTTGGATATAGTCCAGGTGAGCCACAACCCACTCGTTGCGCTTGAGTTCTTCTTGATAAGGCATGAGGGCCTCAGACAGAGCCATTAAAATCCGTTCAATTTCTTGGCGTTCGGCTCGTTGCAATTCAGCTCGCTTGTTGTTAAGCTCCATGACAGACTGGGGCTCAATATAGAGTGTCTGGCCCGTTGAAGACTGGTCGTGGACTGTCCCGCCAAATTGATGCTTGTACTCGGCCTTGACCGGCAAAACATAACGGTCATTCCGCATAGTGACCAAAGCATCAGACAATTGGCTGGCCTTGGACTTAAGCAGTTGGTTGAGTTGCAGGCGGATTTGCTGCTCCATCTGGCCTTGTTGGCGACGGATGCTGGCCAAGAGAACCGAAGCCGATGAGAGGACCGAGCCATCTTCGTCAATGGCTTGGGCCAGTTCTGCTTCAATTTCTGGCAAGGTCACCACTTGGTAGACCCAGGCCGTAAGGGCTGGATAGGTCTTCTCTTCGGCTGCCAACTGGTCGAAGAACTTCATGAGTTGGTGGATGGTCGATAGGAGCTTGGCAATACCGGCCAGTTCCTGGCCATTAAGGCTGGCGCCTAATTCCAAGCGTTTAAGCGCCATGTCGATATTGACTAGGCGTGGAATCGGTAATACTTTTCCCTGCATCAAAATACCGAGCGCTTGCTCGGTTTCTGACTGCCATGTTTGAATGGTATCCAGCTGGTCGCTAGGCGCCATGGCTTGAACCAGGCGCTCAGCCGACTCGGTCTGGAGATAATGTTGCACGGCTTGTTTGATTTTACCGAATTCCAAGGTGCTAAAAATCTTCTGATCCGTCACCTTGAATTCCTCCTTTTATCTTAACGGTTGTTGTTGTTATTGTTGGGATTGGCCTGGAGCCAGAGGCGGTTGGCCATATCAGATAAGACAGGTGTCTGAGACACGACCCGATAAGCAATCGGGTTATTAACGAATTGTTGTTGGATGCCTTCTAGCGGTACCAAGGATAAGGTAAAGAGCGAGAAGAAAATCCAGATATAGGCGATGAGGACACTAATTAGCCCGCCCCCGATGTGGTTAGCCCATTTGAAAACTTCATAGAAGGCTAGCTTACGGAAGAAGAGGCTAATAAACTCAGTCACTAACCAACCTACCACCACAATGGCAATATAGGCCACGACCCGATAGAAGGCCTGGTCGATGACGAAGCTAGTGGCTTGGTCATAGAAGGTCATTTGGGTATTCTGTTGAACTGATGGGAAAGGAATAAAGTTAGAGATAAAACGTGCCAATGGTTGATAGTGGCGATTGGCAATGGTCATGGCGATGACAAACCCAATCAGACGCACCACTTGCATGACCAAGCCACGGCGATAACCGCGGTAGAAGGCATACAAGAGAATCAAAAGCATGAGTAAGGTTAACATGAAGGAATTCCTCCTTAATTACATTCTGTATTACTTTCTGGTAAAGGGAACCTGAGGGCTGGCCTTCTTAGGCTCGGCTACTGGCGATTTAGGAGCCTGAGCTTGAGCGCTGCCCTTGCCTTGTAGACTTTGGAGCTGAGCTTCCAATTCTGCAATGCGCTGTTCCTTAACTAGTTGATCAGATAAGGCATTGACCGACATGAGGATGGCCCGATCGCGTGCCGACATATCAGGGGCTAACTCAGCTAACTGAGCCAATTGGCTGTTAACTAATTCTACCACCTGATTGAGGTGAGTCGCTGAGCGATTTCCCACAATCGTATATTCGGTACCTTCAATTACGGCGCGGAAACGTCGTTTATTTTCCATGAACAGTCACTCCTTAGCTTGATTAACCTTAGTGTATCAAAAAATAAGTACAAAAGAAACTAAAAGCAATTCTGCCAATAAGTCTCTCTGACTGGGCAAAAGGGTCATGACAAGGACTGAGAAATTGTGTATACTGATAAGCGTTGAAAACAAGGAGGAAGAGACCATGACGGCATTATGGAAAGGACGACTTTATACGATTTTGGGGGCAGCCTCTTGGGGCCTATCGGGAGTCTGCGGTCAGTACTTGATGCAGACAGCCCAAATTCCGGCGCGGATTGTCGTCTCAATCCGAATGTTACTAGCGGGTCTCATTATGATGACCTATCTCTTGGCCTGTCAGCGGCCCCTACTCAAAGCGCTAAGCCAAGATAAGCGCAGCCTAGTCCAGCTAGTCATCTTCGCTATCTTTGGCATTGTCCTCTGTCAGCTGACCTATCTGGAAGCCATTGGCGCCTCCAATGCCGGGACAGCCACTGTCCTTCAATATACTAGCCCTATTCTGGTCATTGCCTATGTCAGCCTCAAGACCCGCCAGGCTCCAACTGGCCAACTGCTGGCTGCTATTGCTTTGGCCATTCTGGGCACGGCTCTGATTGCCACTCATGGCGACATCACCAGCCTGAACCTAACACCGGCTGGCCTAAGTTGGGGCTTAGTAGCTGCTGTCGGCTACGCCCTCTACACGGTCTTGCCAGCTGACCTCTTACAGCGCCACAATGCCACCTTGGTGACTGGCTTAGGCTTACTACTTGGTGGTGCTAGCCTCTTCCTGGCTAACCAGACCTGGACCTATCCAATTGACTGGCAGCCACTGACTATTCTTGCTATGGCGGGCTTAGTGGTGGTGGGCACCCTCTTGGCCTACACCCTCTTCCTTAAAGGAGTCGCCTTGGTAGGACCTATGGAAGCTTCTCTTCTAGGGGCCTCAGAGCCCATCTCTGCTGTCTTTTTCGCCTTCCTATTAATGAGCGAGCACTTCTACCTGATTGATTTATTGGGCATGGTCCTAATTATCGCGGCCGTTGTCTGGGTCTCCCTGCATCCCAAGGCGGCACCCCATCCGGTTAATAACTAGAAAAAGCGACCTGCTTACTTGACTAGTAAACAGGTCGCTCTTCTTTTGCCTCTAGCCTACTTAAGCTTGCGCGCTAGAGCCAGGGCTTTTTCTGTATTTTTGAAGTGGAACTTGGCCGTTTCTCTTAAGACATCAGGGCCGAACTTTTTAATGAGCTTGGCTGCAAAAGCATCCACATTGGCGCCTGCCCCACAACACAAAAATAATACCGACTTACCCTATTCATAAAAACAGAGTCAAAGCATCTATCACTTTGATTCTTTAGGATGCATTATTTCTTTTCTCTAAAGTATAAATACAAAGTAACCGAAGAAGAGATAATGAATCCTAAAATTATAGTCATAAAAATTGTGAAATTTGAAGGAATTCCTTTTTTATTTAGCGCACGCCAAAAATACCCTATAGCTTTACTGGAGACAAAAAAGATAATAAGATCTACAATCAAGTAAATAAACTTTTTGGAGCTCTTTCTAGCATTTTGACTCTGCTCATTTTTTTCTTTCCACTTTTCTACTAATTTATCTACATCATCCTGGCTAGCCCCCTGGAATCTAACTGTCCCACTCTGAAACGCTGTGATAGTAACACCATTCACTTTAGCAAAAAATACAGAATGTTCAACTGGATCTTGTAAATATTGTTCATAATATTTTTTCATTCCTTGGATTTCTTCCAATTTTAATGTGATACTCTTCTCTGCCATTTAATTTTCCACCTCACCATACTCAGATGTTAAAGGAAATGCACTTTCTCATTTTTACACTATTGAATTATTCTTATTTAATCTTATTATGGTATTATACGGTATTCCAAAGCATAAGTAAATCATTCGCTTAATGAATTGTTCATTCTGAATTACTAAAGAGGTGTTTTATGATTCCTGAGTTATTACAACAATTACATGATGCTAACTCACTTCCTTCGTAAATCGCTTGCATAAGCGCTATAATACAAGCTTCTTGATAGTCACGCACCTAAAAAAACACCATAAAAGCAAAAAAGAGACCTGCTTACCTCACTGGTAAACAGGTCGCTATTCTTTTGCCTCTGGCCTACTTATGCTTATGAGCTAGGGCCAGGGCTTTTTCCGTATTCTTGAAGTGGAGCTTGGCCGTTTCTCTTAAGACATCAGGTCCGAACTTTTTAATGAGCTTGGCCGCAAAAGCATCGACATTGGCGCCTGCCCCTGAGGGTAGAACGACATCATAAGGCGCTCCAAAGGTGGTTAGGGACTCTAGGAACCAGGCCCGAGCAATAATAGAGGCACAGGCCACAGCCAAGTGGGCACTTTCCCCCTTCTCAGCGAAATAGAGGCCCTTGGTCAGGGGATGAGCTTCCTTCTTAAGGTAGTTAAAATAGTTCTGAGGACTGGTAAACTCATCAATCAGAACCCCTTGCAGGGCCAACTTCTGGCGGGCAGACAGCTTGGCCAGCAGCTTCTGAATGGTAAAGTTATGGAGGCTAACCTTAATGGCATTGGCATTGCGGGTCTTATTGGCCTCATTATACTTGGCTGGCGAGCAAATGGTCAGCTCATGGGTCAGAACTTGCCGCAACTTAGGGGCTAAGTCCAGAATCTGATCATCCGTCAGGAGCTTGGAATCCTTGACGCCCAGGCCTTCAATCTTGGCCCGATCACCGGCATCCAGGTAGACGGCGCAGACCGTCAATGCCCCAAAGTAGGAGCCATTGCCCACCTCGTCGCTGCCAATAATGGTCCAGTTAGCGAAGTCATCCGGTAGGTGACTGTGTTTAGCTGGTTTAGTCTTGGCCGAAGTGACGCTTTTTTTGGTGGCTGGAGACGAAGTCGCCTGCCCCTGCCAGCGGGCTAGTTGGGCTTCCACATCCTTGCCCTGAAAGAGGACCTTGCCACTGGCATAGGCTGTAATGGTGACCCCGTCGACTTGGGCGCGGAATTCACTATGAGGCACCGGCTCTAGCAGGTAGTCGGCGTAACTTGCTTTCATTTGGGCGCGGGTGGCTGCGTCCATTTGGAGAGTGACTGAGGCCATGGGCAGGCTCCTTTCTATATTAGGTAATCTCTTCTAGTATTGTACCTAGCAAAAAACACGCCGTCAACCGGCGCCTTGTTTCGTGTTCACTGTAAGTGAGGGGGACTTAGTCGCGCTGATACAGACCGCACTAATACTTCATCTAAGACCGTGAAAGGATTAGGCCTTCACCCTTCCCTGACCGCCCGAATCACGAGAAAATCCGGCCGATGACGTGTGTCTTCATATCGGGGATATTGTGCACGTACAGCAGGACTGCCATGTGGTTCCACGATTTGTTGGAGACGAAAGCCATTGTCCAAGAGGGTGTTAATCAAGGTTTCGAAGGTGCGGTGGTACTTGATCACATGGTCGACCAACCAGTCCGTCTGGCGCTGACCCTCATGGCTATAGTGGGCAATGTTGGCATAGCGCTTCTGCCCAGCCTTATCATACGTCCAGCGCTCGCCTGTCTCATGGCAGGTCACCAGCGGGTGTTCCTGGGAGAAGACCAGCACTCCACCGGGTGCTAACAATTGGTAGATGTCCGCCACCAACGCAGGGTAGTTGGCCACATAATGGAAGGCCAAAGAACTGACCACCACATCGAAAGGCCCCTGTAACTGGCTTATGTCTTCCATGGCTAGACGTTGATAGCGAATAGCAGGGTGGGCATGCTGATGTTGGGCCAAGGCCAGCATCTTCTCGGAGAGGTCAACGCCTAGCACGTGTGCTGCACCACGCTCAATGAACAGCTGGCAATGATCACCCGCGCCACAGCCGAGATCCAAGAGGCGTTTGTCAGTTAGATCAGGCAATAACTGCATGAGCGCAGGAGTCTCGATTAAGTCATTGGCATTATCCTGACGCTGGCGTATCTGCTGGTAGCCAGCGAAGAAATCCGGTTGATCATAGATGTTTTGTCGCGACATAATCAGGCTCCTTTCTATATTGGGTTATTTCTTCTAGTATTGTACCTAGCAAAAAACACGCCGTCAACCGGCGTGTTTTCTATTAGTAGGGAATCTCAAATAATTCCTGCCTTAGTTAACAGGTATGCGGACGAAGTCAGATGGTAAGCTAGTGTCCCGGTGAGTGGCAACAATTACCCCCTGATCGGTCTTTTGATAATATTCAACTAGTAGCTGCTCGAGTTCTACATCTAATGACGCAGTCGGCTCATCTAATAACAAGAAACTCGCCTCTTTAACAAGGGCACGCGCGAAACCAACCCGTTGAATCTCTCCTTCCGATAAGTTCTGGTTAGCACCAGAAATTACCAAAGTATCCAAACCATCATCGAGTCGCTCAAGGAGTGATGTCAAACCAGACAGCTCGATAATACGGTTAAGGTCCGCATCCGAAAGCTGCCTACCTAGAAGTATGTTCTCTCTAATCGTATCTTCGATCACTACATTGTCTTGTGGTACGTAGCTGACTACTGCACTCAATCTATCACTTGCCACACTATTGCCATCCAACTCAATAGTCCCACTATGGCTAGGGTAAATACCTGCTAATAGCTTCAAGACGGTACTCTTGCCAGAACCACTTGCTCCCATCAAAGCGTATTGTGTTCCCTTTTCAAATTTGGCTGTTAGATGCTCCAACACCGTATGGTCGCTATACGCAAAACCCAAATCCACTAGAGATAATACACTACCTTGGTGGATTCCTCCCACTTCCGGCTGGCTATAGTGTTCCTTCTTGAAAGTCATAATGCGTTCAGCACAGACTTTAGCCATCAGGTAGTCACTGTAGAGGCTAGGAAGGTTGAAGAATACCCAGGTAAAGTATCGATCAATAATCATAAAACTAAATAATTGACCGAGTGTTAATTCACCTCGAACCATCAGGATAAAAGCCAGAGAAATCCAGCTAGTCGTCATCACAAAACCTAATCCAATACTTAAAGATTCGAGTAAGGCACGATGTCTCTGTCGCTGATATTGCTGCTTTCTATAATGAGCGTGATATTCCTCAAATAGTTCTTCTGTATAGTGCTCAGCTCGGTGCGCTCTAATCAGGGGAATTTGCGACAAAATCTGGACCATAAGGGGTTGAAGGTCCTCTTCCGCTGCTTGCTCGTCCTCCTTCGCTGCTTGTAACCTAGGGCCGATTCCCTTCATCAACAAACCACCTATGAATGATAGGCAAAGGATCCCTAGCGTCAATTGCCAGTTGGTGCGCATTCCATAGACCACAGCCAGAAGAAAACTCGCTAATCCAATCACCATCTCGAACAGAGTTGTCGACAAGAAGTAACTACATTCTTTTATGTCATCCATTAGCAGTGTCAACCAGGGACCCATGCCGCTTTTATCAATTGCTAGACCATCCGTTTGCTCCAGATGACTAATGAAGTAGCCAGTCATTTGGCCTTCCAAATACAAATTGCTTTTTACTTTGACACGTTGCGTTAGGCCAATCCCGATTGACAAGAGAATATTCAAGGCAATCACCCAAAAGCATAGTTGCCAGTTGAATTGATATGGAGGATTTGTTGCTGCACTAACCAGGGGATCATACAAATAACCAGCGACAATCCTCATGATTGCCACTCCAACACTTAAGGCTAAGGATAAAAACAGCAAGCTTAAGCTCTTAATCTTAGTTTGCTTTAGTAAATGACTAAATTGTTTCATAAGCTTTGCACCTCAATCACTCGATCATTGGCTTGAATCATATCTGAAGTATGTGTCACAATTATAAATGAATGATCTCTTAATTCTCGCAAGCAAGTCATTAAGTAACCCTGATTTTCTCGATCTAGATCTGAGAAGGGCTCATCAAGTATTATCCAATGCGCACCTGAAAGCAAAGCACGCGCAACAGCTAAGCGCCGTATTTGCCCATTCGATAATTTTATATCCTCGCCATAGACAGTATCCAGCCCCTTAGGTAGTTGCTGAATGACCTCCCAAATATTTAGTGCGCTACATACTTCTTTAATTTGCTGATCACTGACTGTCCGCCCCATTAGCAAATTAGAACGCAGACTGGTGTTAAAGAAAGTCACTTTTTGTGGCACATAACCTATCGTCTCTTGCCCTAGCTCTTCATTAGCTTGGTCAAATACAATACGCCCCTCATGAGGCACATAGACACCGAGAATTAAATTTAAGAGTGTAGACTTACCTGACCCGCTAGGCCCCACTAAGAAATGAATACCCTTAGGTTCAAACCTAAAGTTAACCTGATTAAATACTTGCTTATCTTGGTAGGAGAAACTGACATTTTCTAATGTGATGCCTTTTCCTGCCTTCTCCGGAAGTTCTTCCCTTGTTTGTGCTTGCCCAGAAGCTTGGTCGTCTAACCATTTTGTTGATACACGTTTAGCAGAGGATCTGTATTGGACAAAATAGTTCCATAAGGAAGGTAAGTCTGATAAAGGATAGATGATTGATCCTAGTCCGGCATTCCAGATACCCAATAAGACTGCCATTTCTAACTGTCCCGCAATTACAAGATATAAACCAAGCGCTAATGAAATAATCTCAAAGGTAATCACGCCACCTTCTGTTAAGCTTAGACTATTGGCATAGTAGCCATTGTATTGATTAAAGTGCTTTTCACGACTAGAAAAGAACTTCACTTGCTTCCGGTATAACCAGTCACTTATCTTAAAAATTTTAACAATCGGCATAATCCGGAAGACTTGCTCATAAAAATTGTAGTTTTGGTCAGCCGCAACCATATAGTCCTCGTAGGCCATCTCCATTTTCGATGTGAGCAGATAGTTGCCTAAGCCGATAAGCAAACCTCCAAATATGAAGACAGAGCCAATAACTTGGTTCATCGACATGACATAGACGACGCCAACAAGCAGGGATAAACTGGTGTCCAAAAGAGGAAGCAAGCCACTCGATAGAAAGAGCGAGATATTGGTAGCATCTGTATGAATTAAATTAACCGCTTCTCCCTCTGTTGTTTGTTCTTGACTATCGCGTTTATTGATAAAGGATTGGATTAACTTCTGAACAATGAATTGACTTGTTTCCTGAAAGACCTTAGCCAGATTAAGGCTATAGACGTAATAGAAGAAGATATAAAGCAAGGCCCCACCTATCATATAAGCGGCGACCTGAAACAATGTCCCCTGAGCGCCCTCCTCTATAGTTCCCAGTCCTAATTGCGTTAAGTATGAGAATAAGACATTAAAGCCACTGAGATAAAGCCTACATACTAATAAGAGGAGTAATTTTGACTTGGCGATATTAGACAGTACCAACCTAAACATAGGTTTCAACCTCCTTTAGTGGATTCTATATTGGCAACCATAACTGAAATCGAGCGCTTTGACTGGAGTAAGTCCAAGTAACTTCTTAGATAAAAATTAATCAAGCTAGTCACTACATCATCTCCATCAATCTCAAAAGAGAGATAGGTAGTTGTAAAGTTTTATGCCACTAATTTATCATTTAAATTAAGTTGAGTCAACATTAAATTCTAATCTTTTTTTAATTTTAATCTGAGAGTTTTTGCCCTGAGTAAAGCTAATGATTAATTGCTATCATTTAAATAGATCAATTTTCAAACTTGTCCCTAGCTATTAGATAGGATTTCGATAAATTGCATCATGTTTTCATTAATTTATCTTACCTAACAATCTCACTCTCCAAGGCAATTTAATGTCTTTCTATCCCCCTTCCCTTTCACTCTGATAGAACAAAAAAAACACGCCATCAACCGGCGTGTTTTCTTAAATACTAGGCTTAGCCTAATTTGTTGTAGTATTCAACGACGAGGGCTTCGTCGATTTCAGCGTTGAGTTCGCTACGTTCTGGTAAGCGAGTCAAAGTCCCTTCGAAAGCAGCTGCATCGTAAGAAACGAAGTCTAAACGAGAAACAGTGTTTTCCAAAGCTTCCTTGATGATTGCTAAGTCGCGAGAAGATTCACGCAAACCAATCACTTGACCTGGTGTTACCAAGTAAGAAGGAATGTCCACACGCTTGCCGTCAACAGTCACGTGACCGTGGTTTACTAATTGACGAGCTTGACGACGAGTGGTAGCAAAACCTAAACGGTATACCAAGTTATCCAAACGAGTTTCCAATAAAGCCATGAAGTTTTCACCGTGTTTACCGGTTTTGATCTTACCAGCTTTGCGGAACAAGGTCGCGAATTGACGCTCGTTCATGCCGTAAGTGTGGCGTAATTTTTGTTTTTCTTGTAATTGCAAACCATACTCAGAGATTTTCTTACGTTGGTTGCCGTGTTGACCTGGTGCGTAGTTGCGACGTGCTAACTCTTTACCAGTTTCAGATAATGAGATGCCTAAGCGGCGAGATAATTTCCAAGATGGACCTGTGTAACGAGACATTCTTGAATTCCTCCAATAAAATAGATTTTTGTTTGGAGTAAAATAATCCTAAAAAACCGAATGCGTGCAGGTGATGTGAGGCGTTCGCTTTTCTGCAGCCGCAGTTACTAACCTACCCCAAGGGGCAATCAACTGTTGACGCGCTTTCCTTTTTTATGCTGCATTATTTTACACTCTTACGATTATAGCAAATTCTTTTGGCGCTGACAAGTCTTGTCACGCAAATATTTTAGCCTGGTCACTCCAACTTAAAGTCACAGGACTCTAGGTGGTCATTCACCATTCCCACTGCCTGCATAAAGGCATAAACAGTGGTTGAACCCACAAACTTGAAGCCCCTCTTCTGCAGGTCTTTACTTAGCTTATCCGACAAATCTGACTTGGCTGGCACCTGGTCTATTGAAGTCCAGTGATTGATAAGGGGCTGACCCTGGACAAAGCTCCAAATATAGTTGGAAAAAGAACCAAACTCTTTCGAGACTGCCAGGTAGGCTTTGGCATTGGTGGTGACGGCCTTAATCTTCAGACGATTACGTACCACACCAGGATCGGCTAACAAGGCCTCCCATTTGGCTTCATCATACTCGGCCACTACTTGAGGCACAAAATCATCATATGCTTGGCAGAGGGTCTCCATCTTAGACAAAATGGTTAACCAACTGAGACCTGCTTGCATGCCTTCAAGGACCAGCATCTTAAAGAGATAATGGTCGTCATAAGAGGGCACGCCCCATTCGGTGTCATGATAGTGAGTCTCCAAAGCATGCTTGGTGGCCCAATCACATCGTTTCATTAGATAACCTCTCCCATACGCTCCAAGAGTTCCATGACCAAGCTAGCAGATTCCTTACCAGCTAAGAGAATAAACTCATCAAAAGTGATGTTAGCCTGGTCATCGGCAGAGTCCGAGATAGCCCGAATGACCACACAAGGTGTCTTGAGCACATAGGCCGCTTGGGCAATGGCGGCCGACTCCATTTCACAGGCTAAGGCCTCAGGGAAATTGGCCTTAATTGGAGCCTGTTGACTTGGTCCCGCTACGAAGGCATCACCTGAGACAATCAGGCCCCGATAGACTTGCTTGCCCTTAGCCTGATAGAGTTGGGCTGCCAAGTCTGACAAGGCTGAGTTGGTCTCATAGGCAGCTGGCATACCAGCCATTTGACCCATTTGATAGCCAAAGGCTGTCACATCCGCATCATGATGGCGCAGTTGATCTGCTACCACCACGTCCCCTACCTTGAGGCCGTGGCCCAGGGCGCCGGCGCTTCCGGTGTTGATGACCAGGTCCACATCAAAAAGCTGCTTGAGCAGGGTCACCGTCATGGTAGCATTGACCTTCCCAATCCCAGATTGGACCAAGACCACGTCCTGGCCAGATAGTTGACCTTGGTAGAAGGTATAGCCAGCTACAACTTGCTCTGATTCCTGCTGGAGGGCTTGTTTGAGTAGGCGGATTTCTTCTTCCATAGCGCCAATAAGTCCGATTCTCATAGATTAACTCCTTCTTCTAATTAAAATACAAACATAATGACCATAACAATGAGTAGCAAGACAGCTACCAGTATCAGGGCATTATTAAGGAAACGATCCAGTCGCAGGCTATAAGGTCCCTTGACTTTAGGGGGCTTACTAGTAGGCGCGGGCTCTTCTTCGTATTCGTCATATTCTTCATATTCTTCATTTTCGTTATAAGCCACATAGGCCTGATGCTCATCATAGTCATAGCCCTCATCCTCATAGGTCTCAGTCCCATAAGATGAATCTTCATAAGCTGAATAGTCTTGATAATGGGACGTTTGCGGGATTTCCTCAACTTCATGATAGGCATAGGGATCTTCTTGCCAATTCTTACTAGAGTAGACTTGAGTTTGGCCTAAGTCCTGGTCTTGGTCTTCTAGGGCTGGCCAATCCGCTTGCTTGCTTTCTTGGCTGGCGCCCCCCTTGACATAGTCTTCATATTCCCGTCGGTGCTTGTCCTTGCCGTGGTAGCGGGACATGCGCGTTTCGGTCTCAGGCATGCAGGCCACCTCCTCCCAACCAGAGTTGGAGAGCGTAGAGGGTCTTAAGGTCAATAATTTGGCCTTGATCCAGTAGATCTTGGACTTGCTGACGAGTCATTTCAAAGAGTTCAATACCCTCATCATCGTCTTGAGGCAGTGGATTCTCGACTGACACCAGACCATGGGCATAATAGAGAGTTAACTTCTCGTCTAGGAAGCCTGGTGAGGCATAGAAGTCGCCCAGATTCTGCCAGTGGGCTGCCTGATAGGTCGTTTCTTCTTCTAACTCACGCTTGGCACCTTCTAGGGGCGCATCTTGGTCACCCTTATCTAGAATACCAGCTGGAATTTCATAAGTATCAGAGTCAATGGCCGCCCGGTACTGCTTGACCAAGAGGACCTTGTCTTCGGGCGTAACGGCTAGAATGGCCACGGCCGGTTTCTTATGGATAAGCTCACGCTCAACCACCTGGCCTTGGTCCAATCTTACCTGATTAAGGTAGGTTTGCAGAATGACGCCATCAAAGATTAACTGGGTCGACACCATACGGGATGATTGATTAAAGCTGACTTCATTGGCTGCAATTTTCATAGAGCAGACCTCCTTTTACTACTTGACTCTAGCATAGCCTCTCCCCTGTCATAAAGCAAGAAAAAGGCCACGGCTTAAGTCTTACTTAAAAATAGGCCTCAAGTCCGATATACAAGTTCAAGTTCTGTGCTACAATAGAGACAGTAAAACGAATAAGGAGGTTTTGAATATGTGGTTACCAGGTCAATTAATCATTGTTAGCCCTTTGATTATCACTTCCCTTGTCCTCCACCTAGCCTATCGAAACTTAGATTTCTCCAGCCGTTTGGCAGCATATAAAAAAAGTATTCAGCGTCGTGCCGGTCTTGGCATCGGCCTATTCTTCATCTTGAATTTTCTATTCAAGAACTTATTTACTGGAGGCTATGGCTTAGCCACACGTCTAGTCCTGGCTTTCGTCCTCTATGGCCTGGGCCTTCTGGTCCTAACCACTGGCTTCCAGCAGATTAATAAGCTCAAACCTGCGGACTGGGTCCGTTACTTCTTCTATATTGGCATTGCCTGCACCATTCTAGCTGTCAATGCCATTGTCTCAGGCCAACACATGGACTTTGAATGGGTCATCGGTCTCATTTTCTTAGAACTTTTCGGCTTGGCCTGCGTGACCGGCTTGGTGGTCCTGGCCAAATTTGCCGGACCTAGTGAAGAAGACCCCTATAAGGTAACTGTCCCTCACACAAGCAGTAACAAGGTCCAACACTACCGCCAAGCAGGTCTATCCGATCAAGAAATTCAATTCCTACGTGAGCAACTGGCGACTGCCAAACCTCAAATCCAAAGCATCGAGCAGGAATTCAACCAAAACGCTAAGCTCCGTACCCTAGAGGTCCGCTACAATACCGTCAAGGTCTGCCAAAACTACTTCAAGGACATCGTCAATCAGCCTAAACGCCTGGTCGAAGCCAGCGACTTCCTCTATAAGTACCTGCCTTCCCTAGAAGACATTCTTAAGAAGTATAACGAAATTAACGGCCACGTTGCCAAGAACAAGCAAACCTACATGATTTTAGAAAAATCAGCGGCCACTATTGAGAAGCTCTGCCAATCCATTAACGATGCCTATGTCAACTTCCACCAGGAAGATCTCAAGGCCATGGAAGATGAACTCTACGTAGCCAATCGCACCCTTAAGAGCCAAGAAGCGCTCCAATCAGATGAAAGTGTTGAAGACCTCATTAACCTTGGAAAGGATGAAGCCTAATGTCAGAACGTCCCGATTTATTTGAAGAAATGCAAGCCCAAACACCTAAAACTAGTACGGTAGAAGACTTGCTGGGTAATCCCTTCGACCTAGAAGAGGCGCCTAGCCCTGCCTCCCCTCACAATGACCTAGTGGATGCCGAGATGATGGCTAAGCGGGCCGTCACCACTGAAAAGCTAATTGACCGCCTGCCAGAACATCGCCAGCAACAGGCCTATGATTTGGCTAAGCAAATTGACGAGCAGAATATGAGTGCTGTCATCGCCTACGGCTCCAATGCCCAGAAGAAACTGAGCGAGTTCTCCCATGGCATGCTCAACAAGGTCCAACTCAAGGATACAGGTGAAATTGCCGACGTCCTAACCGACCTCATGCACCAACTGGAATCTTCTAACCCGCGTGACTTAACGGCCGCTCCTAATATCTTCCAAAAATTCTTTGGTAAGATTAAGGCTTCCATTGCTGAAACCCAAGCCCGCTACCAGAAGATTGGCACTGCCATTGACCGCGTGGCCATTCGCCTAGAACGCGAGAAGAATGAGTTACTCAACGACAACCTCATGTTGGAACAACTCTATCAGAAGAACAAGGACTACTTCGAAGCCCTCAATATCTACATCGCGGCCGGTGAGCTTAAGATGCAGGAGTTGCAAGAAGAGATTATCCCTGCTGCCATCGAAAAAGCCAAGGCCTCCGGTGACCAAATGGATGTCCAAACCGTCAACGACCTCAATCAATTCTTAGACCGCTTGGACAAACGGACCCACGACCTGCGCTTAACCCGTCAAATGACGGTCCAACAAGCGCCACAAATCCGTATGATTCAAAATACCAACCAGGCCTTAGCTGAGAAGATTCAAGTCTCCGTCCACACGGCCATTCCGCTCTGGGAAAACCAGGTCATGATTGCCTTGACCCTACTCCGTCAGCAAAATGCCGCGGTTAGCCAACGCCAAGTCTCCCAAACCACCAACGACTTGCTCAAACGTAATGCCGACATGCTCAAACAATCGGCTATCGACACAGCCCGCGAATCCGAACGAGGTGTTATCGATATTGAGACCTTACAACATACTCAAAACAGTTTGATTGAAACCATCGAACAAACCCTGGAAATCCAACGCGAAGGACGTCGTCAACGTCAAATCGCCGAACAGGAACTCCAGCTCATGGAAGGTCAGTTGCGTGATAAGCTCATGGCCATCTCCAACGAACAACAGGCCTACCTAGAAGAATAAAATAGATTCCCCCCGGACAGGAAGTCAGCTTCCTGTCCTTTTTCTATTCCCTGCCCTCTTGTAAGAAGTTGAAAAGGGTCTTATAATAGAAGTAGAGAGAGAGGAAAGGACTCGCTATATGTTTAATGAATTATTTAATGACAAGCAACAAGCCCTCTATTTATTCGACGCCCAGCGTCAGGCCTTTGCCTTAATTCCAGAGCAAAAGCGCCCCATCTATCTAGCCTGCCATCATCGTAACTTCTTAATTCTGGTTGTCTTCGCCATGATTTCGCTAGCGCCTGATAGCTCCATCTGGCTCAATTTAGCCATTTGCGCCGGCCTCTATGGTCTCATGACCTGGTACTACCTGACCAAGTTGACACCTAAGGCTGACTGGCAAAGTCTGACTGCTGACCAAGCTGTCTATCCGACCTTCTACAAGCGTTTTGACTTATCCAAGCTCAAGGTCAACATCAGCCTCTTCGTCTTTGTCTTATTGGCCGTTCTGATTGGAATTAGCCAACGAGTCAGCCAATCCCTGGTCCTAGAAATTCTGCTAGCGCTGGCCATCGCCTATGAAGCCCTGCGTCAGATTCTAATCTTCCTGGCCTTACGCCAAAATCCCCTGCCCCCAATTTCAACCCAGCAAGTCAGTCCAAGACTCAAAAGCCAAGTGCTCAAGAAAAAGAAAAAGTAGGTGATTCTCATGTCTGCCCTATTCAGCCTTATTCCCATC
Organism: Abiotrophia defectiva ATCC 49176; assembly: GCF_037041345.1. NCBI lineage: Bacteria > Bacillati > Bacillota > Bacilli > Lactobacillales > Aerococcaceae > Abiotrophia > Abiotrophia defectiva. The sequence continues at coordinate 816,112 of NZ_CP146287.1, read as the reverse complement.
TGTCTGCTGATTTTTGCCGGCTATCTCTACTGGTTCCGCGACCACATTGTCACACTCTTAGAATTAAGTTCCCATCGGGAAATCGTCATTCTCAGCGTGGCCTATGCCTGTCTGGCTCTCTTGGGGATTGTCTTAGTAGTGCTCAAGCAATTTGAATGGTTGCTGGGTCTCCTCATCCTAGTCTCCATCCTCAGTGCCGTCTTAAGCTTGGTTCTGACTCGCTTTATGAAATAATTTCGATAGATAGCCCACCTAAGTGCTTGACTTGAGGTGGGCTATTTTTATGACCATTTGCCTTATAGGACATGATTTGAAGCCCTTTTCAAAGAGTGGTATAATAGTTGCATAGTCAAGTGTCATTTTCAGAATGATTTGCACTTGCTAGAGAAAGGAAGATGATTATGAGTCATAAATGGCTCCGGAAACTTCTACTATCCGGACTTAGTCTCTGCCTCCTAACAGCTGGTCTCCCAGGGACAGCTCATGCCCAAGAGAGCAATTCACCCCCACCAACTGCCGAAGATAAAAACATTTTCGGTGAAAATACGGCGGTTTATGGCAATGAAGATGCCGGCTATCTGCAAATTCCTCTACGCTTTGTACCAGTCGAAGGCCAAAGCAAGGACGAACAGGCCTACCGCTTCCGCGATGAAGCCAGTGGCCAAGAAATCGTCTGGGGTATTCGCGATGTTAAGGCACCTACCGACGACAAAATTCCTCAAGACTTCAAAGACCTGTCACCCGTCTATTGGATTGGCTTCCTCAATTTGCGCGAGCGGATTGGTGAAGGTGGTAGCAACAATATGGGAGAATTTGCGACCGTCAATAATTTGACCTTCTACCATGTCGCGACTACCCTACCTGACCGGTCCGAATCTACTTTCTACTATCTCCGCCTTAACAATAAGGAAGATGTCATTTTACTCACCATCACCGGACCTGACCGGGCTGCCATAGATAAACTAGCCCCTATTATGTTTACCTGGTCTCCAACCAAGTATGAATAGAAAGGAGCCTGACCATGAAACTTAGAAAAAAATTCTGGCGTGGCCTCCTGATTAGCCTGACTGTGGTCTTAATAGGGCTGGCTGGCCTGACGCCAAGCAGTGTGAAGGCCCAAGATAATAAAGTGCCTGCGGCTCCAACCCTCAATATGGACCAAACCCAACGCGTGGGGACGGACACCATGGGCTATGTCACCATTCCGGCTGACTTTAGCCAGACCAAGGACGAGGAAAAATACAAGGAATGGGCCAATGCCGACGGTAGCATTACGGTCATCTTGCGTTCCTTGGATCCTCATCAGCCAGTAGCAGATGCCCCTGACAACTCAGACGTCTACCTCTATACCATGGGCTATCTGGGTGAGGAAATGGGCAAGCGCAATGCCGGCTATGTCGCTGTCGACCGAATCAAGGCCGATGATCCTAAGGCAGGCATGACGCTCACGGCGACCATCCTACTTGAAATGGATGGCAAAAAAGTCCCTACCCTCATGAATTACAATCTAGCCCCTGCTAGCACAGGCGCCAAATTGCTTTTGATTCGCGTCTACAACTTTAATAAGGACAGCATCGACAAGTTACTACCAACCCTCACCAAAACTTGGTCTGATACCAAGTAAGTCAACGAAAGGAGTTTCCAATGAAACGCTCTATCCCTCTATTAGCTTTGACTAGCTTAGCCTTGGCCGGTCATTTAGCCTTAACTACAGTGGCTCAAGCTACTGAATCAAGTGCTGCAAGTAGCACCAGCCAAGAATCTGCCAAGGAGTCAAGCAAAAACTCATTTTTCAAAAAATCTAACGAATCCCAAGCTAAATCAGTTCAAGTAGGGCTCCCTAATGCCGGCTACTTCAACCTTCCTGGTAATTTCCAAGAACAAAAAGCTGATACCACGGACAAAACGATTCACTATATTGACAAAGAAAACAAAGAAGAACTCTACATCGATATCCAAGACGTCAAAGAAGGCGACCTGCCTGAAAAATTCAAGAAACTCAAGCCGCTAGACTATATGGCCCACAATGACATGTCCGTCTACGCCTTCAAAGCCCATGGCAAAAAGGTAACAACTGTCCCTGTTAACCTAGGCAAACCTTTTGGTTATGTTTATCAAATTGATGTGACCAAATCAGATGATAGCCGGTCCGTCATCATTGACTTCGCCCATCCTGATGATGCCAACCGTATCGTGCGCTTGACCTTCTTCAGCTCTAATGAAGAATCCCTTAAAAACTTAGTTAAGCACTTAGAAAAATGGCAAGCTAAGCCAGCCAACTAGTAGAAAGGATGAATCACATGACTAAAAAATTATTGAAAAGCGTCCTCTTAAGTTTGGCTTTGGCTACTAGCTTAGCGCCAACTGCTATCTTAGCCGAAGAACAAAGTCAGCAGGACAACACTTCTTCCGTTGAGTCTATCTCTAAGCTACGCGAAGAAGCTAAGAAAGAAGTATACAATGAAGGCAAGTCCCAACGGGTTGGGAGCGATCTAACAGGTTGGGTCAATGTCCCAGAAGATTTTAAAGAGTTGACTAAATACAAGGAGGAATATGAGGGTAGACTGCTTCAATACGACCGCAATAACGAAGATGTCGTGGTCACCCTTGAGCAATTAGATCCTTATAACCGTGAAGACCTGATTTCATTCATGAAAAAATCCAGTGACGTGGAGCTACATGCTTTGGACAAGGTGTCCCATGTTAATTCCACTCTGACCCCATACTTTATCGAAATTACCAAGACTAAATTGCCTTTTGCTGATGAAGCCATCATGATTCAGGCAAAATACGGACCAAACGATAATCCCGACTTATCTAGCCAAATCGTCTACTATGTCTTCGCACCAAATGACCAAAAAGATCAATACTATGTGGTATCAGTCGTGTCTTATATCACAGATGACGCCTTCATCAAAAACCAAGCGGAACCAGTCATCAAGACTTGGTCACCTACTAAATAAGTCAAAAGCGACCGGCAATGCCGGCCGCTTTTTTGTTGGGCAGAGTTTCTGGCTTTTCTCAGCTCCTGACTGGGCTAGTGGGCCACTAGCTCCGGACTTTTCACGGTTTTCCGCCCTTTTCCCTGGTTTCTGGCTGAGCTAGTGGTCCACTCTCCAAAGTGGGCCACTGGCTCATGACTTTCCCCCGGTTTTCGGGCCTTTTACCGGTTTCTGGCCGAGCTAGTGGTCTACTCTTCAAAGTGGACCACTGGCTCGCGGCTTTTTCCCGGTTTCCCGCCCTTTTCACGGTTTCTGGCTGAGCTAGTGGTCCACTCTCTAAAGTGGTCCACTAGCTCCTGGCTTTTCCACGGTTTTCGGGCCTTTTCACGGTTTCCAGCTGAGCTAGTGGTCCACTCTTCAAAGTGGACCACTGGCTCCTGGCTTTCCCCCGGTTTTCCGGCCTTTTCCCCGATTTCAGGCCGAGCTAGTGGTCCACTCTCCAGAGTGGGCCACTAGCACATGGCTTTCTTTCGAATTTCTGACCTAGCTCGCGCCTTTTCCTTAGTAACAGAACAAAAAGGAGGCTGGATTCACAGAATCTCAGCCTCTTTCTTATTTTTATGCCCAGTGAGCAATGATTTCTAAACCAAAGTGGTCGCTGACGACGGGACCGCGCCGGCCATCTAAAACAACTCGGTAGCTATCTACCACAAAGTCTTGGCTCAAGAAGGCCAAGTCAATTCGCAGTTGGTCCACATTGCCTTCCCAGCCGTCAATGGCTTTCTCGACAGTGAACTCGCCCTCTTTTTCCTTAGCCACTAGGAAAGCATCCTGAAGCTTGAGGTCACTGGCAGCAATCAAATCATAACCTTCCTGGCGTTTATCAGCCGGATTGTTGAAGTCGCCCATCAAAATCAATGGCAACTCAGCATGTCCACGTAGGATAGTTTCCGTCTTCTTCCATTCATAGCCAAAGCTAATATCACTATCAGGATCCCACCAGGAGAAATGGCCGCTGGCTACTTGCAGAGCCCGCTCGCCAATATGAGTCTGTGCCCGCAAAAGGACTCGAGTATGATAGTCAGTCCGGTCTTGGATGGCAGACACCCAATAAGCTTCTGGCTGCATTGGCTCCTTAGACAAGATGGCCACACCCTCATCATAGCGATCAAAGCCAATGTGGGCATCTGCCCAGGCCCAGTAGTAGGCCTTGCCAGCTTGGCGCAAGCCTTCTACTAAGAGACGGGCAAAGTTATCTTCCTTAATGGAACGTTGCTTAGCCACCGGACAGAAATAAGCATCTGGCTCCCAGAGAGGCGCCGTCATGGTTTGGTTGACTTCTTGCAAGGTAATCAGGTCATAGTCGCCTGCTAGGATGAAGTCAATCAACTCCCCTAGCTTGCGCTCCTGCTCCTCTTCAATCCAACTATGGGTATTGAGGTCCAATAATTTCATAATTTACCTCCTATGAAAAAAAGGTCAAAGAGTGGTGCGAGCCACTCTTTCAACCTTTTGAAATGATTAATGACTTAAAGCGTCTTGGATGTCTGATTTGAGGACATCGGCTTTAGGCCCGTAGATAGCTTGTACCCCAGTGTCTTTGAGGACTAAGCCCATGGCACCGGCTTTCTTCCAAGCTTCTTCAGAACCAACCTTGCTTTGATCCTTAACAGAGACACGTAGACGGGTCATGCAGGCGTCAACATCCACGATGTTTTCGCGACCACCTAAGAGTTCGATGATGGTGGTTACTTGTTCATCGGCTGGTTTTGCTTCACCTGAATCTTTGCTGTCGGTAGTACCGGAATCGTAGTTCCCGTTACGGCCTGGAGTTGCAAAGTTAAACTTCTTAATCATGAAGTCAGCGATGAAGTACATAATCACTGCGAAGGCTACAGTTGTTACAACAAAGCGAACTAAGTCCATAGCCAAACCTGCTTGAATGGTCATCGGTGTACGAGTTAAGAGCTCGATAGAACCGAAGGAGTGAACACGTAATGGCCAGACATCTGCCATAGCGAAGGAAGCCCCTTGAACCACTGCATATACCAAGTATAATGGCATTGCCGCGAACATGAAGAGGAACTCGATTGGCTCGGTTACCCCTGTTAAGAAGACAGCCAAGCAGATAGAGATAAACATGGTGCGGTATTCAGCCAATTTATCCTTATCTACGTTACGGTACATAGCGAAAGCCAAGCCCATGAGGGTCCCCATAGAACCAATCATTTGACCCACTTTGAAACGAGCTGGAGTCCAGTTTTTCAAAATGTGGTCGACTTGAGACATGTCGCCAATGTTGCGGAAGTGAGCTAAGTCAGATGCCCATGCTAACCAGAGTGGGTCTTGACCGCGAACGATTTCACCAATCTTGTCACCAGACAGGATTTGGTAAACCCCACCTAAGTCGGTGTAGTTGATTGGGATAGTTAACATGTGGTGGAGACCGAATGGTAAGAGCAGACGCTCCAAGGTCCCGAAGACAAATGGTGAAACAATTGGTGCAGAGTCTTGCGAAGTCGCAATCCAGAGACCAAAGTTGTTAATCCCGATTTGGATAAATGGCCACACAACTGCCATTACTAAAGAAGTAATAACTGACCATAAGATAATTACAAACGGTACGAAACGTTTCCCGTTGAAGAAGGCCAAGGCATCAGGCAACTTACGGAAGTTGTAGTACTTGTTGTAGGCGTTAGCCCCTAAGAAACCTGAGATAATCCCTACGAATACCCCCATGTTAAGTGCAGGTGCACCCAACACGCTGGTGAAGAAACCTTTAACCATGATTGGTGTACCAAACAAGGTATGAGTGGTAGAAGCTTCATCTAAGAGCATCTTGTCGCTCACGTTGAAGACTGCACCCGTAATACGGTTAATGAGGATGAAGGCCAAACCTGCTGCGAAGGCACCGCCCGCACGGTCCTTAGCCCAGTTCCCCCCGATCGCAAGCGCGAAGAGAATGTGCAAGTTAACAATGATTGCCCAACCGATGTTTTCTAAGACACCACCGGTAGTAACTAAAAATGGAATAGACGCAAAGCTGATCGCTAAGGTTTTCCCGATACTGATCATCAGACCAGCTGCTGGCATAACGGCAATAACGACCATGAGGGCTTTACCGAACTTTTGCCAGAACTCAAAACTCAAGAATTTTTTCATCTTGTGTCTCCTTTCTATAAGTGCTAATTGTCTCTCTACCCTTCGCACATGTTGTCGGAATCTCAAGTTGGCAAAGTGACAATTCATAATAATGACATGAAGATTCCAACACGTACTTACACTTATATATTAGCGTTTACAAGTCTAAAAGTAAAGCTCATAAAGGGAAAGTTTTACGATTGATATCGGTATCATAAAAACTGACAAATTGCCTGCTGATATGGAGGCAAAAAAGGACTGGGCACCCTGGCTCAGTCCTTGTCATGCTCTTATTAAGCTTGTTTGAGGCGCTCAACTTCGCGCGCGATTTCCATTTCTTCGTTAGTTGGTACGTTAAGGACGGTAACCTTAGCACCTTCTGGTGAAATGATGGCTTCTTTACGTGTGTTGTTACGTTCAGTATCAATGTCACAACCGAACACGGTAATGCCTTTGATGACTTCCTCACGGATTTGGATGGAGTTCTCCCCAATCCCGGCAGTGAAGACAATGGCATCTACCCCGTTCATGACCGCAATGTACTGACCAATGTATTTTTGGATACGGTTGACGAAGATATCATGAGCCAATTGGGCACGTTCGTTGCCTTCACCAGCTGCTGATAAGATGTCACGCATATCGCTTGATACGCCAGAAATCCCTAAGAGACCTGACTTCTTGTTAAGGATGTTGACCATTTCAGCCACATCGCTAATGCCAAGTTTTTGCATCACGAAAGCGACTAAGGAAGCGTCGATATCCCCAGTACGGGTCCCCATGGTTAAACCTGCTAATGGTGTGAAGCCCATAGAAGTATCAACAGAGATCCCGCCGTCTACAGCAGTAATAGAAGCCCCGTTCCCTAAGTGGCAGGTAATAATCTTGAGGTCTTTGACGTCTTTGCCCATCATTTCAGCTGCACGACGTGCTACGTAGTGGTGGCTAGTCCCGTGCGCTCCATACTTACGAGCCTTGAATTTTTCATAGTACTCGTATGGTAAGCTGTAGAGGTAGTTAACCGCTGGCATAGTTGTATGGAAAGAAGTATCGAAGACAGCTGCCATAGTGATTTCTGGTAAACGTTCCTTGAAGGCGCGCATTACGGCAGCTTCCGCTGGGTTGTGGAGCGGTGCAAATTCGCCTAAGTCGGCAACTTGTTGGATGACCTCATCATTGATTAAGGCAGATTCCTTGAAGAGTTCGCCCCCTGCTACAACACGGTGACCAGCCCCGGTGATTTCGTGGTAGTCTTTGACAATCCCTAATTCGGTTAAGTGTTCGAATAAGAGTTCAACTGCCCGGTCGTGGGTCGCAATCTCTTCTACAAGTTCAAATTTTTGGTCGTCGCCGTATTCGATTGCGAAGATTGAGTTATCCAAACCAATCCGTTCTACCAAACCTTTTGCAACTACCGTTTCTTGTGGCATTTCAATTAATTGGAACTTCAAGCTTGAAGAACCAGCGTTAATCGCCATTGTTTTTGACATGGTCTTAATCGCTCCATTCTGAGTTTTAAATAATCGATACTCCTATTATAGCACCCTTGGCAAGCCTTTGCATAGAAAAGACATTAGAAAAACGCAAAAAAGTCAACTTTTTTCCCTTGAATCTATTTGACTAGAAATTTATAATAGGAACATAAGGTAAATACGTTTTCAATTCGCATTAAGGAGGTAATAAGAATGCGACGATTTATTAAGCTTATTTTGGCCTTAGGTTTGGTGCTAGGACTGACCCTACCTCTCAGCCAAGCATCCGCCCAAGATGATTACATCTATGGAGTACCTGTAGAGAATCTTGGCAACCGTACCTATGGACGTCCAAATGTAGATTTAGGACAAAACCCTGATAACTTCCAACTCGATGCTGCAAACAGCACCTTGATTTCTAACTCTGCAAGATACTCCGTCAGTTTCGAACAAATTCCGACCCAAACCATTCAACTGCAATCGGCTTACCCAGAAGAAGGGATTCGGACCATCTATGTCAATACTCGGGTAACAGTTAATACTGACCCAAGCAACGGCCTAGCCATTCGTGGTCACCAGTTCTACCTCTTCTATAACAAATTTGGGACCATTTCCCTGGCTTTCCCTAAATTAGCTTCCAATACCCTTCAAAAACCAGATCCTGCGACGCCTTATGTTGAGTACTTGGAGTCTGGCACCAAAAAACCTGACTACAATACCGTTCAGGCAGTGCCTGCTGATCAGGCTCCTTATCGGGTGGACACCAAAAACTTAAGCCCATTGACCTATCACAAACAAGCTGTCAATGCACCAAGTGATTACAGCCTAGAATTCACCAACTACACCATGTCCTTCAACTACCTCAACGATAGTAAGCAAAACACCTATCGCTTCCAAGTAGTCGACGGCCCAACCAAAGAAATTCGGGTCTACTCAGCAGATGGTTCTGGTATCCGGACGGTCAAGGTCAACACCCGCCTCATTCCACAAGCCATTGTCAATGGGAATGAGCGTCAATTCGGTTATACCTACTACCTCTTCCACAACAAGAATGGCACCATCTCCTTAGTCACACCTAACTTCGCCGGCAACTACGGCCAAGGTGAAGAAGATGTCATGTCAGAATATGTGGTCAATCCATAAGATCTTTAGCAGACTGGGACTAGCTCCCAGTCTTTTTTTACACTTTCCTCAAGTCCGACAGTCTGTTATACTGTTAGCCATGAGGTGATGACATGGAATTTCTATTAGTCGGCGTCGGTGGCGCCTTAGGAGCTATCTTGCGCTATTTGCTAGGGCTCTTGCCTTATCAAGGCAGCTTCCCACTTAAGACTTGGGCCATCAACTTAGTGGGTAGTTTCTTGATAGGCTGGTTGAGTGCGCGCTTAGGGCGTCAAGCCTGGTTCCCGGGCGATCAGTTGTTGCTTATCACCGGTCTCTGCGGTGGCTTTACCACCTTCTCCACCTTCAGCTTGGAGAATCTCAAACTCCTGCAGGCGGGCCACTATTCCCAAGCCCTGCTCTACATGGCTAGCAGCCTAGTTCTAGGCTTAGCCTGTGTCGCTCTGGGCTACTACTTAGGCAAGCTATAAAATACCAAAAGGCTGGAAACTCATTAGCTTCCAGCCTTCTTTTTATATCAATTAGATAGCAACCACATTAATGGCCTGCAAACCGCGCGATGTTTCTTGGACGTCATAGGAGACCGCTTGGCCTTCATTCAAAGTCTTGAAACCATCTGCTTGGATATTTGAGAAATGTACAAAAACATCGACCCCGTCTTGACCGGCGATGAAACCAAAGCCCTTATCGACGTTAAAGAATTTCACTGTACCGTTTAACATGACTTTCCTCCTTATTTTTTTATGGATTACATCATTCAAATAATCAAGAAGAAAGCAAAGCATCTTAATCATTTTCTTAATTAATCTACCACTCTGATACTATAATGGAACAAGTTCCAAAAGTAAAGTCTTTTTGCCTATTTATTTTAGGATTTGGCAAATTTCTCCTTGTCCCCCTTGAGACTTGGCGCTTATGTCGACCTATGCTACACTATAATAGAAGCAAAGGAGGGCTCCCATGTATAAGATTCTACTGGTCGAAGACGACCCTATTATCGCCCAATCCATCCAAAATATCCTGGCCACCTGGCACTATGAGGTCATCCTCGTCCAGGAATTTGATAAGGTCTTGGACCTCTATCTGCAAACCTCACCCCAGTTAGTCATTCTGGACATCACCCTGCCGCTCTTTAACGGCTACTACTGGTGCCAGGAAATCCGCAAAGTCTCCAATGTCCCTATCCTCTTCCTGTCCTCTCATGACCAAGCCACCGAAATCGTCATGTCCATTAATATGGGGGCAGACGATTATATTACTAAGCCTTTTGACAGCATGGTCCTAGTAGCTAAAATCCAAGGCCTCATGCGCCGAGCCTATGAGCTGACCGCCGAGACGGAATTCTCTGAGTATCACGGGGCCATGCTCAACCTCAAGACCACCCAACTCCACTACCAGGGCAACTTGGTGGATTTAACTAAGAATGAATTCCAGATTCTGCGGGTCCTCTTCGCCTCAGCTGGCCACTATGTCAGCCGCGACCAACTCATGCAGGAACTCTGGTCCAGTGAAGTCTTCATCGACGACAACACCCTTAGTGTCAACATGGCCCGTCTCCGTAAGAAATTAGAAGGCGTGGGCCTGGAGGACTTCATCCACACCAAGAAAGGAATTGGCTACGGCCTGGTGACTGCTCATGAAGCCTAACTTTTTCTTATCCTGGCTACGCAACCGCCGCTGGCTACTAGTTAGCGGCCTCTTGCAAGACGGTCTACTGCTGATTTCGGCCTTTGCCTTTGCCCAATACCAGGACCTTGCCCTCTATATCTTGACCCTAAGCCTGGTCTTACAAGTGACCCTTGCAGGCCTAGATGCCTGGAAGGAATGGCGCCACACTCAACGGGTTGAACTACAGCTGACCAATCACCAGCACCATCTTAAGGACTCCAATTCTACTTTGGCTGAGCAGACTATCTGGCAGGGCCTGCAAGAAGCTCACCACCAACTGCTCCAAGCCCAGCAAGCCTATCAAGCCAACTACCATGAACAGTTAGATTACTACACCCTCTGGGCCCACCAGGTCAAAACACCCCTATCGGCCGCTCAACTCCTAGTCGAGCAGCTGGATCCAACAGGTCCGCTCCGGCCCCTTCTGCAACAGGAACTCTTCAAGATTAGCCAATATGTCGACCTTGTCTTACACTATCTGCGTATGGATACCTTCCACCAAGATTTGCAGATAGAATCGGTCAAGATTCAGGACCTAGTTAATCAAGTGGTCAAAAAATATGCGAGTTTCTTTATCCATAAGCCCCTGACCCTGGAATTGCAAGGTCTAGACTATGTCTATGTGACCGACCGCAAGTGGCTGGAGCTGATTCTGGAGCAACTCCTGTCTAACGCTATCAAATACACCCCGCAAGGGACCATTAAGATTAGTATCCAAGAGGGTATCTTGACTATTGCCGACACAGGCATTGGTATCCAAGCCCAGGACATTCCTCGGGTCTTCGAGCGTGGCTTTACAGGCTTTAACGGCCGGGTTTCCCAGCAATCCTCTGGCTTGGGCCTCTACCTCTGCAAGGCCATCGCAGCCAATCTAGGTATTGGCCTGACCCTCAAGTCCCAAGTGGGCCAAGGCACTCAAATTCAATTGGACTTGAATCAAGCCCAATTAGCCCAAGATTAAGTCAGTCACTGCCAAAGTGACAATAATGTAAGATTAAACCGGAAATTGCAAGCCAAAGCTAAGGTAAGGCAATTTCCGGTTTTATATAATGAAACTATCAAATAACTCAAGAAGGAGTGACTGACATGACTTTACTAGATGTTCAACACGTACAAAAAACATATCATACACGATTTGGCGGCCAAGCCGTCCAAGCTCTTAAGGATATTCACTTTTCTATCGAAGCAGGTGAATATGTGGCCATTATGGGGGAATCAGGTTCTGGTAAGACCACCCTACTCAATATCTTGGCCCTTTTAGATCAGCCAACCAAGGGTCTAGTCTATCTCAACGGTCAAGACACCACTACCATTAAGCAAGCCGATGTGGCGGCCTTCCGCCGTAATGAGCTGGGCTTCGTCTTCCAAGACTTCAACCTCTTAGACACCCTATCCGTTAAGGACAACATGATCCTGCCCCTGGTTCTCTCCAACCAACCTGCCAAGCAAATGGATAGCCGGGTTAAGCCGGTCGCTAACCTGCTAGGCATTGGCGACCTCTTAGACAAGTTCCCCTATGAATTATCAGGCGGGCAACAACAACGGGTAGCCATTGGTCGGGCCATTATTACCCAACCTTCCCTTTTATTAGCCGACGAACCAACAGGGGCCTTAGACTCCAAGTCCTCGGCCATGATTCTGGACCAGTTCGAAGCCATTAACCGCCAGGGCCAAACCATCCTCATGGTCACCCACTCAACGACGGCTGCCAGCAAGGCTAAGCGGGTCCTCTTCATTCGCGACGGCATTCTCTATCACCAACTCTTCCGCGGGGACAAGACCGACACCGCCTTCTTCCAACAAATCAGTGACACCCTGACCGCCATGGCAAGTCGAGGTGAGTAAGATGAGCAAAGTACTCTTTCCCTTAGCGCTGGCCAACCTGCGCAAGAATTACCGTCTCTATGGGCCCTTCGCCTTGGCCTTCGTGACCTCGGTAGCCCTCCTCTATAACTTCATCACCCTGGCCTTTAATCCTAGCCTGTCTAGCCTGCGGGGAGGTCCTTCCATCGTGACCGTTCTGGCTCTGGGCATGATTATCCTAGCCATTACCGGGGCCGCTATTATCTGGTATGCTAACGGCTTCGTCTTCAAGCAAAGAACCAAGGAATACGGGCTCTACGGCATCCTTGGTTTGGAGCGCCGCCACCTGCTCTCCCTCATGTGGATTGAAATCACCGTCTTCAGTGGCCTGTCAGCCCTAGTTGGGCTTGCCAGTGGCGTCCTGGTCAACCGCCTTATTCTGGCTCTCTATCAGCGGATTATGGATTTGAGCCTGGAATTGGATACCAAGTTCCAGCCCCAATACCTGTGGACCTGCCTGACTTTAATCCTTCTCCTCTACTTAAGCCTCATTGTCATTAATAGCTGGCGGATTTTCCGTCTCAAGCCTCTCCAGTTAGTTCGTGAAAGTCGACGCGGGGAGAAGAAGGGCCGCTTTACCTGGCTCAGCGCCTTAATTGGCTTAGGCCTCATGGGCTATGGCTACTACTTGGCCTTAAGCATTGAAAATGCCCTGGCTGCCATCATGGTCTTTTTCCTGGCGGTCCTCTTAGTGACAGGCGGGACCTACTTGCTCTTCCAGGCAGGCTCCATTACCTTGCTCAAGTTCCTCAAAGGCCGCAAGTCCTACTACTATAAGCCTGAGAACTTTATTTCCACCTCTAACCTGATCTTCCGTATGCGTAAAAACGGGGTCGGGCTGGCCACTATCTGCCTACTCTCCACCATGGCATTGGTGACCTTATCTGCAGGCATTTCCCTCTTCCTGGGGACTGAATCTGCCATTAACCGTTTCTATCCTACTGACTATAGTCTCAGCCTCAACTACTCCTATCAAGTGCCTAGTGTGGATGCGAGCAAGGCGCTAGAAGATCAATTAAGTCAATTTGGTCAGAAATATCAATTAGACCTAGCGGACATGGATCATACCCACTACATCCAGGTCATGGGTAAATTCCATGGCCATGATTTTACCGGACAAGAAGTTCATGTCGACAGCGAGACTGGCATGGTCAAACATGATAATCCTGACAAGGAAAGTGCCACCCTCAATATTATCAGCCTAGCCGACTATAATCACTTAAGTGGCCAAAACTATCAATTGGCAGCCAACCAAGTCCTCTGGTTTGACAATCAAGCTAGCGCGGCCGACCGCAAGAATCAAGAGATCCAAGTGTCTGGCCAAAGCTTCCAGATTCAAGAACACCTGACCTCTAACCTCTTGGAGACTAAGGCACCAGACTTCACGATGAACTTTGTTGATCACCGGACCCTCTTAGTTGTCTCCGACCTGTCCGTCATCCAAGACAAGCTGGCAGGCACCAACTTCATTAGTCGTTACACGGTTTATGCCAATAGCCAGGCCAGTCACGACCAACAACTAGCTTCTGCCGAGCATCTTGAAGAAGTGCTCAAGACAGTGCATGTTGATGAAGGCATTCCCGTTAATGCTTCCTTCCTGGTTAAGGCGGAAATCCGCGACTCCTACATGCAGATGATTGGTTCTATCTTCTTCATCGGTATCTTCCTAGCCGCTATCTTCCTACTGGGCCTAGCCTTGACCATCTACTACAAGCAAATTTCTGAAGGCCTGGAAGACGCAGATCGCTTTGAAATCCTTCAAAAGGTCGGTCTGACCAAGCAAGCCATCCACAAGACCATCCGCAAGCAAATCACTGTGGTCTTCTTCGCCCCAATTATCTTGGCCCTCTGCCACCTGGCGGGTGCCTATCACATGATGAGTCTAATCCTGCGCTTAATTTCCGCTATGCGCCTAGAAGATATCTTGCTGCCAACTATTGGCACCGCCCTGGCCATCACCCTCTTCTACTTCCTAGTCTTCTTGATTACTTCACGCAGCTACGAGAAGATTGTCTCCAGCAAGAGTTAGGAGGTTCTAGCCATGAGCCGCTTACTTCAAATTCCACGCGCTATCAAGCTCCTAGCCCTCTGCCTCCTCTCGCTAGTCCTGGGATTGCTAGTCTTTGTCAAGCTCAGCCTTCACATCTGGCTGGCCCACTTAGGAGGCAAATTGGCCCTAATGACAGCTGGAATCTTAGCGCTTGGCCTAGCCCATCTCCTCTTAACTTAATAGCACTAGAGCAAAAGAGACAGACCTCTTAGAAGGTCTGTCTCTTTTAGCTTATAATTTGAGTTCTGGGTGAGCTTGCAGGTAGTCGGCAATGGCTGCCACGTCCTTGTCCCCACGACCAGAGACATTGACGATAATGATTTGATCAGGTGACATCTGAGGGGCACGTTTAATGACTTCCGCTAGGGCGTGAGAGCTCTCAATAGCTGGAATAATGCCTTCCAGACGGGTTAAGAGTAAGAGGGCCTGAACAGCTTCGGCATCCGTTGCTGGCACATATTTAGCCCGGCCTGCATCTTTGAGATAGGCATGTTCTGGCCCTACCCCAGGATAGTCCAGCCCTGGCGAGATGGAATAGACTGGCATGACTGAGCCATCTTCATTGAAAAGGGCATAGGTCTTCATGCCATCCACAACCCCGACAGTCCCCAGGGTCAAGGTCGCGGCATGACGGTCGGTCTGGAGACCATGGCCAGCTGCTTCCACCCCCACCAGAGCTACCTGGCTATCAGGTAAGAATTCAGCAAAGGCCCCAATGGCATTGGAGCCACCCCCCACACAGGCAATGACCATGTCAGGCAGGCGCCCTTCTTTTTCCAGAATCTGACGGCGAGCTTCTTGGCTAATAACCTTCTGGAAGTCCTTGACCATGGAAGGATAAGGGTGAGGGCCCACAGCCGACCCTAGGACATAGAAGGTGTCCTCAATGCCTTGAATCCATGCGCCAAAGGCGGCGTCAACGGCTTCCTTGAGGGTTCGCTCCCCTTCTTGCACGGCATGGACGGTGGCCCCCAGCATTTCCATACGGAAGACATTGAGGCGCTGACGTTCCACGTCTAGAGCCCCCATGTAGATGTCACAAGACATGCCGAACTTGGCCGCAGCAGCAGCAGTCGCCACCCCGTGTTGACCAGCGCCGGTCTCTGCTATGACCTTCTTCTTACCCATGCGTTTAGCCAATAGGATTTGGCCGATGACGTTGTTAAGTTTGTGGGCCCCCAAGTGGTTGAGGTCTTCACGCTTGAGGTAAATCTTAGCCCCGCCCAAATGTTGGGTCAAGCTCTCCGCATAGTAGAGTGGGGTCTCACGACCTGAGTAGTCCTTGAGATAATGGTGGTATTCAGCCAGAAACTCTGGGTCATCCTTGTAGCGGTCATAGGCTTCCGCTAATTGGTCCAAGGCTTCTTGTACAAGTGGTGGGACATAGCTACCGCCAAATTCTCCGAAAAAGCCTGTTGGTGTTTGTGTTAATTCTTGTGTCATAAGGGATTCCTCCTCTAATTTTGCTTGTCTATCTAATCAAAAGTCAAAGCTAGCTAAGATACAAAAAGAGCCACATAGTAGCGACTATGCGGCTCTTAATCTCCTGATCGGGAACAAATTCGCCAACATAGATGCATCTTAGACCACGCTAAAAGTTGCATCTATGTTCCAGAACATACACACAACTTATCTATGCCAGCTTTGCCAACTTTGAGTTGCAGTAAATGTCATGGCGAATGCCCTCCTTCTCTCTCATTCGATTCTCATTATACACCTTTTTTCTCAGAATGCAAGCCTAAATTTCAAAATAAGAAGCCCCAGCTCTCGAATGAAAGCTGGGGCTGGTCTTATCTGACTAGGCTTTAGTCTTCATCTGTCGCTTGGCGCTTGCGCGTCGCAACTAGGCCGACACTTGCTAAGATAGTCAAGGCCACACCTGAGAAGAAGCTATAGTCTGGGGCTTCACCAGTTGCTGGTAAGAGCCCTTGTCTTTGCACCTCTGGCTCACTTGGAGCGACTGGCACTGGCACAACGGTTGGCACATATTGTGCGGTCACCTTGCGCCCGTTGCGGTCAACCCGAACTACTTTCACACCACTTGCTTGGCCTAAGAAGCCTGCTTCTGGTGTGAAGGTCACAGAACCATCTGGGTTAAGAACATAAGTCCCTTCCCCTGGTACGGTTAATTCAGTTTGACCATTTTCGAAGGTAGCTGGGATGGTTAGATCCACATCGCCTTCAAAGACTGGCGTCCCGGTTTGTTTTTCACCTGGGTAGCCGGTTGAAGTCGTATCTTGTGTCTTCACTTGTCCGTAAACGGTTGGAATGTACTGAATCTTCAGTTCTTTCCCGTTGACATCACGACGGATGACCGTAATTGGACTTGCCTGACCAATAAAGTCTGGTTCTGGCGTGAAGGTCACTTCCCCTGTCTCAGGGTTGACAGTGTAAGTCCCTTGACCAGGAACCGTCACGCTGGTGACCCCACCTTCAAGGTAAGCTGGAACTTTGGTATCTACTTGGCCCTTGAAGTCTGGTAGCTTGCTTTGGCTTTGACCCTTCATGCCCTCGCTTGTCACGCTAGCGTTAACAACTGGTGAATAAGTTGCCTCCGCAGTTGTCCCGTTGACGTCAGTCGCTTGAACGCGTGCTGGAACTGGTTGGCCAACATAACCTGGATTTGGTGTGAAGGTTACGGTTCCGTCTTGGGCTAAGCTGTAGGTCCCTACTTGGTTACCTGCTTGGTCCAAGGCTGGAATAGTGGTGTCAGCCACGGCTTGGCCATTGACCACAAACTTGAGGCTGCCTGGAACTAAGTCAACGGATTGTTCTGTGCCGTCAACATTAGCAGAACCTGGCACAAACTTAACTTGACCTGTTTGGGCTTGGTTAACCACGCCTGAAGAGTAGTCGTCGTTAGCACCTGGTTTAACTGGGATAACGGTTGCTTGGTAAGTAGCCGTCACTGGGGTGCCGTTCTTATCGACGCGTTTAACCGTCAATGGCGAACCTTGGCCCGTGAAGGTCTTCTCTGGTACAAACTCGATGGAGCCATCTGCTTGGATGGTGTAGACCCCTTCGCCGATGACAGACTTACTTGTCTTGCCATCTTCAAAGGTCATTGGTACGCTGTCATCCATTGGCACCGATGAATTTCCTGGCGTAAAGACTGGACGAGCTGTTTGTTTCTTGCCCTGCACTCCAGTTGAAGTGGCTGGCGTGCTAGTTGGCGTTACCTTGGTCACAGATGGAGTGTAAGTCGCGGTGACTGGTGTACCGTTCTTGTCGACACGTTTAACTGTCACCGGATCTGGAGTCCCAACAAATTGCTTGTCTGGGGTGAAGGTAATAGAACCATCTGGGTTGATAGTGTAGACACCGACGTTTGGCACAGTCTTAGTGCTTGAGCCATCCTCGAAGGTCATTGGGCTATCCGCATCAATTGGTACCAATGGGTTCCCTTCAGTAAAGGTTGGCGTGCCCTTTTGTGGTTGACCTTGAACACCATTTGATTCAGCGTTGGTGCTGGTTGGCGTTACCTTGGTTACGGTTGGAGTGTAGGTAGCCGTTACTTCCGTACCGTTCTTGTCGACACGTTTAACTGTCACCGGATCTGGGGTCCCAACATATTGCTTGTCTGGGGTGAAGGTAATGGAGCCATCTGGGTTGATGGAGTACTCACCTACACCTGGAACCTTCTTCGTGCTTGAACCGTCTTGGAAAGTCATTGGACTATCCACATCGATTGGCACTGCTGGGTCACCTGGGGTGAAGACTGGACTGCCGGTTTGTGGCACGCCTTGGACACCTGTTGAAGTGGCTGGCGTGCTGGTTGGGGTGACTCTTGTTACGGTTGGAGTGTACTTAGCCGTTACTTCCGTACCGTTCTTGTCCACACGTTTAACTGTCACTGGATCTGGAGTCCCAACAAATTGCTTGTCTGGAGTGAAAGTAATGGAACCATCTGGGTTGATGGTGTAGACACCGACACCTGGCACAGTCTTAGTTGGCTGCCCATCTTCAAAGGTCATTGGGCTATCCAAGTCGATTGGCACGGCTGAGTCACCTGGTGTGAAGACTGGGGTTCCTGTTTGTGGAACGCCTTGAACGCCGTTCGATGTAGCGTCAGTGCTTGTTGGTGTTACTTTCGTCACAGTTGGCGTGTACTTAGCAGTGACTTCAGTACCGTTCTTGTCCACACGCTTAACAGTAACTGGGTCTGGGGTCCCAACGTATTGCTTGTCTGGCGTAAAGGTAATCGTACCATCTGATTCAATGACGTAGGTCCCAACATTTGGAACTTTCTTAGTACTTGTGCCATCCTCGAAGGTCATTGGCTTGGTATCATCAAGTGGCACCAATGGATCACCCTCGGTGAATGTTGGCTTGCCCTTTTGTGGCTGGCCTTGAACACCATTCGATGTGGCATCAGTACTTGTTGGCGTTACCTTGGTCACAGTTGGGGTGTACTTAGCGGTGACTTCAGTACCGTTCTTGTCCACGCGTTTAACAGTGACTGGTGCTGGTGTCCCAACGTATTGCTTATCTGGGGTAAAGGTAATCGAACCATCTGGGTTAATGGTGTAGACCCCGACACCTGGCACCGTCTTAGTTGGCTGGCCATCTTCAAAGGTCATTGGGCTATCCAAATCGATTGGCACTGCTGGGTCACCTGGAGTGAAGACTGGCGTCGCTGTCTGGGGTTGACCTTGGACACCTGTAGAAGTCGCTGGTGTGCTAGTTGGTGTTACCTTAGTCACGGTTGGAGTATACTTAGCCGTTACCTCCGTACCGTTCTTGTCTACGCGTTTTACAACTACAGGATCTGGTGTTCCAACGTATTGCTTGTCTGGGGTAAAGGTAATGGAACCATCTGGGTTGATGGAGTACTCACCTACACCTGGAACCTTCTTCGTGCTTGAACCGTCTTCGAAGGTCATTGGTTTCGTGTCATCAAGTGGTACTAATGGGTTCCCTTCAGTAAAGGTTGGTATGCCCTTTTGCGGTTGACCTTGAACACCAGTTGATTCAGCATTGGTGCTGGTTGGCGCTACTCGCGTAACTGTTGGGGTGTAAGTGGCCGTCACTTCAGTCCCATTCTTATCCACACGTTTAACAGTAACTGGGGCTGGTGTTCCCACATACTGCTTGTCTGGGGTAAAGGTAATGGTCCCATCTGGGTTGATTGAATATTCCCCTACACCTTGAACTGTCTTCTTAGGCTGACCATCTTCAAAAGTCATTGGCGAATCCATATCAATTGGAACCGCAGGATCCCCTTCCTTGAAGACTGGAGTTCCTGTTTGTGGCACACCTTGAGGACCTGTTGAGGTAGCTGGGCTGCTGCTTGGAGTGACCTTGGTCACGTTAGGTGTATAAGTAGCAGTCACTTCCGTGCCATTGGTATCGACGCGTTTAACCTTCACTGGAGTCGCCTTGCCAGTAAATTGCTTAAGTGGTTGGAAGGTAATGGTGCCATCTGAATTGATGGTATAAGTTCCTTCATTGGCTACAACTAAAGTATCCGTCCCATTCTCAAAGGTCATTGGTTTAGCCATATCAATCGGCACAGCCTGATCACCTGGGGTAAAGGTCGGCTTACCACTTTGTGGTTGACCTTGCAGGCCAGTTGACTCAGCATTGGTGCTTCTTGGGGTTACTCGCGTAACTGTTGGGGTGTAAGTGGCCGTCACTTCGGTGCCATTGGTATCGACACGTTTGACAGTTACTGGAGCTGGTGTCCCCACATATTGCTTGTCTGGCGTGAAAGTAATCGTGCCGTCTGACTCAATGACATAAGTCCCGACTTTATCCACTTTCTTAGTTTTTTGACCATCGTCAAAAGTCATGTCTTTGGTCATATCAATCGGCACAGCCTTGTCACCTGGGGTGAAGGTTGGCTTACCACTTTGTGGCTGACCTTGCAGGCCTGTTGACTCAGCATTGGTGCTTCTTGGGGTTACTCGCGTAACTGTTGGGGTGTAAGTGGCCGTCACTTCGGTGCCATTGGTATCGACACGTTTGACAGTTACTGGAGCTGGTGTCCCCACATATTGCTTGTCTGGCGTGAAAGTAATCGTGCCGTCTGACTCAATGACATAAGTCCCGACTTTATCCACTTTCTTAGTTTTTTGCCCATCGTCAAAAGTCATGTCTTTGGTCATATCAATCGGCACAGCCTTGTCACCTGGGGCGAAGGTTGGCTTGCCACTTTGTGGTTGACCTTGCAGGCCGCTTGAGACTGCATTGGTACTTTTTGGCGTCACTTCCGTCACAGTTGGCGTATAGGTCGCCGTCACTTCGGTACCATTCTCGTCAACACGTTTGACCGTCACTGCAGCAGGGGTTCCTACATATTTCTTATCTGGTGTAAAGGTAATGGAACCATCTGCATTAATGGTATATTCCCCTACGCCGACAACCGTCTTCTTAGGTTGACCATCGTCAAAGGTCATTTGCTTGCTGTAGTCGATTGGGACCGCTGGATCGCCTTCCTTGAAGACTGGTGTCCCTGTTTGTGGGACACCTTGAGGACCTGATGAAGTGGCTGGTGTGCTACTTGGTGTGACCTTGGTCACGTTAGGTGTATAAGTAGCGGTCACTTCGGTACCATTAGCATCTACACGTTTAACCGTCACTGGAGTCGCCTTACCAGTGAATTGTTTCTCTGGCTTAAAGGTGATGGAACCATCTGCATTAATGGTATAGGTCCCTTGATCTGCTACTACCAAGGTGTCAGTCCCATTTTCAAAGGTCATTGGTTTAGCCATATCAATCGGCACGGCTTGGTCACCCGGGTTGAAGCTTGGCTTACCGCTTTGTGGTTGACCTTGCAGGCCGGTTGACTCAGCATTGGTGCTGGTTGGCGTCACCTTGGTTACACTCGGTTGGTAACGCGCCCGGTGTGGTTTACCATCGGCATCATTGACTTGAACCACCACTGGGTCTGGCGTGCCATAAAAGCTCTTATTAGGCTTGAAAGTCACTTGGCCGGTGTTTGGATCCAATTCATAGGTCCCCACTTGCTGGCCATTGGCCATGGCAGGCACCGTGTTACCTGTTACTGTCCGTCCGCTTGCATCTACAAAACTTGCAGGACGAGAAGCGTCTGGTGTGACAGGAGTCGCACTAGTGTCATCATCGTTAAAGACTAGCGTTTTGTTTTGATCTTGCCCTTGAAGACCACTCGTTTCATAGTTAGGAATCTTCCGAACGGTTGGCACATAACGACCGTCCATAGTGGATAATTGATCATTCTTATTAGGGTCAGACGCATCAGTAGAATTCCAACCAGTCGAGGTGCCGTTGCTGTCAGTCCAACGAATGTTAATACCCTCAGCAGTTCCAGAAAAGGCCGCATTTGGCGTGAAGGCTACTTGCACGTCATTGCCATTGCTGGTCACCACATAGGTCCCTTCTGGACGAATATAAGTCGTGCCATCCGCTGACTGCAAAACATTGCCCTGATTGTCTAAGACTTGAGGCGCTTGGCTAGACATGCCAATGGTTGCAGTATTATCTTCTCGACTGCCTCCATTGGTAGTAAAGTGAAGGGTCGCATTCTGGGTCTCACCTGTGAAGCCATCTGTTGTTTGCTTATCACCTTTAGGTGGGAAAATGCGGTGCAAGAGCATATCTTCTACTTCACCACTGAAGGCAATACCTGTTGGCGACTCAATATCGCCCGCGTTAGTAGCAATACGTAGACGCATGCCCAACTTGTCCACTTGACCTCCAGTCAGACCAGGAATCGCTTGGAAGGTTAAGGTGTGGTCGCCAGCAGCCGTAATGGTCTTGATGTCGCTGCCTTCATTATCTTCAAATTTCCCATTCTGGTTGAAGTCAATCCAAGCCTTAATATGTGCTTGTGGATTTCCATTCGGACTAGCCTTGATTTTGAGTTTGTAAGTCCCATTTTGGGCCTTAGTTAAGTCCAGCAAATCATTGGAGTTGCTTAATTGCTCATCTGTCAATAGTTGAGCAACCCCTTCATCCGCGACTTCCTTACGGTCATCTAATAACCAGTCATTAGCTGACTCAACATCAATATCAGCTGGCGTTGTCCCTAAATAAGGTTGATTAATAGGGGCGTCGGTCACCGAGTCACGTCCCGAAATGGTATGGAAGGCTTCGCCATAACTCTCAGGCCCATCACTCCCATCTACCACAAGGAAGCCCATCATCATGGCTTGTTGCCCAGATGATGCCACATAGAATCCTACTTCAGAGGCCCCACGGGTCATTACCACTGGAACCGTCCGTTCGTTAGAACGGTTTGGTCCGAAGACCTGAGTACCCAGACCTCCTGTCACAGTATCTGGACTGAGATATTTATACCAGTCTACGCTCTTATCTTTTAAGATTAAAAGACCCCTTAACCTAACGTCCTCATCATCCAACATTTTTTTGGTGATAACCGTATAAGCTTCTTTGGCCGGACTGCTCTTCTTCCATTCACCCATGTATTCCCAACCCGAACCATTAGTAGTAAAGATTGCGAATTCACCTGGGTTGGCATCTTCACCATCGGCCATAACCACCGTAGGGGCCACCCGCTTACCAAGATAGGTAGCCTCAATATCGAATTTTACCCCCCAGTTGGTAGAGTTTTTTGGATAAACCAATTGAGTCTTTCGATTCTGAGTATTGAAGCCTTGGTCACGTATGGTCGTCCATTGGTTCTGGGCTGCCCCTGTAACTGAAGGAGGTGGTGTTTTACCATAATCTCGCGCAGATTGTAAGAAACCATTCTCAGCGTTGGGGTTATAGGTCCCCTCTGTTGCAGTACCTGCGACCCGTTTTCTATAGATTTCAGTTGAGTTAAAAGGCTTGAGCTCTTTGACCGTTAAGGTCACTACATAGCCAGGTGAAATTTCCTTGGTGAAGGTAGTCCCTACTTGAAGACCGCCACGTGGATCCAAGTTTTTCCAACTTGCGCTATCTGAAAAATCAAGCCAACTAATTTGCTTAGCTAACTGAACACTGTCTTTCTTAACTGATTCATCCCAGCTTGGTTTATCAACCCGAGGCGTAGCAGTTGCATCGTCTGCTCCGGCAGGACCTGTCCCGATAGGAATCCCAGTCGCCCCACTATCGCGGAAACCTGTCCCCTTAGGGATGGTTTGGCCTTGGCTACTTGGCCGTGGCATAGCTGAGCTAGTAGGTTTGGCTACTGGCTTAACTGGATAGCCTGGTGTTTTCACCACTGGCTTGTCCGCTTGAGGTACGACTTCTGCTTTTACTTCAGGCTGTGCTGAGTCTGAAACCTCCTGTGCCGCTTCTTGACTCGTCTCGCTGGCCTGACTTTGCTGGTCTGCTTGGCTAGATGATTCTGATGCTTGACTTGAAGCCTCTAGCTCCTTAGCGCTTGACTCTGCAGCTTGGCTAGCTGCTTGCGACTGCTCCTGATCAGGTGATTGGCTCTCCGGCGCTACTGGCACTTGACTAGTACTTACCAAGTTACTGCTGTTGCTTAGCTCTTGAGCCGACACCACCGGCCCATTGGCAAAATAAATCCCGAAAGCAACCGCAACCGATGCAGCACCAAAGCTATACTTCTTAATGGAATAGCGCGTGATTTTTTCGCCCTTACGTTGGTCATTCATCAGTCGATTATTCTTACTGAACATTGACTCTTGTCCCCCTTAAACTTAATTCTACCAAATAGATGATCACTTTGAGGCCCATCCTCCCCCATGAAAAAGAAAACACCAGCACTTCGTCAGGATAAAGCTTCATTGTGAATCGCCACCTATTTAATTCCGTAGCTAATTATAATACATCTACTAGTAAAATGCACGGTATTTTTCAGTATTTCAGCAACAAAATTTTACTATTGCACATGCAAGTGCTTCTTGACTAAGCAAGCAATCATAACATTACTTAATAGCGAACGATAGGCGAATTTCACTAACTATATTTAGTGTTTAGGACCACATAAGGCCTAGTACTTTCAAACCGCACAAAAAAAGACCGAGACTGGATCTCGGTCTTTTGTCTTCTTAGTCTAGATTGCTGAAGCCTTCGCCAAGCAAGTTGGTCTCTGGCGACACATTCCAGATGCTTTCGGCGTAACGCAAGATGGTGTAGTCTGACGAGAATTTGCCGGAGTAGGCAATATTGGTCAGGGCACGTTTAGCCCATTCCTTAGGCTCTTGATAGAGCTTGTCAGCAGCCATTTGCGCCTCATAGAAGCTTGGGTAGTCTTGCAGGAGGAAGTACTCATCATTGTAGAGGACCAGGGAATCGAAGATCTCACGTCCTTCTGCTTCGATATTAGGGATGGTCCCGTCAATGAAGGCATTGAGCACACGCTTAATCTGTGGATTTTCCTCATAGATGGCCCGTGAGTAGTAGTTATTAGCCTCACGCAATTTTTGGACATCGTCGGCCGTCATACCAAAGAGGAAGATGTTGTCGTCACCGACTAGGTCGTAGATTTCAACGTTGGCACCGTCCAAGGTCGCCATGGTTAAAGCCCCGTTAGCCATTAACTTCATGTTAGAAGTCCCGGACGCTTCCTTACCCGCCAAGGAAATTTGTTCCGATAAGTTAGCAGCAGGAATAATTAATTCGGCTAGGGAAACCCCATAGTTTTCTACAAAGACAATCTTGATCTTGTCGCCAATGACTGGGTCATTGTTAACCAAATTAGCCAATTCATTAATAATCTTGATGACAGACTTAGCATAGTGGTAGCTTGGCGCTGCCTTGGCCCCAAAAATGAAGACCCGTTTAGCAAAGTCAGCCTTAGGATTCTCCTTAAGGGTCAAGTAGCGATCTACAATATGCATGACTTGCAGGAGTTGGCGCTTGTAGGCATGGAGTCGCTTGATTTGCACGTCAAATAAGGCAGTCGGATCAATGTCTAGCTTCATCTCTTCCTTAACGAAACGAGCAAAGCGTTCCTTGTTGGCCAACTTGACTTCTTGCAATTGCTCTAGGACCTCATCATTATCGCGGAAGGCTTGGAGAATGTTCATTTCCCTTGGCTTGAAGCGCCAGCGGTTGCCAATATGTTGGTCTAAGACCTTGCTCAGGCCTTCATTGGCTAGCTGCACCCAACGACGATGAGTCACCCCATTGGTCTTGTTGTTGAAGCGGAATGGATAGATGGTCTTGAAATCCCGCAAGGTGTAGTGTTCCAAAATCTCGGTATGGAGTTTGGCTACCCCGTTAACACTGTGGCTGGCAATAATGGCTAGGTTAGCCATGAGCACTTGGTCCCCGTCGATTGGTGCTGTACGGTGGGCTAGTTCCGCCCCGTAGAGGGCTGTCTTGTTAACCAAGTGACGTCGGTTGATTTCATAGATAATCTGCATAATCCGTGGCAAGAGGCCTTCAATCATGTAGATAGGCCACCGTTCCATGGCTTCCGCCAAGATGGTGTGGTTAGTGTAAGAAGTTGATTTCTTAACGATGTTCCAAGCTTGACCCCAAGTCAGGCTCTCTTCATCGACCAGAATCCGCATCAATTCTGGAATACAGAGGGTTGGGTGGGTATCGTTAATGTGGATAGCCACCTTATCAGGGAAGACGCTCCAAGGCAATTCGAGAGTCTTGAAGTAGCGGACAATACTTTGAATCCCGGCTGAACACATGAAGTATTCTTGCTTAAGACGCAAGAGGCGGCCTTCATAGTTAGAGTCATCTGGATAGAGCACTTCCGTGATTTCTTGGATTTCCTTGCGTTGTTCAGGTGTCGTGAAATAAGACTCGTGGCCTGGCGGAATTTCGGCCGTGAAGAGACGTAGGTTGTTGACCACGTCATTACGATAGCCGATTTGTGGTGTATCGTAAGGCACCGCCAAAACATCAAAGGTATTCTCATAGACTGGCTTCAAGTCCCCAAATTTATTAGGTTCTAACCAGACATTGCCGCCAAAGCGAACAATAACGGACTTGGATTCCTTGCGGACTTCCCAAGAGTTAGGATTACGCAACCAGTTTTCTGGCAATTCAATTTGGTAGCCGTCGATGAATTTCTGCTTGAAGAGCCCATAACGGTAGCGAATACCGCAACCATTGCCCGGCACACCGGTGGCCGCCATGGAATCCATGAAGCAAGAAGCCAAACGGCCCAAGCCCCCGTTCCCTAAGGCTGGATCGACTTCAGCAGCCGCTACAGCTTCAAAGTCTAGGCCCAATTCTTCCAGGGCAGTTCGAGCCGTATCTAACAAGTCTAAGTTAAGCAAATAACGCTTGAGCTGGCGACCTGGCAAGAACTCCATGGAGAAGTAGAAGACTTGCTTCTGCTTGCTGTCCAGTTTCCCTTGGTTGTAGTGGACCCATTTGTCAGTATAGATAGAGCGTAATAATTGGCCTAAGGCTTGGAATTGTTCGGTAGTGCTACCAGAGGTATAAGGCACGGCGAACATGTCTTCAAACTTCTTCTTATAGGCGTCTTTGAATGCATCGACCTTCATTGATTTCCTCCTAAATAAGTGTGGCATAAGCCCAAGAAAGAGACGCAAGCAAGCGCTTGGTCTCTTCTGAGCTAACTATCCTTGAAGTAGCGAATGGTAGAGGGCTAAGTATTCTTTGGTTGGCCCGGTCCAAGAGAAGTCTCGGGTCATGGCCTGTTCTACCAATTGCTTGTGAGCGCCAGGTTGGTTATAGTAGACATCTAGCGCATAGTAGATGGTTTGGAGCATGGTCCAACCGTCGAAACGATTGAAGGAATAACCTGTCCCCTCCCCGGTATATTGGTTGTAAGGTTGAACGGTGTCACGCAAGCCCCCTGTCTCATGGACAATTGGCAAGGTCCCATAGCGCATGGCCATGAGTTGTGACAGGCCGCAAGGCTCGAAGGCACTTGGCATCAAGAAGAAGTCACAGCTAGCATAGATTTGTTGGGCTAGCCCCAAGTCAAAGGTAATAAGACTCTTCATCTTGTCAGGATAACGTGACTCGAAGTAACGGAAGGAGTGCTCGAATTGCGGCTCCCCAGTCCCTAAGAGGACTACCTGAACTTCTGCTTGCAGTAATTCTTCCATGCGTTCTTCCACTAGCTGGAAGCCCTTCTGGTCGGTCAAGCGAGAGACCATACCAATCATGGCCACATCTGGATTGACCGGCAAGCCTAAGCGTTCTTGCAAGGCCGCCTTGTTAGCTGCCTTACCACTTAAGTCCGAGACATTAAAGTGATGTGGAATGAGTGGATCTGTCTCAGGGTTATTGAGGTCATAGTCAATACCGTTAATAATCCCGCTTAATTTCCATTCGTTGTACTTGAGGACCCCTTCTAGGTTCTCACCAAAGGCCTGGGTAGTAATCTCATGGGCATAGGTTGGACTAACCGTAGTAATCCGGTCAGAGAAGTTAATGCCGCCCTTGAGATAGTTGACCCGGTCATAGTACTTAGCCCCATCTTCGGTATAGACGTTATAGCCGGTCCCGAAGACCTGGCCCAGGATGACTGGATCATAGACCCCTTGGAAACGTAGGTTGTGAATGGTCAAGACCTTACGGATATGACGCAAGCGGTCTTTCCAGTGATAACGGTCCACCAGGAGCACGGGCACCATAGCAGTATGCCAGTCATTACAGTGAATAATGTCTGGAATCCAGTCAATGACTTCCAGCATCTCAATAATAGCCGTTGAGAAGTAGCCGAAACGTTCGCCATCATCCCATTGACCATAGAGGGCCGGCCGGTCAAAGTAAGCCAAGTTATCGATAAAGTAGTACTTGACCCCGTCCATTTCCAGATACTTAATGCCGCAGTAGACATTCCGACCGCCTAATTGGAAGCGGAAATGGGCAATTTCTTGGATTTGGTCCTTGTATTGCTGAGGCGTTTGGGTGTAGTAAGGCAAGACCACCCGAATGTCTACGCCCTGCTTAGCCAATTCCTTAGGCAAGGCATAGGCAACGTCACCTAGGCCGCCCGTCTTGAAAAAGGGTGCCGCTTCTGCGGAAGCAAATAAAACTTTCATGGCGACTCCTTTATTCTGCTGGGATGACGGTGTTCTTGCTAATCACGACCACATTGTCAGGTGTCCCAATGACGTGAGCGCCTGGTTCAACGACACAGCCCTTGTCCAGGATGGCGTATTCAACACGTGCCCCATCGCCAATCTTAGTTCCTTGTAGGATGATGGAATCCTTGACATGAGCCCCGTCCGATACATGTACCTTACGGGAAATGAGTGAGCGTTCCACCTTACCTGCTAGGTAAGAACCAGAGGCCACCACGGATGAACGCACATCAGAACTTGGCGCATAGTAGGACGGTACCCCATTCTTGGTCTTAGTCAAGATTGGTTGGCTTGAGTAGAACAAGGAAGTGAAGTTTTGACGGTCTAACATGTCCATATTAGCCTTGTAGTAACGTTCAATGGAGTCAATGTTCGCCATATAACCCGTGTACTTGTATGGGTTAACGGTGTAGTCTAAGAGATAGTGTTGAATCAATTCATCCACTTCCATGTAGACTTCTTCGTCAACCGCCCGGTCAATGATATCGTTGAGGGTCTTAACGCTGAGGAAGTACATGCTGAGGGAAGCATCTACCTTCTCTTCCTCCCCTAAATCACCGTATTCAACCAATCCCTTGACTTGGCGGTTGGCATCGAATTTAAGGGCACGAGATTTAGGGTTTTGATCGCCTAATTTTTCTTTGTCTAATTGTTTGTAGATAAGGGTAATATCCTTACCTTCAGCCACATGGTGGCGGAAGACGCCGCGGATATCCACGTTAGCAATAATCTTAGATCCGGCTACAAAGACATACTCAGCCTTAGCCCGAGACATGAAGACCCGATGGTTGTAGTAGTAATCTTCGTAGAGGTTTTCTTGGTGGTGGCGGAGCTTCCAGTTCTGTTGAGAGAAGGTGAAAATCCCACCTGATACTTGAGAATCCAAGTCCCAAGCTGCCCCAGAACGGATGTGGTCATAGATTGAACGACCTGATTCAGCGATGAAGAGGGCTACCGAATCAATTTCCGCATGGCAAATGCTGGACAAGGCGAAGTCAATCACCCGATAGCGGTCAGCAAATGGTAAGGCGGCAATGGGCCGGTTTTGGGTCAATGGTTTTAATAATTGATCATCTTCGGTCAAATTGAGAATCGCACATAACTTATTCTTCACCATCATTTTTTGGTCCTCCTACTACTTCAGCATATCCTACAGTGGCAATTTGGTCTGGGGTCCCGATGACACTTGCTCCGTCCGCAATCACGGCTTGTTCACCGATAATAGCATATTCAACGCGACAGCCTTTACCGATGGTGGCACTGGACATGACCACAGAATGGTCAACCTGGCTATTAGGCCCTACCTTGACATCACGCGACAAGAGGGAGTTGCCCACTTGGCCGGCAATGTAACAGCCATCCACAACTAGCGAGTGCTTAATTTGCGCGTCCTCTGTTAAGAATTGTGGTGGGGTCACAGGGTTGGAGGTATAAATCCGCCAAGTATCCTCACTAATGTTGAGTGGATGTTCTGGGTCCAAGAATTCCATGTTAGCTTCCCAGAGAGATTCGATGGTACCCACGTCTTTCCAGTAGCCTTCAAATGAGTAGGCAAAGCAGTTTTCAGCATTGCTTAGGTAGGCTGGAATAACGTTCTTACCGAAGTCTTCCATCTCGCGGTTCTTAGCTTGGTCTTCCACCAAGTAACGGCGCAAGGTATCCCAGTTGAAGATGTAAATCCCCATGGAAGCCAGGTTGCTCTTAGGTTGAGCTGGTTTTTCTTCGAACTCGATAATGCGACTATTTTGGTCTGTGTTCATAATCCCGAACCGTGAGGCTTCCTTCATGGAAACTGGGATAACCCCAACGGTCAAGCTAGCCTTGTTCTTAATGTGGTCTTCTAACATAGCTGCATAGTCCATCTTGTAGATATGGTCACCTGATAGAATGAGGACATACTTAGGATCTAAGGAATCAATATAGCTGATGTTTTGGTAGATGGCATTGGCAGTCCCTTTGAACCATTTTTCGCCATCTGAGCTAGAGTAAGGTTGGAGGATGGTAGCCCCACCTGAACGGCTGGTTAAGCCCCAGGCTGCCCCTTTGCCAATGTGTTCGTTAAGCTCTAAAGGTTGATACTGGGTTACTACCCCAATATTCTTAATCCCAGAGTTGGCGCAGTTACTTAAAGCAAAGTCAATAATGCGGTATTTCCCTCCAAAGGGAACGGCTGGCTTAGCCGTTTGTTTGGTTAAGACACCCAGACGGGTCCCTTGACCACCGGCTAAAATCATCGCGATCATATCTTGTTTCATATACACACATGCGAAACTAGCTGACTCACTCGGCGTAAGAAGTCAGTTAATTTCATCTCCTTTCTTAGCTTTTATTTAGCGCCGTAAATACGTTTGGGTTTGATATAGAGCACACCCAGACTAGGAACTGTTGTGACAATGGAGTAAGGTTGTCCATCATGAGGCACTTCTTCTGTCTTCATGACTGGTAGATTCTCGGTCCACCGTCCGCCAAACTCTTGCATTTGCGAGTTGAGCAGGACTTCGTACTCTCCTTTATAAGGCACCCCAATTCGGTATTCCTGACGTTCAACTGGGATAAAGTTCAAGGCAATGATTAAGAAATCACGCTTGGCCTTACCCTGCCGCATCATGGTCAGGACAGCCTGTTCCACATTGTCAGCATCTAGGACGGTCAGACCTGCTGGCTCAGTATCATAATAATGCAGGGCCTTATAGTCCCTACCGATTTGATTGAGGGTCTTCATATAGTGTTGGTACTCGCGGTTGAACTCGAAGCTCAAGTCCTTCCATTCCAACTCGGAGTAGTAGCGCCATTCCAGGTATTGGCCTAGCTCGTTACCCATAAAGTGTAACTTCTTACCAGGCTGGGCCATCATGTAACCATGCAAGAGACGCAGGGTCTCAAACTGAGTTTCGCGGTTGCCCGGAATCTTATCTAAGAGCGACTTCTTACCGTGGACCACTTCGTCATGAGAAAATGGCAGGACATAACGTTCATTGTATTGGTACATAAAGACGAAGGTAATTAAACGGAAATTCTGTGGTCGGTAATAAGGATCGGTCTCGAAGAAACGCAGGGTATCATTCATCCAGCCCATATTCCATTTGTAGTCAAAGCCCAATCCCCCTTCTGAAACAGCATGCGTGATGCCCTTCCAGTCGGTACTTTCTTCCGCAATCATGAGGACATGCGGCAGATGATCTTTGATCGTGGTATTGAGTTTTTGGAGGAAGGCCACCCCTTGGCGGTTGTGGTTGCTGCCGTCTTCGTTAGGCGTCCAAGGCCCTTGGTCAAAGTCCAAGTAAAGCATGTTAGACACGGCATCCACCCGCAAACCATCCAAGTGACATTCCTTAAGCCAGAACATGGCGTTAGAAATGAGGAAGCTTTGGACTTGGTTCTTACCCAAGTCGAAGTTGAGCGTCCCCCAACCTACGTTGTTAGCCCGGTTGACATCTTGGTATTCAAAGGTTGGGGTCCCATCATAGTAAGCCAAGGCATTGGCATTACGGCAGAAGTGACCAGGCACCCAGTCCATGATGACCCCGATGCCCGCTTGGTGGGCCTGGTTAACGAAGTCCTTGAACTCTTCCAAGGTCCCGTAGCGGCCACAGACAGCATAGTAACCGGTAATCTGATAACCCCAAGAAGCATCCAGCGGATGATCCATAAGTGGCATCATTTCAATATGGGTGTAGCCCATTTCCTTAACATAAGGAATCAGGCTGTCTGCCAGTTCCGCAAAGGTATAGGTGCGGCCGTCAGGGTGGCGGCGCCAAGAACTGGCGTGCACTTCATAAATGTTGAGAGGCGAATGAACGCTATTCTTACGCCATTGCTGGTTCATCCAAACCTGGTCAGACCATTCAAAGTCCTCCAAGCCCCAAACCACCGTAGCATCCTTAGGGGCAATCTCAAAGTTAAAACCAAAGGGATCAATCTTATATTCGATATGACCATTGCCATGGTCAATCCCAACCTTGTAACACTGACTTCGCTCAACTCCTTGGATGATGCCAGCCCATACCCCACCTTCAATATGGCTGAGTGGCTCATTCTGCCAGTGATTGAAATCACCTAGAATGTAAACATTGGCTGCATGAGGAGCCCAAATGGCGAAGCGATAGCCCGTCACTCCATCTTGGTCCACCTTGTGACAGCCTAAAAATTGGTAGGCTGCTTCATGGTTACCGTGATTGAAATGATAGATGTGTTCCGAAAGTTGTTCTTGTAATGCTGCGAAAGTCATTCTATCCCTCCCTTTGTTTGTTTATACATTTATTATAGCACTGAAAGCGTTTCATGTAAACGCATACGACTAGACAATTTGCTATTTTATTTACCTGAAAATATCGTACAAAATATTCCCGTCCACATATTGATGGAAATTAAGTTTGAGCGCCGATAAAATGGTTGGCGCATGATCAATCAATCTGCCCGTCTCTACGGCATGCCCCACTTTAACATCTGGCCCGTGGTAAAAGGCCGTTGTCGCATAGTGATTACGCGCTGGATGATAGCCATGGGTGGCATGTAAGAGCTTGGCATCCGAAGTTGGATTATCCACCGATTCTTGGAAGTCACCCGCTAAATCATCTAAGAAATAGTAACCTTTCTTGGCTTCAATCATGAAGAGGCAGTTAGGGTCCGCCCCGAAGTCAGCCGCTTCTTGAGCTGTGTAAACTGTCTCAATCATAGGCATCATAGGCCGTAAAGTGTCCAAAATTTCTTTGACCGTTATCTTAGCGCCCGGCTTGCGATAGATATAGGCACAGCCATCCGCGCCCTTGCAATAAACTTGCCAAGACTTGATGGTGCCGTCACGACCTAAGGTTTGCCAACCAGCTTGGCGGCTAAGCAGGTGGTTAGGCCGCACCACGGTATGGGTATTAAGTTGATAGTGGTCCCCCACCAAGACGAAGAGGCAGTCTTCCCATTGGCCCATGTCTTCTAAGAGTCGAATAATACGCCCTAGGCGACCATCGAAGTCGATAATGGCTTGCTTGGCTTGCTCCGAATTAACTCCGTAGTAGTGGCGCATGCTATCCAGCTGCAGGAAGTGCGCCGTCACGAAATCGGGATTGTAATCACGAATGGTATCCAGCAAGACTCCTTCTAGGAAATAATCCAGAGCCGGTTGCTGAATGCCGTCACGTTTATGACCATGGCGGGCTTCCATTTTGAGCAAGAAAGGAATGCTGGAAGCAGCTAGTGACACCATTGCCTGATTCTGCCAAGGTCGGTTGGGAATAATTTCCGCTAAATTATAGTCGATGGACTTGTTACGCCCCATGACCGGCCAGAGCAAGGAAGCCGTCTTATAGCCGGCCCGCTTGAAAACATCGTAGAGGGTTTCCCCTTGGACTTCCTTAGCATACCAGTGCCAGTCAGGACTATGACGCTCTGGCTGAATCTTGGTATTATTGACAATTTGGTGATGCAGAGGCAGCAAACCTGTCATAATACTGGTGTGGGCCACATAGGTCAGTGAAGGATAGGTCGATTGGACCTTCTTAACCCAAGTCCCCTTATCTAAGAGACGCTTAAAGTTAGGTAATTTACTCGCAAAGGCAACATCCTCATAGCCAAATGCGTCAAAAGAGATTAAATATACTTTTCGTTTTGCCATATAACCAGCTCCAGTTCCTAGTCTTTCGATTATCCTGTGCCTAGTCTAAATTTACTTAAATTTTATCAGACTTCCCTAGCTTTTTCCACAAAAAGCCATAAGTTACACCATCATTTTTGTGTAATCATTCGTCTTTTTTATGAAAAAGCTAAGCTGCACTCATTCTTATTATACACCCAAACAAGAAAAAATACCCTAGAGTATCTGACTTTAAAGAAGAAAATTTAGAACTCTTTAACAAGCAAAATACCCTGACTTTCCTTAAGAGCAGTCAGGGTATTTTGCTTAAAATCTGGGTCTACAAGTCATAATGAATGGCTTCTCTGTAGGTCTCATAAATCTGACGGTTCTTGTCATCTCCGCCATCCAAATTAGCTGAGTAAAAGATAGGGACAGGACTCAATCCTGACTGGGCTAAGTTCCGACTCACTTCTACTACTAGATGGTTAAGAATGCAGGCGCCAATCACCGTTGAACTAGGTCCTACCGGCTGCTCGATACCTGGAACCTGACAAGCCCCATCGCCAATATGGCCGTGATTATCTAGCACTAAGTCTGCTACCTCACATAAGCGATGGCCACTGGGATGCCGGCTCTTAGTTGCTCGAGAATAGGTGAGATTGGTCAAAGCTATGACATAGACGCCCTTTTCTTTGGCAGCTAGGGCTAGATCCACCGCAACCGGATTTCGCCCCGAGACCGAATGGACGATTAGAACATCACCAGCCTTAAAGGGTGTTTTCTTGGCCAATAGCTGGCCATAGCCCACTAGGCGTTCCATCTGGCTAGTGGCGCTAATGGGCCGCGTATCTAACATTAGTTCCCTCCCAAAGATGGGGTTGATAGATACTAAGCCACCTGCCCGGTAGAACATTTCTTCAGCCAAGATCCCGGCATGGCTAGCACCAAAGATGAAGATTGCTTGCTTCTTCTTAATTGCATCTGACAGAATCTCTACCGCTTGTGCCAGACTAGTAGCCTCCAGCTCCTCAACCTGGCTTAGAATCTCCCTAATTCTTTGGAAATAGGCAAACACTTTCTAAGCACCTCCAAAGAGCATCCCCAGTAACTTAGCAATAATCGACATAACGGATAGGTCGTTCCCACCAAAGACGAAGAGCCAGTTTTGAATGGTGGTAGACAGCATGGTCCCAGAAATGGCTACCAAGATGACCATGACCGCGGCAGCAACTGCGGTCCCTATGATGGCCCCACGCAGACCACCCTGCCCTTCAGCAATGACGGCCGCCCCACCACATTCAAAGAAGCTGGTGATGACTAGCGGCACTAACAAAACGCCGAAGACATTGGTTGTGTTCACAATCAGAATCATGGCAGTAGAGCTAATCATGGCGATGATAAAACCGATTAAAACGGCATTTGGCCGATAGTTGAATAAAATTGGCACATCAAAGGCCATTTTGGCACCAGGTACCACTTTTTCAGCAATCCCTTGGAAGGCTGGCATGATTTGGTTAATCAATAAACGAACCCCATAGAGTAAGACCAAAAGACCACCAGCAAATTCTAAGGAAGATTGAATGGAGTAGCTAATGAGGTTGTTCTTAGCTGGTACTAGACTTGGAATGAAGCAACCTACAATCAGGTTCATGACTAACATGACCAAGCCACCGGTGATGGAAATTTCGCGGAAGAAGGATAGCCCAGCAGGGAGATCAAGATCTTCGGTTGATTTTTTCTTGTCCCCTACCACACGGGCTACACTCCCTGCTATGATACAGAGGATACCAGTTGGGTGCCCAATTAAGAAGGAATCATCCCCTGTGGCATCCCAGACAAAGCGACGTGTAATCCATGGCCCCAATGACCAGTATAGAGCGGATAAGACGGCCCCCACAATGATTAACATAGTACCCGATACCTTGGCTTCCACCAGACCAGCCACAATCACAAATGGGAACCACCAGAGCATATTACCTGTTAAGAAAATGGTCTTAATCGGTGTGAATCTGGCAATCGCCAGGTGCAGCGCAAGCGCTATGAACATGGTGACACCCACGGTCCCACCGTACTCAGCCGTGAAAGAAGCGTCAGACAAGCCTTCTGATACACTAACCCCTAGGCTGGTTTGAACGGCCGTATTGATTGGCGCAATGGAACCCAACAACATGTTGACCCCTGTCGACAAGATAACCATCCCGAAGGCAGCTGTCAAACTCCCCTTGATAACATCAGACACAGGCTTGTGTTGCACCAAAAGCCCGAACATAGCGATTAAGCCAAGTAATACAGGGGGATTTCGTAATATGTTATCAATAATAATATCCATGGTTATTCTCCTTTAGATGATAAGTAGCGGTTAAGTTGTTCCTTTACTTCGTTGGCATCCATGTATTTCTTAATTGGATAGATAGGAGCTTTAATGGTTTTTTCTAATTCTTGTTGCAACTCAAAACTGGTAAAGTAGACATCTGCCGGTGTCGCTTTGGCTGTTGACAGGTCTGTATTTTCGACTTCTGCATCAATCCCCAGTTCTCTGACGACTTTTTCGATGGTCATTCTTAAGACCAAGGAGCTCCCAACACCAAATCCACAAACTGCTAGAATTTTCATTTGACTTCCTCCTTTAATGTGTCTTTGATTTGTGCTAATTGCCCTGACTTAATTAATTGGAATTTGTCCTCATCCATGAACACAGTCATGAGTTCCTGTAAGAGAGCCAGATGACTAGTATTATCGACGGCTGCTAGGACTAAGAAGACCTTAGCCGGCTTACCACAGACATCAACGGCTTGCTTGACAATTAATAAGGACACTCCGATTTGCTTCACCCCTTCCCCTGGTCTTGCATGCATTAAGGCAAATTCATCTCCGATGACCATATAAGGACCGTTTTGAATGACTGAATCCATCATGGCGGTCACATAGTCCTCGCTAATACTCCCCTTTAGTAGGAGGGGCTGAGCTGCCAACCTCAGGGCCGACTGCCAATCCTCTACCCGCTCTACTACTTGGGCATTATCTAGTAGTTCATTCACACATTCCATAGTCGTTCTCCAATTGTTTTAGTAACCAAGCTTTATTGCGAACACCTTCCACAATAAAGTACATAACATCCCCTACCTTTGAGGTTTCTTCTTTTGCTACCAAAAGCAGGACCACTACATCCACCTTGTCGTAACCCCAGGCAATGGCCTTATCTAAGAGTAAGACCGAAATATTGCTGGTCTCAACTAATTGGGGATTAGCGTGAGGGATGGCTATGCCCTTATCCAGATAGGTGGATTGTTGTGCTTCCCTTTCTAGAATAGAGGCTAGCACTTGGGCCTTTTTGGCCTGGTTCATGTCCGGCTGTTGATCTAACAAGAAGCTGAGTGCTTCTTCTTGCGACTTGAAGTTACCTTTATAAATCGCATCAATCAGTCCCCTACCATGATTCATCATTTGGTACTGGTTGAGGGTGGATTGTCGGGCTACCACTTCGGCATAGGCCGTCATTATTTGCCGCATGTCTTCTTCCGTACACAAGGGACTAATGGTAATGACCGGACGCTTAAGGTTTTCAATGGGAACTGTAGAGATAATAAAGGAAATATCCTCTACTTCTAATTTCTCCAGTTGCTTTAAGGATACAATTTGTATGTCGTGCAAGTTTGGCAAGAACCTTTGGATCTTGGCATTAATATAGGTGCTAACACCAATCCCATTAGGAGAAACAATCACCACCTTTTTCTGGATAAATTTGCGCTCAATGGCCGCCTGGATATGCAAGACTAGAAAACCAATCTCGTCATCGGATATGAGCGGACATGCAGCTGGCAAGCCATAGCGACTGCCCTCATTAGTTAAGAGGAATTTGACATCTTGAAAAAGAGCATGATAGTTGCTTTTAATATCAGCTAGAAGCGGATTAACCAGGCTATTGTTGGCTTGAAGACGGGTGAAAAGCTGGTTCATATGGATGGCAATGTCTTCAAGCAACTTGTGGTCATCCTGTAAATCCAGATTGATAATGAGCGACACATCTTGAATAAGCGCACGAATCTGATCTTTTAAGTTTTCTTGAACCTGACCCTCCTCCTGAGAAAAACCGCTGCCTAACAAAATAGTCACTAGGTAACCTAGTTCGCTGGCGCTAAAAGCTAGATCACAGGCTGCCTCTAGGCGGCTAATCAACTCCCACAAACGAGGGTAATAACGCGTTGGCTCCAAGTAATTGGTGTCCAAAAGTTGTATACGGTGGCCTGCCTTAGCCCGACCAATTAAGAGACAAATGCTCGCGCTAATTTGAGCCATATTATCGCCCGGAATGGGCTGCTGCAATGAATCGCTGTATTCCTGTAGCAAGCAGATTACCCGATTATATAAAGCGCTGTCAAATCCATCTAAATAAAAAGGCTGATCCTGACTAATCATGAGCCGCTTCAAAATCTGCTGGGCTTGAATCTCACTACCACTAAAAAAAGTCCCTGAATTATTAAAGGACAAACTGGCGCCATCCTTTTGGAAAAAATGTTTAATGAGGTTGAAGTCATTGGACAAGCTGCTACGCGAAACAAAATATTGATCCGAAAGTTTTTGGTAACTTAAGGTCTCATAATCTAGTAAACGTAACATAATCTCCTGGCGCCGCAACCTATTATCATTAGCTATCATGTTCATTTATCTCACCCTCACACTTATAGCGTATCAGAAATTCTATCGACTAGGTATACCAAAAAAGCGAAGTCATTTGTAAGTAAAAAGCTGAACACCTCTAAATATAATATAACATAGTAAGAGACCAAACCCAAGCTAGCCATAGTCTTTGAAAAACTCCTATTATCTTGTCTAAAAACGTTTCCTTTTCTGCCCTTTTAGTGTAAAATAGAAAGACACAAGAAAAGTAGGTGACTTTACATGGCAACATATAACAAAGAAAGCTTGATTGAACGGGCTCGCCAACTCCTGCCTAAGGCTTATGCGCCCTATTCTCATTTTCCGGTTGGGGCGGTCCTTTTAATGGATGATGGCCAAATCATTGAAGGGGTCAATGTTGAGAATGTTTCCTTCGGTGCTACCAACTGCGCGGAGCGGACTGCCATCTTCACGGCTGTCACCCAAGGTTATGGTCCTAAATCCATCCAGGCTATCGCCGTTGCCGGAGATACAGAGGATTTCTTACCGCCTTGCTGCATTTGCCGCCAGGTCCTAGTGGAATTCTGCCGGCCTGACGTGCCCGTCTATCTGACTCGTCGCGACGGCCAAATTTACGAGACCACTGTCAGCCAAATCGTTCCACTCGCTTTCGAATCCTTAAAAATGTAAACTATAAGTATCAATACTTAGGAGGTATCCCATGGCACAAACTTTACTCCATGCTTGCATCCGCGTCCAAGACTTGGAAGCAACCCTTAAATTCTATACTCAACTCTTCGACTTCACCGTGAGCCGCGAAAGCCGCTATCCTGATCACGGCTTCGACTTGGTTTACTTAACGGTTCCAGGTAGCGACTTCGAATTGGAATTGACCTATAACTACGACCACGGTCCATATACAGTCGGCGATGGCTTCAGCCACTTGGCCTTGGGCGTTGATGACTTGGAAGCTGTTCATGAACGTTGCTTGGCTTCAGGCTATGCCACAACTGAAATGAAGGGCTTGCCTGGCAAACCACCACGCTACTTCTTCGTGACAGACCCAGATGGCTACCGTTTGGAAGTTATGCGTAACAACTAATAGAGTGAGTGAGGCTAGGCTTGTCCTAGCCTTTTTCTTTGGGACTAGGCCTTGCGCTAGCCCCTCCCCTATGTTATACTTAGAGCTCGATGAGCCGATGCGCAACCTGGTAGGTTGCCATCGTCAGCCTATCATAGGTCTCCTTAAGAGGCCGCACCCGGATGGTGGATAGGAAGGTCCCTGCTGTGAACAGTGACCTTGGCTAGCTAAGCTAGTTCTGACACCCAAAAGACCGCAGCCTAGGCCTAGCCTAAACTGCGGTCTTTTTTTATTTTAACTCATAGTGAAGGAACTCATACAGCAACACATAGTTTCCTTGACAGGAGTCAAAGCTCTCCTGACGTTCATAATCATCACCCACACGATTGAGGTAGGTCTTGCCGTCTGGCCCAAGCTCAATTTGACCATCCGCAAACTGCCACTCTTGGCCGCCCATCTCCTGCGGCGTCCAGTGGCCCTGCCTCATTTGGTGGTCTGCCTTGATAAAATTGTCCTGACTTAAGCTGGGGTCTGCCTGAGCTGCCACTTCTTTTAAGGCTGCTAGGTCACTTTGCCAGTCCCTCTCCATAGGACCTGGCTCATAGACCGCCAAGGCTTGCCAGGCTTTTTTATCTAAGCCGGCCGCTAACTGGGGTGATAGATCCAGTCGTACCCGGACCAAGATTCTTTCCCCTTTGTGGGGGCCTTGCGTCAAATCAACCAGGTAATGCGCCCCATCAATTTGCCGCATAGCACCTGGCTCACTTAGGCCCAAGACCTGTCCCAGGAGGACGGGCACCTGGTCTTGGATTTGCACCAGCAAGCCCTTGGCTTGCTCTTCTCTGTCACGTCTAAGTTGGGATTTGACCATAGACCATTGAATATTGGCCTGATAATAACGACTAACTTCATGTAAATGGGCCGTGTGGTCAGCTAAAAGCCACAGGACGCCCATTAAGGTCAGCTGACTAATCAGCATGAAGGCTAGCACCAAGGGAAAGGTAAAGCCTCTAGGGCCCACTTTCATCTTGCCTTGGCCTGAGCCAAAAGTAGGTTTGGTAGACTTGTCCATTGGTGAAGCTCACCTCCACTCGCAAACTCTCTCCAAATTGTGCCAGCCGCCACTCCGCTACTTGATAGAGATAGGGCTGGTAGCCAGGTTGCTTATAGAGGCGTTGCTTGTTCAAAACAATGCGATAAGTCTTCTTGTCATCTTGCCTGTCCACCAGGTCCAGATAGTCCAGACCTACTTGCTGGACTTGAAAGTGATTGAGCTCGGCCTCGAAGACCATGACGAAGTTTTGCCACTCTAGGCCATGATCGGTCTCGGCTGCCTTAATCCAACGCTGGTAGGACTGCAGGGTTAGGATGGCCGCCTCAAAGAGCAAGGCCAAAATTAAGAGGCTAAAGAGACATTCCACTAAGGTAAAGCCTTGCCTAGTCCGTCGCTTGAACATGGTAATGACTCCCCCGCTCAAACTCAATCCAACAGTCTTGGTCCTGACAAGCAAACTCAACGATTTGGGGATGGGCTTGTCTGGCCTGGATTAACCAGTCTTGGTCTTGTCGCATCCAACCTTCCACCATCAAGGCAAAGAGCCGCCACTCCTGACTAGCCACTTGACTGTCCTCAAGTCGCTGGTAAGCCTGATGCAGGGCTGGAAGGTAGAGGGCCATCATGGCCCCCAAGAGGAGGAAGCCCACCAAAGCTTCCAGGGCAACATGTCCCCTAGTCCCCTTAGGATGGCGGTGACCACTAATCCATTTCAAAGCGTCCACTCCCCAACTGAAAACGAATATGGTGCCTTTGGCCTGTTACCCGATTGACCAAGGTCACGGTCTTGAATTTCTCGGTGCGTCCATCACCAAAATAATGAAATTGCAAGAAAGTAACCAACTGCCAATCTTGGGGCAAGACATAGGCTTGTCGCGCCTGGGCCTGACCCAAGGGCTCAATCAGCACTTGATTGCCACCCGTCTCGAAGACCACCCGATAGGTCTGGTGGCGACTAATGGCCTGGGTCTGGCTGACCAGTAAGGCCTGGGCTAATTGGTCGCAGAATAGACGGCAGCGCCATTCTGCCAGAAAATTTCCCATGGACAGACTGGAAAAGCACCACAAGACGAGGCTGAGAATGACCATGACCAAGAGCGACTCCCAGAGGCTAAAGCCAGCCTGGCGAGCTGGTCGACTTGACATCATGGTTGAGGAATATTAATTGGCAGGGTAATGGTCGTATTCTCATCCAACTGCAAGAGCTTCTTGGCTTCCTCTACCTGCTTATCAGTCAAGTAGCCAGCAGTCTTGAGTTCTTTGACGGTTACCTCGCTATCATTTTCTGCCAATTTATAGGTATTGACTTGGGTTTCGATGATTTGCGCCATATTCTGACGCGCTTGCTTTTCAATTCTTTCCTTCTGACCAGCCACGTTTGGAATAATAATGGCCATGAGAAGGGCTACGATAATAAGGACGATCAACATTTCGATCAACGTGAAGGCATTCTTCCGCCGACCCTTCAGCACCCTTGCTTTCATGTTATGACCTCCTTTTGTCCTTGCGCAAAACTACAAGCCCTGAATAGTCAACATAGGCAGCATCATAACCAAGTACATGGCCACCACCAGCAAGCCGATGAAAACAAAGAGAATAGGCTGGATAAAGTGGATTTTCTTGGTCATGTCTTCCTGCAAATCTCGACCTAGCTTGGCCGCATAGACCAGGCATTTGGCTGATAGCTGGCTGGTCAATTCACCCTGCTCAATAATGAGAGGGAATTGGCGGGTGAAGAGACCTAGCTGGCTCATCTGCTGGGTTAGGGGCCTCCCCTCCAGACAGCCGGCCATCAGATAATGGGCTAGTTCAGCCAGGAAAGGATCGACTGGATAGTCCATCCAGACCTGCAACATTTGTTGAAGGGATAGGCCGCCTGCCAGAAAGTAGCCCAACTCGTAAGCTACCTGCTGGGTCAGCTGCCAGGACAGCCACTTGCCTAGAAGCGGCATGGGTCTCAGCCAGGCATAGCGCTTGAGGTAAGTGGCTTTTTGCAGAAGCAGTCCCCCTACCCCCAGACCTAGTAAGCCCACTGCCAGTAAGACCAAGGACAGTTGGGGCAAATAGGTGAAAAAGCCAATTAAGAAGCGGACTAGCCATTCCCGCTCATATACCTCCTGGCTAATAAAGCTGGTGACCTGGGGCAAGATAAAGGTTCTCATCCCGAATAGCATGCCCACTAAACAGAGTCCCATCATGCCCGGATAGGCCAATTGCTTGGCCATTTCCTTACGGAAGAGCCGAGCATGATGCAGGCGCTGAGCTGCTTGAAGCAAGGCTTCCTGCAAGCGATTCTGGCGACTGGCATAGAAGAGTTGAGCTACGATTTTGGTCCCAAAGCCTAATTGGGCCAGGGATTTTTCTAGGCTCTGCCCTTCTACTAAGGCCGCATCCACCTTCAGAAGCAAGGCCTGATACTTAGGCATTAAGAGGGCCAAAAATTGCAGGGCTGTGCTTAAGGCAAAGCCCTGGCCCAACAAATCCGCTAGGACCGACAAGACATAGGCTTGTTGGACTAGGGGTAGCTTCTTGGGGTGGTTGAGCCGCTCAAACCACTTCAAATTGCAGGTAGGCCTTCGCATCGATGAAGCCATAGGACCACGCCTTTCTCAGCTTGTCGTTCAGGGTCTGATAGGCAGGCTCTGCCAACTCCTGGGTCAGATGTTGGCGCAAGGCCTGTCCTGACAGAATCTCTAGCAAGGCCAAGCGCTTAGCCCCAACCGGGTGATGTTGACAGGCTAGCTGGCAACTGGTCTGGCAGAGGCTACAGTAGCGCGGAATCAGCCGTTGACTGACAATGCCAATCAAGGTCTGGGTCAGCTGAGCCTGACTAATACTAAGCTCAGCCAAACGCGCCATGACGCCCAAGCTATCCTTGGCATGGACGGTCGCAATCATCAAGTGCCCGGTCAAGGCACCCCGGATGACCATGCGGGCCGTCTCTTCGTCCCGGATTTCGCCAATCATTAAGACATCCGGATGATGACGCAGGCTAGCCTTAATCATGACATCATAAGAGATACCAGCCGCTTCATTTATCTGGGTCTGTAGGAAACGGGGCTCGAAGATTTCCACCGGATCTTCCATGGTAATCACCTGGATGAACTCCTCTTCCAGTCGTTCTCTAAGCAGGTGATAGATGGTGGTAGTCTTGCCCGAACCGACTGGCCCCGAGAAGAGGATGAGGCCCGACTTGCGTCGGATTAAGCGCCGCAGAATGTCTAGGTCCTTGGGAAAATAAGTCAGCAAGGGCCCGCCTTGACGCGCTTGCGACTGGATGACCCGAATGACCAGAGACTCTCGCAGGTGGACATCCCCAATGGTCGAAAAACGCAATTCCACAGCCTGTCCATCTAGTTCTAGATGACTTGCGCCCGACTGGGGCTTGCGCTTCTCTCCTACGTCCATATCCGCCCGATACTTGAAGTAATTAATGAGTCTCTTGCCCCAGTCTAGGTCCTGACGGCCCTCTTCATGCAAGAGGCCATTGAGACGAAAGTAAAGGACATAGTGGTCAGGCTTGGGCATCAGGTGGATGTCGGATACACCTTGGGAGACGGCTTTAACAATGAGATCATGGGCTTGTTCTTCAATTGCTAAGGACATAGAATTTCCCCCTCACTTATAAATACCCAAAAAGGGGCACTTTTATCCAAAGAAATTCAGGGGATTCGGGATATTGTTTGGCAATATGATGATGGAACAGCTGATTTTTAGCGGAATTCCTTGAATCTATAATCAGAGAACACTTAATTTTTCCTATTTTAACTAATATACAAATATTATATAAGCAACAAAAAAGGACGGGACCTAAGTCCCATCCTGCTAAAACCAGGTCTCCTTCTGGCTGACCTGCTGGTAGTATTGTAAGGTGTGGTTGTTTTCCAAGAGATAGTAGCCCAAGACCCCGACCGCTAGCCCGGCCAGGCAGCCCCCTAGACTGAGCCAAGGCAGATAGTTGAAGAGGGTCCAAGATCGGGCGAACCAGGCGGCTACCGACAGTTGGCCCACATTGAAGAGCATGCCTCCCAGTATGGAGAGTCCAACGACCGAAACCCGCTTAGGCCCCAGCTGCTTGACTAAGAGCATGGCCCCGAAGGACAGGTAGGAACCCACCAAGGAATAGAAGAACATGGAGAAGGTCCCCCCTACCAGGAGAGTGACCAGTAAACGCAGGCTAACCACCTGAAAACTCTGGCGTGGCGTCAAGGTGAAAAGGGCCAAGAGCGTGACAATATTAGCCAAACCTAGTTTGGCTCCCGGCGCAAAGACAAAAG
This sequence comes from Abiotrophia defectiva ATCC 49176, assembly GCF_037041345.1. Taxonomy (NCBI): domain Bacteria; kingdom Bacillati; phylum Bacillota; class Bacilli; order Lactobacillales; family Aerococcaceae; genus Abiotrophia; species Abiotrophia defectiva. The sequence continues at coordinate 771,337 of NZ_CP146287.1, read as the reverse complement.
GCGACGGCAACATACGTTCAAATATGCTAATGACCACCCCTTGGGCGACCAGAAGCGAGAGATAGACCAACATTCGATGGCCATGGCGCTGCATGGGCACCCTCCTTTCTGAGCCGAGATTAAAATAGAAAAATTGCGCCCTAGTCAGCCTAAGGCGCAAAAGTCAATTAAAGCCAATTAGTTGCTTGAAGACTCGCTGGAAGATTCGCTTGAAGCTTCAGAACTGCTTGATGATACATCATCTGGTTGGTTAGCTAAGTCTACTAGTTCCTTAACCGCGTCTTTTAAGTCAGCGTCGTCAATTTGAACCTTAGCCGCTTCGATTAATTTACCAATAATCTTGTAAGAAAATTTTTGATCTTTAATCTTGCTGTCTAAGTATTCTTTTTTCACATCGTCTTTGATATCTGCCAATGGCTTCTTCTCACCATTGTTGATGGTCTTGATGATGTGGTAACCGAACTTACTTTTAACTGGTGTCTTGGTGTATTCGCCATTAGCTTGACCCTTAACCCCATCTTCAAATTCCTTAACCATTTGACCTGAAGTAAAGGGTGATAAGAGACCCCCTTGTTGGGCAGACCCGTCTTTAGAGTAGGTCTTAGCTAATTCGTCGAAGTTTTCGCCAGCATCTAATTTAGAGATGATGTCTTTTGCTTCTTCTTCAGTGTCAACCAAGATGTGTTGAGCTTCCATCTTAGGTTGGTAAGTGTTGTTGTAGTAGTCTTCGATAGCTGCATCGGATTGGTCGATTTGCTTAGAAACCACTTCGTTGAAGAGGTTACGGATGTAAATTTGGTTCTTGAAGTCTTCAACTGAACCTAATTTTTGGTAGGTTAAGAGTTCTTGGAACTTCTCTTCGCCACCAACTTTTTCGATTTGCTTAGCGACTTCTTCTTCTGCTTTCTTCTTGATGTCTGCAGCGTTAGGCGCGTTCATTTCCAATACCTTTTGCAAGATCATAGAACGCAAGGTTACTAAACCAGCGTCTTTTTTCATTTGGTTGTAGAGATCTTCCTTGGTGATGGTTTGGTCACCTACAGTGGCAACGTTGTCTTGCGCGTAAACCACGCTGGCAGTATTGGCAACTGCACCTGATAAAACTAAGACAGAGGCAAAAGCCATCATACGGTTAAGTGTTGTTCTTTTCATTCAATCAATCCCTTATATAACATTAATTTTTTGATTACTGTACTACTATAACACATTTGCTGTGAAATGAGTATGAAGAAGTCGAAAATCCATGAAAAGATTATGATTTATTCACATTTTCCTGGGCTTCTTCTAAATCCGAGTTGAGTTTTTCAACTTTTTCCTGGGTGCGACGGATGCGTGGCCCATTGGCTTCCTGAAAACGACGGAAGAGAGTCTGTACTTCCCCTACCGTTGACTGTAAGAGCGGCAAGCCCTTGTCAGTGACGTCGTGCAAGGCCCGGCGAATACGGCAAGTATCTTGCCCCAATTGTTGGCTATCCTGACAGAAATCATTGACATAAGACTTAAGCTGGCGGCGAGTAGTCGCCCCATCTTGTTTGACATTAAGTAGTGTCCAAGCCCCAGCCGCCAAGGCGCCTAAGACGAACCCGCGTGTAAATTTACCCATTATGCTTCCTCCTCTTGAGCTAAGGCGCTGGCAATAGCAGCCGCCCGAGCGCTAAATTCTTCTACTGTGTAAGACTTGCTGTTGTCAGCGAAGGACCAGCCAAAGCCATCGCCATCCCCTTGATAGCGGGGAATTAAGTGAATATGGGAGTGAAAAACCGTCTGGCCGGCCGCATGACCATTGTTATTGAGGATATTAAGCCCCAACATATCAGGAAAGGCACGGCGTACTGCCCGGCTAATCTTAGGCAATTTGGTCATGACCTTAGTCGCCAAGTCCTCATCATATTCAAAAATATTAGCCACATGGGTTTTAGGAATCACCAGAGTATGGCCTGGTGTCACCTGGGTAATATCTAAAAAGGCGTAGACATCCTCATCTTCATAGACCTTGGCACTTGGAATCTGGCCTTCAATTATCTTGCAAAAAATACAATCTGTCATGGCAGTCGCCTCCTCACATTCTATGATGCTAGTCTACCATAAATATAGGGGAAAGTGTATGGAAAAGGATTGGACTACTGATTGTTAGAGCAGTATGTGACTTTCTGTCCTGGATATCAAAAAACGCCCTGTACAAGGGCGTTTTAGTCTATCTTAGCTTACTTAACTTATTTCTCTCAACTAACAGCTTTTGATATTCTTCTTCTAACTCTGCACTTGGATTGACTGATAACTGACTCAATAGCGAACTAATTCTGAATTCTAGTATTGTAAGCTCATCTTTACGACCACTTTTCTTATTTCTTGTATCGTGTTCACAACTATCGCTGCGACTACTTGATAATACCTGATGATCTAAACTTAGCTCAGAAGTAGCAAGGGCTGACACAAAAGTCGTATCATGACTTACAAATAGTAAGATGCCTGGAAACTTCTTAAGTATGTGTTCTAATGCTTCAAGCGCCTTTATATCTAAAAAGTTTGTTGCTTCATCGACAAGTAGAACATCTAAATCTTGAATCAGTAAGCAGAGTAAGTGACACTTAGCTCTCTCTCCACTACTAAGCTGATTCACCCTAGTCTCAATATTATGCGTTTTAAAATTTAACACTGCCATCACAGTACGCAATTCATGCTGGCTTAAAGAGGACACATCACGAACCATTTGGTAGAGTGTACGATCATCCTCTTGACTATCTGAGTTCTGCTGTTGAAAGTAGCCCTTTCGATAGTGGCTAGGGATAATTGAATTAACATAATTAAGATAGCTAGTCTTCCCAGTTCCATTATTCCCTGTAATAGCAAGTTTTTGCCCACTCATCAAGGTAAGCGCAGGTAAATCCCAAAGTACTTTTCCTTGAACGCTACATCTTTTTGGCGGGATATAAAGCGTTCGATTGATATTCTTTTGCGAATAAGTTAAGAAAGAGACATCATACTGCTCGGTAACAGGCTCTGGCTTATCCATTGCTTGCAATCTATCTACTAATTGTAAACGTGCCTTATGACTTTTCTTATTTTTTACTGCCAGTTTTGTTTTCATACCTGTGATTCGATATTCTGATGGACTAAGCTTTCTAGGCTTCTTACTTTTGCGTTCTTGCTCTTCATACTGGGCTTGAATGGTCTGTTTGAGACGTTTAGTCTCTTGATGATATTTCTTAAGGTCGGCCTGATATTCTTGTTGCCTAATCAGGAGCTGATCTTGATATTGATCGTAATTACCTTCATATTCAGTAAGCTGCCCATTCTCAATCGCCCATATCTTATTACAGATACGACGTAACAAATCACGGTCATGACTTACAATGCAAAAAGTTCCATGGTTTCTTTCTATCAGGGCAATCAAATTAGCTATATTGTTTACGTCAAGATAGGTAGTAGGCTCATCCAATAGATAAAGGCAATTCGTTTCTTTCAAAGTAGACACCATTTTATCCATGACGGTCTCACCACCACTTTTACCTATATCAGCTAAATTGGAGAAAGTAGATAGAACACTTGTTAGACCTTGTTTTTCGCATATTTTAGCTATAGAGGCTAATAAAGTGGATTTCCCACTACCATTTTTACCGATGATGCCTATAACATCTCCTTCATTTATTACTAAAGGTGGCGACTTAAATAAGACACGATCTTTAATTTCAATATTTTGTGCAGGTAAATGGTACTGTCTCATAAATGTCCCCTCCTAGCCAGTATACGGACGCCATAGCTCTGTTAGCTAAAATTAGATAACACCTTATTTTTATCATCTTTTTTTAATCTTACACTTACTAACATTGTACCCTAGTTAAGGTAAATGTCAACTCTTGTCCCGTAGTTGACATTTCTGTTTGATTTATGCCTTCCTCTGATTAATTTAAATACAAAAAAGCCCCTTACTAGGAGGGGCTTTCCCATACATCGCCGGAGGGAATCGAACCCCCATTACAAGAACCGGAATCTTGTGTGATATCCTTTACACTACGGCGACAGTACTTGATTATCTTACCACAGAAGGTGGTTTTTGGCAAGGTCTTTCCCCTGGAATTTTGGCATAAGAAGAGCCCGGACGAGGCTTGGCCCCATCCGGACTGAATCATCTTACTCCTTAGTTGTGCTGAAGAAAACAGGGTCGCTAAGGTTGAAGGAAATCGTATAATCACCGTCCTTGGGAACCATAATCGCGATATAGCCTTCATGTTCAGCACCAGGGAAGAGACTATAATCTAAAAACATGCGCTCTTTTGGAATGCTTGGAAAGACCTCTTGCTCAATTTGCTTACCCTTAAGATCCAAAACTCTTGGAAACATTTCGATAGTGTCTAAAGGATAATCTTCGTCGCCTTTTTCATAGACTAATTTGACCTTAATTAGATGATATTCATACTTACTATCCAACTGGTCAATGTCACCTTGATTTGAATCACTAAATTCTAGTAATTTATCTTGAGCTTCTTTGCCTTTAAGAACTTCTAGAACTGAAAGCTTAATGGTGGTCATCACCTTTTGATCGCCAAAATATTCCTTATAGGTAATTTCCTTTTCTTGTCCCAAAGGCACGGGACTATCAGGCTTGCCCCACTTGTCTTTATCAGCTTCTGAATGAGCTTTCTTCTTGCTGGAAGATTCTGTTGAGCTAGAGGAAGCAGCTTCGCTAGAAGTGCTAGAAGAACTTGAAGAGCTTTCAGCTGCCACCGAGAATGTTGGGGCCACAGCACCTACTAGGCTTAGGACTAAAACTGCTGATAGGAGTCGTTTTTTCATTCCATAACCACCTTTACATCATAATAAATCGATGATAGCTCCTTGCCAATTGCCTGACAATAAAGCCTTGACTGTCAATCATAAAGCCCGGCTCAGGCTCTTGCCCTAGCCGGACTTGTCTGCGTCTATTACTTAGTCGTGCTGAAGAAAACAGGCTTGCCTAAGTCATAGGAAATTGAATAGTCGCCACCTTTAGGAACAGCTACTACCACATACCCTTCATGGTCACTACCTGGATAGAGTTCAATATCGGAGAACTTCTTCTCGTTTGGCACATCCGCATAGAAATCCACCTTAACTTCCTTACCCTTGGCATCAAATACTTTTGGTCGGTAAGGCGTTTTTAAAGGCTCATCTTCGTCGCCCTTTTCATAAACAAATTTGAGTTTAATCACGTTTAACTCATAATTACTATCCAATTTTTTGATGGCTTCTTTGTTATAGCTTTCAAACTCTAATAGTTTAGCTTCAGCTTCTTTGCCCTTGAGAACTTCTAAGACGGAAAGCTTAGCCTTTACATCAACCTTTTTACCTCCAATATAGTCTTTATATTGAATTTCCTTCTCTTCACCTAAAGGGACTGGTGTGCTGCGTTTACCCCAGTTAGCCTTGTCCGCTTCTGAATGAGATTTTTTCTTGCTTGAAGCTTCTTCTGAGCTAGAAGAAGCAGCCTCGCTAGAAGCGCTGGAGGAACTTGATGAACTTTCTGCTGTTACCAAGACGCTTGGAGCTAGGGCGCCAACTAAGCTTAAGGCAAAAGCTGCAGATAGGAGAACTTTTTTCATTCAATGACCACCTTTACATATTGATAATTTAATTATATCTTATTGAGAATCATAATACAAGATGGGATTCATACAAAAGGCCAGGGCCCCCGCCCTAGCCTTGTTTGGCTTATTTTTGTCCGTAGTAGGCATTGGCCCCGTGTTTACGGAAATAGTGTTTGTCCAGCACATATTGTGGTAGAGGTTGAATATCTGGGTTAATGGCTTCTGTTTCCAGGGCAATATGGCAGACTTCATCCAATACCAAGCTGTTCTCGATGGCCTTTTGAATCGTTGGCCCCCAAGTGAAAGGTCCATGTCCTTGAACCAAGACACCTGGTACTGCCAATGGATCCAAGTTGCGTTCCTTGAAGGTATCCGCGATGACCACCCCAGTATTGACTTCGTAGGCTTCCGCCACTTCTGTCTCAGTCAAATGACGGGTTAAGGGCACTGGCCCATAGAAGGTATCGGCATGTGTGGTCCCGTAGCAAGGCAAATCACGCCCTGCTTGAGCCCAACAAACGGCATACTTGCTGTGGGTATGAACCACGGCATTGACGCCAGGAAAGGCCTTATAAAGCACCACATGGGTTGGCAGGTCAGACGATGGACGATAGCCATCAGCATCCAGTGGCTTACCGTCTAAGTCGGTCACCACCATTTGGTCAGGTGTCATCTGCTTGTAGTCCACACCACTTGGCTTGATGACGATGACGCCTAAGTCGCGGTTAACTTCCGAGGCATTACCCCAAGTTAATTGGACCAAACCCCATTCAGGTAATTGTAAGTTGGCATTGAAGACGCGTTCTTTCATTTTGGCAATGATTTCTTCACGATTCATTAGTATCCCGCCTCCTCAAAGATTGGTTTTAGGAAGGCCTGTGCTTCCTTGATACGTTCTGCTGGCTGGTCGTCGGTCTCACTCCACATTTCGAAGAGGAAGGTCCCTTCATAACCTAAGCGCTTAAGGGTCTTAAGGCAGCCTAAGAAGTCGACATCACCCTCACCCCATGGCACACACTTGAATTGGCCTGGGAAGTCTGGCGTCACATTCTTGGTGTCCTTAACATGGACAGCCACAATGTGGTCAATCCCCTTCTCTAGTTCGTAACCTGGATTGTTTTCTGGCCAAGCAGACAAGTTACCCAAGTCAGGATAGGCTTGCAGCCATGGTGACTTGATTTGTTGCTTGATTTCCATGAATTTAGACAGGGAGTTAATGAAGGGATCATCCATAATCTCAATGGACAGCATGACTTGTTTGGCAGCCGCCATCTTAACCGCCTTGTCTAGGTTCTGGATAAAGAGCTCACGCGACAGCACGGTCTTGTCTTCATAGTAGACATCATAGCCGGCCAATTGGATGTTGCGGACGCCTAACTTAACCGCTAAGTCCACACATTCCTGCATCATTTCCAAGGCCTTTTGGCGCTTAGCGGGATCAGCCGACCCAAATGGATAGCGGCGATGGCCGGATAAGCAGATGGAATAGATGCGGACGCCCGTAGAGCGTTGGGCTTGGTTGACAGCCTCAATCTCTTGATCGGTCCATTGCAGGCGGGCCAGACGCTCGTCGGTCTCGTCAATGGACATTTCAACGAAGTCGAAGCCCAAGGAGGCCGCTAGCTCTAGCCGCTCCTGCCAGGAAATGCCCTTAGGTAGGGCCTTCTCATAAATACCAAATGTTGTCATAGCCTAACCCCAGATCTCGCGGATCTTGTCCTTGAACTCGCGGGCTGCGGCAGCAGGATCTGCTGCTTCCGTAATGCCACGACCGGCAATGAAGGTGTAGACATCAACGCCACGGAAGAGTTCCAAGGTGTCCACGTTGAGCCCACCAGTTACAGAGACACGGAAGCCCATTTCGATTAATTTCTTAACCTTGCTTAGGTCGCGCTCACCCCAGGTTTCACCTGCTAGGAGGGCGTCACGGCTTTGGTGGTAGATGGCTTGGCTGATACCAGCGTCTAACCACTGTTGGGCCTGCTCATAAGTCCAGTCACCATATAGTTCGACTTGGATTTCCTTAACTTCTTTGGCTGCGGCCTTCATAGTTGGAATGGTGGCGCTACAGATACAGGTCATCCAGTCAGCTCCGTACTTAGCCACGTTCTTAGCCACAGTCCCACCCGCATCGGCACACTTGGTGTCAGCGACGATGATTTTGTCAGGGAAGATGTTGCGCAGGGTTTGAACCACTTCGCCCCCTACTTCCAGTAAGAGCACGGTCCCTGCTTCGATAATGTCGACTTCATGGCCAACTGATACGGCAGCCGCTACGGCATCAGGACGATTAGAATGGTCTAAGGCAACTTGTAAATTAGGAATTCCCATGCTTAACCTCCTTAGGCACCAATGCCGTTTTCAGCTAATTTCTCAGTGATTTCTTTTTCAGATAAGAGGTTTTGTAAGCCAATGACTTTAGTGTTTGGTAAATCTAAGCCATCGAAGACATCGATTAAGGCTTTGGAGCAGATCACCACATCATAGCCCTTAGCCAAGGATTTTGCTTCAGCGATCGCACAGTGGTGGATTTCCAAAGGTACACCGATTTTGCGGAAGACATTGGTAATCTTCATTTTAATAATTTGGCTTGAACCCATCCCTGAACCACATGCTGCTAATACTTTCATTTTTTATTCGCTCCTTTTTCATTCTTAAATTGGTATGGCTTGACCGGTGTAAGCGCAGTCAAGCCATCCACGTTTTTATTATACTACGATTAAGCTTCTTTTGCTTCTAAATAGGCTTCGTAATCTTCTGCAATAGTGAAGTAGTGTTCCTTGTTCTTGAGGTATTGCAATTGAGGAATTGCCAAGAGGATCACCAATACGACGCCCAAACCTACATAGTGTAAGTTTTGCATTAAGAAACCGAACCCAACCCAGACAGTGTCCCAGTCGAAGTTGCCGTGCCAACCGCCGTATTTAGCTAAGCCGAAAGCACCTGCTGCCAAAGCCCCACCCAATACCTGGATGACCCCAGAAGCGAAGGTTAAGATAGAAGCGGCACGCAAGCCACCCTTGTGGTTAGCATAGACAGCGAAGGTCGCGTTGTCGAAGAAGACAGGCACGAACCCAGTGATGATGAAGACAGGGCTCTTGAAGACAATCAAACCGATGATGGCCACTAATTGACCTAATACCCCGAAGAGGAAGCCGATAGTCACGGCGTTTGGTGAACCAAAACCGTAGACAGCCGCACAGTCAACCGCTGGCATAGAACCTGGCAAGAGTTTGTTAGAGATCCCTTGGAAGGCTTCAGACAATTCAGCCACGAACATCCGCACCCCAAGTTGCAATACTTGGATGTAAACGGTGAAGGTCAAGGCAACCTTCATGATGTAGAAGAAGAAGTCGTCTGTTTCCTTGAGAGTGGTCATCTTGAGCTTGAGAATTTCTTGCCCATTGACGCTGACTAAGTAGTCTTTACCTAAGATTAAGAGGATGGCACCGAAGAAGACAATCATCAAGATAGAAGTTGCCACGATGGATTCTTTGAAGATAGATAAGAAACCAGGCAATTCCAAATCTTCAATCTTACGGTCATTCTTACCAGAGAGTTTTGGCGCTAACTTGTCAGTTAACCAAATACCAAACATTTGTTGGTGACCGATAGCGAAGCCGCCACCTTCAGTGAGTTCTTGAGTTGCTTCAACCGTAAGGTTAGAAGCAACTGCCCAGTAAACCCCAAGGACAATCCCTAAAACCACCACAAATTGTAATTGGTTCACGTCATTGCCCAAAGCCAAGGCCAAGAGCCAGGTAGCCGTTGCAGATTGTTGGACCATGATGTGACCGGTAATGAAGACGGTACGCACCTTGGTAAAACGACGGAAGATGACTAAGGCTAAGTTAGCCAAGAAGGCTACTAAGAGCACTTGCACGGTCAAACCAGTGGCGTGACCTGCTTCTTTCAAGGCTGCTTCAGCCGCAGCTTGCCCGAAGTATGGGTCGATAACCGCTGCTTGTAATTGGAAACGGTCAGCCAAAGCGACCAAGATTGGACGGAAGTTTGAAACCAAACCGCCGGCTGCCACGTTCAAGATCATATAACCGACCACGGCTTTGATGAAACCAGCTAGGGCATCATACCATTTGCGGCCCAAGAGTAAATAACCAACTAAGACAATCAGCCCGACAAAGTATTCAGGCTTGGTAAAGATGTTGGCATAGAAAAATTGCCAGAAACCGAATAAAAATTCCATATTATTCACCTAATCCCTCTAAAATAGATTGTAAGTCTTCCTTGCTGCGGGCCTTAACAAAGGCCTCCACCACTTCTTCTGAATCGAGCAAGGTCACGAGTTCAGAGAGGTTTTCCAAGTGCTTGTCATTGTCTGTAGATGCCAAGACGAAGAAAAGGCGAGGTTGGAAATCAGCACTAGGACCGAAGTCAACTGGCTTTTCTGTATTCATAAAGGCAACGGCGGTTTCATTCACCCCTCTTCCCTCTTGGGCATGGGGAATGCAGATGTCCGGCGCAATCACGATGTAAGGTCCAAATTCATGGACGTTAGCAATGATATAGCCTGGATATTCTGGCTCAATCACGCCCTGAGCCACTAGGGGCTCACAGGCAGCGCGAATGGCATCTTCCCAGGAATCGTAGCCAGCCTGGAAGCTGAAACGATTACCGTCAATAATTTCTCTTAACATTAGTCAGTCTCCTCTAGTTCAGTCTTATAAGAAGGATGGGAATGGCACGTCGTTTTCCTTGCTGAAGGCATCGTCGAAGCCACGGTAGAAGTTGAATTCCAACTTGTTCAAGTCTTGTGGGTAGTTGTATTGACCCCCTACTTGCCAGATAAATGGTTGGAAGTCATATTGCAGGCGGTCTTTCTTCATGTTCCAGAGGGCTAAGATTTCATCGGTATCAGCCATGAAGTTGGTCCAGATATCGTGGTGAACTGGGATCACTACGCGGGCATTCAAGCACTCAGCCATACGCAAGATATCAACAGAGGTCATCTTGTCGGTAATCCCACGAGGGTTTTCACCAAAGGCCCCTAAGCAGACATCAATCTTGTGTTCGTTACCGTGTTTAGCGAACATGTTAGAGAAGTGAGAGTCGCCGGCATGGTAGATGTTACCACCTGAAGTTTTGAAGAGGTAGTTAACGGCAATTAGGTCCATGTCTTGTGGCATTTTACCCTTGAGTTCATATTCAGGGTCACCATCCCAAGTCACTAAGGCGGTCCGGTCGAAGGCTTCTAAAGCGACCACTTCGATGTCTTTGATCTTAACCGATTCGTTAGGACGCACTACCACGGTACGTTCTGCTGGGACACCCCATTTGAGCCAGGTATCGACCACGGCTTTAGGCCCCACGAATTTAGCTTCTGGGCAGTTCTTAGCCACAGCCGCGGCGGTGTTAATGTCTAAGTGGTCGGAGTGGATGTGAGTGACCACTAAAGCGTCCACGCCTTCGATTTCGAATGGATCTAGGACGAATGGTTGGTTACGTAAGTTTGGTTGGAGTTTTTCTACCCCGGACATACGCATCATTTGGTGGCCTTTCTTCATGTTGCCGGCCCCGTGACTGCGTTTACCTGTACCGGTCCAGAGATCGCAAAGGATGTTAGTGCCTTGATCGGATTTGATCCAAATCCCGGTACAGCCTAACCACCACATAGCGAAAGAATTTGGCTCTACTTGTTTGTCACGAATTTCTTCGTTGAGCCAAGTCCCCCACTCTGGGAAGGTCTCGCGCAACCAGGTATCCTTTGTTACATCTTGGATTGTTCTCATCATTATTACCTCCATTAACTTGTGTCTAGCGATGTTTACATGTCTATGATAACGCAACCAGGCACCGCTTACAAGCTAATTTTATGTTCGATTTAACATTTAATGTGCTTTTAGTGTGTTAGATGTTTGTTTTATGCTTGTTTTGTGGTAAAATGTCTTTATAGATTACCAGAAAGAAGTGTCCACCATGAAACGTTCCGTCCAAGATGTTCGTCAACGGCGTGATTTGATGATTCAGGCCCTCAACCAATCACCCAGCAAGAGTCTAACCGTCGAAATCCTAGCCCAACTGGCCAAGGTGTCTACTATGACGGTGCGGCGTGACTTGAACCTGCTGGCTAAGATGGGCATTATCGAACGCCACCATGGTTATGCCATCCTGAATGAGGTGCCCTTTTTCGAAGGTGATACCCAAAATCCCCATATCGAACAAATCAAACAGGCCATCGCTGAAAAAGCCGCTACTTATATAGAAGAAAAGATGACCATTTATATGAACACCTCCACCACCGCCATGCACGTCATGGACTATCTCAAGGAGACCCCAGTCACGGTCGTCACCAACAACCTGCGCATGAGCGAACAGGAAATGCATCCAAGTTCGACCATTATCCTGTCAGGGGGCGAGATTCATTTTCCTAAGGCGGCCCTGGTCGGCGAACTGGCGGCTGATTCCCTGCGCCATATCAATGCCAATATCTGCATTATGGGCTGCTCCGGCATTAACGCCCAAGTCGGCATTACCACCGGCGACTTCCGCGAGTCCAAGGTCAACCAACTCATGGTCCAGAACTCCCACGGTCTGGTCATCGTGGTGGCTGACTACCGCAAGATTGGTGTCACCTCCAACTTCCAGGTAGCCGGCATTCAAAAGATCGACATCCTGATCACTGACACCTATGGCGACCCTGCCCTCCTCAAGGAAATCGAAGAGGCCGGCGTGACTGTCATTCAAATTGATGAAGCCATCTAAAGTACAAGCCCCACTTGCTAGCCTTAAGCAAGCGGGGCTTAATTTTTTCTATAGCAAAAGGGAGCAAGCTCACAGGCCGGCTCCCTTTTCTTGTCTTATTTCTTGTCTAATGATGGCTTCTAGTGAGGCTGAGAAACGCTCCCGGTCCTGGCGGCCAAAGGGCTTGGGCCCCTTGCCTCCGTAGCGTCCCGTCTTGCGCCGGCTGACCTGGCCCATATAACGTTGGGTCAGGAGCTGGTCCATGGCTTCTGGCCGGTAGCGCCAGCCCATATGATGCAAGACAATGGCCTTGTTAAGGAGAATGGTCGCCAGACCATAGTCCTGGGTAACCACAATATCGCCCTGCTGGACTAAGGCCACAATCTTATAGTCGGCCTGGTCAGCGCCCCGCTCCACATAAACCGTCTGGACATGAGCCGGATAATCGGTCTTGCTGACATGGTTATAGGAGGCCACGATGATGACGGGCAAGTCCCATTTGGCGGCTAGGTTAATGGCCTCGGCCTTAACAGGACAGGCATCCCCATCCAGCAGAATCCGCATCTACTTGTCCTCCTGGGCCGCCAACTTGGCTTCTACATAGGCATCTTGGAAATGCGTCGTCCAGTAAACCCACATAATCATGGCCATAAAGGCAATGCCCAATCCAGTTAGGACATGGGCCGGGTTGCCCGTCACAAAGCCTACCAGGACGGCCACCAAGGTTGGCCAACCGAAGCAGTTGAGGCAGACCCGGAAGGCCTGGCCATAAGACTTAATGGAGAAGATATCCGTGAATTTCATAAAGGACAGGAAGCCCGCCACACCAAAGAGCATGATTAGGAAGCTGACCGCTAGCAAGAGCCAGGAATTAATGAAGATGGTCAGAATAATGGCTAGGCGATTATTTTGGAACCACTGGCCAGATAGGAGCCGGTTGAGACTGTCGGCGCTAGTAGCCGGTCTAAAGTCAGCTTCTGGGTCATAAGGCTGGGACAAGAAGCGATTGCCTGCCGCCGTCACCACGAAACGTTCAGGTGTGAAGGCTACCCCCGCCTTGCCTGCCAGGCTAGCTTCTAGCTGCTGGCTATCATCTTGAGCCAGGAGCATGACACGGCCCTGGTCATCGTCACGCAGACTGATGTCTTGGCTAGGCATGACCAACTGGCCATTGGGCCCAGTCGCATAATGAGCCAACTGCTCCGCTACTTGGTCGTCTAGCAGGGCCATAGACTGGGAAGCAAATTGATCTAGGCTGACAATCTTAAGCTGGCCAATCTTAACCGCAATGGGCAGAATCATGACGCTAATAATCAAGAGAATCACAGCTAGGGTCTGTCTGAGTTTGAGAGGTTGCCGCTCCTTGAAGGCCGACACTGGCCCTGCCATGGCGGCAAAGTAATTAAGGGGAAATGCTTTTGTGGACATCCGGGTTCCTACTTTCATTGAATTCTACCTCTCTAGTATACCATAAAGGCACCCGCTGGAAAACCAGGCCGAGAGGTCATGAGGGAAGAATTCCCCCTCTAAACAAAAAGGACAGGAAAAGCTTCCTGCCCCATAAAGTGCTAATCTTAGCCCTTGGTCCCCCCGTTGACCAAACCGGTCACGAAGTTCTTCTGTAACATGAAGAAGAGGGCTGAGATTGGCACGGCGATTAAGATAGCACCGGCCGCGAAGAGCGCAACCCGTTGGTTACGTTGGTCCGCAATCAGAGTTTGCAGACCGGCTGCGACAGTATAAGACTCTTCCTTACGCAGCAAGAACTTAGCCAAGAGGTAGTCCCCGAATGGTCCCATGAAGGCCCAGAGGGCTTGCACGGCGATCATTGGACGCACCAATGGCAAGACGATTTGCCAGAAGATCCGGAAGTGACCTGCCCCGTCAAGGTTAGCAGATTCATCCAAGTCGTAAGGCACGGTATCGAAGTAACCCTTCATCAACCAGGTGTTCATTGGAATCCCACCCCCGATATAGATCAGAGAGAGGAACCAGAATTGGTTGAGGGCGTTGAGCAAGACAGCCATAACGTAGAAGGCAGTCAAGGCAGCCATGGTTGGCACCATTTGCACGATTAAGAAGAAGAGCAAGGATTTCTTACGGCCCATGAAGTTGTAACGGCTGTAAGCATAACCTGCCAAGGTGACAACGAAGACTTGCACCACCATGGTAGTCGTTGCGACGAACAAGGTGTTACGGTACCAAGAGAGGTACTTGGTCTCGTTGAAGAGACGGGTGAAGTTGTCCAAGGACCATTGCATCCCCAAGTCTAGGGAGAAGGCGGTCACGTTCCCTGCCTTAAAGGCCGAACTCACGGTGATTAAGAGCGGGTAAATAATGACGATGGAGAGGACAACCATGTAGAAGTAGGTCAGGAATTGGCCTACATAACGGGAAAATTTCGCTGATTTAGTCAAATTTTTCATGATTAGGCCTCCTCAATGTTAAAGGCGTTGGTTTTCTTGAAGACGAATAAGGATACCGAGATGATAATCAAGGAGATAATCAAGGTCAAGGCCGCCGCAATGGAGAACTGTGGTGATTGACCAGTGGTAATCTTATAGATCCAAGAAATCAAGATGTCGGTTGACCCGGCACCGCCCCCAACAGAACCTGGACCCCCATCGTTGAAGAGGTAGATCATGGAGAAGTTGTTGAAGTTGAAGGTGTATTGGGTCATGAAGATTGGTGCAGCCACCGACAAGATAACCGGTAAGGTAATGGCGGTGAAGCGTTTGACAGCCCCTGCCCCATCAATTTTCGCTGCCTCATAGAGTGTTTCAGGAATAGATTGTAGGATAGAAGTGGTCATAACATAGACATATGGGAAACCTAACCAAGCTTGAATCATGATAATGGCTACCTTGGTCCAGTTTGGATCGGTCTTCCAAGCCAGGGTTGGCAGATCCACAAATGGAATCAAGTGGTTCAAGAATGGAATAACCTGCGTGTTAATGGCCCCGATGGAGTCATTGAACATGTTAGAGAAGGTCATGATGGTAATGAAGGCTGGTACCGCCCAAGGTAAGAGGAAGATAACCCCGAAGATACGTTTGCCCTTGATAAATGGTTGGTGAGCCACAATGGCAGTGAAGACCCCAATCACGATTTGTAAGGTGGTCGCACAGATGGTCCAAATCAAGGTCCAAGTGAAGACCGCCATGAAGGCATCACGGAAGGTTGAGAGGTTGAAGATGTTCCAGAAGTTCTCAATCCCTACCCAGTCTAAGAGTTTAGCAGGTGGCGTGTGTTTGAAGTCATAGTTAATAAAGGCTGTACATACCGTCACCAATACTGGGAAGACAATGGCAAAGGCCATAAAGATATAAGACGGAATAATTAAGAGATAAGGGAAACCATCCGCATAGATGTTGTGGAGCATTTCCTTCAAGGTCTTAGAGATTTTCTCGCCCTTGTTGATTTTACGAGCGATGGAACGTGCGTCTAAGATGTTAGCCCCATAGAAGGCTAAGAAGATAATGGTAATGATGATTTGCAAGCTCCCACGAATTAAGAGGAAGAGGGAGTGGTCTTGCTTAGGAACGGAACCCAAGGTCACAAAGCCTACGAGGGCGTCATAACCGAAGGTAAACATTTCAAAGATAAAGAGTGCAGTCAAAGCCAGGAAGATAATCCCTTTGAGGGTTTGGCCATTATAGAATTGTCCCAGACCTGGAATCAGAGACAGGCTCATGGCTTTACGCTCATCTTGACGCGGTGCAACCGTGTCTGCCATAATAATACCTCCATTTCAATATACTAATAGTTGCTCTCCTCTTGCAAAAAGACCTGGTAGCCGAAGGCTACCAGATCATTCAGCTTGAGTAGTTAGTTATCAGCTTATTCGCCGTGTTTTTGTTCGATCGCTTGTTTGATCAATTCTACCGCTGCGTCAGCTGCTTCTTTAGCAGACTTGTTACCTGAAGCTGCGTCGAAGATTAAGTTTTCAGCACCTGGCCATACTTCAGCCATTTGTGGGATGTTTGGCATTGGAACTGCGTTAGCGAAGGTGTCGATTACCGCTTTAGTGATTTCGTTATTGTCTTTAGCTGCTGCTTCACGTGCTACGTGGTTAGCAGGAACTTCGCCGAAGCCTTTGTACAATTTGTTTTGTTGTTCTTCAGAAGATGCCCAGTCTAAGAATTTTTGAGCCAATTCTTTGTTTTCTGAGTATTCTGAGATAACCCATGCTTTACCGCCGGCAAATGGTTTGTACTCGTTACCGCCAGGTAATGAAGGTAATTTAGCAGCACCTAAGTTAACTTTAGCATCTTTCAAAGCTTTAGCTTCCCAAGGACCAGTGATGATAGCAGCAGTCTTACCTTCGATGAAGGATTGTTTCATGAAGTCGTAAGAAGACTTAACGTCTAACATCCCTTTTGGCCATACATTCTTGTACCAGTCGCTGATGTAGTTGATGGCTTCAACAGACTTGTCGTTGTTCAAACCGATGTCTTTAGGATCTGTACCGTTTTGGCCGAATACATAACCGCCGTAACCAGCTAAGATACCGTAGCTGAAGTAGAAGTTAGTCAATTGACCAAGGAAGGCAACGTTCTTACCTTCTTCACCTGCGAACTTGTACTTGTCGTCTTTAGACAAAGCCATTAAGTCATCGAAAGATTTTGGTGCTTCCTTCAATAAGTCTTTGTTGTAGTACATGATGATGGTTTCGATAACAGCTGGCGCACCGTATACTTTACCGTCGATGGATACACCTTGTTTGTCTTTGTCATCGTACTTAGCGTCGTCTAATAATTTCACTTCTGATAAGTGACCAGCTTTTGCTAAAGCACCTACACGGTCGTTAGGTGCGATATAAACGTCTGCACCGTTCCCAGCAGGGCCGTCTAAAGCTAAAGCATCTAACATACCGAACATGTCAGTGTTGTCAGAGATTTCAACTTTCACGTTGTTTTTCTCTTCGAAGTCTTTGATGTTTGCTTTGAGGTAGTCAGTTAAGCCCCCACCAGAGATCACCAATTTAGCTTCTTGGGCAGTCGCAACTTTCACTGCGCCGAATGGGAATGCTGCTAAAGCCATAGCTGCAGACATAGTCCCGATTGCAAGTTTTTTCCAGTTAAATTTCATTACGAAATCCTCCTTAAAGATAGTATGTTGACGCTTTCGTCAAACGTTACAAGTTTATTATGCAATAAAACGAAACGGCTTTCAAGTTAAATTACGGTGTTACCGATAACAACTTATATCATGAAAATATGACCAGTCTTAGCTTGTAAAGGCTCCTAGTTTATGGCTAATTTGATGCCTTAATTCTAGTAAATAAAGAGCCAAGCAAGGCTATTCTCGCTTGGCTCTTTTCTATTATAAGATAATCACAATCGGATCATCAGCCACGGTCAACTTGCCTTCCTGGACGGTCACAGGACTTGCAGTCAAGGCATTGACATAGTCTCCGTCTGGCAGGTCCACCGCTAGGTCGCCTGACTTGCCCTTGAGCGATACCACCGCCAGCAAGGCTAGGTCTTGAGAGCCCGGTCGCTTGTAGGCGATTTGCACTAGGTCTAGGTCGCTATCCCCTGCTAGGTCATAAGCCCCTTGGACTGGCAGGGCCGACTTCTTGATCTCAATCAGGCGACTGAGGCAGTCGCTTAAGTCTTCCTGCCCCCCTTGCCAGTCAATGGGATCCCGGTCGAAGAGATTAGGCAGATGTCTGGCGCCAATTTCCTGACCGTTATGGATCAGACTGGTCCCCCGCTGCATCAAGCTAAAGGTCAACCAGTGGCGCAAGGAAGCACCTTGTGGCATGACACTGGCAAAGCGTGGCTGGTCATGGTTCTCTAGGTTGCGTAACTTGACATAGTTGTCAGGATAAATCATATCCTGTAGGGACAGGCGCTCCAAATACCAGTCCAGAGGGATTTCCCCGCGGACATAGCGCTCATAGGCGGTCCAAATGTCATAATCATAAGTCAGGTCAAATGCCTCATAGAGTTGGCTATCGCTAGCCGCCTCTACCCCTTCCTGGCGCAGAGACTTAACGAATTCCGCATGGACAGACTCAGCCAACCAGACGAAGTCCTCCTTGACCTGAGCCACGGCCTTGCGGGCTTCCCGCCAAAAGTCAACGGGCACCATGGAAGCTACATCGCAACGGTAGCCGTCCACGTAATGGGCCCAGTATTGGAGACTTTCAATTTGGTAGTCCCAGAGGCCACGGTCTTGGTAGTCTAAGTCCACAATGTCCGTCCACTCCCCTACCCGGTTACCACGTTTGCCATCAGACTTATAGTAGAACCATTCGGGATGAGTCTTGACCAAGACAGAGTCAGGTGATGTGTGGTTATAGACCACGTCAATCATAACCTTCATGCCCCGCTCATGGATGGCATGGCAGAGGGCCTCGAAGTCAGTCAAAGTTCCGTACTCGGGGTTGACCGCCCGATAGTCTTGAATGGCATAAGGCGAACCTAGCTTGCCCTTGCGCTTATCCACCCCTAGCGGATGAATAGGCAATAGCCAAATATAGTCCACACCTAGGGCCTTCAACCGGTCAAGTTGGGGTATAACCCCCGCAAAGGTCCCTTCTTGGCTGAAGTTGCGAACATAGACGCAGTAAATAACACTGCGACGTAAATCATAGCTTGTATCTAGTGCCATTATACTTCCTCCTCATAGATGATAAGACCATCAGGTCCCAGACAGTTGTCATAATAACCATTAGCCAGACAGAGCTTAGCCGGCTGGTCGATTTTTAGACTTCCCTCATGGTTGAAGTAGGCAACCAAACGTAAGCTCTGGTGCGTCAGGCTAATCTTGACCCCATTGTCCAGGGCCTCATAGTCAATTTGTCCTTGAATAATCCAGTCATTGTAGCGGTGACGTAAGGCAATCAGAGCCTTAACAAAAGCATGCATGTCTTGGTCCTGCTGAGCCGGATCCCATGGCATGACCTTGCGGCAGCCAGGATCGTGGTCGCCATCTAAGCCATACTCGGTGCCGTAGTAGAGGCAGGGACTACCCAACTGTAAGAAGTTGAAGGCCAGGGCCGCCTTGACCCGGTCCTTATTGCCCTTGGCTAGGCTGAGAATGCGCCAGGTATCATGGGAATCCAAGAGGTTGAACATAACTTCATTGTGCTGACGACGGTAGAGCATTTGCTGGCTCAAGACCGCATCCACTAATTTCTGGGCAGAACCTCGATGTTCTAAGAAATACCGAGTGGTCTGGGTGGTGCCCAAGTAGTTCATGACCGCATCAAATTGGTCGCCCGCCAACCAAGGTTGGGAGTTGTGCCAGATTTCGCCCAGAATATAGAGATCCGGCTTGATGCTTCGAACTTGCTGGGCAAAGGCCCGCCAGAAGTCATGGTCAATTTCATTGGCCACATCCAGTCGCCAACCGTCAATGTCAAACTCCCGAATCCAGTAGCTGGCAATGTCTAAGAGGTAACGCTGCACTTCTGGGTTCTGGGTGTTGAGCTTAGGCATGCGACCTTCAAAGGCAAACATCTCATAGCTCAAGCCCTGAGCCCGGTGGACCGCCCCTGGCGTCAATGGGTCCACAACTGGATACTTGTAGATGTGGAACCAGTCTGTGTAAGGAGAATCCGCCCCTCGCTCTCTAACATCCTGCCATTGCTTGGAGTGGGCCCCAATATGGTTGAAGACGGCATCTAACATAACCCGAATACCACGGGCATGGCAGCCTTCCACTAGGCGTTTGAAGGTTTCCTTATCGCCAAAGTGTGGGTCCACGCTGAGATAGTCGATAGTGTCATACTTGTGGTTGGTCGGCGCCTCAAAGATAGGACAGAGATAGAGCCCCGTAATGCCCAAGTCTGCTAGATAATCCAGCTCCTGAATAATCCCCTCTAAGTCACCGCCGAAGAAATCCTCAGAGGTCGGCCTAATCTTAGCATCCCAAGGCTGGGTCTGCTCAGGACTGAGTTCAGGTCGGCCATTCTTGAAGCGTTCCGGGAAGATTTGATACCAGACAGTAGACTTGACCCATTCCGGCACCTTAGCCCGCTCGCTCTCATGCAGATAAGGCAGACGGAAGAAGGAATCAAAGTTAATGTCCTGGTCAGACCCCATTTCATGGAAGCCATCATCGCCGTAGGCCATGATCTGACCCTGGCTGTCTTCCAAGACAAAGTAATACATGAGACGACGATAAGGCACCGTCACTTGAACCTGCCAGAAATCAAAGATGGAAGTCTGAGCCACCAAGGTTAGTTCAGTCTCATCCTGCTCGGTCAGGAAGGGATCCTGAAAGACCACTCGCACCTTGCTTAGGTCGCCTCTTTTACTGCGCAAACGCAGGTGAATGTGTTCCTGGTCGTAGAGATAGGCGAACTCCGACTCAGGACGATGGTAAATACTGCTTAATTCCATAAAGTCACTCCTTGTCACTCTCATGCTAGCAGAATTCCATCCCTATTACAAGAACAAGGAAAGCGGTTACCGGTATCAAGTCGACCTAGTCCAAAGGGGGGGGTTAGAATACTAGCACCCCTCTTTTGCCCAATATAAAAACGCCCTTTCTAGGGCGTTTCGCATGGCTTAAGCCTAGTTAGCGTCAATTCGTGCACGAATCTCGGCAAAAACTTGCTCATGGTCTAGTCGAGTGTCCGTTTGGGCGGCTACTCGGTCAGCCTCATCCAAGGCAGCTTGGATAGGAACGCTCTCCTTATGTAAATCATCTTGTCGCTTCATAGCCTTCACTCCTTTATGGCAAATCTACCATAAATACCTGCCCCAAGCAAGTCCTCTAAAAGAAAAAGCAGGGACCACGTCCCTGCTTGCTCATGCTATTAAATTAGTCGTCCTTGCGGTCGTCGTCTACGGCAACTACTTGGCCAGATTGGGCATCTACCTTGACTTCAACGTCGACGTCACCGTTCTTGTAGGTCAGGGTCCATACGGTTGCTTCCCCGTCACGGTCTAAGTCCCAATGATTTAACTTCAAGTCCTTAACATCGGCCCCTGCTTCGGCAGCTGCCTTAATGTCCTTGAATTCCTTCATCTTCTCTAAGTTAAGACCTTCCTCACGACGTTCTACGCCCCCTTGTTTAGCCTTAACTAAGCTTTGTTCAGACTTAGCAACTTCTGCGCCAGTGCCAGCATTAATCTTGAGTTCGTATTCATTTTCGTCATCGACTGCTTCAAATTCTACCACATAGAACTTCAAGTCATCATCATACTTCAATTCAACAGTGGTTAAATCTTGCTTAGGATGTGCCTCACGGTAGAATTTGATGAATTCTTCTGCGGTCTTAGTGACTTGCTCATAAGTCGTCGCATTTTGCTTAGTGGTCTCATTGCTGCTAGCATTGGCTGCTGTTGAGCTAGAATCTGAGCTAGAGCTTGAGGATTGAGCCAAAACGCTCGGAGCTAGGCTAGCAGTTAGGGAGAGGGCCACCAAGGCTGTTGTCAATTTTTTCTTCAGTGTCATAGTAAAGACCTCCTATACTTTTAACTTGTCTTTATGATAACACGACAATTGTAGAATGTCAACCTATGAACCTATTATTCTTCTGAAACTAACTTTTCAACCCACTCGGCATTGACCATCAGTTGTAGGTTGGACTCATGCTGGGTCATGCGGTCACCCCAGCGCTCTAAGATCAAATCATAGTGGTCTGGGTCGAAGGCGATGAAAGCTACAATGTCATCCTCATGCATAAGAATGAATTGCTTCTGCCCTGTCTCCCCATCCACATAGAACTGGACCCGCTCCACCTGGGCAGTCGGATACTGTTCTAGGAAGGTTGCTTGGAGGTAGTATTTCAAGAGCTCGATTACCCGGTCATCCAGGCCCGCCTCGAAAATAAAAATCTTCTCCCACAAATCTCGCAATTCCGGCACAATGCGGAAACGATAGCCCGCCTTGCGTTGGACATAACCTTCCTCGCGGAAATAAATGGTCCGTAAGTCGTGGGCAATTTTCACATGCTTTTCAGGCTGAGGTTCATAGTAGACCATGAAGACACGCTTAGGGTCATGGTAGAGATAGCCATAGTTGATAAAGGTGTCATAGCCACAATTCTCGCAGTGGAAACTCAAGAGATCAGTTGACATGACCAGGGGCTTGAGTTCAGGGTTGGCACTAATATTGATGCTGTCATAAGCCAGGAAATCTTGTGTATGGTTACAGTTAGGACAAATCATGGGATAGGTATGGTGTCGGGTCATAAGGTCACTCCTTTAATTTTTACTTCCTATATATACCAAAAGATTCAGTTGCGAGCAACTGAATCTTGAAGTTGACTTAACGGGTATTGGCGACATTGCCGTAGGTTTCAGTCAGAACAAACTCAGGGTTGCCTGCCTGATCTTCGACTGCAATGAGGCCTGCTTTTGGTGCATAGTAGAGATAGATCGTGCCATTTGGCAATTCACGCGATACCTTGACGGTGTTCTCGTAACGCTTGCCATTGATGACATAGGTCATAGGATTAGCCACCACTGTGTTCTTAACCGACTTATCATAGCCGGTATAGTAGACCTTGCCCACCGTCAAATCCGCTGGCAGAATCAAAGCCTGCTTGTCGTCCTTGGCCGCGTCTGTGGTCCGTTTGTCTTCCACATCGCTATAGGTGTCAAAGTGCGCGAGTTCGTAGAGACCGTCCTGTCTAATCTGGTAGATATAACAGTTAGAGCTGGTCCCTTCCAGGACAGAGATTTGGAAAATCCCATTAGCATCTGGCGAATATTCCATAATGACATCCCGGGCGCCACCCTCTACCCCATTGCCCACATAGTGGTAATTGACGAAATGGATATAGGGAGCACTCTCGGACCAGTCTGGTTTGGCATAGACTGGCTGCCCCATTCCCAATAGGAATACGGCTAGCAGGCCTAACATGGCCCAGCCACGACGCGCTATTGATTGCTTCTTCCGCATCGTACTTCCCCCTTTTCGACAATGCTACTACTTTACTCTCTTATTCTATCATAAAATCCGCCAAACGGAAGGAGTTTAGCAAGAATAAACTATGAATTTTTAATGAATGACAAAAACAAGAGCTTGGGATTAAATCCCAAGCTCTTGTTAGGCTGTCACCAGGACAGTTTTTAGGTTTCTTAGCCTTGATGAGATTAGCTCACTTGCTCTTCTTCATCCTTGCGTTTGCCGGTTGCGACTAGACCTAGACCTGCTAATACAGCAAGCGCTGCTGCAGAGAAGAAGGTCTGGTTGCTGGTTTCCCCAGTTGCTGGCAAGAGGCCTTGTTTCTTCGCATCACAATCTGGACATGGCGCTTGAGTCTCGCAATCCGGACATGGCACTTGACTTGGCGCTGGGTTAAGCGCAGCAAGGTCTGCTAGTGCTTGGTCTAGGATGGCTTTGACTTGGTCTTGACTGCTTGCTTGGTCAATCGCGTCCTTAGCTTTTTGAGCTAGGTCTTGGACTTGAGCAATAGCCTTAGCCTTGTCCGCGTCATTCAGATCCTTACGAGCCTTGAGGGCATCAATCTTAGCCTGGCTTGCCTGATCGATTGCTAGCTTACTATCCGACTTACTGTCAGAACTTGGGCTGAAATCTTTGAGGCTTGCTTGGGCCTGCTTAACAACTGCAGCCACATCAGCGTTGGTGGTCGCCGCATCGATCGCTGCCTTAGCCTTGTTAGCTGTATCAGCTAACTTAGCCTTAGCTGCGTCCTTCTCTTCTTGCGTTAAGTCAGTACGTGCGTCGATTTCCTTAGCCTTGTCTGCCACTGCTTGGTCGATGGCTGCTTTCGCTGCATTCTTAGCGTCCGCACTTGGGCTTTGGTCAGCAATGGACTTAGTGCCCGCTGCTACCGCTGCATCTACTTCTGCGTTGGTGCTTGCTGCATCGATTGCTGCCTTAGCTTGCTTAGCTGCATCAGCCAACTTAGCCTTAGCTGCGTCCTTCTCTTCTTGCGTTAAGTCGGTACGCGCATCGATTTCCTTGGCCTTGTCTGCGACTGCTTGGTCGATGGCTGCTTTGGCTGCATTCTTAGCGTCAGCTGTTGGACTTTGGTCCGCAATGGACTTAGTGCCCGCTGCTACCGCTGCGTCTACTTCTGCATTGGTTGTCGCCGCATCGATTGCTGCTTTAGCTTGCTTAGCTGCATCAGCTAACTTAGCCTTAGCTGCGTCCTTCTCTTCTTGCGTCAAGTCGGTACGCGCGTCGATTTCCTTAGCCTTGTCTGCGACTGCTTGGTCGATGGCTGCCTTAGCTGCCGTCTTAGCGTCCGCACTTGGGCTTTGGTCGGCAATAGACTTAGTGCCCGCTGCTACCGCTGCATCTACTTCTGCATTGGTGGTCGCTGCATCGATGGCTGCCTTAGCTTGCTTAGCTGCATCAGCTAATTTAGCCTTAGCTGCATCCTTCTCTTCTTGCGTCAAGTCGGTGCGGGCATCGATTTCCTTAGCCTTGTCTGCCACTGCTTGATCGATGGCTGCCTTAGCTGCCGTCTTAGCGTCCGCACTTGGGCTTTGGGCCGCAATAGACTTAGTGCCTGCTGCTACCGCTGCGTCTACTTCTGCATTGGTGGTTGCTGCATCGATCGCTGCCTTAGCTTGCTTAGCTGCATCTGCCAACTTAGCCTTAGCCGCATCCTTCTCTTCTTGCGTTAAGTCGGTACGGGCGTCGATTTCCTTGGCCTTGTCTGCCACTGCTTGGTCGATAGCTGCCTTAGCTGCCGTCTTAGCGTCGGCGCTTGGGCTTTGGTCCTTGATGGACTTAGTACCCGCTGCTACCGCTGCGTCTACTTCTGCGTTAGTGGTTGCTGAATCGATCGCTGCCTTAGCCTTGTTAGCTGCGTCTGCCAACTTAGCCTTAGCTGCATCCTTCTCTTCTTGCGTTAAGTCGGTGCGGGCATCGATTTCCTTGGCCTTGTCTGCCACTGCCTGGTCGATGGCTGCCTTAGCTGCCGTCTTAGCGTCCGCACTTGGGCTTTGGTCCTTGATGGACTTAGTACCTGCTGCTACCGCTACATCTACTTCGGCATTAGTGGTCGCCGCATCGATGGCTGCCTTAGCTTGTTTAGCTACGTCTGCCAACTTAGCCTTAGCTGCGTCCTTCTCTTCTTGCGTTAAGTCGGTACGGGCGTCGATTTCCTTGGCCTTGTCTGCCACTGCTTGGTCGATAGCTGCCTTAGCTACTGTCTTAGCATCAGCTGTTGGGCTTTGGTCCTTGATGGACTTAGTACCTGCTGCTACCGCTGCATCTACTTCTGCATTGGTGGTCGCTGCATCGATTGCTGCTTTAGCCTTGTTAGCTGCATCAGCTAACTTAGCTTTAGCCGCATCCTTCTCTTCTTGCGTTAAGTCGGTACGTGCGTCGATTTCCTTGGCCTTGTCTGCCACTGCTTGGTCGATGGCTGCCTTAGCTGCCGTCTTAGCGTCCGCACTTGGGCTTTGGTCCTTGATGGACTTAGTACCTGCTGCTACCGCTGCATCTACTTCTGCATTGGTGGTTGCTGCATCGATCGCTGCCTTAGCCTTGTTAGCAGCGTCTGCCAACTTAGCCTTAGCTGCATCCTTCTCTTCTTGCGTCAAGTCGGTGCGGGCATCGATAGCGTCAGTCTTAGTCTTCACTGCTGCGTCAATGGCATCCTTAGCTGCTGTCTTCTTGTCTGCACTTGGGTTAAGGGCATCAATTAAGTCAGCACCAGCCTTGCTAGCTTCCGCAACTTCCGCATTAGTTGTCGCGGCATCAATCGCATCCTTGGTTTCAGCCACTGCAGCATCAACTTTCGCTTTGGCTGCCTCTTTCTCTTCACGAGTTAGATTATTGTTAGCTTCAATCGCTGCTTTCTTAGCATTAGCTGCTTGTTCCAGCGCTTCTTTTGCTTTTGGCTTAGTTTCTGCAACTGGTGTTAGGCCTGCAATGGCACTTGTACCCTTGCCTTGTTCGTTGGCAACTGTTGAATTGTCGCTAGCTTCGGCAATGGCAGTCTTAGCTGCTTGAGCAGCTTGATCTACAGCAGAAATTGCCGCGTCTTTCTCTTCGCGAGTTAAGTTCTTATCAGCTTCGATGGCTGCCTTCTTAGCATTAGCTGCTTGTTCAACAGCCTCTTTTGCTTTAGGCTTAGCGTCCGCAACTGGCGTTACGTCAGCAATGGCTTGCTTACCTTGATCACGATCAGTTGCAACTTGGCTATTAGTTGGAGCCGCGTCGATTGCCTCCTTAGCCTTCTTAGCTGCATCCTCAACTTGCTTGATTGCTGCATCCTTCTCTTCACGAGTTAAGGACTTGTCAGCCTCAATTGTAGCCTTCTTAAGGTCGGCAAGATCTTGAACTGCTTGTTTAGCAGTAGGCTTAGCAATTGGATTTGGTGTGACATCAGTGATTGCCTTAAGGCCGGCGTCCTTCTCACTCACAACTTGAGCATCAGTAGCCGCTGTATCAACCTTGTTGCGAGCTTCCTTAGCTGCTTCTTCAACTTGCTTGATTGCTTCTTCTTTCTCTTCCTGAGTTAAATCAGTCCGTTCTTGAATAGCATCTTTCTTGAGATTTGCTGCTGCGTTAATGGCTTGCTTAGCGTCTGTCTTAGCCACAGAACCTGGTGTCACTGCTTCAATAGCAGCTAAACCGTTGGCCTTTTCATTGGCTACAGCACCATCAGTAGTCGCTGCATCAATTGCTGCTTGTGCATCTTGAGCTGCCTTGTCGATGGCCGCTTTGGCAGCCTTCTTCTCTTCCTTAGTCAAATCACCACGATCTTGGATGAGCTGTTTCTTAGCATCTGCTGCTGCTTGGACTTGGTCCTTAGCAGTTGGCTTCACGGTTGGTGTTGGAGTGACGGCATTAATGGTTGCCTCACCAGCAGTCTTCTCGTTTGCAACATCAGAATCAGAATTTGCTGACGCAATGGCTTGCTTAGCCGCATCTGCCGCTGTTTGTATTTGGTTAATAGCTGTATTCTTCTCTTCTTGAGTCAAACGATTATCCGCTTGAATCGCTCCCTTCTTACTATCCGCTAAAGCTTGAATTGCTTCTTGCGCAGTTGGCTTGGCAACTGGAGTTGGAGTTAGGTCACTAATTGCCTTAACGCCTTTGTCCTTCTCTGCTGTCACCGTTGCGTCATCCGCTGCCGCATTGATCGCTTGCTGCGCTTTCGCTAGCTCTTCGTTGACCTTACGCTCGGCTTCCGCTTTCTCATCGCTCGTTAACGCGTCGTTGGCTTGGATCGCTGCCTTCTTCACGTTGGCTGCTTGCTCTACCGCCGCTTTCGCCGCTGGTTTCGCCACTGGGCTTGGGTTAATCCCCGCTATCGCGTTCGTCCCATTCCCTTGTTCTTCCGCTACCTTGGCATCCGTGCCCGCTGCGTTAATTGCGTTCTTGGCTGCTTGGACTGCGTTATCGACTTGCTGGATCGCTTTCGCTTTCTCTTCTGCCGTCAAGGCATTGTTCTTGCTGATTTGATCCTTCTTAGCTTCCGCCGCTGCTTCCACTGCCTTAATCGCATCTGGGCGTGACTTGGCATCTGGATTGATACCCGCAATCACATTCGTCCCATTCGTCTTGGCTGCTTCCACACCGTTTTGGTCTGCCGCGTCTTCCACGGCTTGCTTAGCCGTCGTTTCCGCTGCCGTCACTTTCGCCTTGGCTGCGTCTTTCTCGTCTTGCGTTAAGTCTGGTCGAGCTTGGATTGCTTGACGTTGCGCTTCCGCTGCTGTCGCGATCGCGTCCTTCGCTTCCGTCTTAGTGCTTGGCGTTTCGGCTACATTGTTAATCGCCGCAATCCCCTTGGTTTGTTCACCCGTCACGTCACCTTGCGTGGTCGCGCCTTGGATTGCTGCTGTCGCCTTCGCTAACTCTTCGTTAACTTTCGCTACCGCTGTCGCACGTTCTTCTGAAGTCAAGCCTCCATTGTTTTGAATCCGTTGCTTCTTCGCGTCCGCTGCTGCTTGGACTGCTGCGATCGCCGCTGGCTTCGCCACGGCCGTTTCTGGCACTGCTTGAATCGCTTGCGTTCCTTCAGCTTGCTTATCCGTTACCGCTTGGTTGGTCGTTGCCTCATCAATCGCCTGGTTGGCTTTCGTTACGGCTTCTTCTACCTTGCGTGTCGCTTCGGCTTTCTCTTCTGCCGTCAAGGCATTGTTCTTGCTGATTTGATCCTTCTTAGCTTCCGCCGCTGATTGAATCGCTGCTTTCGCCGCATTCTTCGCTGCTGGTGTTTGTGGTACCGCAGTGATGGCTGCTTTCCCTTGCGCTACTTGCGTTTGTACATCCGCCAATTTCTGCGCTGCATCAATCGCATTACGCGCGTCTTGCGCTTTCGCTTCGACCGCACGGATTGCGTCGTTCTTCTCTTCGCGAGTTAATTGATTGTTATTCTCAATTTCTTGCTTCTTATCTTGCTCCGCTTGCGTAATCTCGGCTTTCGCTAAGGCCTTCGTGCTTTGGGCTGGGTCCTCGATCGCTTTAATCGCTTCGATCGCTGCCTTACCTGCTTCACCTTTGGCTGCTACGTCGGCACTGCTTTCGGCTGCCTTGATGGCTGCCTTCGCATCGCGCTCCGCTGCGTCTACCTTCGCAATGGCTGCCGCTTTCTCTTCATCCGTTAAGCCACCATTGTTTTGAATCTCTTGGCGCTTAGCGGTTGCTGCGTCTTCTACGACTTTGTCCGCCGCTGGTCGAGCCACTGGCGTTTCGGCTACCCCGCTTATCGCGGTCGTACCCTTGCCTTGTTCGCTCGTCACCGTTGCGTCATCCGCTGCCGCATTGATCGCTTGCTGCGCTTTCGCTAGCTCTTCGTTGACCTTCCGCTCGGCTTCCGCTTTCTCATCGCTCGTTAACGCCGCGTTGGATCGGATCGCTGCCTTCTTAGTTTCGGCTGCTTGCTCTACCGCCGCTTTCGCCGCTGGTTTCGCCACTGGGCTTGGGTTAATCCCCGCTATCGCGTTCGTCCCATTCCCTTGTTCTTCCGCTACCTTGGCATCCGTGCCCGCTGCGTTAATTGCGTTCTTGGCTGCTTGGACTGCGTTATCGACTTGCTGGATCGCTTTCGCTTTCTCTTCTGCCGTCAAGGCATTGTTCTTGCTGATTTGATCCTTCTTAGCTTCCGCCGCTGCTTCCACTGCCTTAATCGCATCTGGGCGTGACTTGGCATCTGGATTGATACCCGCAATCACATTCGTCCCATTCGTCTTGGCTGCTTCCACACCGTTTTGGTCTGCCGCGTCTTCCACGGCTTGCTTAGCCGTCGTTTCCGCTGCCGTCACTTTCGCCTTGGCTGCGTCTTTCTCGTCTTGCGTTAAGTCTGGTCGAGCTTGGATTGCTTGACGTTGCGCTTCCGCTGCTGTCGCGATCGCGTCCTTCGCTTCCGTCTTAGTGCTTGGCGTTTCGGCTACATTGTTAATCGCCGCAATCCCCTTGGTTTGTTCACCCGTCACGTCACCTTGCGTGGTCGCGCCTTGGATTGCTGCTGTCGCCTTCGCTAACTCTTCGTTAACTTTCGCTACCGCTGTCGCACGTTCTTCTGAAGTCAAGCCTCCATTGTTTTGAATCCGTTGCTTCTTCGCGTCCGCTGCTGCTTGGACTGCTGCGATCGCCGCTGGCTTCGCCACGGCCGTTTCTGGCACTGCTTGAATCGCTTGCGTTCCTTCAGCTTGCTTATCCGTTACCGCTTGGTTGGTCGTTGCCTCATCAATCGCCTGG
This sequence comes from Abiotrophia defectiva ATCC 49176, assembly GCF_037041345.1. Lineage (NCBI taxonomy): Bacteria > Bacillati > Bacillota > Bacilli > Lactobacillales > Aerococcaceae > Abiotrophia > Abiotrophia defectiva. The sequence continues at coordinate 741,476 of NZ_CP146287.1, read as the reverse complement.
TTGGCTTTCGTTACGGCTTCTTCTACCTTGCGTGTCGCTTCGGCTTTCTCTTCTGCCGTCAAGGCATTGTTCTTGCTGATTTGATCCTTCTTAGCTTCCGCCGCTGATTGAATCGCTGCTTTCGCCGCATTCTTCGCTGCTGGTGTTTGTGGTACCGCAGTGATGGCTGCTTTCCCTTGCGCTACTTGCGTTTGTACATCCGCCAATTTCTGCGCTGCATCAATCGCATTACGCGCGTCTTGCGCTTTCGCTTCGACCGCACGGATTGCGTCGTTCTTCTCTTCGCGAGTTAATTGATTGTTATTCTCAATTTCTTGCTTCTTATCTTGCTCCGCTTGCGTAATCTCGGCTTTCGCTAAGGCCTTCGTGCTTTGGGCTGGGTCCTCGATCGCTTTAATCGCTTCGATCGCTGCCTTACCTGCTTCACCTTTGGCTGCTACGTCGGCACTGCTTTCGGCTGCCTTGATGGCTGCCTTCGCATCGCGCTCCGCTGCGTCTACCTTCGCAATGGCTGCCGCTTTCTCTTCATCCGTTAAGCCACCATTGTTTTGAATCTCTTGGCGCTTAGCGGTTGCTGCGTCTTCTACGACTTTGTCCGCCGCTGGTTTCGCCACTGGGCTTGGGTTAATCCCCGCTATCGCGTTCGTCCCATTCCCTTGTTCTTCCGCTACCTTGGCATCCGTGCCCGCTGCGTTAATTGCGTTCTTGGCTGCTTGGACTGCGTTATCGACTTGCTGGATCGCTTTCGCTTTCTCTTCTGCCGTCAAGGCATTGTTCTTGCTGATTTGATCCTTCTTAGCTTCCGCCGCTGCTTCCACTGCCTTAATCGCATCTGGGCGTGACTTGGCATCTGGATTGATACCCGCAATCACATTCGTCCCATTCGTCTTGGCTGCTTCCACACCGTTTTGGTCTGCCGCGTCTTCCACGGCTTGCTTAGCCGTCGTTTCCGCTGCCGTCACTTTCGCCTTGGCTGCGTCTTTCTCGTCTTGCGTTAAGTCTGGTCGAGCTTGGATTGCTTGACGTTGCGCTTCCGCTGCTGTCGCGATCGCGTCCTTCGCTTCCGTCTTAGTGCTTGGCGTTTCGGCTACATTGTTAATCGCCGCAATCCCCTTGGTTTGTTCACCCGTCACGTCACCTTGCGTGGTCGCGCCTTGGATTGCTGCTGTCGCCTTCGCTAACTCTTCGTTAACTTTCGCTACCGCTGTCGCACGTTCTTCTGAAGTCAAGCCTCCATTGTTTTGAATCCGTTGCTTCTTCGCGTCCGCTGCTGCTTGGACTGCTGCGATCGCCGCTGGCTTCGCCACGGCCGTTTCTGGCACTGCTTGAATCGCTTGCGTTCCTTCAGCTTGCTTATCCGTTACCGCTTGGTTGGTCGTTGCCTCATCAATCGCCTGGTTGGCTTTCGTTACGGCTTCTTCTACCTTGCGTGTCGCTTCGGCTTTCTCTTCTGCCGTCAAGGCATTGTTCTTGCTGATTTGATCCTTCTTAGCTTCCGCCGCTGATTGAATCGCTGCTTTCGCCGCATTCTTCGCTGCTGGTGTTTGTGGTACCGCAGTGATGGCTGCTTTCCCTTGCGCTACTTGCGTTTGTACATCCGCCAATTTCTGCGCTGCATCAATCGCATTACGCGCGTCTTGCGCTTTCGCTTCGACCGCACGGATTGCGTCGTTCTTCTCTTCGCGAGTTAATTGATTGTTATTCTCAATTTCTTGCTTCTTATCTTGCTCCGCTTGCGTAATCTCGGCTTTCGCTAAGGCCTTCGTGCTTTGGGCTGGGTCCTCGATCGCTTTAATCGCTTCGATCGCTGCCTTACCTGCTTCACCTTTGGCTGCTACGTCGGCACTGCTTTCGGCTGCCTTGATGGCTGCCTTCGCATCGCGCTCCGCTGCGTCTACCTTCGCAATGGCTGCCGCTTTCTCTTCATCCGTTAAGCCACCATTGTTTTGAATCTCTTGGCGCTTAGCGGTTGCTGCGTCTTCTACGACTTTGTCCGCCGCTGGTCGAGCCACTGGCGTTTCGGCTACCCCGCTTATCGCGGTCGTACCCTTGCCTTGTTCGCTCGTCACCGTTGCGTCATCCGCTGCCGCATTGATCGCTTGCTGCGCTTTCGCTAGCTCTTCGTTGACCTTCCGCTCGGCTTCCGCTTTCTCATCGCTCGTTAACGCCGCGTTGGATCGGATCGCTGCCTTCTTAGTTTCGGCTGCTTGCTCTACCGCCGCTATCGCCGCTGGTTTCGCATTGGCTTCCGCCTCAATGGCACGAATTACACCTAAGCCGTTGTCCTTAGCTGTCCCCACTAACGCATTGGTGTCCGCTGTGTTAATCGCGTTGCGGGCGTTTTGGACTGCTGAGTCAACTTTTGCTAAGGCTTGGTTACGTTCTTCTTCGGTCAAGCCTTCTTTGTCGCGGATCTCTTGACGTTTAGTTGAGGCCGCCGTCTCAATTTCATTAATCGCTGTTGCCTTAGTAGTTGGTACTTGTGGTACTGAGTCAATTGCGAATTTACCTTGACGTTCTTGCTCTTCAACCTCTTGCAAGGTGTTAGCATTTTCAATTGCAGTGCGAGCATCACGAGCTTTGGCTTCTACGGCACTGATTGCATCATTTTTCTCTTCGCGAGTTAATTGATTGTTATTTTCAATTTCGTTCTTCTTAGCTTGCTCAGAGATTGCGATAGCCGCTAGACTTGTTGGCTTCGTCTGCGCCACAGCTTGGATGGCTTCGATGGCTGCTAAGCCGTCGCCTTTGGCGTTGGAGACGCCTGTTCTATCTTCCGCTTGGTTGATCTTAGCTTGCGCATCTTGGACGGCTTGAGTGATTTTCTGAATCGCTTCATTCTTCTCTTCTTGAGTGAATGCCTTGCTTTCCTCAATCTGACGCTTCTTAGCCTCTGCTGCTGTTTGGATTTCTTGTAAAGCATTTGGCTTGTCTTGCGCTTGTGCCGGTACAGCTTTAATAGCTGCAATCCCATCAGACTCAACTTGGTCAACGTCTGTCTTTTGTTGGGCTTGCTTGAGTTTTTCCAAAGCTTCCGCTTCAGCTGCCGTTACAGCTAGCTTAGCTTGGTTTTTCTCTTCGCTAGTTAAGCCTTCAAGTCGGTCAATCGCCTCGCGACGTTCTTGGGCTGCCGCCTGAATGGCACTTTTGGCTGCTGGTTTGGCCACTGGATTTGCAGTAATGGCAGCAATGGTCTGCGTCCCATTGGTTTGTTCTTGCGCTACCTTGTCATTTGTTTCCGCAGCGTTAATCGCGTCTTTTGCTCTATCAACCGCTGTATCGACGTCTTGAATTAGTTGCGCTCTCTCTTCAATGGTCAAGTCTTGGTTGTCACGAAGCTCAGCCTTCTTACGATCCGCGGCCGCAACAACTTCCTTGATGGCATCTGGACGTGCCTTCGCTTCTTGCGTGATAGCATTAATCGCGACTAGTCCATTGGTCTTAGCTTGATCCACAGCGTTTTGGTCTGCCGCTGCTTCCACTTCTCGCTTAGCCAAGGTTGCTGCTTGATTCACTCTCTCCTTGGCTGCGTTTATCTCGTCTTGTGTTAAACCAGGAATTTCTTGGATTTCTTTGCGTCTCGTTTCCGCGGCAGCCTCAATTTCATTGATTGCTGTTGGCTTAGCATTTGGGGTTGCTGTAACAGCTTGAATGTTTTGGATACCTTGGGTTTTCTGAGTCGCCACTGCTTCATTAGAGTCAGCTTGAGTGATAGCCTGACGTGCCGTCTGGAGGGCATTGTCTACTTGAGCAAGTGCTTGTTCTCTCTCTTCCTTAGTTAAGCCTTCTGTCTGCTGAATCTCACGACGTCTGTTAGACGCTGCTTCTTCAAGTTCGTAGATAGCTGCTGGCTTAACGCTTGGAATAGCTTGTACATTGCCAATGTTGGTAATGCCACCTTGTTTCACAACGCCTACAGTGAGGTCGTCAGCTGCTTCATTGATGTCTTTTTCAGCCTTAGCTAGCTCGTTGTTAACCTTCTGGATAGCTTCGGCCTTCTCATCGCTCGTCAAGTTGTCGTTAGACTGGATGGTAGACGTCTTATTAGCAGCAGCTTGTCGAACTTCCGCCAGAGCGGCTGGCTTGCTTACTGGAGTTTGTGGTACGCCCTGGATTGCTTGAAGCCCTTGACTTTCTTGGTCGCCGACTTGTTGGTTAGTCGTCGCTTGTTGGATTGCTTGGAGTGCATCTGTAAGGGCTTGGTCCACTGACTCAATGGCCTTGTCTTTCTCTTCCTTAGTTAAGAGGTTATTCTGACGAATCTCGTTACGCTTATTCTCAGCCGCAGTCCCCAAGACTTGGTTGGCTGCTGCCTTAATCTTAGATTCTGTCCCAATGGCACGAATCTTTTCGACACCGGTCTCATTTGCTTCTTGGACCTTGTCATTGGTCTTTTGACGATGAACGTTTAATACAACATCAGCTAATACTTGATCTACTTTCTGATTAAGTTCCAAACGCTCTTCATCGGTTAAGTTTGGCGCTGTCTGAATCTGTTGACGCTTAGTTTTCGCTTCTTCATTAAGACTTTTAACCGCATCGGATTTCTTAGTAGCTACAATTGAGAAGCCGTGAATACCAGAAATCCCATTATCACGGGCATCTTCTACTTCACGGTCAGTCCCGGCATCCTGAATCATTTGACGTAACTGATCTCTGAGGGCTTCAAAGCGTTGCTTGTGGTCTTCACGCTCTTCATCAGTAAAGTCAGAGTAGTTATTAATCGTATTAGCACGTACTGCCGCTTCTCTATCAAAGGCATCCAAAGCAGCTTGACGAACTGACGCCGTCGGAGTGAAGCTCTCGATACCTGACTTATGCGTGTTAAGGGCTTGCTCCACATCTTCATTGCTTGCGGCATCCGCAATGGCCTGCAAAGCATCTTGATGCTTACTTTCTAATTGGGTAAAGGCTGTCAGACGCTCCTCATTGGTCAGCGTTTTGTTGCCTTCAATCTCTTGACGCTTAGCCGCAACCGCTGCTTCAATGTCAGCATTCGCTTGTGGCTTCTTAAGAGCTTGGCCTGTTACATCGCCAATCGCGTTCAAACCTTGAGCTTGGGCTTGGGCTACATCATCTCGGCCAGAGGCTTGTTCTACCTTGCCTTTAGCTGTTGCCAAGGCTTGGTTAACTTCCTCAATTGCTTTTTGCTTTTCTTGAGTAGTGAGGTTTTTATTGTCAGTAATTTGTTGACGTTTAGTTTGAGCGGCGTTCTCTAATGCCTCATTAGCTGCTTGCTTAGTTAGTGGCTCTGGTTTAATGGCTTGAATTGCAGTTAAACCATAGGACTTAGCATTGCCGACTCCCGCATTGTCAGCTGCTTGTCCAATAGAATCTTTTGCCGTTTGTACTTCTGTTGCTAAACGTGTCTCAGCAGCTTGACGTTCTTCAGCCGTCAAGCCTTCCTTACTTTGAATTTCTCGACTCTTCGCTTCGCGTGCCGCTTCAATCTCGGCGAGGGCATCTGCCTTCACTTGGCCGTATGGGCTAATCGCTACAATGTTACCAAGCCCCTGGGTCTTAGCATCGCTAACCGCTTGGTTATTTTCGGCGTCTTGAATTTGCTTCTTAGCATTATCAAGGGCTTGTTGAAGATCTTGCGTAAATTTCTGACGCTCTTCATCGGTCAAGCTCTTGTTTTCTTGAATTTCACGCGTCTTGATGGCCGCCTGATCTTGCAGTTCTTTGATGGCATTAGGTTTAACCTCTGGAGTTACCAGCAGATTAGCAATCGTTTCTTCAGCTAAATTCTTCTCAGCTGTGACTGTTTCATTGCTATTCGCTTGGTTGATTAAACCAACTGCCTTCTGAACTTCAGCCTCAATAGCGTCTGTGAGCGTTTTGCGCTCTTCAGAAGTTAAATCTGTATTTTGTTGGATATTGTCCTTCTTAGCATCCGCCACTTGGCGAACCGACTGGATGGCTTCGTTCTTAATCTTAGCTACTGCGGTGACTGCTTGGATTGCTTGAATCCCCTTGGTTTTGGCATTCCCTACTTCTTCATTGTCATCAGCAGCCTTAATTTCTGCGATGGCCTGATTAAGGGTCTGATCAAGCTGATTAAGTGCTGCTTGACGTTCGTTATCGGTCAAACCTTGTGTCTGGTTAATGGCTTGACGTTGGGTGTTAGCTTGTTCAGTCACAGCTTGAATAGCTTGTGGTCTTACAGAAGCTTGTACCTGAATGGCACGGATATTGTTAGTACCCTCAGTCTGCTTATCTTCAACATCTGCATTACGAGTACCTTGCTTAATGGCTTGCTCAGCCGCAGCAAGGACTTGGTCTACCTGACCTAATAAGACATCACGCTCATTAGCTGTTAAATCAAGGTTATTCTCGATTTCTTGGCGCTTAGTCTCAGCTTCTTGACGAACGGCTGCTAAGGCTGTATTACGCTTAACCGGAACAGCCGGCGCATTAATCTTGGCAAGGGCCGTTTCTTTGGCATGTTCTACTTCCACTTCACCATAAGAAGCTAAAATGTCTTGGTGGGCATCTTGAGCAGCTTGCTTGACTTGTTCAAGGTATTGTTCGCGCTCTTCAACCGTTAGGTCGCCTTGGGCTTGGATTTGCTTAATGCGTTCAGCAAGCGCTTCTTCAATGGCCTTTCTAGCCGCTGGTTTGACAATTGCTGGTGGTCTTACCGCTTCAATTTCTGCAAGCAACTCATTGACAACTTGTTGCAAGTTGTCATTAGAAGTTGCGGCCGTAATCCGCGCTTCAGTTTCTTCCGCAATTCGGAGCAACTTATCGGCGGCGCCTGTTTTCTCTTGAGCAGTCCAATCACTACTTGCCGCATTTAACAAGTTGAACATTGCCTCACGCACAGCATCTACTCGGTCCTTGGCATCTGGTTTTTTAGTCCCCTGAACAGAAACACTGTTAACAGTCGAGATACCGTCAACTTTTGCAGAATTAAGTTCATATTCTCCGTTTGCTTGGTTAACACGTTCAAGCGCTTCATCCTTGGCTGTCTCTAATTCACGCAGCTTTTCGTTCTTCTCATCAGTTGTCAACCAAGATTCATTGGAAATCAATTGCTTACGTGCATTGTAGGCATCCATAATCTCATTAGTGGCCGTTTGACGGGCTGGAGATTGAGTTGGAACTGCTTGAATCTGGCTTAGTTGATTGTTTTCAACATTCTGAACATCCTGGTTAGATTGCGCGGTTTTCAGGGCATCCTTAGCCGCTTGAACCTTGCTATCCAAGTCGCGTAATGCAGCAGTCTTCTCTTCTGGTAGCATTTGGCTATCTTGAATCTGCTGACGTTTAGTTGCTTCCGCTGCTTCGATGGCTGCTAGGGCTGCTGGTTTCTTGAAGGCTAGCACCAGCGTATCGTTAATAGCCTGAACTTGCGCATTTTGAGTCGAAGTGACATCTTGAGTAGATGTTTGAGCCGCCACTGCTTGTTTGGCTGCTGCTTCTTTCTGACGGATAGCTGCGATTTGCTCAGTACGCTCTTCATTGGTCAAGCTCTGAGACTTGTTGATCTGTTGAACCTTGTTATTAGCTGCGGTTTCGATGGCTGCGCGAGCCGCTGGTTTAGCAACTGGCGTCTGGGTCAAGGCGTTGATAGTGCCCGTCCCATTATTTTGAGCCGTCGCTAAAGCTTGACTAGTCTTAGCTTGATCAATGGCAGTATTGGCTGAATTTTGCGCATCGGTCACCTTTTGGCGTTCAACTGCACGTTCTTCAGTTGTCAAATCAACATTATTATCAATTTCAGTGTTCTTGCGTTGAGCAGCATCAGCAACTGCTTGCTTGGCTGCATCGCGGTGTAAGCCAATGAGAACTTGTACCTGAACGGTATTATCTGACGGCTTACCTTGGCTATCCTTAGCACGCAAAGTAACGGTGTATTCACCTTCAACAGTAGAGTCAATACGGGCAACATTACGACCATCCTTAGAATAGGAAACTATCTCAGCCTGAACAGGTGTCCCGTTTGTTTGCTTAGCATCGTCCTCGGCGTCGGCAACAGTTACTAAGTCCTTGATCGCTGACTCGGTAACCGGTTGATTAATGTCTACCTCTAAAGAAGGTGTCTTAACTGCAATGGTTGGCTTCTCGTTGGAGGCATTAGCTGTTACTGAACGGTTAGACGCGATAGTCCCACCAAAATGATATTTTGGCACCATACGCATCGAGGTTGTTACTGGTACGATATCTGGCCCTGGATCTGGTTTTGTAGAGTGACGCGGAACTTTATCGCCTACTTCTCTCACCCTGAAAGGAGCAACAGTCGTAATTCTTAGATATTGATAACCCACTGGTGCTCCAGGCAATTCTTCAATCTTCTCTATTAACTCAGGAGCAGCAATATGTCTACGAGTAAAGGTACCTCCGCCATGCACAGTCCAAGGACTATTCCAATCTATTTTTCTAAGAGCTAATTGCGATCGGTCATCGTTCGCTCCAGAAGTCAAGTTAGTTTCAATAGAAAAGAATTGGGCGTCATGAGGAATAGCAACATCAATATATTTTTGGCCTGCAATCAAATCTGCTTGGCCAGTTGCCAAGGGATTCTTAATGAAGCTAAATGTCCCAAGTTCAACCGGTTTATTTACGACAGTACTTCTTTCACCATTGATAATCTGGAAGAATCTTAACTCTCTACCATTATTAAGGATATTAAATGTACTTCGAATAGGTTTTGTGAGGGTTAAGGTCCAGTTCCCAGTACTATCAACCGTCGTTCTTTCAGTAGTGTTATCCTGGTAAACAAGCTCAATGATAGCATTAGGGATCCCCGTACCACTAATAGTGGAGTCGGTCGATGTCAGGTTCCCTGGAATTGTAGGCTGTGCAGTCGCTTGAGGATTTTGCTGTCTAGTTACAACTTCATCCAAGAAGGCTTCATAGCGGTGTTGTTTCTTGCTATCGGTGATCACAATCTTGCCATCGTCAGTGATGTCAATATTGCGTTCTGATAGTCTAAAGTTTGGGTTCAAGCGGATAAATGCTTCCCGTACTCTACGTTTTTCTTCATCGTTTAGGCTTTGTGGGTCAATAACTGGTACCAAATCAGTCCCAGTAGGTGACTTCATCGTACTGTAGGCGCCAGTCCCGCTCCCACGCAAACCAGAACCTTGAGTCATCGGAGTCCCTTGGTTATCAGGGCGTGGCATAGCCGCGCTGGCTGGTTTCTCAACAGGTTTTACCACATAACCTGGCGTCTTGCGCGTATCATTTTGACGGCTTGGCTCAAGTTTGCCGTCTTCCTTTTGCTCAGGCTTGCTCTCGTCAGCTGAAGACTGACTGGATTCTGAGCTATTTGCTTCATTAGAATTAGCACTTTCTGAGCTTGCAGAAGTCTCAGAACTTTGGCTGCTTTCAGCGGACACCAAAGAAGCCTCCTCACTAGAGGCGGATAAGACTGCTGCTTGTTCACTGACCTTGGACTCCTGGCTAGCGCCCGTGCCGTCGGACGATTCAGCCTGGGTATGTGCCGTTTCCGGTTGAACAGATGCTGGCTCAGCTGCATATGCTTGACCAGAGTTCAGCATAATGAAGGAGCCGACTGCAACAGAAGCCACCCCTACGCTAAGTTTTTTAATGGTATAATGTGTGATCTTCTCACCTTCGCGCAAGCGACGAAGGTAATGATTGTTTTTCCCTAACATAGCTTTCTCCCTTTTTTATACATTCATTTGGTGATTAGCAGAACGGAAAACACTTACGGGTTGTGCCTTCCTAGACATAATCATACATGATAGATAATACCACAAATACATAAGAAAACAAATACCAATTTGATAAAAAAGCATATTAAAAATAAACTTTCATCATTATCTCCTTAAATTATAATATTTTCGCCTTATAAATCTTGATATTCTTTGTTCGTTATAAATTTACCAACCTCTGTTTTAACCTTTATAGCAGGGGTTTAAGCAGGTATCACCCAGTTCACAAATAAGCGCTATAACTTGCTATAATTGCCTGGTTCATAACCTCAAATAATTGCGAACATTTTAAACTAATTACTCGCTAACGTTCAATACTATGAAAGATGTCTAGACATAGAGTTTTCATTTCATCCTTGTTTTCATTAGACTATGTGCAGCTTCTCTTACCATAAGGCTTCTATCTGGCCCTAGCCCGCACAAAAAAAGGATGGAAGCAAGCTTCCATCCTCTGGGGCGCTGACTAGTCCTCGAAGACCACGTCGGTCTGTTGGGTCAGCATTTCTTTAATTTTTGGATAGTATTCGTGGAATTGGGCCTCACGGTCGCTGACGGGCTTGCCTTCGGCAACTTCCGCCATGTTCTGGAGGGCAATCATCCAGCTAGTCAAGTCCTTAGGACTGTGGTCGTTAAGCTCAGCCAACCACTCGGTGAAGATCAGAGTGGTCTTGCCAGGCTCTAACTCATGCAGTTCGAAGGTGATAATGTTCAAGTCCCAGGTAAAGGACAAGTAAGCATTAGGCTCCACATCCAGAACCATCATGTCTTCATAGCCGCCTGTCTTATAGTTGAACTTGAGGCTGGCCCCTGTCTCCAGGCCTTGGAATTCTAGCTCTGGATACCAGGATTGCAGCTTGTCATTTTCCGTTAAGAGGGACCAAACTTGCTCCTTAGGCAGGTTGAAGACGCCGCTGAATTGGACGCTAACCCCTTGGTTTTCCTCGTGGCCATGGTCGTGGCCACAGCCACAGCCGCAGCCTGCATGGTCATGGGCGTGAGCGTGGTCATGATGGTGGTCATGGCCACAGCAACAAGAATGCTCGTGGTGGTGGTGATGGTCATGGCCGCAACCACAGCTATGGTCGTGGTCATGATGTTGACAGTGCTCGTGTTCACTCATAGGCCTTAAGCTCCTTTATTTAAACGTAGGTTTGTAGAATTGACGCCTGTCTAGCGGATAGATGGCCTCGGAGAAATTACCGGGCTCGACCTTAGCTAAGGCCGTCGCAATCATATTGAAGGTGGCATCCATATTGTCAATGTGATGGATGAGCTCGGCTTCTAGCAGCTGAGGCGCCACCGGGCTACCATACTCCAACTTACCATGGTGGGCTAGGACCACGTGCTTGAGCAGGAGGACTGGCTCAGAATCTGGGTCAAAGCCCAGTTCGGCACAGGCCCGGTCAATCAACTCGTCCACAATGACGATATGGCCCATCATCTTGCCCTTGAGGGTGTACTCGGTGGCAATGGCACCAGACAACTCGATGGTTTTACCCATATCATGCAGGATAATGCCGCCTAGGAGCAGGCTGGCATTGACCTCAGGGTAAATCTTGAGCAGGGCCCGCCCTACCTGCAACATGGAAATGGTGTGGTAGCTGAGACCACCCGCTAGGGCGTGGTGGTTGCGCTTGGCTGCCGGATAGGAGAAGAAATCCTCCTTGGCATAGTTGAGAATCTTACGCACGATGCGGGCAATATGGGACTCGTGAATCTCCAGCAAAGCCTCATTGAGGGCTTCCTCCAGGGTTTCCTTCTTAATCCCGATATGTTCTACATAGAGGGTGGGATCATCAGGCTCACCCGCATCAGCTAGGCGCAAGCTCTGAATCTTAATCTGCGGGGTCCCATTATAGGTGTCCCGCTCACCCTTGAGGAAGACTACCTTGCCGGCTTGATAGCGGGCAATTTCTTCATCGGTGGCCGACCAGTACATGCCGTCCATGCTCCCAGAACGATCCTGGAAGCGGAAGGCGATGAAGGGATTGCCATTGCGGGCTACCCGGATGTCGGCGGATTTAATGAGGACGAAGAGCGCGAAGCTCTCGCCATGATTGAGGTCTAATAATTGGGTCATGCCGGTTCCTCCTCTGCTTGAGTCACTTGAATGGCGTCCAAGTTCACAGCCCTTGCCCCGTCGAAGAAATGAACGGCTTGTTGGTCAAAGGTGAAGAAGAGGACTTGAATACGTTCCGAAATTTGGCCTAGGACTTGGTACATGCTGGCCTTGCGATACTCGTCGAAGTTGACGAAGGCATCGTCAATCAAGATTGGCATCTTAACCATGGTCCGGACATTCTCAATGAAGGCAATCCGCAGGGCCACATAGAGTTGTTCCAGGGTCCCTTGGGATAGTTCATGCGGTTCAAAGTAGATGTCAGAGAACTGACGCACCTTGATGCCGTCTTTTTGGAGCTTGATCTGGGTGTAACGGCCGTAGCTTAGGGTCTCGAAGAGCTCATCAGCTAGGCGGTTCATCTCAGGCAGCGGATTGTCCAGCCCATGACGTAGGGTGGCATAGATCAATTCCATGGTAATCCGCTTGCGACCCCATAGGGCCACCATATCCCGAACTTGAGTCTCTTTGTTGGCCAAGGCTTGGACCTTCTCTTGGTAGGTGCCGTCTTGTTCCAGATGGTGGATTTCCACTTCCAGGTCGGCCCGTTCGCGGTGATGCGGCACTAGGCGTTCCTTGAGGGTCTCCAACTGGTGTTCTAGACGGTGGAAGTTCTCCAGCAGGCTTTGCTTGTTCTGCACCTGGGTCAGGGCTTCTTCATAGCCTTCCATTTGCTCAGCGTAAAGGGCCCGTTTGGCGGTCAATTCTTCAATTAACTGGTTGGTCTCGACCTTTTGGAAGAAGTCCAGTTCATCTTGGGCATGGGTGTCCTTGAAGACTTGGCCAATCATGGCTTGACGCTCGGCAATGGCATCTTCTTGGGCCTTCATTTGTTGGGCCGCTTCATCTAAGCGGTCATCAATAACTTGGCCTCGCTCCATGGTCCGCACTAGGCTGACTTCAACGTCTTCGACATGGCGAATTTGCTGACGCACCGTGTCGTCCACCAATGGGAAACGTTCAAAGAGGGGTTGCAAGAGGCTGCGCCACTCGGTTAATTGTTGGGTTAGCTTATCCTTCTGAGCTTCCAAATCTTTCTTCTGATTCTCAGCGGCGAAGTATTGCTTAACTGGGTTAGCCTTGAGGATGAGCTCAGGGTCTGCCGTTGGGTAGAAGCCCATGGCTGCCAACCAACGAGATTGCTTGCTGGCTAAGTTCTTAAGCTCGGCTTCAATGGCCTCGATGGCTTCCTCACGCTGGTTAATCTGGGTACCCAAGACCTTGCTTTGTTCCAGGTATTGAATTTCCTTCTCGCGCAGGTCCTGAATCTTGTTGAGGACCGGGCTATTATAGAAGGCCTGGTAGCGACGGCGGTTGGATTGGAAGATATAACCAATGCTGAGGACCCCGACCACTAGGATCAGCACCCCTAACCAAAAGAGCAGGTTGGCGCCCTTGGTCATGTTCTGATAGAAGGCCAGGAAGAGCCCGCCGGCAAAGGCCAGAATACCAGGGAAATACTGGTTAAGGCTGGTTGCCTGCATAAGTTGGGCCTCTTCATTCATGCGCTGGTGTTCTAGGTGAACCACCTGTTGGCGCACAATGGCCGTATAGTTTTGTTGTTCCTTGCGTTGTTCCAAGTAAACCTTGCGCTCGGCCTTGAGGGCTTCTTCCTGCTTGAGCAAGTCTAGCTTGTCAGCTTGGAGGGCTAGCCCTTCTTCCAGCTTGGCGTCATAGGCAGGCCCTTGTTCAACCTTCTCAGGGAAGAACTGGCCTTGGTGGGCCAACTGGGTCATGAGCTCGCCCTGCTCTTGGATGCGGGCGGTCAACTGTTCGATGACGGTCTGGGTTTCCTTGGCCTTGGCGGTCTCGACTAGCCATTTCTGGCGGTCTTCCGCGTGGTTACGGGCCCAGTTGAGCTTGGTTAAGCTACCTAGCTCGCCCTTGAGGTTGCGAATCCGTTCTTCCAATTGGACGATTTGGATTTCGCTGGCCTGGTTGAGCTTGAGGGCATCGGAAATCTCCCGCACGGTCTGTTCAGACAGGGGCGTGAAGACTAGCTGCTCCAGCTCCCGCTTGGCAGCCCGGTCCTTGAGGTAGATGTCATAGAGGCCCACTAATTTGTCTTGGGCCCGGATTTCCTTCTCCAGGTCCTTGATTTCTTGGTTAAGGCGGGCAATGGCTTCTTCCTCTTCCTGGCGACGTCGGGTCAGCTCATCATAGGCCCCCATCTGCAGATGCAGGACTTCCACTTGTTGGGCTAGTTCTTCATACTCGGCTAGGAGCACATTGAGAGGCCGGCTCTGGCCATTTGGCCTGTAGAGGTCATCGGTCTCCTTCTGATACTGCTTGGCAATCTTGAGGAATTGGTCGCTCCCCACGGTCCCGATACTCATGAAGTAATCATTGAGTTGGTCGGCCCCGATATTAGCCAGCTCCTGCAGGTTCTGCAGGCTGAAGGCATAGAAGTTATCGAAGAGCTTCTCGTCCAAGCCCCCCAAGACCTCATCCAAGGTCTTAGCTGGCAACTCTTCCCCATCGGTCCGCGTCACCCGTAGGGTCTTGCTGGTCCGCTCCACCCAAATATCACCGAAGTCGGTCTCGGTCAGGAGCATACGGCCCCCATAGGTCTCGTGTTGCTTAGGTTCATAACGGTTCTGCTGGTTGACCCGACGTCGACGACTTGGGAAACCAAAGAGCATGCTGCGAATAAAGGATTGTAAGGTGGACTTTCCGGCTTCATTCTTACCATAGAAGAGTTGGAGTTGGTCGCCCAGTTCGAATTTCTGGTTGACCCATTTGCCGTAGCCATAAATCTCCAGTGTCTTAATCTTCATGAGCCGTCCCCTCCTCTCCGGATGTCAGGTCCTCGTCGTCAGAGTCAAAGCCCACGGCTTGAACCACTAACTGCTGGCCATTGTGAATGACCGACTCCTTGAGCTCCTGGTCTTGGCTCAGATCGCCCAACCAGGTTCTGAGGGTGGCATTGCTGAAGAGTGGCTGCATGACGCGACCATAGAGGTCACCGGTCTTCAAGGCCTGGCTAGCCTGGTCAAAGCTGTCCTTGAGGCTGGCATCGTATTGGAAAGGCTCGATGGCCACTTGGCTGACCGTTTGTAGGCTAACTAGGGCCACAAATGGCGTGTTGACTACATCCGCTTGCAGGGCCGCCAGCACCTCACCCGATTCTACCTGACTGGCCAAGTTAGCGGGCAACTTCTCATAGTGGTCCAAGACCACGGTCACCAGTTGGGACTGGTTAGAAGCTTCTGCCTCGGCTTGATAATTGCGCTGGATGCCTTCCAGAGCTTGGACTAGGTCTAGTTCATGCCAGTTAGAGCGGCATTCCAGATGGGCTTCCTGCCAGACAATGGGTGCCAGGGAAATAAACTGGGACTTGGCCGGCGTCTGTGGCTTGAGTTCCACGATGAAGGCCCCCTTGTCGCCCAATTCCTTGCGGTGGCGACCCTGGATGGTCCCAGGATACTGAATCAGGGGTTGCTCCTTGAGGACTTGGGCCTGATGAATATGGCCAAGGGCCCAGTAGTCGTAGTTTTTGCTCAGCAGGCTTTCCAGGTCAAAGGGCGCATAGTGGTCGCCCGATTCTTGGCCGTGCAAGACCCCAAGGGTGTAGGTGGTCTCATGCGGGTTAACTGGATAGCTGTCAATCATGCGGGCATCTACCCAACGTTTGGTATAGGAGAAGCCATAGCAGCGCACGGTCTGGTCGTCAGCAAGGGGGATATCGATAGCGGTCACTTCTTGGTCTTTGAAGAGGTGAACATTATCGGGATATGGGACCGACTGACATTCCATGCATAGGTAGTCATGATTACCGTGGCAGAGCACCACAGGAATCTTAGCAATATGAAGACGTTCTAATTGCTTAAGGAAGAAATGTTGGGCCGTCACCGTCTGTTGCTCGGTGTCATAGATGTCACCGGCAATGACCATGAGGTCGACCGCTTGGTTAATGGCAATCGAGACACAACGCTCGAAGGCCTGGTAAGGAGATTGAATAAGGTGTTTTTGTAATGAGTGCAATTGCTTGGTGAGCCCAGTGAAGGGACTATCGAGATGTAAATCTGCAATATGTAATAATTTCATCAAATTCTCCTTTCTTTAGGGATAGGTGGACTGAACATCACAGGGTCAAGCGGGGCAGTCCCACCCCTTGACACAAAAACAACTGGGAGCCGTCACCCTCAGGTGAGGCTGGGGCTTCCAGTTGGTGCCAGCCTATGCTTAGGCTTGTTGTTGATAGATTTCTTGTAAAGGCTTGGTGATGATGTTGTTGAGGTCGCGAATGATTTGATCCATACGGCGCTCGGCCTCAATCAAGCCTCTAATGTGATCATCTGCCATGATGCCCTTGGACAGTTCATCAATCTGCTTCATTTCTTCTTCGCCAATTGGATGGCCTTGAGCCTCACGTAGGCTGAGTTCTTGAACTTGCTTCTTGTAGCCCTCAAATAAGGTCTTAGAAGTTTCATCTGCTTCAATGCCTGCTAGGGCTTGACGAATAGCGGCCACTTCTGGCAATTGACGAATTTCACGTTCTAATTGATTGGCTGTATCGTAGACATTTTGGTTAGACATGCGTCTATCTCCCTTCAAATTTCTTCATTCTTAGTGTATCACATCCAAGCCAAGCTCGGCTATTAATACTTTATTACTATTGAATTAAATCGGTTCTTCCCAGTCCTGGGCATCCAGCCACTGATTGACCAAATCCAGGTCAAAGCCCTTGCGGTAGAGGGACTCCTTAATCTTAAGGATTAAGGCCTTACCCTCATGGCGTCGGCTTAGTTGGCGACGGGCCTTGCTGGCCGCTTGGTCAACCAAGTCTGCTTCATGGTCCAAGTCGGCCTCTGGCTGACAATCTTCCAAGTAAGGCTGAATCATAGCCAGGCTATAGCCCTTGGTCAGGAGATGCTCCTGGACCTTGCGCTTAAGCTGGCCAGCCGGCAAGCGGCGATGGGACTTGTAGAACTTTTCAATTAAGGTTTGGATATTGTCCTCCAGCAAATCCAGCTCATAGGCTTCCAAGGCCTGGGCAATCTGACTGGCTGTCAGGCCCTTGTCTTGGAGCTTACGGCCGATCAGCTGGGGCCCCTTGCGCCCTACCCGGGCCTCGGTCAAGACCAGGCTACGCCCGTAGAGGGCATCATCCAGGTAACCCTGGCTGACTAGCCGGCCAATGACCCGACCCAAATAAGGTTCTAATTCCGCTAGAAAATCTTCCTTGGCCTCCATGCTATCCAGGTCCGCTTGCTTGAGGGCCTGGGCCTTGAGATAGTCATAGACCTCACCACTGGACTTAAGGGCCCGCGACAAGTGCTTGATGGCCCTGAGATAGAGGGACTCTTCCTGCTCATAGTCGCGAATGGTCTGACACTCTTCCGGGGTCAGGGTCTGGCCCTTGGCCAGGTTGAACTTGATCAAGGTGCCCTCTGACACGCCCAGCCAGAAGCTGTCGTCCAGATAGACCGAGTAACGACTCTTGTCCTTCTTCTGTACTTCAATCCGGCTTACGCGCATGGGGCACCTCCTGGTCAAGTTGCTGGTATAGGCTGAGCTAGGCTAAAGTCGCCTGACTATTGGCCGACCGTGTAGCGATAGGCCAAGCCAGCTGGATTTTCCTTAACGAAGGAGACCAACAAGCTAGCAGCCTGGTCGCCACTAGGCGCCAAGGTCTCAACTAATTGTTTAGCTTGAAAGGCAAAGCGTTCCGCCGCCTCAGCTGATTCACAGTAGATGAAGTAGCTAGCTTGATCGGCAAGGCTCAGTTCAAAGACCAGCTCGTTCTTAGCAATTAAGCTACCTTGTGCAAATGTTAAAACAGTTTCTTGATTATTCATGAGTTTATCCCTCACCTATTCTTAAAATGCCATACAGTCAGCGAGTGACGATGGGTCTTGCAAATGGTCTTGCTAAATGGTCTTACATTGCCCCAAAGGGCTATAGGTTACTAGAGGGGACAGCCATAGGCTCATAACCTAGGTGACTTCACGCCCAAAGATCCGCATCTTAATTCGATTCCCGGTCGGGGTATCGGCTAATCCCCCTAACCCTGTCTCACGAAGTTCGCGCGGCATATTGCGACCCACCTTGTACATGGCTTCAATGACCTCATCGGCAGGAATCTGATTTTCAATTCCGGCCAGGGCCATATCGGCACAAATCAAGGCGTTGGTTGAACCGACCGTGTTGCGCTTAACGCAAGGCACTTCCACCAAACCTGCCACCGGGTCACAAACCAGACCCAGCAGGTTACCCAAGGACATAGCGAAGGCATGGGCTGACTGGGCCGGACTGCCGCCCATAATGGCCACAGCCGCGGCCGCCGCCATAGCGGAAGCCGACCCCACTTCAGCCTGACAGCCACCCGCCGCCCCTGAAATAAAGGCATTGTTGGCCGTTACCATGCCGAAGAGGGCTGCCACGAAGAGGAAGTTGAGCTTGTCTTCCTTGGACAGCTTGTACTGTTCATGGATGGCAAAGAGCACTCCCGGCAAGGTCCCGCTGGCACCTGCTGTGGGAGTGGCACAGACCACACCCATGGCAGCATTAACCTCGTTGGTAGCCAAGGCCGCTTCCACCCCTACCAGGGTCATTTGCCCTGAGAGGGTTTTGCCTGCCTGGCGGTACTTGCGCATCTTGACGGCATTGCCGCCCGTTAAGCCGGTTGGTGAGAAGACGCCTTCTCCGGTAATCCCTCGCTGGTAGGCATTTTCCATAGCTAAGAGGGCATCCGACATCTTATGGAGGACGGCTTCCCGGCTGGTCCGGTTAATCCGCATCTCCTGTTCAATCATAATCTCAGCCAGGGACAGGCCCGTTTCTTGGGCGTAGTCCACAATGGCTTCAATCGATTCAAAAATTCCCATTTCTTTACCTCAACAATCGATAGTTGTCGACACAACTAGAGTAGAATCAAAGACTCCACATGGTCCATTTCTTCCATGGCATAGTAGAGACTCTGTGGAAAGTGGTGCTGGATCTCGAAATAAGACAGGTAACGTCCTTGAACAGCCTGGCTCAAGGTCTGCGTGACCACAATGCCTTCGGCCGCAAAGCGCGCCAAGAAGCTAGCCTCCGTCTCCGGCCGGTCACTGATTAGGAGCAAGGCCGGCAAATAGCCTGTCGGCTCAATCAAGAAGCCCCCTAGCTCAATCAGGCGTAACTCCACCTTACCGCCGCCCACCGAAACCCCGACTAGGCGGGAAGTCTTGTGGTCATTGATTAAGGTAATGTCAGCCGTATTGGGATGGTCATAAGGACTTGGCCCCTCCATCTCGATAAATTGCACCTTCATGCCCTGGTTACGGGCGATGTCCACTGAGTTGGGAACCCGATGGTCGTCATAAGAAAAGCCCAAAACGCCAGCGATGGTCGCAAAATCCGTTCCGTGTCCCAGATGCGTCTCCGCAAAGGACTCGTAGTAGCGGACGATAATCTCGGTTGGGCGGTCACGGTAAATTTTCTGGGCCGCTGCCCCGATATTAATGGCGCCAGCCGTATGTGAAGAAGACGGTCCTACCATGACAGGTCCAATCACGTCAAAACAGCTAGAATAGCTGGTATTTTTGGCTTGAATCTTGGCTTCCTGGCTCATGCTAGCACCGCTCCTCTCCATATGGCTTTGTCATCTCCTTATTATACACCCTCAGGCCCCTATTTTTCTAGCAAAAGCACTCAATTTTTCTGGCTTTTTTTCAGAAAATCTGGCGGCAAAAAACTGGCCCCCAGCAACTAGCCGGACTGGGCACATTGGTGTATAATCAATAGGGTATAGACATGTCAAGAAAGGGAGACCACGCGTGAAACAAGAATATAAGAAAATTGCCGAAGTCGCCGTTCTGGCCGGCCGCATCATGCTGGAAAGTCAGGCCGAGAGTTATCGGATTGAAGACACGGTCGAGCGCATCCTCAAGACCAGCCAATGCCAGACCACTGAAGTCTTCGCCAATACCACCGGCCTCTTCGTCACCTTAGACGACCCCAGCATCGAGCCCATTACCATCGTCCGCCGCATCAAGCATCGCGGCACCCACCTGCGTAAGATTCACCATGTTAACAATATTTCCCGCCAGCTGACCAAGGGCGAGATTAGCCTAGAAGAGGCCCGGGTTCGCCTGGAAAAGGTGGACGTCTCCGAGTACACCCTCTTCCACTTCGACCTGGCCGTCTTCTTCCTGGTAGTTTCCTTCGCCGTCCTCTTAGGCGGCTCCATCTGGGATATTGCTGTGTCGGGCCTGGCCGCCCTGCTGGTTATTTTTGGTTACTGGCTACAAGGCAAGCTAGCCATGAATGCCCTCATGACCGGGACGGTCTCCACCTTCTTCCTGGGGTCCATTATGCCCTTCGTCTTGCTGGGTGTGCCCCAGCCCCATAATCTGGATATTATCATTATTTCCGCCCTCATGCCCCTCTTCCCCGGCACTGCCTTCACCAACGGGATTCGGGACACCCTCAAGGGCGACTACGTCTCCGGCCTGGCCAAGATTGCGGAAGCCTTGGTCATCGCCGTTAGCTTAGGGCTAGGTGTCGCCCTAGGACTCTTTGTATCGAATGGAGTGTTGAGCCTATGACCTGGATGTCCCTCTTTTCCCTCTGCTTCCAAACAGCCGGGGCCTATGTGGCCACCATTACGGCTGCCATCATGGTGGAAATCCCCCGCTCCCTCCTCTTCAAATGCGGTTGGGTGGGCGCTCTGGGCTATCTGATCTATCTCTTAGTCATGCCTGGACATGGGCCAGCCGTCGCCACCTTAGTTGCCGGCATCGGCATTGCCATTCTGTCCCAACTCTTCGCCCGCAGTTTCCGGGCGCCAGTCACCATGTTCTACATTCCCGGCTTCTTCCCCTTAGTACCGGGGATTGGCGTCTACCGGACGGCCTTTTACTATATCAACGACAATCCGGCCCAAGCCAGCCACTACCTACTGCAATCCGCCCTGATTGCTGGGGCCATTGCCCTGTCTATTTTCCTGGTGGATTCCTGCCTGGAAATCTACCACCATCTGCGCAACCAAGCCAATGCCAAGCGAAAGGAGCAGTCTCATGGATAATTGGATCGACCTCAGCCTGCCGGTCGCCACGACCCTCAAGGCCCATCCCGAAGTCAAGGAACTTCTCATTGACCTGGGCTTCAAGCCCCTAGGCAATCCCGTCATGCTCAAAACCGTAGGCGCAGTGACTAGCCTGGAAAGGGGCGCCAGCCTGATTGGTCTGGATCTGCAGGTCCTCATTCAGGAGCTCCACCACAATGGCTACCTAGTCAAAGGAGTGGATGACCATGACCAATAGCAGTCGCGACCAACGCATTCAAGTCCTCAAGGACATCCTACTCCGCCTCCACCATGGGGCTAGCCCCGACAGTGTGGAGGCCGACTTCCAGGCCCATTTTAGCGATGTGTCGCCTATCGAAGTCTCCCTCATGGAACACGAACTCATGAATGGCGACCACGGCGTGGGCTTCGAAGACGTCATGAAGCTCTGTACCGTCCATGCCAAGGTCATGGCCGCCGGCGTCCAGGGCAAAGAAGTGCCCGACAGCCAACAGGAAGGCCATCCCGTCTGGATCTTCAAGCAAGAAAACCTGGCCCTACAAGCGGGCCTGCACCGGATTCAACGCCTGCTGGACGCCCTGGAGTCTGCGGAAAGCCAGGGCCAGGACTTAGATCCCGGTCTCCTGCGGGGCCTGACCCGCCAATACCAGCTGCTGGACCAATTCCAACGCCACTACCGCCGCAAGGAAGAACTCTTCTTCCCCATCATGGAGTCCTACGGCCACGACGCGCCGCCTAAGGTCATGTGGGGCGTGGACGACCAGATACGGGATTTATTTGACCTGGCTAAGGAGGCGTTGAAAGGGTTAGTTGACCATGCGGGGGATGCCTCCGTGGCCCAAGTCCTGACCACCTACCAAGCCTTCGTCCAAGAATTCAAGGACATGATTTTCAAGGAAGAAGCCATCCTGATTCCCTTGCTGCTGTCCCTCTTCAGCGAGGACGACTGGTTGGCCATCGCCAAGGACAGCCCCGAGTTCGGCTATGCCATTATCCAGCCCGACAAAGAGTGGACGCCAAGCCGGGTGAAGTTTGGGGAGCAAGGGGAAAATGGGGGGCTGGCTGGAGCTGGACGTGGGGCTGAGGCTTCCGGACCAGCTGGGCAGCCGGCCAAAGTGCAGGCACTGCCAGGCATCGACGCTGCGGCAGGCACCGGCCAAGCTGACCCAACCGCTAAACCGGTCGCTAACTCGGTTAGTGACTCAGCCGCCAACTCAGCCGCTGACTCAACTACTAGCCCGGCTGCAAACTCCATTACAAGCCTGGCGCCCAACCCCGAGGCCGACCTGCCCTTTGGCGGCGGCTATCTCAGCCTTAAGGAAGCCAACCTCATTCTCAACCACCTGCCCTTTGAGATTACCTTTATCGACAAGAACGACCTCTTCAAATACTTCAACACTTCCATCGCTATTGACAACAAACTCTTTCCCCGAGTGCCTAGCGCTATCGGTCGCCACGTTAAAATGTGCCACCCGCCCCGCAGCCTGGACATGGTCATGACCCTGATTGACGACCTCAAGCACAAGCGCCGGACCAGCGAATCCATGTGGTTCCACCGCTCGGACGGCCGCTTTGCCTATGTGACCTATATCGGCGTCTTCGATGACCAGGACCAATACATGGGCGTCCTGGAATATGTCCACGACATCGCCCCCCTGCTGGATTTGGGTCCAGACAAACGGGGCCTGGCGCCTTTGGAGGGGGATGGGGAGCAAGCCAAAGACTAAACTTGCCCTGAAACGACAGACCTAAGCCGCTCGCTATGACAGGTCGCCCCGACTCAAGCCGCTCGCTGTAACACAAGTCACTGACTCAAGGCCTGCACTATGGCTTGAGCACCCGACTCAACCCCCAGCCAAGACACAAACCACCAACTTAAGGAGCTCACTCATGACACAAGTAACGGACTTTAGCGTTTTGGCCCAAGACGGCCAGCCCTTTGCCCTGGAAGCCTACCGCGGCCAGGTGCTCTTAATTGTCAACACCGCCACCGGTTGTGGCTTCACGCCCCAATACCAAGGCCTGCAAGCCCTCTACGACCGCTACCGCGACCAAGGCTTCGCCGTCTTGGACTTCCCTTGCAACCAATTCAAGGGCCAAGCCCCTGGCACGGCCCAGGAAATCAATGACTTCTGTAGCCTCAACTACCAGACCACTTTCCCTCGCTTTGCCAAGATAGAAGTTAACGGCGACCAAGCCGACCCACTCTACACCTGGCTCAAGTCCCAAAAACGCGGTCGCATGGGCCGGCGCATCGAGTGGAACTTCGCCAAGTTCCTGATTGACCGCCAGGGCCAAGTGGTCAAACGCTACTTGGCCACCACCAAGCCAGAACGCATCGCCCGTGATATTGAGCGATTGTTGGGGGAGAAGTGAGGCTAAGTATACGGGAAGGAGTTACTAACTATGGTGATATCTGTAGCAGATTTTACAGATAGGTTTATAAGAATATTTGGGAATAAGGTTTGGGAAGACTTCTGCAAATACAGCAGGAGTAAAAAAAATCGTAAATGTTTTAATTCGATGAAGGATGTTAGTGTTCATCTTATCAAATATAATAACCGTTGCAAAGATTTAACTAATTTCTACTCGCATAAACAATATACTAGGTTTATCTTAATATGTATTGAGTTGGCCAGCGGGGATAGTAAAGTAGAGAAAGATTTTGATAAACGCACGCCCCTTTTGAATGGTAATTACAACAGAAAATGGGAAATTGAGCATATCTTTCCACAAAATAGTTTTGATGATACTTTTCAAACACTCAAAAGCAGACCTGACCCAATACTAGAATGCTTAAATAAATACTCTAGCAGGCAATTGATCAGAAGAATTAGATGGCCGAGAACACTTTCAAATAGACAATCAAATACCTGCATGAGTCTCCAATTTTATTGGACTTGCTTGTATTGCAACATAGATAGATACTTAAACAAACACTGTCTAAACAATTTGACTTTAATATCAAGAAAACTAAATGGAGATACGGAATACAAAACTGCCGATTTTCAAACGAAGATTACCTTAATGAACTCTTCTAAAGAGAATTATAAAGAGAAAGATTTTTATATTAACCGTATTTTTAAGAATCAGTCAGCAAAGTTAGCAAAAGATTATTTCCGACTATTATTAGAGCGTCAGTATATACTTCAGTTTGACTTCGACAAAATATTTAAACCAGATGAAATCGGTATTCCAGTTGTTTTTTTCAGAGACGTATTAGGCTATTCTGAAAGCGAGATTCAATCTACATTCCCTACTACCCTTTAAAAAGGAAAGGATAAAATGAATTACAAATACCTCCTCTTCGACCTAGACCACACCTTGCTGGACTTCGACGCCAGCGAGAGCCTAGCCTTGGAAGCTTTTTGCCAGGCTCATGGACTGGCTTGTCAGGAATCCACTCTGGCTGCCTATCGTAGCCATAACAAAGCCCTTTGGAGCCAACTAGAGCAAGGCTTACTGACCAAGGAAGAACTAGTTGCCCGGCGTCTCAAAGAATTCTTCAAGCCTCACCTAGACCAGGCTCATGGCCCTAGTCTGGACGACTACTATCGCGACCAGCTGATTGCTAATAGCAAGGCCTTTGAAGGGGCTAGCGACCTCTTGGCTGACCTCAAGCAGGCTGGCTATGGCCTAATTGCTGCCACCAATGGCGTTTCTGACACCCAGCGTAGCCGCCTCGCTAAGGCTGGATGGCTGGAATACTTCGACCATTTAGCCATTTCCGAGGAAATCGGTGTGGCTAAGCCAGACCCAGCTTTCTACCTGGCCATTTGTAGCATGACCGGCGTCGACGACACCCGCGCCTACCTCATGATTGGCGACCGCCTGCAAAGCGACATGCTGGGCGCCCACCAGGCCGGCATTGACAGCCTCTGGTACAACCCGCATCAAGCCGCTGCGCCTAGTGATCTGCCTCTGACCTATGTAGTTCAGGACTATGCCGGTATTAGAGAAATTTTACTTTAAAAAGAAGGGGACTGTGGCTCCCCTTGAGTTTCTGACCGAGCCAGTGGTCCACTCGACAAAGTGGGCCACTGGCTCTCGGCTTTTGCCCTGTTTTGCGCCTCTTTCCCAGGTTCTGACCGAGCTAGTGGTCCACTCGACGGAGTGGTCCACTGGCTCTTAGCCTTTGCCCTGTTTTGAGGCTTTATCCCCAGTTTCTGCCTGAGCCAGTGGTCCACTCGACAAAGTGGTCCACTGGCTCTTGGCTTTTGCCCCGTTTTGCGCCTTTCCCTAGGTTTCTGGCCGAGCCAGTGGTCCACTCGACGGAGTGGACCACTGGCTCTTAGCTTTTGCCCTGTTTTGCGCCTCTTTCCCCAGTTTCCAGCCCAGCTAGTGGTCCACTCGGCGGAGTGGACCACTGGCTCCTGGCGCTTGCCTTGTTTTGGGCTGTTTTCCCTAGTTTCCTAGGCTAGTTTCCGGCCTTCTCCTCAGTTTTAGCGGCTTTTCCTAGTTTCTGCCTGCCTCTTAATTTCCTGTCCGCCTTTCCACTAAAGGTTTTACTTCACAATTCACTTGAAGTATACTAGGTAAAAGTCCATTTCCTCTCCCACATCAGTTAGGAGGCTAGATCATGAAGTATCTCCACCCCACCTTGCTCTGTGTTTTATTAGCGGCGGTGACCTGGGCCATTCTGGCTCACAGCGACTGCCTGCTCTGGCTCGTGGCGGCCACCCTACTTGAGGGAATTGCCTGTCTCTATTACTATGAACGGCGCAAATCCTAGCCCGCATCATTTTTTTCTTTAATTTTGCCTATAAGGTATGCTATAATAACGAAGGTATCGAGGCTTTGGCCTCAAATTCAACTGACAAAAGGAGCAGTAAGATGATTAGTGTAAGTGATTTAAAAGCAGGGATGACTTTCATCCTAGACGGTAAATTGTGGCGCGTATTGGAAATTTCCCACCACAAACCAGGGAAAGGTAACACCATCATGCGGATGAAAATCCGTGACGTCCGCAACAACTCTACTGTGGACACCACCATGCGTCCAGATGAAAAGGTAGAACGTGCCCACATCGACACTAAAGACGTGCAATACCTCTACAGCCAAGACGGCACTGCTTTCTTCATGGACTTAGAAACTTATGACCAATACGAAATCGCAGAAGACGCCATCGAACGCGAATTGAAGTTCTTATTGGAAAATGCGGAAGCTAAGATCCAATTCTACGGCAGCGAAGTAATCGGGGTGCAACTCCCATCAACCGTTGTCCTCCAAGTAACCGAAACTCAACCTTCTATCAAAGGTGCAACCGTTTCTGGTTCTGGGAAACCTGCAACTATGGAAACTGGCTTAGTAGTCAACGTGCCAGACTTCATCGAAGCCGGCGAATACTTAGTTGTCAACACCGCTGAAGGTACATACAGCGGCCGCGCTAACAAGTAAGCATAAAGAAGCCACTACCCTGAGGTAGTGGCGTTTTTTTGTTGTGGCGTCATAAGAAGAACCAGCCTCCTCACCACATAAGGCCAGGAGCCTAGCTCTTTCTTCCCCACTCCCCAGTGACTACCTGGCCTCATGGATAAAAGCGGGCCTGGTGCTGGCCAGGATGGCTGGCGCATGAGCGGGGCTTGGAGCCTAGCGACTTAGCCCCGCCATAGCCAGGCAAGGCGGAAGACAGCCGCAGGCTGGCTGGAGCCGGTCCCTGCACCAGGCCCCGCCTTTTGGCTTAATGAGGCCTGGCAGTCACGCCCCGCAGGTAGACACCAAAAAACCAGCCACCTCCCCACAAAGGGCCAGGCAGCTGGTCTTTTTTCATTATATCCAATCTATTGCCGTCAGGCGGGCAGAAACTAACTAACCAACTAACTAGCCCCCTACTTGTCCTTATCCTTATCCTCCAGAATCTCAAACCCATAGCCGCGGATATTTGCCCGCAGGAGGTCCAGGTATTGGCGGGTGATAGGGCTTGGCTCCACCTGTTGGGGCATGAGGTAGCCCAGGGTCATCATGTCGTCCACTTCTAGGGGAATGGCGATAATCTTGTCGTCGTTGAGCTCGCTGGAGATAATCCCTGAGGAAATGGTATAACCGTTGAGGCCCACCATGAGGTTGAAGATGGTGGCTCGGTCGCTGACCTTGATGTGCATTTTGCGGTTAAGAGTACTCAAAATCTCTTCCGCAAAATAGAAGGAGTTCTCCTGGCCTTGCTCATAAGATAGGTAAGGATAGTCCTCTAGGTCTCGTAATTTGACCGACGACTTCTGAGCCAGAGGATTGTCCCGGCAGACGAAGACATGGGGCTTGGCCTTGAACAAAGGCGTGAACTTGAGCTTCTTTTCCTTGAAGAGCTTGGTCAGGACCTGGCGGTTGAACTTATTGAGGTAGAGAATGCCCAGGGAACTCTTGAAGGACATGACGTCTTCCAGGATGTTCTGGGTCTCGGTCTCCCGCAGGGTGAACTGGTACTCTTCCGCATCCACCTGCTTAATCAAGTCCACAAAGGCATGGACCACGAAGGCATAGTGCTGGGCGGACACTGAGAAGGCCTGCTTGCGGACGGTGTGTTGCTTGTATTTAGCTTCCATAAGCTTGACCTGGTCCAGGATTTGGCGGGCATAGATCATAAACTCCCGGCCTTCATTGGTCAGGGAGACCCCGGACTTCTGGCGGACTAGCAGCTGCAGATCCATCTCCTGCTCTAATTCCTTAATGGCGTTACTGAGGCTGGGCTGGGATAAGAAGAGGGCCTTGGCCGCTTCATTAATCGAGCCCGATTCCACGATTTTCTCAAGATATTGCAGTTGTTGGATTCGCATCATAGTCACTCCCTTGAATTACTCCAGTATATTATAACCTAAAACTATAACCGTGTATACTTTTTTTCAATTATTCAAGAGGACCGTTTCCATGATAGGATAGACTTATCAATAAGGAGGTCGATTGCATGACAACATCGATTATTGGTTTCCCACGAATCGGGGAACACCGTGAATTAAAATTTGCTACTGAAAAATACTTCCGTAAGGAAATCAGCGCTGAAGAACTTCAAGCTACTGCTAAGGAACTCCGCGCTAAACACTGGCGCCTAGCCCAAGAACGTGGCGTGGACCAAATCCCAAGTAATGACTTCTCCCTCTACGATACCTTCTTGGACACTGCTGTCCTCTTCAATATCGTACCTGAACAAGTGCAAGCCATTGACTTGAGCGAATTGGACAAGTACTTCGCCCTAGCCCGCGGCTACCAAGGGGAAAAAGGTGACGTACGCGCCCTCCCAATGAAAAAATGGTTCAACACCAACTACCACTATATTGTACCTAAATTCGAAGCTGGCACCCAAGTTAAGTTAGCCGGCCACAAGCTCTTCGATGAATTCCAAGAAGCTAAGGACTTAGGCATTCACACTCGTCCAGTCTTAGTAGGGCCATTCACCCTCTTACGTCTGGCTGAGTACGCTGAAGGTGTCAACCCAGTGCAATTCATCGAGCCTTTAGTGGCAGCCTACAAGGAAGTCTTCCGTCGCTTGGCTGACTTAGGTGCGACTGACATCCAATTAGATGAGCCTGCCTTAGTTAAGGACATCTCTGAATTGGAATTGACCCTCTTCGACAAACTCTACCAAGGCCTATTAGCTGACAAGGCTGGCTTGTCCGTCCTCTTACAAACCTACTTCGGTGACGTGCGTGACGTATACAGCCACTTGGTACAATTACCAGTTGAAGCCATCGGTTTGGACTTCTTAGAGGGCCGCAAGACCTTAGAATTAGTCAAAGAACACGGCTTCCCAGCTGACAAGGTCCTCTACGCAGGGGTGGTTAACGGTAAGAACATCTGGCGCAACGACTACGCTAAGACCTTAGCCCTCTTAGAAGAAATTCCAGCCCAAAACGTGGTCCTATCGACTTCATGTTCTCTCCTCCACGTACCTTTCACTACAGCTAACGAAGAGTTTGCGCCTGAAATCTTGGCTCACTTCGCTTTTGCCGCTGAGAAATTAGACGAGTTACGTGAATTGGATGCTATCCGTGCTGGTCAAGGGGATGAATTCTTGGCAGCTAACAAGGCCCTCTTTGCAGCAGAACGCACCGTTCGCAATGCGGAATTAGCCAGTCAATTGGCTGGCTTAGATGACGCAGCCTTCACCCGCCAACCTGCTTTGGCTGAACGTGCTAAGGCTCAACACCAAGCCTTCAATTTACCAGTCTTACCTACCACCACTATCGGGAGCTTCCCACAAACACGCGAAGTTAAGGTTAACCGCGCGACCTTCCGTCGTGGCGAGAAGACAGAAGCAGAATACACTGCCTTCATCGAAGCTGAAATCGACGAATGGATCAAATGGCAAGAAGAAATCGGCCTTGACGTTCTCGTTCACGGTGAATTCGAGCGTAACGACATGGTGGAATACTTCGGTGAGAACCTATCCGGTTACCTCTTCTCTAAGAACGGTTGGGTACAATCCTACGGGACCCGCGGCGTGAAGCCACCAATCATCTGGGGCGACGTTAAGCGTGAACGTCCAATCACCGTTAAGTGGTCTGCTTACGCGCAAGCCCAATCCGACCTTCCTGTTAAAGGGATGTTAACCGGTCCGGTCACCATCCTTAACTGGTCCTTCCCACGTGAAGACATCACTATCAAGGAATCTACCCTGCAAATTGCTTTGGCTATCCGTGAAGAAGTCCTTGACTTGGAAGCTGCCGGCATTCACATCATCCAAATCGACGAAGCTGCCCTCCGTGAGAAATTACCTTTGCGTAAGTCTGACTGGTACTC
Organism: Abiotrophia defectiva ATCC 49176; assembly: GCF_037041345.1. Taxonomy (NCBI): domain Bacteria; kingdom Bacillati; phylum Bacillota; class Bacilli; order Lactobacillales; family Aerococcaceae; genus Abiotrophia; species Abiotrophia defectiva. Next base: position 711,928 of record NZ_CP146287.1, on the reverse strand, counting down.
TGAATACCTAGACTGGGCTATTCCAGCCTTCCGCTTGGTTCACTCCGGCGTGGCACCAACTACTCAAATCCATACTCACATGTGCTACAGTGAATTCACTGACATCATCCCTGCTATCGAGCAATTAGATGCTGACGTGATTTCCTTCGAAGCATCTCGTTCTAACCTCCACATCTTGGATGAATTAGAACGCCAAAACTTCCAATTACAAGTAGGTCCTGGGGTTTACGACATTCACTCCCCTCGTGTCCCTTCTGTGGAAGAAATTGAACACACCATCCGCGCTATCTTGGCCAAAGTGCCAACTGAACGTGTCTGGATCAACCCAGACTGCGGTCTCAAGACGCGTGGTATTCCAGAAACTAAGGCTAGCTTGGTTAACTTAACCCAGGCTACCCGTAACATTCGAGAGGAGCTCTAACCCCTATGACTCAGCCACCGGCACCCTTCCACCATCCATCCTTATCCTATGAAGTCTTCCCGCCCAACACCCAAGTTGGGGCGGAGAGACTGACCCATACTTTGAATGATTTGGCGGAACTCAAGCCGGACTTCATCAGTGTCACCTGCAGCAACCGCCAGCCTAATATTGAGGAAACCACCCTCAAGGTTGCCAATCACGTTCAGAACACCCTGCACATCCCGACCATCGCCCACCTGCCAGCTATGTACCTGAGCAAGGAGCGCGTGGCGGCTAGCTTGGACTCTCTGGACCAACTGGGCATCCGTCGGGTCCTGGCCCTGCGCGGCGACATTCTGGAAGGCCTGGAGCCGGTCGGCGACTTCTCTTATGCGGAAGAGCTCATCCATTTCATTAAGGAGCGCAAGCCCCACTTCGACATTACGGCGGCCTGCTATCCGGAAGTCCATCCCGACGCGCCTAATGCGGTCGCGGACATCCGCTTCCTTAAGCGCAAGGTAGACGCTGGCGTTGACCGCCTGATCACCCAACTCTTCTTCGACAATGATTGCTTCTATCATTTCCAGGAAAAGTGCGCCTTGGCCAATGTCGAAGTGCCAATCCTAGCGGGTATCATGCCCATCGTCAACCGCAACCAGGCCCTGCGCCTGCTGACCACCTGTGAGACCACTAAGTTGCCTCGCAAGTTCAAAGCCATCCTGGACAAGTACGAGCACGAGCCTCAAGCCCTCCGGGCAGCCGGCCTAGCTTATGCCCTGGACCAAATTGTCGATCTCATTACCCAAGGCGCCGACGGGATTCATCTCTATACCATGAACCAGTCGGACACCGCCCACTATATCGCGGACGCGGCTAAGGCCTTGTTTAAGTGAAAATGAAATAGAAGAGCCAGCCCTAGAGGGCTGGCTTTTTTGTGGACATAAAATTGGTATTATTCTCCAGTAATATCCGCTAGAAGTATATGCTTATCGTTTTTTAGTTAGATATAAAAGTAATGGGCTAATTCACAAAATCAATCAAGTTGAAATGTTTCAATGTCATGTCTTTTACTGTAAGTTGCTAATTCTATTTTTTTGTAATCTATCGCATTCCAACTCTTATTATATCCAGATACTCTAGATGGATGCGGATATTTAAAGGCTGAATAGTCACAGTTATTAGCTTTTTTCCATCTTTCCCAAACTTCTATCGCTTTAGACCCAAGCAATAGCATTTGGCACTCCTCACTATGCTGCTTAACGTATTCGAAACACTTTTGAACCAATATGTTTTCTTGCCTACACTTCTTATCTTCAAATGTATTTAGCAAAATCACTTCTTTCTCATCAAAAAAAACAGCTAAGTCTTTACTTATATTATTAGATTCACCATCACCGATATTCTGTAAACTATTATTTATTTCTATAATCTTCCGTTTCGCTTCTTTCTTGCCAAGTAACAAAGACATAATTCGCCTAAATGTATCTATTCTATCCGGATTCATACTTTTATCTGTAAATTCTGGGATAAAAGCAACTGTTATGTCACTATCTACACTGTCAAAAATTTTTTTGTAGTTGATAAGTTGATTTATATTAACTTTTAAAGGTCCGTATCCATTATTCGTCCCATATGGAGATTGCCCGATAATAATCTTCATTTAAAACCTCTCAACCAAGTCTAAGACTCATTTCTCTTCTTGCCTTATTTTTTGGATTAAACTTATAAATTCTTCTGAAAATTTTATAGCCATTTTTCTACTTCGAATAATGGAAACAGTCTCAAGATTACTTTCGGCATTCTCAGACCAATTTATCGACCCCTCTATTACAGTCTCAAAGTCTATCACTGCGAATTTATGATGGAGTTGATTTTTATTATTATTCCCAAATCTTCTAATAGCGTAATTTTCTATATGAGCATTATTTAATTTAACAACAGTAGGATTATTAGAATTTTCCTACGACATGATAACCATGTGTACAGCCTCTGAATAAATTCATTCCATTTTTTGAAGATAATATTCCTTTTACCTTCGTAAAATGCTTTCTACCATCTCCATATCTGCTTATTTTTTCTTACAATTTTTTTGATGTGCTTTTAATTTCTTCATCGCCCAATCATAATGACTTGAAGTAGTGCTTACAAAATACGAACCAAGTACACTTCCTCCTACCCACTTATAGACATCTTTTGAAAATAATTCTTCGTTTGTAAATCTCTCAGCTAATTCTAAAATATCTTCATGCGATTTATGAAACATTTCTTTTGCATCTTCAAGAGAAGTATTTTGATGTTTTTCCCAAAACTCGACATTCATATCTCCATAAGTTTTCCAATTATATGGAGCTGGAATAAAAGGTTTTGCCACTCCCTTTAAATTTGTATCTACCCAATTCAAAAGAAGCTGGTGCCATTCATATAAATGAATCAAAATATCTCTTAGATTTTTATCTCTTTTCCAATGAGCCTCTTTCTTTTTTTCATCACTTGAAAAGTCAAAAGGTGTGTTTAATTCTTCGTCAGATAGCTTAGCAATTAATACGTTCAACTTATCATAGTTTTCTTTCGCTGCAATCATTAAATCTTCTTTTGTTCTTGGTCTTGGCATAATATTTCCTCCTACTTTACGCTATATCTCAATATGGTTTTTGAGTTTTCTTCTGATGTTCTATTCTTGTTGCTCAAATAGATTAAAAGATAAAAAACTACCTCAAAAGCCTTATTTAAAAGGGCTTTTTCCTTATTTTCCCACTATTTCTAATTCCGAGAAACTATTTGAATTAAAAAAGAATACCGATAAATCAACATTCTTTTTTTGTATTGTTTTAAAGAAACTTGATATTCTGTCTGTTTAGCTACCAAAAAGCTACCAAATTTTATTGGCTCCACTGTTTTATATAATCAATTATATCCTGTTCGAGTTCGCTTTTCTATTCTTTACTAAGTCCCTTTAACCTCGTTTATTTCCATCAACATACCTGTGTCTTCAAATTATTTTTTATTTAATAGATAAATTGTAAAATATAGTGCAGAAAAGACAGATTTCTCAAAATTTAGAATCTGTCTTTCTTTTCTTAATATACTGTTCGTGTATGGACCAGTCCATTTGGAGCTTCAAATTCGTATTCTAAATAATCTTGATAGGTCCCTGGTGCAATCACTCCCCGCACATCTAATACGGCCGTTCCCGCCTGTCCCACAATTGAATCTGCTAACAGGCAGCAATTAGTAGACAGAACAAAATAAGATTTAAAACGCGAAGAAGTAAATTTATATAGCTCAGCCCCTAAATCATACTTCAATTTGTAGGCATAGGTCGGCTGACCGTCTTCTTGTAACCTACTAGGCGGATCCCAAGGTGTTAATAACTGATCAATCTCAGCTAGACGCTTCTCCACTGCCTGACTCTCTTCTTCAGTAAGGGATAGACTGTATCCAAACAGAGTCTTGTGACTCTCCTTTTTACATAGTTCGATGTATGGTTCCTTATCCACTTTAAAAAGTACGCCATCGCCAATCGTCCCAAACAGACGCTCTGAAAAGGGATCGTAACTTCCGTAAGAAATCACCGTCCCCTGGTAACAAATATCAACATGCCCAATGGCACCAAATAGGTTGCTATCAGAAGTATGAACTAAAATTTCTAATTCTCTTGCCTCTTCTTCTTTTTTCACCAGTCGATAAGGACCGCTATGACCCGCCGAACTTCCTTTTTGAAGAAATTGGTTAAACCGTTTTAGCGATTCAGCTGGGATAAAAGCAGCAAAGATAACAGGTAGGCTAATACGAAAGCGACGTTTTAACACCTGGCCTTGTTGGTCTTTATCAAATAAAATACCATCTCGAATATTAGAAATCCCCAACAAGACCAGATAAGTCCCCAAGATGATAAATTGAAAGTGCCCATCTGAACTAGGTCCCAAGACGCTTGCTATACCAATCCCCCCGTTCAAAAGAGCATCCAATAAATAGAACCAGCCTCCTTTTACACGATTGGCCTTGTAAAGCCAAAATGTAATGGCATAAATCAGAGCTGTTCCCAACTGGTAAGCTCCTAAACAAATTACAATCAAATCAACGGGTAAATTGGTCAATCGATTCAACCAACTCAAACTAACCGAAAGAAAAATTAACCAAATGGAATGGCTATAGGAAATAGACTTGCGACGCAACATAAAGCGCAGAAGAAAGCTTCCTAGTCCATCGACTAAAAAGTAAACAGCTAATAGGTCCAAGGAAAATTTGGTGAAACCAACACCGTTTCGAAAAATGAGGACCCCAAAAATGACGGCAAGAACCCCAAACAATAAAGTCCGTCTTCTTGCAACTTCTTCAACAGATAATTTTTTCACCGTAGCACCCTCCTTCATAGTTCAAAGGTCTTTACACAACTTATTTTACACTACCTAAATACTTCTTTATCAAGAAATATATTTCTAACTTTTGTTCATCAGTTAATTCCACTTTTCTAAGTAAATCTACAATATCATCCAATCCATCATTTCTACCTTGAAGTTTATCAAAAGTAACTCCAAATATTTCAGCTAGTTTTTTTACTGTTTCATCTTTTGGATTCCTCCCTCCGTTTTCCCACCTAGCATATTGAGCTTGAGCTACACCTAACTTTTCAGCAACTTCTATTTGAGTGAGACCTGCATCCAGTCGGGCTTTTTTTATATTGTCTTTTAACATTATAAAATTCCTTTCGCTTTTTCATTGACCTATAACCAAAAAGGTTGTATTATACTTATATAACCTTTTTGGTTATAATATGAAACGTACAAAAATAGATGATACAAGCTAACTTATGAATATACAAAAAAACACCAGAAAGCTTTACAAAGAGTTCTGAGGCTTTCGTTTAGAATCCATATAATTATACCAAAATGGTAATACAAAGTCCATGAAAAACGAAAAATGATTATGTTGAGGATATTATGAAATCTACACATTACGCAACAAAAGACAATGACACTCATTCTTTTTATTTGTCTAGTTTAGGGAAGCATCTGTTTTAATAAATGATGATGTATTTAACGACATTCGAGGCGAAGAAATTGAATTTAGACCATTTGAACTGCTCTCAAGTTTTTTAGACAAGTATTTAGCTAGTATATAAACTAATAAGATGGAGATTGGAGAACAAGTGCAAGGGCGCGGGCCGAAGGCAGAGCGCCCGAAGCCCGAAGTTCTCCAAATTCTCCAACACAAAAGCTGGCGTTTCTAACAGCCAGCAAACCGATACACTTAAGACAACGTCCTAAGTAACGAGTCATTGGCAAAAATCAATAGTACCAACGAATTACGCATATTTTAAGCATAGAAAGGAGGCGTTACAGTTGAAAAATACCATTCAATCTCTACGAGAATATCAAAGTCAAGTAGATTTATCAAAACTAGAAAAATCTATTTATATCAGCATTGACCGATTAACAGTAATCTTTGATAGTGAGAACCAATCACTTAGACGAATATTTCGTGAATTACGAAAATCACTCGATAATATAATTCAAGAATTTAGTATTCAAGAAAATCTAAAAGAAGACTATTTTACTCTTTATAAAACGATAAACGAAGATGGTATAAATCTAATTTTCTTTCAACTATCGGATTATGGTGGTTATCAAGTCATACGCCTAGACTTCAACCCAAACTCACTAATAGTGGGGCGCATATTTGTTTTCTCTGGGCATCATGTTCACCCTTGGTCGAAATTAGGTAGGTCTTAAAAGTTAAATTCTGAAAACCGTCTGTCTTGGTCCCATTATCTCTGACCGCTGCCGAATAAAGATTCATATCAAGATTATCTGGCAACTAAATTTTGTATTGCATTGCTAGCATGGTCGTTCACCTCAACAAATATCTAACCTTCGGTCCCTATTATTATATCGCTTCTCCAATAGTCTGTCATTTAATCTAGTTGGGTGCCCTAGTTGATAATCATGTCTTCCTAGTAAAAAAATCGACCACCCTTACCAGAGTGGTCGACTAATCAAATGTTTGATTATGGTGAGGCTGGTTAAGCCTGGTTTGAGTTTGCTTCTTGTGAGCTACTACTGACTGCTTCTTCCGCAACTTCTTGACTGCCTTCAACAAGGTCTTCTGCCCTTGCTTGGACAGCTTGGGCGCCATCTTCGGCAAGGTCCTTAGCCTCTTGAGCTAGCTCTTTTGCGTCCTCAGTAGCCTCTTGGCCTGCTTCAGCAAGATCTTCTGCCGTTTCTTCAGACACATGTGCTACTTCTTCCGCAGCTTCTTCAGCCACTTCCTTAGCGTCATCGGCCCTTTCTTCAACAGCTTCAACACCGGCTGCTACCGCGTCTTCTGCTTGGTCCGCAGTTTCTTCGGCTAGATCCTGGGCTTGATCGGCTGCATCTTTGGCCTGCTCAGCACCGCCACTAATGGCGTCCTTGGCCGCCTCAATGCCTTGGCCTACTTTGCCTGTCACCGCAGCGATACCACTGCCAATCCCATCTTTGGCTTTTTCCAAGGTATGGGAGGCAAATTCGCCTGTGCTTTCAGCCATGTGGGTTACATGATCTTGCAGACTGACAGTATCAGCTTCTTGCTTGGCTTGAGTCTTGACTTCAAGGACCTTGAGATTGACATCAATCACGCTAAGGCCTGTCATGTTCCGAATGACATCGATCACTAAATGCTTGATGTCATGATATAAATCAGAAACGTTTTTCTTATACTCTGCAATGACATTTAAGTCTACACGCGCCTCTTCCTTACCAAGCACTAGCTTGACGCCACTGGTAAACTTATCGGTGTTGACAATCTTGCCCGCTAAGTTAGAGAAGAAGCCACCGTCAACTGCCAAGAGGCCGTCAACATTGGCTAGCGCCTGACCAATCTGCTTTTTGATCGCTTTGCGATTGTAAGACTTGCCAGCAGGACTTGGATTGAGTGTCTTATCTGATGTAGGTTGATTATTTGACATACCCTATCCCCTCTCTACTTTTTATTTGCGAGAATTTTGAAGATACCAACCAGCTGCTGCGCCAGTTCCTACAAGCGCGACAACAAAGATGGTTCTGAAAAACCCGATATTCAAAATGACAGTTGCCAAGCCAAGGCCAATGGCCCCTCCGAGAATAGGATAGGGTAGGTTTTTGATTTTCTTGATCATAAGACTTACCCCTAGTTCTCTAAGTTTTCTTGTGACTGAGCTTCAAATGCTTCAGCTTTTTGGCTAGTTTGCTCTGCTGCAGTATTCAAGACCTTCACATTGAGATAAATATTATGGTTCAAGCCCAAGTAGGAATTGAGGCCATTAATAATTTCCTTTTGTAAAGCGTTTGTTCTATTGGCAACGTCTACCCCTTGGTTAATGGCACCCTTAAGGGTTACTTCACACTTTTTCTTGGTGAGTTTGACCTTAACTTTAGGAGAAGCCATGTAAGAGACGGCTGAAATAGCCGACTTCACATGGCTTACGATCGCTGATTTTTTAACTGTCAACCGTCCATTCGCCTCCGACAAGACCACTTGGGTGTAGTCTCGCGGATAGAAGAAGATGACAAGTATCGCAATGAGTGTCGCAATGGTCAGGACGAGAGATAACCAGAAAATGGCCTGGTTATAGTAGTACCCGAATGAAGACAGTTTGTTGAGGTACTCTCCTATCCAATCCAGATTGACATAGGACTGATTACGATACAAATTAATGGAAAATAGAACAAGCGGTGGAATACACAGTAAGATGAGCAGAGATTTTTTAATTCGTGACATGATAGTCTCCCTATACTCTATTTAATGTTTGTGTAACTGCTTGTGTTTCCTCTCGGTTGCTTAAGCCTTTTTGCCAAGTAATGCAGATACGACTGCTACGACAACTACGGCACCTAATACAGATGGAATTAAAGCCATACCTGCAAGGCTAGGACCCCAAGACCCGAGGAAAAATTGACCAACAGAAGAACCTACTAAACCAGCAAGTACGTTAGCCACGATCCCCATTGAACCGCGTTTTTTAGTGAGGCTACCGGCTACTAAACCGATCAAGCCACCTACGATAATAGACCAGATCATGATATTGCTCCTTTCGTTCAGAATTGCAATGTAAGGACAACTTTCCGCCTTACATCTTCAACCTTAACACAGGAAACTTTACAAAGCAAGTTCAATATCCCTTTCGATTTTTTACCATTTTGACTATATGAGATTTCAAGATTTGAAACTAATTTAGTTAATTTCACAAGTTGGCATACCAAAAATCAAGCTATAGCTCATTAGTTGATTGCCTTTATATCAGTTTATATGACATATTTACTTATATTGTTCTAATGCCCGTTTGATTTTTATGTGAAGTCAAATTAGAAAAAATCAGTCTTAAGACCGATTTTTAGCTAAAGCACTTTCCAATCAAAATTTCCTGTGTTATACTTAGGTCATCAAATGAAAAGGAGGACATTACAATGTCTGATTTATTAAAAGATTTGTCTCAAAAAGCTGGCGAGTTCGGCGAAAAAGCTATGGACGTAGCCGGTGATGTCTTTGAAAAAACCAAAGAAGTAGCAGGTAACGCCTTCGAAACCGCTAAAGATGTAGCGGGCGATGTTGTTGAAAAAGCTAAAGAACTTGGTGGCGCAGCTAAAGACAAAGCTGAAGACGCTAAAGACGCGGCAGCTGACGTTGCTGAAGCAGCTGCTGACAAGGCAGAAGACGCTAAAGACGCGGTTCAAGACGCCGTTCAATAAGCCCTGAAGCATGATAAAAAGGAGGCATAATGCCTCCTTTTTTTGCTTATTCTTCTTTGCAGATATGATTGATGATTTCTATCTATGTAATTCAGACTTTACTAAATCAAACATCAGCTGCCATATCAATAATAGCATTCTGTATAGCCTGATTCCCCGCATAGAAAAGGCTAATTGGCTCTCCTGATGAGTTACGCGAGCATGCATACTGCTCTATTCCTAATTCATTAAGTAGGTCTTGTATTTGCTTGCGGGCCTCATTTAGCATCTCTGTATCAGCTTCATTTTCGCCCCAAGAGAGTAGGACTGCGCTAATGTCTCTTGATACTAGATAATTCGCAATGTAGCAAATATTCTCTTGTAGTAAGGCATGATTTTTGAGACTGAAGTCTATCGGCTCAAACTCTTCTGCTCGCAGTGGATGTACGTTTAGAATAGCCCAACCATCGTACTTCAAATCAGATAATAGATGATGATTGGCATCACCCAAGGCCTTCAATAGCCGATAGGTGATTCTATCAGGCATCCTTAGGTCTGACTTCACTGGATGAGGACCTATCACTACCAATGGTCGTTGACCCTCTTTTTCTAACAAGTAACAGGCATCATCGTCCCCATCATATCGTATATAATCTGGTTCGAAGCCTTTTAAGTAGCTATAATTTACCATTGCATCACATCTCTCATGGAACTAATTGTCTAAAAAAGCTGGTTCTACACATCTCTGAACCAGCAAATTCCTATGTATCCTATTTATAATTTACACTATTATAACAACAATGTAAAGGCATACACAACTAGGCGAAAAAAAACGACCGCCCTATTCCAGAGTGGTCGTCTAATCTAATGATCGATATAGCCTAGGATTAGTTAACTCGGCTAGGTTTTGGTGCCTCGTTACTACTAACTGTTTCTTTTACTGCTTCAGCGCCGTCTTTTGCTGCCTCTTTAGCTTTATCTTCTCCAGAACTAATGGCATCTTTTGCTGCCTCAACGCCGTTACCCACAGCATCTTTCGCTGCTTCAAAGCCATTGCCTAAGACTTCTTTAGTTGCTTCGTAGCCTTCGCCTACTTTTTCAGTAACTACTGCTACACCGCTACCAATACCTTCTTTGGCTTTTTCAAAGGTGTTGGAAGCAAATTCGCCTGTTGATTCCGCAAAATTAGTCACGTGGTCTTGCAGACTAACTGAGTCAGCTTCGTGCTGTTCCTTAGTCTTGATGTCTACTACTTTCACATTGACTTCGACAACTTCAAGGCTTGTCATGTCAGAAATTTCTTTAGACACAACGCGCTTGATTTCTTTATATAAGTCAGGAACATTTTTCTTGTATTCTACAACGACATTTAAGTCCACTGCTACTTGTTCCTTACCGACCTCTACGTTAACACCGGTTGTAACATTATCAGTATTAACAATCTTGTCAGCTAAGTTAGAGAAGAAACCACCGTCAATCGCTAAAAGCCCATCAACTTGTTCTAAAGCTAAACCGATAATCTTTTGAACTACTTTGTTATCATAAGACAATTCGCCCTTGATATCTGTAGCTACATTTTGTGTGTTTGTATTAGTATTGCTTGGTGTATGATGTTTGTTTGACATACCCTATACCTTCTTTACTATTATTTTCGTGAGTTTTGAAAATACGTGCCGACTGTAGTACCAATACCCACAAGTATCAGGATAAAGAGTGTTCTGAAGAACCCTATAAATAAGATACTTGCCGCCAATGAGAGACCAGCCGCTCCTCCGAGCACTGGATAAGGAAGGTTTTTAATTTTATTAATCATTATAATACCTCCTACTTCACACGGCTTTGTACTGGCTGTGATTCAACTACTTCAGCCTGCTTTTCTTTATGTTGCTCTGCTTCAGTATTCAATACCTTAACATTCAAGTAAATATCGTGGTTTAAGCCTAAATAAGCGTTCAACCCATTGATGATCTCTTTTTGCAATGCGTTTGTTCTATTGACAACATCTACTCCGTTGATAATGTCACCTTTTACGGTTACTTCACATTTTTTCTTAGTGAGCTTGACATTAACTTTAGGTGAAGCCATGTAAGACGAAGCTGCAATAGCCGACTTTACATGGTTTTCAATTGCTGATTTCTTGATAGCTAATCGTCCATTCGCTTCTGAAAGCATGACTTCCGAGTAATCACGCGGATAGAATAAGATAGCAATCATCAAGATAAGGGTTGAGATCGTGAGGACTAATGCTAGCCAAAAAATGGTTTGGTTGTAATAGTACCAGAATGAAGACAGATTGTTTAGGTACGATTTCAGCCAACCAAAATTAACTAAGGTCTGATTACGATACAACACGATAGTAAATAGAACTAATGGCGGAATACAGAGTAAGAAGAGCAGAGATTTCTTTAATCTTGACATGATTGTCTCCCTATACTCTTTTAGTTGTTGTGTACTCTATTTGAGTGTTCAGTTGACTCATTAAGCTTTGTTTTTACCGAGTAACATTGATACTACTGAAACTACGATTACAGCACCTAAGACAGATGGAATTAAGGCCATTCCCGCGAGGCTTGGACCCCAAGTCCCAAGAAGATGTTGACCAACAGAAGAACCTACTAAACCAGCAAGCACATTGGCAACGATCCCCATTGAACCACCTTTTTTAGTAAGGCTACCCGCAACTAAGCCGATAAGCCCACCAATGATAATAGACCAGATCATGGTATTAGCTCCTTTCTTATAGATTTGAAATGTAGGGCTATTCATCCGCCCTACATTTCAAGATTATCATAGAAATATTTATAAAGCAACTGTAATAATTTTCTCGGACAAGTGATAAAATCAACAGATTAGATTTCAAAATATAAAACTAATTTAATATAATTAATGCTCTTGAAGTTGTCAAACACCTATTTGATTGTTTTTTTGGATGCTTATTATAATAATCTTTATTGTTCCATTTTTTGATACTCCCCTTGTTTTTACTTGAAATTATGTGAATAGAAATTAGAAAAAATCAGTCTTTAGACCGATTTCTTCCTAAACCGCTTTCCTAAGACTTTTTTTTATGCTATAATTTAATTATCAAATGAAAGGAGGACATTAAGATGTCTGATTTATTGAAAGATTTGTCTAAAAAAGCTGGCGAATTTGGCGAAAAAGCCTTGGATGTAGCTGGTGATGTTGTTGAAAAAACTAAAGAAGTAGCTGGTAACGCCTTCGAAACAGCTAAAGATGTAGCTGGCGATGTTGTTGAAAAAGCTAAAGAACTTGGTGGCGCAGCTAAAGACAAGGCTGAAGACGTTGCAGATGCAGCAGCTGACAAAGCTGAAGACGCTAAAGACGCAGCAGCTGATGTGGCTGAAGCGGCGGCTGACAAGGCTGAAGACGCTAAAGACGCGGCTGGCGAAGCATTGCAAAACGCTGGCGAAAAACTCGAAAACTAATTCGATTTCGCAAAATAAAAGAGAGGCACAAGTGCCTCTCTTTTTTTGTGTGAATTAGCTGAATGATTGCTTCATATAGCCCTATTGCTTGCCCCACTCCCTATGCCTGGCTCTCTTCTTTCCTTGCCGTCAACCCGCGCAAGGCCAGGAAGACTAGGATTGAGATCAGCGTGAAGGCTAGCCAGGTCTTGCTGATGCCGATCAGATCTGACAGGTAGCCGTTGACGGTTAGGAGCAGACTGGACGCGAGAGCCTGTAAGGAATAGAAGGAAGACACAAGCGAGGTCCGTAGGTGATCCTGCTTGATCAGCTTTTCATGGATATAGGTGATAATCAGCGTTCCATTAATGCCTACTAAGAAGACATGGAAGAGGAATAAGTAAGGGAAGACCGGCAGATAGAAGCTGATCACTAAGAGGGTCACCACATCTAGCAGGAGGACCCGGTCAATTAAGGCCACCATATCCATCTTTTTCTTCAAGAGGACCTTGCTGAGGAAGAGGTTGGACAGGATGGTGGAGAGGCCAATTCCGATAATATAATAGCCCACGATGTATTCCTGCACGGCATCCCCCAGGATGACCTGCCACTGGTTAGACGGGCCCAGGTCCAAGACGGCCGGCATGGAAAACATGATGAAGTAGAGCAGGATGCGGCTGTCTTTGAGTGCTTCTATAAGGTTGACCACGGTTTCTCGGTAGACCTGCTTAATCTGGCCCCAGTGGTTCTGACGCGGGCGCGGCTTGAAGACATTGGGCACCAGCTGCACATAGACCAATAAGCCGATCAAGATGGCCGATGCCACATAGAAAGGAATGGCTGGGTTGTCTTTGCCCAGAATTTGCGCGCCGACAAAGCCGGACAGGAGGCCGAAGAATGGACCGATAATCTTTAGGTTAGAAAATACTTGCGCGATATCGTAAGGCGCATTGGCTTCCTTGATTTCATTGACAATCCAAGACTGCAGGGTCCCAGAGCTGAGGGAGACGGCCAAGCCGGTTAAGACAGCCGTCAGGATCAAGACGACAATATTACGGGTTCCTGCCATGAAGAATAGGCCAATGGCCCGCAGGAGAAAGGACAGGGACATAACCCTCTTCTCCCCGATAGAATCGACCAAGATCCCACTGGGAATCTCGGCGACCATGGTGGTAGCCGTAAAGGTAGCCAAGAGCAGACCAATCTCAGTCATGGAGTAGCCCAGGTAGATCAAAAGCAGATAGGTCAAGGACACAAACATCTGCTCCGCAATGGTCTCCACCGTCATAATCAAATAAAAATTCTTAATTTTCCAATTCATGGGCTGCCTCCGTCTGAGGCGCTTGCCCTACTTGGGGATTGAGCTGGTAGGACTTACCATAGTTATCTCGGATCAGAAACTTGTAATCCACTAGGTATCTCCGCATGGTCGCGAAATCCTCGTAGACTTCCTTAATCCGCTCATTGAGCTCAGGCTCGGTGAATTCCTGGGCATATTGCTGCAAGTGTTGATAGATATATTGAAAGACTTCTAGTCTATTTTTTTGTTTGCGCGGCAGGACATAGAACTTGCCATCTCTCATATAGCGCGAAATTGTCTCTTCAACCATGCTTTGGCCTCCTCTGTTTTCAGTAAAATGTTGCTCGTCTCTATTCTATATGGCATTCTGCTAGATGGCAAGGGAGAGTGACAGTTGCCAGAAGCTAGAGCTAAAGTTTTGCGCCAGAAAATAGCCACCGCATGACCTAAGCTGACGTTTTCTTCTTGTTCTCGTCGATTGAGGTCATTTGGAGGGTGCCCTTAACGAATGATCGTGCCATTGTATTTCGCTCCTTTGCTTTGATTTGTAGCTACACTTATATATAGGGTGGTGGCACGAAAAGTGTTACCTATATAAAAAAACGGAAAGCATTTTTCGAAACTTTCCGTTTTAATTATAGTTCAATCGCTATTCTATCAAATTAGACGCCAGCTAAAAAATTTTATAAAAGGCGAACGACTAGCTTGCTAACGCTCCATTTCGTCTTCATTACTAATTAGCTTATCGAGATTACGCATCCCTTCTAAGAAATTTTTTCTGTACATGGCTCTCTCTTTGAGAGATGCTAACTTCTCAAGATGACCTTTCTTTAAAAATTTAAATGCTTCTGTCTGTTGAAAGGCCTCGTATGCTGCAAAAAATTCATTATAATCTCCTTTTTCAACGTATATCTCTAGCTCGCTTAGCTTCTGCTCTATTTCTTTATCATACAAATTATTCATAAAACACCCCGATAGTATATTTTATATATACTTATTATATCATATAGAATTGTTCTTCGCACCCCACCATCACCTTATTTCTTGTCAGGTGTGTCCAAAACACTTCGCCCATAATAACCCAGCACTTTTTTCATGTGACCTATTGTATCTAATTCTCCCCTATCTTATAATACTAATTATAGCGACTCTATTTCATCTCCTTCAGAGCCCTAATGATGCGAGACCGCTTCTGATAGTAGGTCTTACGGCTCATACCGAGCATCTTGGCCTTGTCAGATACAGTCCAATGATCGTCAACAACTACTAGCAAGAAGTCGTACTCTTCCTTCTCCAGCACGCGCCGGGCGTTCGCTAGAAAGTCGATTCTTGTTAGCTCTGACTCCACTTCATCGCCACTCTGCTGGATGCATAGATTCTCTAAAGGTATTTCTCGCTTACGCTGACGCTCTTGCTTCAGCAACTGCCATAATTGGCGCTCTAGGCCAGCCTTAGCATAAGCTACGAAATGCCCGCGCTCCGCATCATCGAGCGCGTCCCCCTGGAACTTACCGGCCAGATCAAGGAGCTTAGTATAGAGCTCATTGAAGTAGTCGCCATAGTTCTGATGATGCGAAAATACACCGTGACGGTGCAAGATATGGTGGATTACACTACTATACATTTCAACCAGTTTCTCCTGGTTGAACATGGTTGTCACCTCACTGAAAGGAATCGATATGAAACGCAACATGTGTAAACTTAGTAATTCAGAGCGTATTATTATTTCGATTATGATAATAATAGCAAATCTATTAATAAGATATTCTATGGGTGAAAAAACAGAAAATATAGAGATAATAATCTCAATTAGTACCGCCATAATACTAGTACTTTTAAACTTACCTATAATCAATGAATTTTTGGATAGTTCTCTAGTTAATGATAAAATACAGCCTATGCAAAAGCATTCATTTGCAATTATGACTTTCTTCTCGGTCATATATGTAATTATAAATGCTGCCTTCTTATATGGTGC
Organism: Abiotrophia defectiva ATCC 49176; assembly: GCF_037041345.1. Classification (NCBI taxonomy): domain Bacteria; kingdom Bacillati; phylum Bacillota; class Bacilli; order Lactobacillales; family Aerococcaceae; genus Abiotrophia; species Abiotrophia defectiva. The sequence goes on along the minus strand of NZ_CP146287.1, from coordinate 696,141 downwards.
ACTTGGTTTAGAAACCGTACCCCAATTTATAACAAAGATATCATATGCATTAAATCACCATCCTGATCTTATCCCGATCCTTATCTTAGCCTTCGTTTATGGTTTAATGGGAGGACTTTCGATAAAATACTTAGAAATATTTTTAAGATATAAATACCTATTGTACTCCTCAAAATCAAATACAAAGTTCGGTCTCCTTTTCCTAATCTATATATTTTTCAGTTTTCTATTTTACTTTATAGTTGGTACCCTATTTTCTTCGGTTTTTGATTTAGGAGAAATAAAAACTATTAATCACATAGTCATATTCTTTTTATTAGCAACGATTTATGTCTCGGGACAATTTTTTGAACCCTTAATTGAGAGAATCTTTGAAAAGCACAGTAATAAATCAAAACCAAAAAACATTATCTTCCAAGTATTAAATCCAACCGACGGAAAACCTATAGAATTATCTAAAGATATTATAGTAACTCTCGAATCAGATAATGGTCCTATCAAACTTATGATATCTAAAAGTGAATAGTAACCACTTTAGAGCATCAGCATAGTTCCCCTTCTCTAATCCCCTCACCCCTTGTCCGTCGGCGAGTACCCGGTTCCATAACTCTGCGGTCCCAATGTCAAGACCATTGCCCCATTGCCGTAGGAAAAGAAAAAAGCCACCGCTAGGTGGCTTTTTGTTTGGTGTATTAGTTTAGTAACTGGTTAACCCTATCCTGCACAGTCTGATAATCATACCCCGCATCAGTCAACTCTCTGACCCGCTCTTCCCCATTGCCATACTCACCCCGAATCACATCCCAGGCTACCGCAGTGATGAGATCGTCACTAGGTGAGGTATCTTCCGATGATGCGGGGGCTGACTCCTGATTGTCCTGGTCATAGCGTGGTCTGGCATACCCCGCAATGGCCTCGTGGTTCCAGTCATAGTAGGCTCTGGCTACTCGACCATTGTAATTGCCTTCTAGGGTGCTAATGGATCCGTCTGCTTGGACTCGCTCTACAATCCCAATGTGGTCGACAGGGCCACCATCGAAGTTGAAGATGACAATGTCCCCGGCTTGTGGCCATTCTTGCCCTAGCCAGATGCCTTGTTCCTGGAACCAAGCTAGATGGCGTGGGACGCCACACTCTCGTCCGATTAGGTGGCTAATGCCTGCTTCATCCCCGCAGACGGTAACGAAGATGTCGCACCAGTCGTCACTGTACTGGACGGCATAGCCCACTGGGATGGGGCTGACTGAATTGTAGGCATCTACCATGGCTAGGTGGTCGTCAGACCATTGGCTAGTGCCCAGGTAGCTCTGGGCTACTCTAATCAGTTTATCGGCCTGTCCCATGGTCGTCACCGCCCTTCTGCCAATAGTCTAGGCTGGACTTCTGAATTAGTGCGCCTAGGAAGACGGCGACTAGGTTAATGGTGGCCACTAGTTGACTGGTAAGCGCCCAGCCATAGAGGTCGCCTAGTCCTGAAGCTAGGACAGCCAAGGCGGGTAAGAAGATTAGTACTAGCCACTTGAGCGCATCATAGTATTTATTGTTTAAGTTCATTTGCTTGCTTCCTTTCTTCTAGTAGGGTCTCAATTTTGGTTATGCGCAGATCCATTGAAGCTAGGCGGTCGTCAATGGTCTTGACGACTAACTTATTAGCCTCAATCTCTAACTGCATCTCATCAATGCGGAGGATGAGGCTCTGGATGGCAGTAATGAGGTTGACTAGCTTGCTAATCAGGGTGATCACTGCCACCGTTGCCGATGCCAAGCCTCCAATTTCTAACAGACTCATCCGACTCATCTCCTTTCTTTATATATGAATAAGGGACCCGCTCCGCGGGTCCCCTGCACCTACGGTGCTTAGTTTTCTGCCTTGTAGATTTCTTCTACGGATCGTGTCACCATGTTGGCATTCTTGGCGCTGGCATATTGGTCGACGCTGTCCTTCTCGAAGATGTTCTTAGCCACAATCGTGTCCATGGCGGACTTGACCGTGTTGGCATCTAAGTTGTCCTTGGCGTGAGCTAGACTGATCTTCTTGGACTTGCCGTCAGCAGCCTTGAAGTTGAGGTCTAGCTTCTTGGTAGTTTTTACTTCTGCCATTGTGGGTGGCTCCTTTCTTCTAGTTTAGTGGGTAGGTGCTAGGCCTAGTTATAGGCATAGACTTCAGTAACTTTGGTTTCAGTGATTGGGTGCTTAACCAGTGTGCCCACTGCATCGCGCACCGCTGTCACATCTTCAAGTGAGGCATTAGCCACTACATGACCTAAGCTGACGTTTTCCTTCTTCTTGTTTTCGTCGATGGAGGTCATTTGGAGGGTGCCCTTAACGAATGATCGTGCCATTGTATTTCGCTCCTTTGCTTTGATTTGTAGCTACATATATAAATAGGGTCTGAGCGCCCCCTTTCTACGTGCTCACTTAGACACAACTTGCCTATTTTCGAAAAGAATTATCGTGAGCCCGGCCTGGTTCCTGGCAAATTTCACGGTTTTCTGCCCTTCTCCCAGGTTCAAGACCCAGCCAGTGGTCCACTCTCTCCAAAGTGGGCCACTAGCTCCTGACAAACCCCCGATTCCTGCCCTTTTCCCCAATTCCCGGCTTAGCCAGTGGACCACTAGCTCCTGACAAATCACCCGATTTCTGACCTTTTCCCCAGTTTCCGACCCAGCCAGTGGTCCACTCTCCAAAGTGGACCACTAGCTCATGACAAAGCTCCCCATTTCGGCCCTTTTCCCCAGTTTCCGGCCTAGCCAGTGGTCCACTCTCCAAAGTGGGCCACTAGCTCCTGACAAAGCTCCCCATTTCTGCCCTTTTCCTCAGTTTCCAGCCCAGCCAGTGGGCCACTCTCCAAAGTGGACCACTAGCTCCTGACATAACCCCGATTCCTGCCCTTTTCCTCAGTTCTCGGCCTAGCCAGTGGTCCACTCTTCAAAGTGGTCCACTAGCTCCTGGCAAAGCTCCCGGTTTCTGCCCTTTTCCTTAGTTTCCGGCCCAGCCAGTGGTCCACTCGAAAAAGTGGACCACTGGCTCCTAGCAAATCACCCGATTCCTGCCCTTTTCCTTAGTTTCCGACCTAGCTAGTGGTCCACTCGACGGAGTGGACCACTGGCTCCTGACTTTTCTCCCAATTTCGTCCTAAGCCCACACAAAAAAGCCTTCCCATCAGGGAAGGCTTTTGCTTCTATACTAATCTACTGATTTCAGGGCTTCTAGCATGTCGACTTGGCGGAGTTGGCGGTCTACTAGCCAGCCCAGGGCAGCTAGAATCAGAAGGATGGCCACAACTGGGGTCAGGTAGACGGTCCAGGCGACATTTTGGTTGAATTGGACGAAATCTGCCGAGATGCGCCCCAGCAAATAGCGGTGCAGGACCCAGCCGCCGGCCAGGCCAAAGAGGATGCCGACTAGGGACAGGGCTACGGTCTCGCGGTAGATGTAGCGGGTGACTTCGCGATTGTGGAAGCCCAGAACCTTAATGGTAGACAGCTCCCGAATCCGCTCGGCCACATTAATCGTCGTCAAATTATAGAGGATGACGGCGGCCAGCAGGACGGAAACCAGGGTCAAAATCTGCATGACTAGGGCAAGGGAATCGACTGTCACCTGGATTTGGTGGCGGATGCCGCTGTTCTGAATGACCGAGCGCACGCCGCTCAAATCCATAAAGCGGGCGCTGACCTTAGCCAGGTCGCCTTTGGCTTCAGGCGTCAGCTGGACCAAATGGGCGTTGGCTGCCCAGGATTTGCCATAGGCGGCTTCATAGGCAGTCCGGCTCAGGTAGACACTGTGGCCGGCATAAAGCTCGACAATGCCCGCCACCGTTACACTGACCGGCTGACCGTCGGGGTCTTCCAGGGTCAGGCGGTCGCCTACCTTAAGACCGGCTTTCTCCGCCATTTTCTGGCTAATCAGGGCACCCCGGTCGGGCAGGTCCAAGCGATCATGGCTATAGGCATCATAGAAGGTCATGAGCTGGCCAAAGCCACCATCAGGCGCCACCATAATGGTCACTTCCTGCTGATCCTTGAAGCCAGGCAAGTGCTGGCGACCCGTTTGCAGCTGAATGTCCAGGGTCTGAGCCAGGTCAGCCTGAGCCAGGGCAGAGGCTAAGTCGCTTTCCTGGGAGGCATTGACATGCTGCTGACGGGCCACGATCAGGTCATAGCCCACCAGCTGGTCAAATTGCCGCTCGGTGATGCCGGCAAAGGAAGAGGAGATGCCCAGGCCCGCGAAGAGCAAGGCCACCGAGCCGGCCACCCCCAGGATAGTCATGAGCATGCGTTGTTTGTAGCGGAAGATGTTGCGGGCTGTCACCTTCTGGGTGAAGGTTAGGCGGCGCCAGAACCAGGTCACCCACTCCAGCAAGATGCGGCTGCCGCGCGCCGGTGGCTTAGGCAGCAGGAGCTGGGCTGGCGTTTCAGCCAGTTCGCGCCGGGCCACCCACCAGATAGGCAGCAGGCTGGACAGGAAGGACAGGCCCAGGGCCAGAGCCGCAAGCGGCCAGTAGAAATGCAGTTGAATAGGCGGATAGGTCGAGGTGGCAAAGAGCGTATGGCCCAAGACATAAGGCAGGCCATAGGTTCCGGCCACAATGCCCAAGACGGCGCCTAGGCCACTAGACAGGAGGCCATAGAGTAGGTATTTGGCTAGGATATCGCCAGAGCCATAACCCAGGGCTTGCAGGAGACCGGCCTTCAACCTTTCCTCGCTCATAAAGCGGGTCATGGTGGTGAGGGTCACCAGGGCGGCCACTAGGTAGAGCACCACGGGGAAGACATTGCCCACATTGGCCATACCCTCGGTCCGCAGCTTGCTGGTATAGAACTCGACATCGCCCGGATAGGTCTGGCGGCTGTAAACCCGGTACTTAGGCGTAACCAGGCCGGCCAGGGCATCTTGGGCCCGGTCAAGGTCGGCCTGGCCTTCCTTGAGAGAGGCTTGGGCCTCCGCTTCCTTGCTGGCAAATTGAGCCTGCTGGTCATCCAGCTCCTGGCGGGCAGACGCCAGAGCTTCCTGGCCACTGCTGATTTCCTGGCTAGCCGACTCTAGGGCCTGGGCCCCGGCTTGGGCGGTCGCCGACTGGCTGGCCAATTGGGCCTGGCCGGCTTGGTATTGGCTTAAGCCTGCTTGATAGTTGACAGCCTGACTGTCATATTGAGCCTGACCCGTGGCAAGGGCCGCGGCGCCTGCTTGGTAGCGGGCCAGCCCTTCTTGGTAGCTAGTATTGGCGGCTTGCCACTGGGTTTGGCCGGCTTCAAGTTGGCTTTTGGCGCTGGCCAGGGTCTGGGCCTGATCAGCTAGAGCCTGGCGGGCGGCCTGAATGTCCGGCTGGGCGTCCGGGTCCTGGCCGGCTTGGCGCAGGGCCTCTTCTTGGGCGGCCAGGGCCTGCTGACCGGCGGCTAGTTTGGCTTGGCCGTCAGCCAAGGCCTGGCTCTGGCTGGCTAGGGTTTGAGCCTGGCTGTCCAGCTGGCTCTTGGCGGCGTCTAATTGGGACTTGGCTTGGGCCAGTTCCTGGGCCTTGGCCGTCAAATTGGCCTGGCCACTGGTCAGGGCGGCTGCCCCGCTTTCCAGTTGGGCCTTGGCCTGGGCTAAGGCGGCTTGGGCGCTGGCTAGTTGGCCTTGGCCCTGGGTCAAAGTTTCATCCTGGCTAGCCCACTGGCTGGCCGCTTGGTCCAAGGCAGACGACTGGTCCGCCCACTGGCTTTCAGCCGAGGCTAGCTGGCTGGAGCCTGAGGCCAGGGCCTCTGAGGCCGAATCTAGGTCGGACTGGCCCTGGTCGATTTGGCTTTGGACCTGGGATTGGACTTGGGCCAAACGGGCGGCGCTGTTATCGGCTAGGAGAGCCTCCAAGTCAGCCTGGTGCTGGTCCACCAATTGCCAGTAGCGGGCCTGATAGGCATTGAGCCCGGCCAAATCGTCATAGCGCAGGCGGGCCAGAGTGTAGACCGGACTGTCAAAGTCCTGGGCCGTCACCACCCCGTAGCCAGCCAGGGTCCCACTGCCGGCCGTTGAAGGACCGAAGAGGACCTGGTTGCCCAGCTCGCCTGAGTTGACGAAGCCGGTAATGGTAAAGGTCGTCTGCTTGAGCATGGCTTTGGCATTGCCGGACTCCTTTAGCTTGACGGTATCGCCTAGCTGAAAGCGGCCTTGCAGGCTGCTTAAAAGGGCAATTTCCCCCGAGGCTTGAGGCAGGCGGCCGGCTACTAAATGATAGTGGGCCAAGTCCTGGGTCAAGCTGAAGATCCGCCAGGCTTCAGGTGTCTGGTCCAGCACCACGTCGGTCAGATAGCCCCCTTCGACCTGGGCACCCGACAGCTGGGCCAGCTCCTCCATATCTGCTTGGGATAGGCCATAGTCGGACAGGACGGTCAGGTCCTGAACCCGCAAGCCCTCTAGGTAGGCACTGGCCGTTTGGGTGATGTCCGGCGGTGCAGCCTGCAAGCCCACTAGGGCAAAGGACCCCAGCATCATGAGGCATACGATGGATAGGAAGCGCCCCTTGGTCTGACCAAGGCTACGCCAGAATTCTTTGAAAAGTGTTGACTTGGTCATGGGCTGACCTCCTTTTGGATAGAGATGTTAGTCAATTATTTTTGTGGGGTGGCTGACAGGCTCAAGTCGCTGACCCGGCAGGCTCAAAGCGCCCCGCTCCGCAGAGCCAGCCGCCAGCCCTTTCCTTTCCCCACCTTCTAGTACTCCAAGTCCCCAATATTTTGCGGCTGGTCGTTGACCGTGATCGACTGAATTTGGGCGTCGTGTAGGCGGATGACCCGATCGGCGATAGGCGCCAGGGCCCCATTGTGGGTGACGATAATGACCGTGGCCCCCTCCTGGCGGGACATGTCCTGAAGAATCTGCAGGACCTGCTTGCCGGTCTGGTAGTCCAGGGCCCCGGTCGGCTCGTCACAGAGCAGGAGCTTGGGCTTCTTGGCTAGGGCGCGGGCGATGGACACCCGTTGTTGCTCGCCCCCCGATAGCTGGGCCGGAAAATTATCCAGTCGGTGGCTGAGACCCACGGCAGCCAGGGCCTGAGCTGGATCCATGGCATGGGGCACGATTTCCGCGGCTAGCTCGACATTTTCCAGCGCGGTCAGATTGGGCACCAGATTATAGAACTGGAAGACGAAGCCCACGTCATAGCGGCGGTAGTCGGTCCGCTGGTGGCTGCTGTAGGCGGCGATGTTCTGGCCGTCAATCCAAATCTCCCCCTGGCTGGCCGTGTCCATGCCCCCCAGAATGTTGAGTAGGGTAGACTTGCCGGCGCCGGAAGCTCCTAGTATGATGACCAACTCGCCCTGCTGGATGTCAAAATTCAGGTCTTTGTTGGCTGTAATTTGCCCCTGACCCGATGGAAAGTATTTACAACAATCTTTTACTTCAATATAGGCCATGCGGTCACGTCCTTTCTCCTGCCTGAGGTGGTTAAATTGACAGGTGTTGATTTATCTCTGCTTTTATTATAAAATAGACGGAAGGCTAAGACAATAAGCAAAAATCAACAGAGTGTCTATTTAAGGAGGGCCTATGACTCAAAAACGCCAAACCCAAACCAAGGCTGCCATCAAAACGGCCCTAACCCAGCTCCTACAAGAAGTAGGCTTCGAGCAGCTGACCGTCCGCCAACTCTGCCAGCGGGCCGGCATTAACCGCGGCACTTTCTACCTGCACTACCAGGACAAGTTCGACCTCATGGAGCAACTCAAGGAAGAGACCCTGACCCAACTGCGCACTTTCTTCATTGAAAATCAGGAGCACAATGTCCACCTGGTGCTAGTCCTGGAGTATATTAAGGAAAATTACGACTTCATCTACGCCCTCTCCCAGAGCAACTATCTCAATTTCAAGGCCACCATCCGCGAATTCATGCTGCAACTCTTCCGGCGCGAAGACCCAGCCGATTTGCAGGCCTTTCTAGGCCGCAACTTCCCTATTAATCAAAAATACGCCCTGGAATGCGTCCTCAGCCTAGTCGAAGGCATCATCAACCTCTGGGTCAGCAGCGGCGCCAAAGAATCCCCCCAAGAAATCCGCGATATCTTTGGGAAGGTACTAGACTTTACTAACTGGTAAAGGGGTTGGTGGCGCGCTAGTGGTCCGGCCTTTTCTAACTTTTTAGGGGCTGGAGGCTACTTTCGAGGCGCGCTAGTGGTCCACTCGTCCGAATGGACCACTAGCTCCAGCTTTTTCTGCCTTTTTGGGGGCTGGAGGCTACTTTCAGGGCGCGCCAGTGGTCCACTCGTCCGAGTGGACCACTGGCTCCGGCTTTTTCTGCCTTTTTGGGGGCTAGAGGCTACTTTCAGGGTGCGCTAGTGGTCCACTCGTCCGAGTGGACCACTGGCTCCGGCTTTTTCTGCCTTTTTGGGGGCTAGAGGCCGCTTTCGAGGCGCGCTAGTGGTCCACTCGACCGAGTGGACCACTAGCTCTGGCGGAATCTATCTTTTTAGGCAGCCGGCGCCACGCTCCCTTTTTCCAAAACACAAAAGAAGCCCTGCCACTAAAATGGCAGGGCTGTTTGCTGTTAACGGGATTGTTTGCGGTGTTCGGTGTAGGCGATCCAGATGCCGGACACGATTAGGAGGCCGATGATGAAGAGGGAAAGGATTGAGGAGGCTTCACCAGTGCTTGGGAGGCGGCGGCCATTACGGTCATAGCGAACGCCTGGCTCTTTAGACTCCTTAGTCGCTTGGCTGGCTGATGAGCTTTGGCTCGCGCCGGAAGATTGGTTGGCGGCTGGTGCTTGGCTAGTAGCTGAAGCCTGGCTCGCAGCAGAAGACTGACTCGCAGCTGAAGACTGGCTTGCGGCAGCACCTTGGTTGTTGCCGGAAGTTTGGTTGTTGCCAGATGCTTGGCTCGCAGCTGGTGCCTTGCTTTCTTGGCTTTGGCTATTGGCAGCCTGACTAGACTGGCTTGCTTGACTAGCCTGCCCTGCTTGCCCGGCCGCCACAGCGGTCAGCACATAGTTGGAGCGGTAGACCTTGAAGGTGCCCAGGTTGGTTTGGACCTCTTCCTTGGCGTCTGGGTTGGTTTGGCCAACTTGTTGAGCTTGGCTGGCGTCGACTTTGTAGTCGGGATGGGCTTTGACGAAAGCTTGGGCCGCCATATCGAAGGGAGACTGGCTGGTCTCGCTGTTAACCAGGTAGTGGCTGGTTTCGGAGACTGCTTGCTTGTCATCTTGAACCTTAACCGTCATCAGTTGGGCGTCTAAAAGAGGGTTGTGCTTAGGCAACTCGGTCACGGCGTAAGTCTTAGGTTCTTGGGCTTCCTCTACCGGCAGGCTGTCGGCAGCTTCCAAGACAAAGTTGGCTTCAAAAGTATGGCCGTCAAACTCGCCCTTGTCTGTGACATAGTGCTTCTTAGCCGTATCAGTCTTGATATTCTGAGGGACGCGCTCAATCTTATAAGTGCCCTTAAGCAAGTCATAGATTTGGTTAAAGGTCACGTCTCCTGTATTGACGCTAGTATAGTAGAGGGTCTTGTGGACCTTGCCGTCCTTGTCGACTAAATGAATCTTGACTAGCCCCTTCTCGGAAGCTGTCTCGTCCGCCTTAGGCATGAGGTTGACAACGGATAAGGTCTCTTGCGCTTGGGCAACCGGCACTGGTGCCAATGGCAAAGCCAGGCTCACGGCTGCTAATAATGTAATACTCTTTTTAATAATTGCTTTCATGGTAGGTCTCTCCTTTTCTTTTTCTTGACTACAGTATAAGCCTTGGGCCAGCAAAATGGGGCAAAGTCATCAAAATCGATTAAAAATCGTCGAATTTGATGTTTTATGAGAAAAACCCTCAGAAAAGTTATCTGGGGGTTTAGAAGTATAATAAATTAATAACCTTATTACTTATTTAGCACAAAAGTGTCGTAGACTTGTAGATAAGCTATTATTGAAGACAAGAAAATGCTGCGACTAAGGTAAATTTGAATATTTTATTCTGCATACTTACTGACAACCTTTCTATCACGTTCATAAGTCTATCTTCTTAAACGGCGTTTTTCTGCCAAGACGATTAATAAACCAATCAGCGTTAATCCAAGGGAAACAATTGAGATAATTCCAATATGGACTTCACCTGTATTTGGCAACTGTCTGCCAATCTTGTTGCTTGGTGTGGTCGCAGCTACTGGAGCTGGGCTTTGGGTTGCTTTGTTAGCTTTCTCTGACTGACCATCTTTCTTAGCTAGATTAGTTGGAGCGTCAACCTTCTTACTTGGAGATTGACTAATTTCTTTCTTAACTTTATCAATCTTCTCTTCTTTCTTGCTTGGAGCTGGTTTTTCTGCCTTATTTTCTTTGGCTTGCGCAGATGAAGTCGCTTCTTGACTTTGGCTTACTTGGCTACTTACGGTTGCGGCTGATGATTGAGCTGCTGGCTCAGCTGCTGCTACTTGAGGCTTGGTAGCTTGGACCGCCGTTAAGACATAGTGGCTACGGAAGACATTAACAGTCCCTAGACTCGTAAGGACTTCCTCTAGTTGCTGACGGTTGACGCTCCCTTGTAGCTGGGCAGTTTGCGCATCCACTTGATACTCAGGGTGCTCCTTGGTAAAGCTAGCTGCCGCTAAGTCAACTGGAGATTCTGTGCTATCACTATTAATTAAGTAATGGGTGGTAGCTAAGTCAGTCCCTGCTTGGTCCTTAACATCTACTGTCACTAATTGTTCATAGAATAGGTCTGCTCCTTTTTCTTCCAATACGGTAACAGGATAGATAACAGGTTCTTCAGCTTTTTCTACTGGAACTTGATCTGGGTTCTTAAGAACAAAATTAGCTGCTAAGTAACTTCCGTAGAACTCGCCATGATCCGTCACATAATTCTTGAGATGGGTGTCTGTTTGCACATTTTGTGGTGCTAATTCAATGTCATAACTTGACCCTAGCAAGCTAGCAACTTGGCCTAAGGTAATATCCACCGTGTTGAAGCTAGTGTAATAGAGCGACTTATGAACGACATTATCGGCACCTACTAAGTTAATCTTGACTAAGGCATTGCGCCCGATTCTTGGCGTTGCATCTTTGGGTACAAGACTCACAACTGGTAATACATTAGGCTGTTCTTGGGCCTGGGCTTGCACAACTGGCAAACCCATCCCCACAAGAGCCGCTAAGGCCATTAGCTTATGAACAACTTTTTTCATGATAATATCCTCCTAAAACATTGGATTATTGAATAATCCGACGAGCAAAACTTGGCATATAGTAGGTCATATCCGCAATCTTAACAACTTGGCCTGGATAAGGAGCATGAATATATTGCTTACCACCTAAATAGATGGAGACATGCTCGGTGCCACCACGAGGACCATAGAAGAAGAGGTCACCTGGTTTTGCATCTTTGATTGCGACTTCAGTCCCTTTACGTTCTTGAGTAACTGTCCATGTTGTAATATCAATGCCTAAGGCTTCTTTGAATACATAGCCGACAAAACCTGAACAGTCAAAGCCGCTTGGTGTCTTACCGCCATAAACATATGGTACACCTAAATACTTCTTAGCTACTTCAATGACTTTCTGACGTCTAGCATCCAAAGTTGATGGTGTAGTAGGTTGTGGTTTTGCTGGCGCTGGGGTTGCCTTGCCAGAATTACCATAGCCCTTCTTAACGATAATTTGTTGCCCTGGATGAATCATATCACGATATGAGCTGAAGCCATTCCACTTAACCAAATCGTCAAGCGTCACTCCGTAACGTTGTGATAACAGCCAGAGAGAATCACCTGATTGAATTGTATGAGTAGTGTCAGGTGTATAATTATTGCTTCCACTTGCTGGATTATTGTCATTAGATGGCGTGCTAGCAGCAGGCTTGCCTGGTTTCACAACTAGCTTATCTCCCGGATGGATCATTGTACTTAATGATGAGAAGTTGTTATATTTAAGCAGCTCATCCAAGGTAATCTTATAGAGGTTCGCAATCGCCCATAGAGAGTCTCCTGATTTTACTTGGTGATACTGTGCCGCCTCTCCGCGAGTCTTGAAGCCAGTGTAGCCTTTATCTTCTTTTTCTTTCTTGTCTGCTTGTTTGGCTTCTTCATTAGCCTCTTTCTTCGCATCTTCCTTGGCTTCTTGGCTTGAAGCTGGCTCTGATACTTTGTCTTCATTGGTAGTAGGTTTCGCTTCGGCTTCGGAAGACTCTTGGACCTTAGTTTCTTCTGTCTTCTTATCGTCTGGTACTTTCTTATCCTCTGGCGCTTTTTCTTCGGCCACACTCCCTAGCTTAGCAGTTGGGGCTGCTTCAACTTTTGCTGTCTCTGGAGCTTGAGGCGCTTGACTTAGAGTTGACTCAATAGGTTTTACTTTTTCGACTAATTCAACTGTTGGTGCAGATTGAGCTTCAGTTACTTCCTCAGCTTTAACTGCTTGTTCTGTTGCTAAAATTGCTACTAATGCTGCACCACATAAAAATAATTTCTTGTTCATTTTCTTTTCTCCTCTATATTTATTTTAGCTATAATATAAAATGTTAAATGTATGTCCCGTAGTATCCCCCATCTCCACATCTTTTAACTAGTACTAGTCTCATTCCGCCATATTTAGATGGCGGATAGTTCTTAAAAATTCTTCGATATGGCATCTTAAAAAATGATGTATATCCAACTTCATTTTCTGTATTAGGATGATTCAACTCATGAGCTGATATGTTACTTACAGCTAACAGTTGAAGCCCCAACAATGCGAGTAGTACTGTTTTTTTCATTGTCATAATCACTCCTTGTTCTTTGACTAAATTAACTATATAATAGAACTATCAGAAATTGTTCGAAGTCTTCAAAATCGATGTTGAAATCGTCATTTTCGATTGCAAAACATCAAAAGCGATGTTCAAAACATCATTTTCGATGACAAGTCATCATTTTCGACGTTTTGTCCATCATTTTCGATGACTACTCGTCATTTTCGATAGTTTTTTCGTCATTTTCGATGACTTATTATTAGATTATTCAATGGAGGTAGCTACTCTATGGAGCTTCTTATCAATCTAAGTGAATCTTACCACACACTAATCGGTATATTTGCTCAGCGAAATCCTCTTAAAAATTGGCCTATGTCCTTTTTTTATAGCATGGCAGTGATTTTGATTTCTTATTCATTTTCTATCTTTGGTTTTCCTACCTATGTTTCGCAGCTAGTTATATTTGTTGTTTTGCTGACTGGCGCCCTAATCGAGCCTAGTGATGATAAGACCAATGCCATGGTAAAAGCGACCATTTTTGCTACGCTCCCCTATATCAACCTCAAACTCGATGGTTTTATTCAGGACTTCTTTCTCTCAAATATCCAGATAGAATCTATCGAAACTGAGCTTATCGTTTCTCTCATCATCTCGCTCATTCTTATTATCTTGTTGACTCGCCTTGAAATGTCCTTTTATAAGTATTGTCAGAACCAGTTCAATCGGCTCAGTTTCTGGATTATCCCGATTCAGCTTTCTCTTTACTTCTTCTTTATTTATAGCGATTTGGCCCTAACCATTACCGAAATGTATGACGCAAGTCCAGCTCAGACGCTTCTTCATTTCAGCCCCTTCGTGGTCTTGCCTATCTTATCTATTTTATCCATTGTTTTCTTCAACCATGCTATGAACCAATCCCAAGAAGTCGCCCGTGAGAAGGAGCAGTTTAAGGTGAGTCAGGCCTTCTCTAGCATGATGGCGGATCAGTACCAGGAGATGCGCAAGTTTCGTCATGACTATAAGAATATTCTGCTAACTCTGGAAGGCTACATTCGCGACCAGGAATGGCAGGGGCTGGCGAATTATTTCCATCAGCATATCCAACCCACCCAAGTCATGACCGACCAGCTAGGCCTAGAACTCAGTCGTCTGTCCAAGATTCAAAGTCCGGATGTCCGCAATCTGCTCTTCACCAAGTTGGCCTTTGCCGGGACTAATGGCATAGACCTCAGCATTGAAGTGCCAGATGACCTCCACCTCAATGTTGAGCGCAATCCCATCTACTTGGTGCGTATTATCGGGATTCTCTTGGACAATGCCATTGAAGCCCTAAGCAATCAGGAGGGTGGCAAGCTGACCTTGGCGGTCTTCGAAGACCTTGGCGATGTTCACCTGATTATTGAAAATGACTGCCAAGAAGACCCAGGTGACCTCAACAAGCTCCTGGAAGCCGGCTACTCCACTAAGGGCAGTGGCCGAGGGTTGGGCCTGAGCAACGCCTTAGAATTAGCGCGAGAAAGTCAGTTCCAACTGACCACTCAATTTGCTAACGAACGCTTCACCCAACATTTACTCATTCGGAAGGAGTTGCTAGTCCCATGACAGACTTCAAATTCCCAATCTATATTTGCGAGGACAACCCCAAGCAGCGCCAGTGGCTAGCGGATCTGATTGAACGCTATGTCATGATTGAAGATTATCCCATGGAGTTGGCCTGTGTGACAGGTGACCCGGACAAGCTCCTGAATAGCTGGACCAATCGGCGGGGAAATGCCGTCTTCTTCCTGGATATTGACCTGCAGCATGAGCTTACTGGTATGGATATTGCGCGGCAGATCCGCCAATATGACGATGGCGCTAAGATTATTTTCGTTACGACCAAGGAAGACTACCTGCCCCTGTCCCTGCGCTATAAGGTTCAGGCTTTGGATTTCATTCCTAAGGATGACATGGACGACATGTCCCAACGCGTCAAGGAGTGCCTAGACACTATCAACAACTGGCGCAGTCTCAATGGCCAGGCCAAGCAAGTCTTCACCTTCAAGCAAGGTAAGAGCCAGATTAGCCTCAGCTACGATAAGATTCGCTTCTTCGCCACCCTTCCCCAGGCCCATACCGTTGAGGTGGTCGGCGTCAATGCCCGCTATCAGTTCTACCATTCGATGAAAGAACTAGTCGATGAGCTGGCTGAACCCTTCATGGCCATTAGCCGCTCTGAAATTGTTAACCTGGACAAGGTGGTCAGCTACAATCCCATGCTGCACACCCTGACAGTGGAAGGCGGCTACTCCCTAGGCATCGCCCAACGCCAGTACGGCCGCGTCATCCGCGCCCTCAAGGTGCGCAATATCAAGCCACAGATACTATAGGCAAATAAAGCAAAAGCACTGCACCCCATCAAGGGGTGCAGTGCTTTTTGTTTGGGGCGGGATGGGGGCTGGTGCCTTGTTTTGGGGCTAGCCAGTGGTCCACTTTCAAGAGTGGTCCACTAGCTACTCAGAAAAAGGCGGAATTCCGGCAAAAGTCCCGAAAAAGCGTGAGCTAGTGGTCCACTTTCAAGAGTGGACCACTAGCTACTCAGAAAAAGGCAGAAATCAGGCAAAAACCCCGAAAAGTCGCGAGCTAGTGGTCCACTCGAAAGAGTGGTCCACTAGCTTCCTGGAAAAAGGCAGAAATCAGGCAAAAGCCCCGAAATATCGTGAGCCAGTGGTCCACTTTGGAGAGTGGACCACTAGCTACCTGGAAAAAGGCAGAATTCCGGGCTTTTGCCTCGAAATAACGCGAGCCAGTGGTCCACTTTGAAGAGTGGACCACTGGCTACCCGGGAAATGGCTGAATTCCGGCAAATGCCTCGAAAAAGCGCGAGCTAGTGGTCCACTCTAAAGAGTGGACCACTAGCTTCCCGGAAAAAGGCTGAATTCCGGATAAATGCCCCGAAAAGTTCGTGCCGCTACCCCTCCCCTTTCAACAAAGCCTTCAGATCCCATAGCTTAGTGGCTAGGCGGGTGCGGCGGTCGTCGTAGGAGCTGAGGCTGATGCCGAGTTGGCGGGCTTTGGCGGTATCGGTCAGGCGCGGATCTAACAAGAAAGTCAGAAAGTCTGCCTCTCTATCAGACAAGCGCGACCGAGCAACAGCTAAGAAGGCGTCCGCCCCCTGACTAGACTCCTGGGTCCCGCCCTGCTGGGCTTGCCAGGCGCCCGTCTCCGACCGTTTCAAATCCTGAGCCAGCAAATCAGCCACCAGCTCCGAATCGGGCTCAGCCCCGCCGCCATTTGCCAATAAACCTAAGGGCTCGCGACTGCGCCGGAGGCTAGCGGCCTGGGCCAAATCCCAGAGATAGTAGCGCAGGGCCGGCTTAACATAGCCAACGAAGCGGCTGCGACTCTGATCCTCTAGGGGCTGGCCCTTAAATTTCTGGGCCAGGTCCCAGAGCTTGAGGTAGAGTTCCTGATAGAAGTCCTCATAGTCGGGATGGCCGCGGTAGTAACCTTGCGAATGTAATACATAGTGTATGACCCCACCATACTGTTCGACGAGCGCTGTTTGATCCAGCGTCTGGTCTTGTGTCAGCATGGTTTCACCTCTTGGGGCGCCGCCAGTCAGCCCACACTCCTCATCCCGATTTCACCCTAAGGGATGAGGCCAAGCCTGGGCAAGGCTAGTCAGGCGCCATGATAATTGTGCTTAATCAGTCACCTATTGGGGCGCGTCCTGTGTTAAACTAAGACTGACCCCACTAGTTCGACTGAACAACCGCTTGTTGACGCAGGCGGTTGTTTTGATTTGTCTGGAAAGGTCCGTCGGCCTGGAGCTACGGGACCTGATTTCCCCTCCTCATAGTGGATGCCGAGGGTGCGCTAGACCTTGCTGGCCTGCTGGCAGATGGTGCTAATATAGGCAAAGGGCTTCTTGGCCTGGCGACGATGGGCCTGCTCGATGGCTTCAATGACGGGCCAATAACCAATCTTATCCAGCCAGTTCCGAAATTGCAAGCTTTCCGCCCCAGTCATGGGCCCAAAGTAGCGCTCATAAAAGGGCCGTAGCTTGGCCATGTCGCGCTCCACCCGGACGAATTGATCCATGGTCTGCTGGCTAAGGCCCGCCTGAGACTGGCCTGGCTTACTGGTCAGGGACTGGGCCCGGGCTAGGGTCTGGCTGAAGCTCTGGTCTGGTAGCTTGATGGCCTGTCCAAAGGGTTGCTGGCTAGCGGCGCTATCCAAGCTAATCATTGACAGGCTTAAGGCTGATTCGCTGTTGCGTCCCTTTGTCAGGTCTGAATCAGTCATGAACTGACTGGCTAGTGATTTGCCCTCCGAATCAGGGTCCAGCTTGGACGCCGAATTATGATTCTGATTCTGTTTGTGATTATGACTCTGATTCTCTTTATGAATCTGATTGTCTTTCTGATTAGGATCTTGATTATGGAGGTCACTAGAGCCTAGGCGGCTTGAATCCCCATGAGTCCCCTGACTCAAGCTGCCTAACTGCGTCCCCTGACTCAAACTAGTCACCCCTTCCCCCTCACTGCCTAACTCCTGGCGGCGCTTAAGTTCGGTGGCTAGGACCTCCTGGGACAGCTGGTCGATTAGGCGGTGGCTGTGCTCATAATAATTAGCTAGGTGCTGGAAGACCTTGACTAGAAGTTGGCTATCGCGGACATCTTCGGCCTGGTTGCGCAGCAGGCGCTCGACCGGCTGGCCGCCTTTGACTAGGCTATAGGTGAGAAAGTCCAGAATGGCCACTTCCTGGGTCTGGTCGGAATAGGCGATGACCTGATAATCGTCTTGAAAGCGGGCCAGGAGCTGTCCCACCTGGTCATCGTCCAAACTCATATCGAAGGCAATGACCCGCTTAGGCAGAGAATAGATGCCCAGCTGTGTCGAACGCGGACAGGTCATGAGATATAAGGCAAAGAGCTTGTCCTGGGAGGAATAGCGTTCCATAACGTCTACTTGATTCCAGAAGCGGGTATCGACGACGCGTTTGAGGCTCATAGGTCCTGCCCCTCTCTCTCATTGCAGGCTTGGATGGCCTGACGCAGGGCAGTGGCAGGTTGCCATTTGGCCCAGAAATCCAGGGCAGCTTGCTTGTCGCCTTGGCGGATCATGTCGAAGCGACTGACCTCGAACTGGAGTTTGAAGTCGCGTTGGGCCTGGTGGAAGAGTCGGTAACGCAGCCCTTCATTGAGATAGGCTGGGGCTTGAGGTCCGCCCAACCAGTCCCTCAGGCACTGACGGCGAATAGAAGCCAGGCCTTCGGCGACGGCCGGTAGAATAACTGGTTCTGGCCGGCTCTCCAGGGCGGGACGGTCGCTGGCCAATTTCATGAGGGCCGCTAGGACCGTTTGGACATCTTGTGGTGACAGAGAATTTGCTTTGTTTGTATTTTTGTTAACATTCGTTGCCATAAGTATTCCCCCTATAGGTGACAACTGTGCTTGCTATCGAGCGCCAGCCGCTTGGCTAGTTGAGGACGTGGCCACCGGGTCACGGCTCGATATCTTCTCTGAAATGATGGAATCAGCGTCGACTGCTGTCTTCTGCCGCTTCAGGATGCTCACGCAACCATAATTGGTGGTAGAAGATACGAACGAAGGCGTCATTATCCAGATTGAGACCCAGGGCCAAACGCAAGGCCACGCGTCGCCGCGGCTTATAGTGGCCGCAGATAATGCGGTTTAAGAGGGAGCGGTCAATCCCATAACGTTGGGCCCGTTCCTTCTGGCTACCATAATCTGCCTCAATCAATTGGATCAGGAAGCCAGCATCATAATCCTCATCGCTGTTAGCGCGATAGTCTGCCATTGTAATCCCTCCTTTCTGACTTGTATTACCTTTAAGAAAAGGTTTACAACTACATCATATTCCCATCTTCACGAATTTTCAAGATGATTTTAATTTTTTCCGGTAAAATCGCACAACTTGTTAACTTTTGTTAACTGCATGAGCTAGATTGTGCGTATTTCAATCTTTTTTTGGACCTTCCCAAGCCATTTTTTTAGCCGCTTACATCGCATTCAGAATGTAAATCTCCGTAATAAAATAAGGACGGAAGCTTAGTTCCGTCCCTATAAATTGCGCTGAGCTAACTATTCTATTTTTAATTTTGGTTCTTGAGTCGATTGAGGACCCAACGCGCCTGATTGGCGCCGGATTCTGCCCCTTCCAATTCAAAGACTTGTAGTGCCTTTTGACAAGCAATTCTTGCCTCCTCTATCATGACTTGATTTTCTAAGAGTTTTGTCAGACCAAGATAAGTTAGACCTAAGAGATAGAAGGATTCCGCCGCTTTGGCTACTTCCAAAGCCTCAGAATAATAGTGATAGGCTGCCTCCTGATCATTCATGGCTAAGCAAATCTCTGCTAAACGATAATAGACTCGCATTTTGAAACGACAATCTTCTAAGCTATCTAATCGAACCAGTATCGATTCATAGTAAGAACGCGCTACTTGATAGGCTTCTAAATCCATATTCAATAAGCCCATGCTTGCTAGCACTTGGCAATAGAGCGCCGGCAGACCCGCCACTTGATCCAAAAGCTTCATCAAGCGTGAACGGTAGCTTTCAACATCCTGACTTAAGGAATAGTCATTAACTGCCTGCAACCACTGATAATAATAGACATCATCCCCCGCTAATTGCGTCGGGTCGAGACGGTTTAGGACCACCTCTAAGGCCTTATAATCTCGCTGCTCCAAAATCCGTCGCATCTCTTGGTTGAAAATGGTTTGTTGGGCTAGATTACGCACATGAAATAGTTGATTGATTTCCTCTTGGCTTAAAGCCAGTCGACTACTTAGTTTAGCGAATAATTCAACCGATGGCATGACGGTGCCCTTTTCAATCTTACTGATAACCGCCTGGGTGCAAATCCCCTGAGCCAAAGCACGTTGTGTCATCCCCTGAGCTTGACGTTTAGTCTTAATAAGATGAGCGATAACTTCCTTCATCACCTTACCCCCTTGATTCACTTACTAGTATACACTTTTTTGGAGCCAATGACAAAAATATATGTCAGGACAAATATTTTTTTGAGAAAGCCCATATCCAAATATTTATCAAGAAATTTTGATTTATAGCCAATTTGAAGCCCTTCTTGCTTTTAGGTAAAATGGTTATTTTCATGAAACAAACAATTATAAAAATATGATTCTTTTAGTTATTTAACCATTAAGATGATTATTTATCCCGATTCTAATGATTGACCTAGAGAATCGAAATGGTCTATACTATAGATGAAAGGCCTTTCTAAATTGGGAAAACAGGCCCTTTCGTATAAACAGGACGCTCTATGCCCTTTGACTTGGGCACTCATTACTAAAATAGGAGGCTACTATGAAACACTTAAAATCCATAATGTTGGCACTTGTCATCCTGGCTTGGCCTCTAAGCAGTGTCTCTGCTCATGAATTAATGACAAACGTTACAATCGACGATCAGGTCATGGAACAGCTACAAGCCAATGACTCCGTTGAGCTAGCAACCTATCCTGTCACCATGGACTCTGCTAGAGAAAGACTTGAAGCAGCTATTCAAGCTCATTACAAGATTGTCAACAAAGAAGAACACCAAATAGCTAATGGTGAATCAGGTGTTATCTACTCGACTCAAGACAAGCATCAGATTAATGTCGGTTTTAACCCTTTTATGCAGTCAACTAGCATCATTTATAGCAAGCTCCCAATCTCAAATCTAAGCAATATTGCAACAGGTGCTCTCGAATATCAAAGTCAGCACCCTGACAAGAATTTCTCCTTAAGTTTGACCGATGAAGAAGTTATGGATCGAATCAAGCAATTCATTGCCAGCTATAATCTTGACATCGAATTAGAAAATGTTCAAATACACCGTTTAACCAAGCGTAGTTTCCAAGAGCATATAGCTGAGTACAATCAAGCTGAAGAGAACAAAGAGGACCCGGTCAAACTCCCAGATGGTTATGAATTTCAAGATCTCTACTATGTGACCGCCACGCGCGCCATTAAGGGCACACATTTTTTAAGTAATGAAGAAATTATTGGTAATCCGGATGCCGGCAACTATGTCCTCGGCGAGAGTTATCGTTTTATCTTCAACCAGGAAGAAATGCTTGATTCCTACATTCTCTCCCATTTTCAACTCCAAGACTCAGAAGGTTCCTTAACCTTCAAACCAGCTAAAATTATCGACCTAATCAAGGACAAGTTTGCTGACCAGATTGTCACCAACCCAATTCACATCGACAAGATCTCTTTAGGCTACGCGCCGATTGTTACTGAGGCAGAACCCCATAGCCGCAAGATGCGCATTGAACCGGTTTGGATTGTCCATATGCGTGTCACAGAATCTGAACAAAATGACACTGAACTCTTTGATATGAACCTCTACTTCAGCCCGCAAACAGAGAAGGAGTTGCTACGATGAAACTCGTTTTACGTCTAACTAGCTCTATCTTTAGGCGTTGGGACTTTTGGCTTGCAGTAGGGCTCTATGCCTACTTTCTCTGTATGCCACTTTATAGCGAGTATCAGCGAGGGGGGGGCATGCCAGCCCTGTATTTCCTCAATCGAACCTATCGGGCAACCGATGCTCGCTCTATTCTTCAAGTCATCGCGCTATTTCCAGTGATTCGCACATTCTTTTATCAACTTGATAGCAGCTATCTCTCGCTATGGCTAGTTCGCAAATCTTCTTGGCGGAGTCTAGCCATTCTAGTAGCTCAAGCCCTGCTAATGACAGGTGCTGTTGTAGGCTTGGGTTACATCTTGTCTTTGGCTTTTTTTGCTTGCTTCGTTCCTATCGCTTCGACCGATGGGCGAATCTTAAGTCAACTTGTCACCCAATACCCTGGAGCTCATCTACTTGGAAGCCCTTGGGTTGGTTTCTACTATTTGATTCCATATTTTTTGCAATGGGCAACTACTTCTTGCACGCTCTTAGTGGTCATGGGGTTGGCTATGTTCACAGATAATATTCTCTTCTTGACTATTAGTCCCCTCTTGTTTTATGCGCTCTTCCGCATGAAGCTTGTTTGGTATATGGTAAATCCTCTTCACATTTTTACTCCTGAGATTACTGCCTTGAAAGGAATGTACAATAATCAGTTGCTACCTGTTTTGGCCCATCAATTAGTTTATTTAATCCTCTACATCCTACTCGCTTATTATCTGCTACACCGAGCTCTTAAGAAGCGAATAATCGGACGCTACCAATTTGCTATCTAGGAAGGAGGTAGGATTAAATGTTTTGGAATTTATGCTTTCAACAAGTCAGACGCACCATTATCTCTAGCCGTTTTCTTATTTCCTTATTGCTAGTCATCGGCTTCAGCCTCCCTGAATTACTGGGCCTTCGAGCAATGGCTAACCATTTTCACGAGACCATACACCTTGGCTTTTTCGTTTTTTTCTTGTCCAGTAGTTTTCGCATTATGGTTTTATTTGTTGCCCTGGCACTACTCTTCGCACCCCTACCAGATCGCAGTGAACAGCAAATGCAGCTGATTTTACGAACTGGCAAGCGGATTTGGCTATTAGCTTATCTTGTGGCGATTGTCATAAGTCTCTTGGTCTTTCTCTTATGCTATCTTCTCTTCCTAGAAGTCATGTTAGTAGGGCACCTACGTTTTGACTCTCGTTGGGGTAAGATTTTAGGGAGCTTAGGCCAACAGCCACAATTTGGTCTGCCTTTTGAATTGACACTTAAGTATGACTACTATATTCAGTCACAATTGAACCCTTGGACCGCCATTTGGCGACAATTACTAGTGCTCCTGCCAATCACAAGTCTCTTCGCCTTAGGAGCCTTTCTACTCAATCTTATCCAAGATCGTTTAGGTAGCTTCTTCGTCTCTACTTTAATCAGTGTGCAGCTACTAGGGGGCTATATTCAAGAATTTGACTTTTATCGCATAACAGTTCTCTCTTGGGTTGGCTTGGTGAATATCGCCAATGAACAGAACGCCGCCCTTCCTTCGCTAAGCTATATTGGACTCTGTCTTGCTGGCTTTGCTATTTTTCTAGCTGGCCTCTTGGCCTATTTCCTCTCCCGCCATTACCGTATTCAATACTAGGAGGTATATCATGACAGCATTTCTTTCCTTAGACAAGGTCACCAAGCGATTCAAAAATGACCTGGTTTTTGAAGATGTTTGCTTAACTGCGGAACCTGGTCAGATTGTTGGATTAGTGGGACATAATGGCTGTGGTAAAACGGTTCTCTTTAAGTGCATTGTAGGTCTTCAAAAGATTCAATCTGGGCAGATTCAAATTGCCAATCAAGTGATTGGTCGTGATGTAGAAATTGCCCAAAACGTCGGCATTCTCCTAGAAAAGCCGGGCTTCATCCCCTATCTCAGTGGACAAGCCAATCTTGAACAACTAGCGGCTATTCGTCGAACCATTGACCGCGCACAAGTAGAAGCAGTCCTCCAAAGTGTTGGTCTCTACCATGCACGTCATAAGAAAGTTAGCACCTATTCTCTCGGTATGAGACAGCGCCTCGGTATAGCCCAGGCCATCATGGAAGCGCCTGACCTAGTCATCCTAGATGAGCCCTTTAATGGCCTAGATAAAGAAGGTCTCCAACAAATTTACCAAGTAGTTGAAGACTTGGCCGCTCGTGGCATTACCATTCTAATGGCTTCCCATTACCAGGCGGATATTCAACGCCTTTGCCAAAAAGTCTATCAATTTGAGAACCATCATCTCTATCAACAATCATAAGACATTAGCCAGGTTATTCCCTACTATACTTAGGGAAACTGGCTATTCTTTTGCACAAAAAAAGACAGGAAGCTAAACTTCCCGTCTCTCTTGCATTTCTTAGTACCAGCCGTTGGCTTCCCAGAAGACTTTGGCTGCTTCCCAAGAACCGTAACGGTTCTTAACGTATTCGTCAGCCACGCGTTCTTGGTTCTCGATGGAGTAGTCACCGTTCAAGTACTCAGCAGTTAATTGGTAACGGCCGATGTAACGACCTGATGGGTTAACCGCGTTGTAGTCACCACCGGATTCCTTCTGCGCAATCCATTCTTTGGCTGCGGATTGAATCCCTTGGTAGCCTGAGCTTGAGCTGGTGCTGGTAGTTTCTTCGGTCTTGCTTTCTTCAGCAGCTGGAGCAGCTTGATCAGAAGATTCCTCGACTGCTGGGGCAGCTGGCGTCGCTGGCGCTTCTTCAACTGGCGCTGGGCTTTCAGCTACAGGAGCCGTAGATTCCGCAACAGGAGCAGAGCTTTCTTCAACCGAAACTGGCGCGTTAACTTCGCTAGCAGCTTGGACTTGAGACTCAGAAGATTGGCTTGCTGCTTGCTCTTGGGCGCTAGCAGGCTCAGCAACTGGTTGAGCTTGTGCTTGAGCTGCAGCTGCGGCTTGGGCTTCTTGGAAAGCAGCGGCAGAAGCTGTTGGCGCTTGGTGAACTTGAGTGACTGGTGACAAGTCAACTGGTTGTTGGCTTGCTTCAGCTAAAACTTCTTGTGGAACAGTTTCAGCAGCCACTTGTTGGTGGGTATCCGCTTGAACAGTTTCCACGTTCCCTTGACGGTCGTCTAAGGTCACGGTGTTAGCGCTTGGGTTATAGTAGATGACAGACCCTGCAATAATCAAGTCTGGGTTGGCAATGCCGTTAAGACCGACTAAAGATTCTGTTGGCACATCTAAGGCCTGAGAAATAGTCCATAAGGTATCGCCCCACTGTACCACATAGTATTGTGAGTTGGTTACAGAGTTGCGGACATGTTCAACCGTCCGTTGAACCCAGCCGGTTACAGACGCATCAGAATAATCTACGGCTAAGGCAGTTGCTTGTTGTGCTGCGAAACCTAATACAGTTAAGGCAGTCACCACTTTAAGTGTCTTCTTCATATAGATATCTCCTTTTATACATCGCACACGCCCTCGGGCGCAGACGTTAAATTCTTTGAGTGGGTAGGCGCTGGACTTGCGTGAGCTCCTGGAAGCTAGGATTGCTGAAGCTCCGGAAAGCTTGGCTTGAACTTCTGTAAGCTAGGCTTGCTTAGCTAGGAGTAAGTCGGACTTGCTGACCTAGACCTATGAAGCTAGGAAAAGCCGCCAAACTTGGCGCGGCCAGTGACCCTCCACCTCGTGTCACGTATCTATCATACCCTAATTAGACGTCCCTGTGGGGAAAATGCCCCAGATGTTAATCAGCTTTAAAGGATCCCGCCCCAAGCTGACGCAAGTTTGTTATCTAGGGCGGGGATTGTAACCTGGCTGTAACTTTTTACTCGGGTGCTGCCTTGTTCTTAGGGAGCCAGTGGTCCACTCGGCGGAGTGGTCCACTGGCTCACGACTTTTCGGGGCTTTTGACCTAGTTTCCGCACTTTTCAGAGGAGCCAGTGCTCCACTCTCTAAAGTGGGCCACTGGCTCGCGGCTTTCCGGGCTTTTGGCCTAGTTTCTGCCCTTTCCCGGGGAGCTAGTGGTCCACTCAACGGAGTGGACCACTGGCTCACGGCTGTTCGGGGCTTTTGACCTAGTTTCCGCCTTTTCCCGAGGAGCTAGTGGTCCACTCGACGGAGTGGGCCACTGGCTCACGACTTTTCGGGGCTTTTGACCTAGTTTTCGCACTTTTCCCAGGAGCTAGTGGACCACTCGACGGAGTGGTCCACTGGCTCACGGCTTTCAAGGCTTTTGACCCTGTTTCCGCACTTTTCCGGGGAGCCAGTGGTCCACTCGACGGAGTGGACCACTGGCTCACGACTTTTCGGGCTTTTGACCTAGTTTTCGCACTTTTCCCAGGAGCTAGTGGTCCACTCGACGGAGTGGTCCACTGGCTCACAGCTTATCGGCAACTTTGCCTTAGTTTCCGCCTCTCTCCTAGCCTTTTAAGCCCGCGGCCGGCCCTTTTCCTAGCTTCTCATCAACTTTTTATCTTGAGCTTTCGTGCAAAAAGGCCCCTTTTCGGGTATTTATATATGAAGACACATTTTCACACCGAAAGGAGAATGCGGCATGCGACCGCCAACTTGGGATTTCTACTTTTATCAGCTGCTTAGTCAGCGTTTTGAACTGAATGATTCGGACCAACGAAGGCTGGCCCGTCTGCGAAAAGGTTACGAGGGGGAGTGTCGGCTGGACGCCAGTATCCAAGCGGCCGGCTTGAGCTCGATTTATCTGCAGGATGTTTGGCTGCCTAGTCGGGAGGGGCCGGCGACTCGGGGCAGCCAGTTGGATGGGGTCCTGGTCTTGCCGGATTGCTTGTTGCTGCTGGAGGCCAAGCACTACTCGGGCTCCTTCCGCTACCTAGGCAAAAAAAGTTTACTAAATGATCGACCCTACCACCACAATTTAGTCAATCAACTTGAAAATCATGTCGAGGACTTGCGTCAATTTATCGAAAGTCGCTACCTGCCACCCATTCCTATCCGTGCCCTGCTCATTTTCACAGACGACCAACTCGCCCTAGAGGGAACGCCGGGGCATTTTCTGACCTACGCCCAGTGGCTGGACCTGCTCGGACAGCTAACTAGTAGACCGCCCCTGGCCAGCCAGTCCCTCTACCTCAGGGCGCTCAGCCCCTGGCAATTCCAAAACCCGCACCGGCCGCGTCAACTGGCACCGATCGAGGAGCAGTTGCTGCGGCGGGGACTGCTTTGTGCAAAATGTGGCTGGGGGACGCTGGAACTTTCGCGTTATAAGTGCAGCTGCCCCACTTGTGATTTCAGTGAAAACAAGTCACGTTGCTACTTGCGGGCCCTCTATGAGTTTGCCCTCTTGCATCCTGACCAGCCCATCACAAGGCGGGCGGTGCTGGATTTTCTGGGAGAGGACGCCAATCCCAAGCTTGTGTCCAAGTTGCTGGCTCATTATGCTCAGCAGCAGGCCCACGGTCACGGCGCCAACGTGCCCTACGCCATCGCCCAGCCTCATCTTAAGCTGCATGACTTGCTAGAAAATCCGGACCAGCCCGTGCAGATTCATTAGTCCGCTTAGAAAGGGGGATAGTGGTATTCGGGCTCGTGGCTTTTTCGGGCTTTTGACCCAGTTTCGGCCATTTTCCCAGGGAGCTAGTGGTCCACTCGAAAGAGTGGTCCACTAGCTCGTGCTTTTTCCGAGCTTTTGACCCAGTTTCTGCCCTTTTCCAGGGAGCTAGTGGTCCACTCGACGGAGTGGTCCACTGGCTCACGACTTTCCGGGCTTTTGACCCGGTTTCGGCCCTTCTCCAGGGAGCTAGTGGTCCACTCGACGGAGTGGTCCACTGGCTCGCGACTTTCAAGGCTTTTTGACCTAGTTTCCGCACTTTCCCGGGGAGCTAGTGGTCCACTCGACGGAGTGGTCCACTGGCTCACGACTTTTCCGGGCTTTTGACCTAGTTTCTGCCCTTTTCCCAGGAGCTAGTGGTCCACTCGAAAGAGTGGTCCACTGGCTCACGACTTTCCGGGCTTTTGACCTAGTTTCTGCCCTTTTCCCAGGAGCTAGTGGTCCACTCGACGGAGTGGACCACTGGCTCTCACCTTTTCCCGGCTTTTGCCCTGGTTTCGGCCCTTTTCCGGGGAGCTCGCGGCCTATCCTAGCTTCTCTCCCACGCCACACAAAAAGCCCGCACCGTAGTGCGGGCTTTTTCCCTATTACTCTGTCACGTAGACCGGACGTAGGTTAATGGTACGGCCGAATGGCATGACTTCGAAGTTTTTCACGCGGGCTTTGAGTAAGTAAGAAGTGGCAGATTGATAGATTGGCGCAGCGACTGCGTCTTGCTTAATGCCGATGACTTCGGCTTGGATTAAGGCTTGGCGACGCTTAGCTGGGTCGTTGGCGTATTCGTTGCGGGCTTGCTCCACTAGTTTGTCGTATTCAGCATTCGAGTATTTAGCGAAGTTAATGCCGCCGCCAGTCTTGTACTGCTCGATAAAGTTAAGAGCATCTTGATAGTCTGGCGCCCAAGTCCCGTAGAAGATGTCAAAGTCAGATTGACGTTGGAACTCGAGACGGTTCTTGAGGGGCACGCTGGAAATGGTCAGCTTGAGACCTGGCAAGTTGGCTTCTAATTGAGCCTGCAAGAACTCAGCGGTCCGCTTGGACAAGCCAACGTCAGAGGTCAGTAATTGCAATTCAATGGTATCCTTGCCTAGGGCCGCTTTGGCCTTAGCCCAGTCAGCTTGGGCCGCTTCCAAGTTATACTCTAACATTGGGCCAGCCGCTGTTTGGTAGTCCTCGCCTGCCTCGTTGACGTCGAAGTCCTTAGGCACTTGGTTGTTGAGGACCTTGGAGCCGTCTTGGATGACAGAGTCGGCATAGACTTGCTTGTCGAAAGCTTGGGCGATGGCGCGACGTAAGTCGGCATTAGCGGTCGCTTCCCGTTGGGTGTTGAAGCTGAGGTAGCCGATGGTTGCTTTAGAAGCAGTGTGGAAATCGTCCGCCCCAGTGTATTCTTGGACAAATTGGTCAGTCAAAGTGGTGTAGTCCAACTGGCCAGCATCGAAGAGGTCGGCACCAGTGGAGTTTTCTTTGATGACTTGAACTTGGACATCCTTGAGGTAAACGTTGGCCGCATCCCAGTAGTTGTCGTTCTTGACCAATTTCCACTCCAGGTTGGTCCCGTTCCAGTCTTGAATGGTGAAAGGACCGTTGGTGACAACATTGTCGGCGCTGGTCCCGTACTTGTCGGCCTTGGCGCTGTGAACTGCCTTGCTGACAGGCATGTAGCGGCTACCGGACAAGAGTTTTGGCAGGTATGGCGCTGGGTATTCTAAGGTCACTTCAAGGGTCTTGTCGTCTAAGGCCTTGACCCCTAACTCGGAGATTTCTTTCTCACCTTTGCGGACTGCGGCTGCGTTCTTGAAGACGTCAACCGATTGGACGCTGGCACCAGACTTCGGATCGGCCAGACGTTGGTAGCTGTACTCGAAGTCGGCCGCCGTCACCGGGCTGCCGTCGCTCCATTTGAGGCCGTCGCGCAAGGTAAAGGTGTAGGTCAAGCCGTCGTCAGAAACTTTGACTGATTCAGCTTGGCCAAACTCCACTTCGGTCCCGTTCTTAACCCGGTAAAGACCTTCGAAGACCTGACCGATCATGTCGGAACTTGGCACGTCATTGTAGAGGGCGCTGTCCAAAGTAGCCAGCTCCCCTTGGGTTGCGATGCTGAGCTTTTGCTCTACAGAGGCGTCAACGCCAGCTGGTTGAGCAAAGCTTGTCACAGGGCCAGCCACAAAGCTAGCCAGTAAAGTCGCCACAAGGGCGGAACGTTTCAATGCTTTTAATTTCATTAAAGAACCTCCTATTGGGTTTTCATTCTAATCATCATGAGAATATTCTATCCCTTTTGCCGCCAATAGTCAATGATTTAGTTTCTATGACGGGTTATAGGGCTCAGCTATAGTGGAAAGGAGTTGGGTGTGGTGGCTGGTTGTGGGCTTCTGACTAGGTTGCTGCCCTCTCACAGGGAGCTAGTGGTCCACTCGCCAAAGTGGGCCAATGGCTCACAACTTTTCCGAGCTTTTGCCCTGATTTCAGCCCCTTCTCAGGGAGCTAGTGGTCCACTCTCTAAAGTGGACCACTGGCTCGCAGCTTTTCATGGCTTTTGACCCTGTTTCGGACACTTCCCAGGCAGCTAGTGGTCCACTCGCCAGAGTGGACCACTGGCTCGCATCTTTTCCGGGCTTTTGACCCTGTTTCGGACACTTCCCAGGCAGCTAGTGGTCCACTCTCTAAAGTGGACCACTGGCTCACAACTTTTCCGAGCTTTTGACCTAATTTCAGCCCCTTCTCAGGGAGCTAGTGGTCCACTCCGGAGAGTGGACCACTAGCTCGACCCCTCCCCCCAGCTCCCGCCACCCCACGCCACACAAAAGCCCGGGCTAGGCCCGGGCTGTCACAATTCCTAAAATTGCTTGAAGCGGTCTTGGCGTTGGGCCAGACGCTCTTCAGGCGTTTTTTGGCCTAGTTTCTTAAATTCGCGCTTGATCAAGTGGCTAAGGCGCTCTAAGAGGACGTCATTTTCCACGGGCTTGGAGTTGTAGGTCTCGGGCACGATGCGGTCGATGACCTTCAAGTCCAAGAGTTCAGTCGCCGTCAATTTCATCATGTCGGCGGCCTTGCCGGCTTGCTTGGCGTCTTTCCATAAAATCGAAGCGAAGCCTTCAGGCGACAAGATCGAGTAAATAGCGTTCTCTAGCATCCAGACTTGGTCGGCTAGGGCCAGGGCAATGGCACCGCCGCTCCCGCCCTCGCCCAGAATAATGGCGATGGTCGGTACGGTCAGTTCACTCATAAGCAGCAAGGAAGAGGCAATGGCTTCCCCAATCCCATTTTCCTCGGACTCAGGCGAACAGAAGGCTCCGGCTGTGTTAATGAGCGTCAGGATAGGCCGGCCGAATTTTTCAGCCTGCTTCATCAAGCGTTGGGCCTTGCGGTAGCCAGCAGGACTGGCTGAACCGAAGTTACGCTTGATGTTTTCCTTGGTAGTCTTGCCCTTTTGAATACCGATGATGGTCATGGGCTGGTCGTCCACCAGGCCGACACCGCCGATAATGGCCGCGTCATCGCCCATAATGCGGTCGCCGTGGCACTCGATGAAGTCGTCGCCACAGAGGGCGCCAATCACATCCGAGGTGGAGATACGCTTAATGTCGCGGGCTTTTTGGACAATTTGATAAGCCTTCATTGAGCCTTCCCTCCCTCGTGAATGGTCAAGAGTTGCGCCAGCATCCGCTTTTGGCGGTCGCGGGGCACGATTTGGTCGATAAAGCCGTAGCCTAGGACGGTCTCAGCCGCCTGGAAATCATCAGGCAAAGGCTTGCGCAGGGTCTGCTCGATGACCCGTTTGCCGGCAAAGCCGACGGTGGCATCGGGTTCAGCCAAGATGACATCCCCCTGCATGGCGAAGCTGGCAGTGACCCCACCGGTCGTCGGATGGGTCAAAACGGCACAGTAGAAGCCGCCGGCCGCCGAATGACGGGCTACGGCTTGGCTGACCTTGGCCATTTGCATGAGAGACAGGATGCCTTCCTGCATGCGGGCTCCACCAGAAGCGATATAGAGCACTACTGGCAGGCCTTGGGCCGTCGCCAGGTCAAAGAGTTGAACCAACTTCTCACCCACGGCGGTCCCCATGGAAGCCATGACGAAGCGGCTATCCATGACGCCTAGGGCCAAGGCATGACCATCCAGGCGGGCTGTCCCGGTCACGATAGCCTCCTTAAGGCCGGTCGCTTCCTGCAGCTTGGCTAATTTTTCAGAATACTTAGGAAAACCTAGCGGATTGTCATTCCAGAGATCAGCGTTGATTTCTTGGAAGCTGCCCTCATCCACTAACCAGTCAATCCGTTCCATAGCCGGAAATGGCAAATGGTGGTGGCAGTGCATGCAGCAGTAGTCCTCAGGTTTCTGCTTGGTGAAGTAGACCTTGTGGCACTTAGGACAGCGGGCCATCAAATCATCTGGGATTTGGGCGACCTTATCCGAATATTTTGCTACGGCGTCCGCATTCAGTTGAATGGTTTTATTACGACGAAATAATGCCATTTACTAGGCCTCCTCTGTTGCTTCAGCCTCTTTCTGGAAGTCCAGCCAGGCTGGCATGAAGCTTTCTTCTAACCACTTGGTGTGGTAATCATCCGCTTGGATGTGGGAATCCGCCACCATGGCTTCTAGCAGTTCCACGTTGGTTACCAGTCCATCCACGGCCACTTCATAGAGGGCCCGTTCCATGAGTCGGAAGGCCGCCTCACGACTAGGTTGGTGGACAATAATTTTAGCAATCATGGAATCATAGAAAGGTGGCAAGGTGTATTGAGGATAGATCCCTGACTCCACCCGCAAGCCCATACCGCCAGACGGTAGGACTAGCTGCTTGATATGGCCAGCAGCCGGACGGAATTGGTGGAGCGGATCTTCCGCATTCAAGCGGCACTCAATGGCAAACCCTGACAAGACAATGTCCTCTTGTTGATAAGAGAGGGGCTGGCCCATGGCGATTTTAATCTGTTCTTGGACGATGTCGACCCCGGTAATCATCTCGGTCACCGGATGCTCCACTTGCAGACGGGTGTTCATTTCCATGAAGTAGAATTCACCGTTATCAGCCAATAGGAACTCGATGGTCCCGGCATTGGTGTAGCCAATGGCCGAAGCGGCCTTAACGGCTGCCCCACAGATAGCCTGACGAGTGTCCTCATCTAGGCAGACAGCGGGCGCAAACTCAATGACCTTCTGGTTATTACGTTGCAGGGAGCAGTCCCGTTCACCCAGATGGATGACATGGCCATGCTCGTCGCCCAGGAGTTGGACTTCGATATGGCGGGCTGGGTAGATGATTTTCTCGATATAGAGATCTTGGTTACCGTAGACCGACTGGGTTTCGTTCTGGGCTTGGAGGAAGAGGGCTTCAAAATCCTTAGGATCTTCCACCCGGCGCATGCCCTTACCGCCCCCACCGTCGGCTGCCTTGATAATCAAGGGGAAGCCAATCTTTTGGGCGATGGCATGGGCTTCTTCTAAGCTATGCACCAAGCCGTCGGAACCTGGCGTGATGGGCACGCCGGCTGCCTTCATGGTGTTGCGGGCATTTTGCTTGTTCCCCATGGCTTCGATAATGTGGCTCTTAGGGCCAATGAACTTGATATTGACCTCTTCACAGAGGGCAACGAAATCGCTACGCTCGGATAAGAAGCCGTAGCCTGGGTGGATGGCGTCAGCCCCCGTCACCATGGCAGCGGACAGAATGGCCACTGGGTTGGCGTAGGAGTCTAAGCCCTTGGCAGGCCCGATACAGATGGCTTCATCCGCTAATTGGGTATGAAGGGCCTCCCGGTCTGCCTCGCTATAGACCGCCACCGACGTAATATTCATTTCGCGCAGGGCCCGAATGATTCGGACTGCAATCTCACCACGGTTGGCGACTAACACTTTTTTAAACATATTATTTTGCTCCGATAATGAAGGTCATTTCTGCTTCTGCTACTTTCTTGTCGCCAACGAAGGCTTGGCCGTAACCAATCCCGGCGTTCTTACGCAATTTGACGATGTCTACTTGGAGACGAAGCACGTCACCAGGTACCACTTTTTGACGGAATTTTACCTTGTTCAAGCCACCTAGGTAAGCGGTCTTGCCTTGGAAACCTTCCATTTGCAAGAGTGGGATAGAACCTGCTTGAGCTAAAGCTTCACAGATGTAAACACCTGGTAAAACAGGTTCGCCTGGGAAGTGACCTTGGAAGACTTGTTCGTTGATGGTCACGTTCTTACGGCAGACGATTTTTTCACCTGGGATCAACTCATCCACAGCGTCGATGAAGAAGATTGGGTAACGGTTAGGGATAATGTCCATTACTTGTTGAGCAGTTAATAAAGTCATGTTTATTCCTCTTTTCTTTGGGGGGTGATGTTTAGGGTTTAGCTAATGCGGAAGAGGGCTTGGCCGTATTCCACGATGTTTTCATTTTCAACTAAGATAGCAGAGACCACGCCGTCTTGAGGGGCCACAATCTCATTCATGAGCTTCATGGCTTCAATCAAGCAGAGGACTTGGCCCTTCTTGACGCTGTCCCCTACTTGGACATAAGGATCCGCATCAGGGTTAGCTTGCAGGTAGACTACCCCTACCATAGGGGCTGGCACGTCCTTACCAGCAGCTTCTGGCGCTGGCGCAGGTGCTGCAGGTGCTTCGACCGCTTCTGGCACCGCCACAGGGGCTGGGGCCGCCAGGCTAGCCGGTGCTGTTAGGGCAGCCGATTCGGTCACATCGGTCACCACAACTGGGGCTGGTGCTGCCACTTGTGGCACTTCCTTAGCCAAGAGCAGACGCTCATTGTCATTGGTGAATTCGAAGTAGGCCAGGCTAGACTGGTCCAGTTTGTCGATTAATTTGACGAGTTCTTCATATTGCATGCTTACTTACCATCCCATCGTTTGAAGGCGAGGACCGCATTGTGACCGCCAAAGCCCAGGGAGTTAGACAGGGCAACTTGGATGTCTTGTTGGCGTCCATGGCCTGGGACATAGTCCAGGTCACAGCCTTCTTCTGGATTTTCTAGACCGAGGGTCGCAGGTACGAAACCTTCTTCCAAGGCCTTAACGCAGACAATGGCTTCTACCCCACCGGCACCACCTAAGAGGTGACCGAAGTGGCCCTTAGAGCTGGATACAGCCACTTTGTAAGCTGCATCGCCCAAAGCATACTTGATGGCTTGGGTTTCGCCCTTGTCATTAGTTGGCGTGCTGGTCCCGTGGGCATTGATGTAGTCCACGTCTTCAGCACTGAGCCCGGCCATAGCCAAGGCTTGCTTGATACATTCACCGGCGCCAGACCCGTCTGGGGTTGGAGCGGTCATGTGGTAGGCGTCTGAGTTAGCCCCGTAACCCACTAATTCCGCATAGATGTGGGCGCCACGAGCTTGGGCAGACTCCAGGGATTCCAGGAAGAGGACCCCGGCCCCTTCACCCATAACGAAGCCATCGCGGTCCTTGTCAAAAGGACGGGAAGCAGTGGCTGGGTCTTGGTTGGTAGACAAGGCTGTCAAGGCTGCGAAGCCGCCAATCCCGATTTCACAGATGGTAGCTTCTGCCCCACCTGCCAAGCAGGCATCCAAGAGGCCTGTCTTAATCTTGAGGAAGGCTTCCCCGATAGAGTTAGTAGCAGAGGCACAGGCTGTTACGATGTCCAAGCTTGGGCCCTTGATGCCTAACTTCATGGAAATATTACCAGAAGCCATGTTCCCGATGGTCAGTGGCACGAAGAGTGGCGGAATACGTTTAGCACCCTTCTCAATCATCTTACGGATGCCTTTTTCGATTTCGATTAAGCCCCCAATCCCAGAGCTGACTAAGACCCCTACCCGGTGGGCATTGTCTTCAATCTTGTAGCCGGAGTCTTCTACTGCTTCCACCGATGCTACTACGGCATATTGGGAGAAGAAGTCCATCCGTTGGGTTTCCCGACGGTCTAAGACTGGACTTGGGTCGAAGTCTTTGACTTCAGCGGCCACAGAGACGCTAGAGCCACTGTGGTCGAATTTAGTGATAGGCGCGATACCGCCCTTGTCATGGCGCATGCTGTCCCAGAATGCGGCGACATTGTTACCAATTGGGGAGACAGTCCCCAAACCTGTTACGACAACTCGTTGCATAATTACCTCCTGTAGTGCGGGTCTAGGAATCAGACCTTAGATGTGCAAGCCACCGTTGACTTCGATGACTTGGCCTGTGATGTAGTCATTGTCGATTAAGAAGTCGACAGTTTGGGCGA
Source organism: Abiotrophia defectiva ATCC 49176 (assembly GCF_037041345.1). Classification (NCBI taxonomy): domain Bacteria; kingdom Bacillati; phylum Bacillota; class Bacilli; order Lactobacillales; family Aerococcaceae; genus Abiotrophia; species Abiotrophia defectiva. The sequence continues at coordinate 661,291 of NZ_CP146287.1, read as the reverse complement.
TATGTTCCACTTGGCCAAAGCGTTTGAGTGGGATTTGGCCTAACATGGCTTCCTTGACGCGATCCGATAGTTGATCAGTCATGTCAGTTTCGATGAAGCCAGGCGCGATGGCGTTGACGGTGATGCCACGGCTAGCCACTTCGCGAGCTAGGGACTTGGTCAAACCAATCATACCCGCCTTAGAGGCAGCATAGTTGACCTGACCCGCATTCCCCATCACCCCAACAACGGAAGTCATGTTGATAATGCGGCCGCCCTTTTGCTTCAAGAGACGTGGCGTCAAGTGACGGCACATGTTGAAGCAGCCGTTCAAGTTGGTTTGGATGACCGCGTTGAAGTCTTCTTCGCTCATGCGCATAACCAAACCGTCGCGGGTAATACCGGCATTGTTGACCAATACGTCTACTTGGACGCCTTGGTCATAGAGGTCGTCCACTAATTGCTTAGCCACGTCGAATTTGCTGATGTCGCCAGTCGCTTGTAAGACTGGTTGTTCATAGCCGTCAAATTGGGCTAAGATTTCAGGGGCAATGGGACTACGGCTGTTCAAGATGACACGGTGGCCTTTAGCCGCTAAGTGGTGGGCAATGGCTAGGCCAATCCCGCGGGAGCTGCCCGTAATCAAACAGGTTAAGGTCATTTATTCTTCCTCCGTTAAAAAGTTTTTGAGGGCGTCGAGGTCTTCGACTTTGTCCAGGACTTGTACCTTGAGGGGCAGGCCTTCGCGTTTGAGCAGGCCAGCTAAGGTATTGCCGGGACCGATTTGAACTAGGTGAGTCACACCTTCTTCAACCAATTTATCAATGGTTTGCTTCCAGTAAACTGGCTCAACAAGATGTCGAACAAGTACTTGGGAGAGGCTTTCAGGCTGATGAAGGTCTAGCGTGGTGTTACTGATGACGGGCACGTCCCCTTGCTTAAAGGTCACTTTTTCCAAAGCTTGGGCCATGGCTTCTTGGGCATTGGCCATCAAGGGACTATGGAAAGGTCCTTCGACTTTGAGGGGGATGACTTTCTTGTAGCCGGCAGCTTTGGCGATTTCCTTGAAGCGCTCAACCGCCGCAATGGTCCCCGCCACGATGATTTGGGCTGAAGAGTTGATATTGGCAATGTAGAGCGGCTCTTGATCGGCCACTTGGGCTACCAAGGCTTGACATTCTTCATAAGGCACACCCATCACCGCCGCCATTTGGCATGGACTGTCGCTGGCTAGGGATTCGCATTGTCTGGACATGAGTTCGCCACGTTCCTGCAATAAGGCAAAGGCATTGGCTTGGTCTAGGGCACCACTGGCAACCAGGGCGGAATATTCACCTAGGCTCAATCCGGCCATATAGCTTACAGGAGGTAACAAGTCTTGGATGCTACGGTAGATAGCTAGGCTGGTCGACGTGATGGCGACTTGGGCATAGCGGGTCTGGCCGAAGCGTTCAGGTTCTTGTTGGATCCATTCTCTTAAGGGCCAACCGGTCACCGCTTCTGCCTGCTCATAGACAGCGCTGGCTTGGGGAAATTGACGGTCGAAGTCCATTCCCATGCCCGCATAGTGGGCACCTTGGCCATTAAAGATAAGTGCTAGTTTCATACACTGACTCCTATCCTCAGTTATCGTTCGTTTTGATGTGATCATAATATAAAAGGCCCGAAGGCCAGAGCTCACTCCTAAGAGGGATAAAGTCAGAGCGAGCTCTTTGGTTCGCCTACTGGCCAGCTAGGGGGTGCCGGCAAGTAGGAAAGGAAATATCAATTATTGATTGACCAAGTCAAGCTTAGCTTGAATGGTCTGACGGCATTCAGCCAAGTAGTCTTGGATGATGTCGTGACAGGATTGTTCCTTAGAGACCAAACCAGCAATCTGGCCGGCCATGAGGGAACCTGTCTTAACGTCACCTTCGACTACCGCACGGCGGAGGGCGCCTTTACCGATTTTGTTCAATCGTTCAAAGTCTGGCTCTGCCTTGCTGGTTTCTTCTTTTTCCGCTTGCAGGTATTCAGTGGTTAAGGCATTACGCAAGACCCGCACTGGGTGGCCGGTAATTTGGCCGGTCACGACGGTTTCGATGTCTTTGGCCTTAATGATGGCTTGCTTGAAGTTGTCATGAGCGTTAGACTCATGCGCCACAACAAAGCGAGTCCCCACTTGAACCGCGGAAGCCCCCAACATGAAGGCGGCTGCCATGGCACGTCCGTCCCCAATCCCGCCGGCAGCGATAACTGGGATATTAACGGCATCCACCACTTGTGGAACCAAGGCCATGGTAGTCAGTTTGCCGATGTGGCCCCCTGCTTCCATACCTTCGACCACCACTGCTTTGGCGCCGATGCGTTCCATACGTTTGGCCAAGGCCACAGACGCTACTACTGGAATCAGGCTAATGCCCGCTTCTTCGAAGCGCTGCATGTATTTACTTGGGTTCCCTGCACCAGTGGTAATGATTTTGACGCCAGATGCGATTAAGTAGTCTACCACTTCTTCCACATGTGGGTTCAATAACATTACATTGACAGCGAAAGGTTTGTCGGTTTTGGCAAACATTGCCTCTACCTTAGCGCGAACTGTGTCCACATTGTCGTGACCAGTCCCGATCACCCCTAAGCCGCCTGCATTTGATACCGCGCTTGCTAAATCAGCGTCTGCTACCCAAGCCATTGCGCCTTGAACAATTGGATATTCAATGTTTAATAACTCCGTAATAGCTGTTTTCATACCTTCAGTCCTAACTTTAAGAAAAATAGATTATAAAGAGTCGATGTAGTTTACTAAGTCTTGAACAGTCTTCAAGTTTTGGTCAGTGTCGATCGTGATGTCTAATTCATCTTCGATTTCGCTGATGATTTGGAATACGTCTAAGCTGTCAGCTTTCAAGTCGTTTTCGAAGTCAGTGGTTAATTGTACTTCTGCTTCGTCGATCCCTAATTGGTTTGCAATAATCGCTTGTACTTTTTCAAATGTCATAATAATGATCCTCCATTAAATAAATAATATTTTTTTGATTTTTAGATGGAAAGGTGTAGGTGACCCCAGGCTAAGCCAGCACCGAAGCCACTTAGGATAATAGACTGCGTTCCATCCAGTCGCAATCGCCCGTCACGAACCAGTTGGTCTAGGAGAATTGGGATAGAGCCTGCTGATGTATTGGCCGCTTGGGCAATATTGGCAGGTACCTTGCTTTCTTCTAGGGACAACTTGTCCGCAATCAGATTTAACAAGCGTTGGTTCGCTTGGTGACAAATCAAATAGTCAATATCAAAATCATTCTGCTCAATAAAGTTTGCTAGGGTTTTGATGACAGTTCGTTTGACGAAATTGAAGACGTCACGCCCTTGCATCTGCATAGCCCACTGACCATCGGACGCTTCATGGACCTCAATGGCCGCGCCCCCTGTTCCTTGGGCAAAGACTTGACTAGCATAGCCGCTGAGTTCTTGACCATCATGTTGAATCAGGACAGCGCCCGCCCCATCACCGAACAAGACGGCAGTGGTACGGTCTGTCAGATCCACAATCTGACTCATCTTCTCAGCACCGATGACTAGGGTGTAACCTTGGGTCTGGCTAGCTGCCAGGCGGTTGGCTACTTCCATCGCCATTACAAAACCAGAACAGGCGCCGTTGAGGTCAAAGCCCCAAGCCCCTTCGGCCCCAATCATGGCTTGCACTTGGCAGGCAATAGATGGGGTCGCAGCCTTAGCCGACATGGTTGCGACGACAATATGACGAATTTGGCTGACAATGTCAGGGGATAAATTCTTCAATAATTGCTTGGCCGCCTCACTCGCCATCATCGCGACGGTTTCGTGCTCAGCTGCGAAGTAACGTTGGTGAATTCCTGTCCGTTGGACAATCCACTCGTCACTGGATTCTAGTTGATAAGCATTGATTAATTGGTCGTTGGACCAGGCTTGTCCAGGTAAATAAGCACCTGTTGCAATAATACGACTCATCTTACTCTCCTAATCGTTGTTTAGCGTTGTCCAAGAAACGATGTAAATTACGTAGGCCCTTGACTAGGGTGGCCGCCTCTTCAGGCTCCATGCCGTTGAGGGTCTCGGCTACCATGTTCAAGTGGAACTTGCGGTGGATCCGATAGAGTAATTTACCCCGCTTGGTTAGCTTGAGTAGCACCACCCGGCGATCGCTGGGTGAGGACACACGCTCAACATAGCCTTTTTTTACTAAGTTTTGAATGGACACTGACAGGGTCCCCATGGTGATGGCAATTTTCTTAGCCACCTCCGAAGAGCTCAAGTTGCCGCCCAAACCAATAGCTTCAATCGTATGCATTTCCTTGATTGATAAATCCGAAAACTCACTCATCTTGAGCGAAGTTTCTTCAATTAACAGAATTTCATTAAAGATAGAGACCAAAAATTCGTTCATTTCAAAAATGGTCGAATGGTCCACTCACTATCACCCCTTTAACTTATTTTGAATATCAAACTATTTGATAATCAAAGTTTATCGAAAGTCTGCTCATCTGTCAACACATGTGCTAGGCCCTGACAGGCTTTATGGGTCGCTATCCTTGATAAATCAGGCATGGTCACGTTTGCAGGATTTTTTGTCATCTTCTTGTTGCCTTAGAGACAGAAAGTGACTGAAAAGCCCTTACCTTGTGGCTGGGCCGGGCTTAAGCGCTTGTGACTTGCAGAAAGCAATCGAAACCAGGGATAGTCGCCGATTTTGTGGGAGCCAGTGGTCCACTTTCCTGAGTGGTCCACTGGCTCCTCTGATTTTGCCGGAAACCAGGGGGAATTCGCCGGTTTGGCGTGAGCTAGTGGTCCACTTTCCTGAGTGGTCCACTGGCTCCTTTGTTTTTGCCGGAAACCAGAGAAATTCGCCGGTTTGGCGTGAGCTAGTGGTCCACTGGCTCCTCTGTTTTTGCCGGAAACTAGGGAAATTCGTCGTTTTGACGTGAGCTAGTGGTCCACTTTCCAGAGTGGGCCACTGGCTCCTTTGTTTTTGCAGGAAAACAAGGGGAAATTGCCGGTTTGGTCTGAGCCAGTGGTCCACTTTCCAGAGTGGACCACTGGCTCCTCTGTTTTTGCTGGAAACCAGGGGAATTCGCCGGTTTGACGTGAGCTAGTGGCCCACTTTCCAGACTGGTCCACTAGCTCCTCTGTTTTTGCCGGAAATCAGGGAAATTCGACGTTTTGACGTGAGCTAGTGGCCCACTTTCCATAGTGGGCCACTGGCTCATTTGTTTTTGCCGGAAATCAGGGAAATTCGACGTTTTGACGTGAGCTAGTGGCCCACTTTCTCGAGTGGGCCGCTGGCTCCTTTGTTTTTGCCGGAAACTAGGGAAATTCGCCGTTTTCCAGAAAAGCTACGACGCCATCACCGACGAGATCCTCCGCCTCCAGCAGATGAAAAAGCAGGCGCAGACCGACGACCAAGACCGGAACGAGATCATGAACCGGGTCAAAGAACTTCAGGACTTCATCAAGAAAGAGAAGACGAAGATTACAGACTTTGACGAATCACAGGTCAAGACGCTCATCCAGCGAATCACCCTTTTTCCCGGCTGCTTCGTGGTCGAGTTCAAATCGGGCGCCAGCGTGGATATCATGGAATAAGAAAGCTCCCCACCACCGGGATTTCCGGAGATGGGGAGCTTCTTTAACTAAATCATTACAATTACTTGAGAAATGAAATGAGCGCTCCGAGAAGTATGCGTGCATCATATTTGATCGGTTTTACAGGCGCTACTTCTCTCTTGATTCCGAGCAGTTGATATACTGCCATACGGGATGCCCTAACTGAATACTCCTCAGTGAAGACCACATCCTCAGGAACCTCGCAGAACTGACCAGTGAAGCCTAGATTGACAGAATTTGCAGGTACAACGTCCGGGCGATCTCCCTCAGCTCTTGGCAGGAATTGTGAACCAATGTACGGCATAATCACGGGGATTGCAGCGACGACTTCATCACGGCACTTCTGACGGGTCTCATCATCCATAGGCAGACTCATAAGAATCTCCTCAAGGATTTCTCGTCCAGTGCATTCAAATTCGGTTTTCCCGGTATATTTTCCTACTTTTCCGCTGTAGAAGGCGCACATCCAGGAGAATGAGTATTCGTCGGTCTGGTTCTTGAAGAATGGAGGCAGCGGATTTCTGAGTTCCATGTGCCAAGGTGACTCAACAAATGTAGAGGAGAGACCTTCACCAGTCTTGTTATGGGTGTATTTCTCTAACCAATCCATCATCGTATGACCTTTGAATGTGCAGTTAAAGGTCATCCATGCAGACTTATCGGGATGTGTGAAGAACTTATCAGGATTGCCGAGGCCTTCTTTCTTCGCGCTTATATTCTTCCAAAGTGTTGCGCTCATCGGATAACTTGTGTCCATAACAGCCGGAGTATCCGATGAACCAAACGAAGCGTTATCTGTCATGCAGCCGAGTGTTGCCACGACCATGTCACCATCGTGAAGCTGTATATAACCCTCTTTACCATCGGAGAGCGTATGAAGTCCGGTCACGACGATCTCGTCACCTTCGGCGAAATCCATATCTGTCACAGCTGTTTTATAGATAAATTCTACACCGGCATCCTCAAGGACGGCCATAAGCGGAAGGATGATGCTCTCATACTGGTTATGTTCTGTAAGCGTAACTCCCTTCGCTGTCGTGAGCCGGAGGATCAGATGGAAGAAGCGGAGGGTGTAACGTCTGAATTCTGCCACGCTGCTCCAGTACTGGAAGGCGAAAGTTGCTTCATAGCAATACCAGAAGACGGTATGAAAGAAGTGGCTGTCAGATTCGCCGAACCAGTCCGTGATCGTCAAGTCGTCTAGCTCGCTCTCGTCTGTCTTCCAGAGGTTAACAAGCTGCATCATCTCCTGTTTGTTCAGACCGTAGCTGGAAACGTCCACGATCTCGCCGGTCTCATCAAGAAATCGCGCCTTAGCGGAGCAGGGTTTTGAATTTGAGAACTCAAGCATATCGTCTACCACGGAATTTCCTTCGTGCTCAAGAGACGGGATGCTGCTCAGAATGTCCTGGAAGTTCTCATAAGTCTGTCGGTTGATCATACGCTCGCCTCGCATCACCCAGCCGTGTTCCGGATCGCCTGCTGCATCATTGGAGCCGCCGGTCTTTGGCAGAGCTTCAATAATGTGGATATTCTTTCCCTCAAAGCCGCAGTCGCGCAGCAGATAGGCCGCGCCGGTCAGTGTGGCGATGCCGCCACCTACGAAGTAAAACTGCTTGTTGTCTTTTCTTTTCTGGTTACCTAACATTTTTAATTCCTCGCTTTCTTTATTTTCTCTTACCAGTAATTGTAAGAGTGCCTTTTTAGCAACTACCTTTGCCGAAACCTCGTCTCCTGTTACATCACCTTCACAGCTATAGACCATCTTGCCGATCGATGACATCAGCTCGCCGTCAAAGGTAAAATGATCTCCGCTTACTGTTCCATCGGCGAAAGAATTTTCCTTGCCCTTGATCACAAATGCTCCGGAGAGTTTTTCTCCGTCCTCCTTGAGAATCATCTCTCCCTTCTTGACACCCATCGGTGTCTTCATCATGATCTCGTACGTTCCGCTTACCATATCTGATTACCTCCTGATTTTTTGGATTTATTTTCTTTGATAGTGTCATTATATCCAGCGCTCTTTTCTGATTCATCATGCAAAAAAGGCCCGGATGTTCGATATGAGACATCCAAGCCATAATTGTCTTATAAGTTGGCGCATGAGAATCAGCGTTTTCGTGCTGACGCGCTTCGCATAAGGGCATCCTCAATACCGCCTACGACTGTCCTTTCCATCAGTTCCACCATTTCCTGCGGCGATTTTTTCATTCCTCCTATCAGCCATGCTGCCAAAGCGGAAACGTACGCTCTGACATAAAAATCCATAATAAAGGCTTTGTCATCAGGAGCTACATTTATGGCGGAGAAACTGTTATTGACGAAGCGTTCCATAAGTACATAGCAATTCTTATAAAACATTTTCTCAAGAGATTCCCGACCGATGCTGTGGAAGGCACAAAGGCACATATTGCTATTGTCCCTGACATACTCCATAAGCATCGTGATCCCCTGATCCCATGTATAAAGATCGTCACACTTCTCAAGAAGGCCAATCAGTTCAGTATTCAACATCCATTCGAGCAGCTCATATATATCAGAAAAATAATAATAGAATGTAGACCGAACAATATTGCAGTCTTTCAGCAGATCAGAGACCCGGATCTTTGAAAACTCCGTGGTTTCCATGCGTTTTTTCAAAGCCACCGCCAGACTGTTCTTCGTCTGGGTAGACATCTCTTCATTCTTCACAGTTCATCATCTCCAACATCATTATATTTCTGACATCTATCTCGGCAACCCAACCCGCCAAAAACATCCATATCGACCACTAGATCTAATCCGGTGCCTAACCAGGTTCTGTCTGCGGAAACATATCAGGCCTTCGATAGGTTCTTACTGAGAAGGTGAGCAGCCTGCCGCGTTTTCATGCCCGATTTACGAAACGCCCGTAAACAGCGGGCTTCCGGACTTATTTTCCCTCGACTCTTGACATCAAGACTACCGTCTCAACATGCGCAGTCATGAAAAACATATCCACATACTTTTTAACAATAACATCAGGTTATCGTTAAAAGGGGTTCCCTCAACAAACTGAAATTTAACATTGATCATCATTACTGACAATTTTTAAGTTCATCCAAGCAAATTTCTATTTTAATCCTATCCGGATCTTCGAAATAGACTGCATAATGTTCAGCACCACCGGCATATGGATATTTATCATCATAAAGCAAAACTATATTCCTTTGAATAAGATTCTTCCGAATTTGATCGATTTTGTCCTTAGTTTGACAACGGAAAGCAAGGTGATTTAAGCCTATATTACATCTATTGTATTCGTTATTAAGATACTTTTCTTTTGTCTGTACAAAAACAATATAAAATTCGTCCTTTTTATAGGAAAATCCGTCTTTCCATTCTTGAAACAACTCAAAACCTAAAATGCTAAGTATCCAAGAATAGAATTCCTTGGTTTTCTCTAAATTACTTACATAAATCTCAATATGATGCATTGTTTTCACTCCATCCGGTGCTGGAAATGTCAATATATTCAATTTTTACTTTGTTGATGCCTCAGCTCGTACAAGTAGTGCCACACACTCCACGTAGATCGACACGAAAGGAAGTACGTCTGACCTAATTCCACATTGTAAGTACGTATGGTCAATCGTGTCTAGTAAAGTTTTTTAACGGTTAAAAAGTTATCGTTATAATTTACGAACCAATCATAGCTGCCTGCTTTGTTCAAGATAAAACTGAAATTCACGTTCTTCTTGTGTGGTATGATACTTTTCAAATATTAAGAATGCTACTCTTTCAGCTTCTTCAAAAGTTCTAATTTTCTGTTCATCATAATCCCAAATACGCTGGCCAGCAAAAAAAACACCCCAGTTTCCATATCTACTTTGCATAATGGTAATGTATTCACCTTTATACTTTTTACTGTAAGTCTTTTTAGTCGCATTGAAATTCCACTGAGCTCTATTAAAATTATTTTTTCTCGAGTTTCTATTTTTTAGCGCCCTTTCCGATTTGCGTGGATTAATGTAATCATCCGTCATTTTTTCTGCACATACACAACCTACATGTATTTCTTCAGCATAATCAGGATGCACCATTACATGCGCATATCGTATTTTCTCGTTTCCCACATTCCACACTGCTCATATGAAATTGGTTCTCCTTGATTCGCAAATTCAGCTACATCAATAACATCTATACATTTCCAACCTTTATGCGGTATTCCTTCTCTATTCCACACACTCATAATAATTACCTCTTATTTTATATTTAAAATTTAATGCTTCCAGAATTACATTTATAATCTCCAAACTAAACTCTTTCTTTGAAATATTCATCGATTTAAGCATTTCCTTATTCTTTCTAAGAAACTTCCATAATAGCTTTTTATCTCTATCATCAAGTTCAATCTTATAAAGTAAATTTGCCAAAGACACAATAAAGTCCTTGTGTTCTGTGAAAGTCTCATTATTTACTTTTCTATCTTCCAAAGACATAAAGCTATCAAAATCTTTCTCAGAAAATTTAGGTAATAATCCTTGGATCGGATTTACTAGTAACTGCGTTGATAATAGCATCAGATTTACATATGAACCAAGTGCATAGTGATGCGCTTCAGACATCTTATTATAATCTAACCCAAAACTTTCTATTTCACCTATGGCATCAGTCAATTTATTGTTTTCATCTATAATTCGACTAATACGTTCCTTTAATTCAACAATAGCAAGCTCATATGATTTTATATCTCTTTCACTTATAGCGATAAATACATTTTCTAAGCGGTTCTTATCACTCTTAAATTTCCAAAAGAATAATCCACTAGCTAACAAAGAAACACCGGCGATAGCCCATCCAACTGGACCTGCCATAGCAAGAAAAGCATTTCCTGCTGCCATACCGCCACCGCCTGCAACAAGTGATCCACCTCCAAGCCATGCCAATGCAGCATTAGTAGCCGCAGCACCACTTAAAGTAGAGATGGCAGTACCAGTTGATGCAACTCCAAAAGTTGTAGCAATACCCATTGCTACTGTCGGTCCCATTGTTACTACTGCAACGCCCATTCCAGCTCCTGCTGCTGCTGCACCTGCATTTTTTACTGTTGCTTTTTTATAGTCCTTATCAATCTTATCTACTTGTTGCTTCCAATTCAATCTTATCTTTTTTAATTCCTCATACTGAAGCTTTTGTTCACTAGGAATATTGCGTATTTTATCAAATTGTTTCTGTATGATCGTTAATGACTTATATAAACTGCTTGTATGTTCTCCTAGATCTCCAATGGCATTATTTGTTTCAATGATTGCAGCCTGAGCTTTATCTTGAGCAGCTTGGATATTTGATTTCTTCTGTTTCTTTTTACTCATTATTCTTTCTGGCCCCTTTAAAATAAGAATCTATATCTGCTTTATTTCTCAGTATCTCCTCCTTTGGAACATTTCTTTTTTCTGCCAAGATTACTGACTTTTCAAAGGCTTGAACATACATATCGCTTTCTTTTAATTCTCTTGTAAATAACAGCAATGACTCATCGTCATATATTTCAGCAAGGAACTTCAAACCTTCAACATAATCATCGAGTATCAGCTTTTCACGTTTCAGGATGATTATATCCTCCTTGATGCCATGACGCTTTAAACCTCTGCTTGTCTCTCCATATAATGAAATCGTGAATCTTCCAATTCCGATAATATTCAATCTCAGTACAAAATCAGTAACATTAAAGCTACTACCACCTGTAGCAAACCCTCTTGCAATAGCATCTCCTGCATCTATAACACAGAAAGTACCATGTGCTACAGTCAACATTCGTTTTATTGTCGCATTCGAAAATGGTTCACATGACTTCCATAACAGCGAAAAGGATCTATAGTCCTTTTTCGTTATTGAGAAATATCTTACTAGACGCCTTATTGAGTAAATAAACCTTACCAATAATTCATTAACAAAGACCGGTATAGCTTGTACTGTCTGAAATCGTGCATCGTAGCCTTGCTTATATATATTGAGTGCTAGTTCATTTATTGATTTATCAAATTCTCCAACAGGAAGATTCAACTTCTTCTTTATTGCGATGATATCATTTGTCCAGCTCCAGAAAGGTGAAGGAATACCCATACCTCTGCCTTTACTACTTGATGACCCTGACATATCTGAAATCAAGTGTCCGAACCAATTCGTAAATCCGCAGAACAGTTTACTTGGTAAATCTTTACCTTCTAGATGAAAACCACCATCAAATTTTGAGAATGTGATTAATTCTCCTTCTGAAACAAAATGCGATGTATTTGTAAACTGATTTAGAATAGAAAAGAATAATCCAAGTATTGTAGGATTATGACCTAACGATTTGAAATGGTGGTTAGTCGGTGTCAAATCCAACAATTCCTTTGCTATGTCTCCAATACCATTTTGATCGTAAGGTATTTTGAATTTTTTCTCTAAGTGTCTAATTGCTGATGATAAATTACCTTTGTCACCTGTCCAACCACATAATCTTGCAAAGTCTTCTGTTCTATTAGCAAACCACATATCTGTAATTTCTCCAATCGGAGACTCTCCTGGTTTTCCTACCAAAAATACATCTATACCCCCACATAGAGCTCCGCTACACGCAGATAAAATGTAGTCAGTCTTATCACATTCAGGTGTTAACTTGTTCAAGGAATCTAAGTTTTTCTCTAATTTACTAGATACTACTTCAAGCTCGCCTTGGGTTGTAGATAGTGCTGTCTTGATATCAGAAGCAAACTCGTATCCATTTTCATTTATACCGAGCTGTAACAGTATAAACGGTTCATTATTTTTTTGTTTATGTAAGAAATTCATTTACTTAACCCTCCAACTCTTAAATACCAATCATTCAGGTTATGAGAATCCTCTACCTAATTTTTCAGCATCCCAGGCAGGCTCTCTGTACTTCATCAAATATCAAGAGTGATTGCTTCTGAACTGTAGTATCTAGGATATGGCCTATCCAAGCTACCGATACCTTTCAACGATAGCCTATGAATAAGCCTTTGATTTCTAAATTTTATTTACTTAGTGGGTGCAACTTTCGACATCAAAACTACCGCCTCAACGTGCGCAGTCATTGGGAACATATCCACGGGTTGCACGTATTGTGCCTCGTAGCCACGTTCATTGAAGTGTACAAGATCGCGAGCAAGCGTTGCTGGGTTACTGCTGACGTACACGATGCGTTCAGGACCTGTTGCACACGTCGCTTCGATAAAGGCAAGGTCGAGCCCTTTGCGCGGTGGATCCACGACAATGACATTTGGCTGGATTCCTTCTTCCTTCCAGCGAGGCATGATTTTCTCAGCCGCACCCGTTTCAAAGTGCACATTCGTCACGCCATTTACCTTCGCATTTTCCTTCGCCATCACAATCGCATCATCCACGATTTCCATCGCATAGACTTTATTGGCATCGCGAGCAAAGGCTAAACTCATCGTCCCGATTCCGCAATACGCATCCACGACCGTCTCGCCGCCCTTCAAGTCCGCAGCGTCAATCGCCTGTTGATAGAGCACTTCGGTTTGCACGGTGTTCACTTGGAAGAATGAACGCGCGCTAATCTTGAACGTGAATTCGAACAATTTCTCTTCGTATACATCTTCCCCGAATAGCACCTTCGTCTCACGTCCCATGATGACATTCGTTGGTTTCGGTTGGATATTTTGCACGATAGACACCTCTTCCGGATGAGCCGTTGTAATATCTCTGACAATCGCCTCAGCTTGTGGTAACAACTCTGTTCTCGTCACGAAAATAATCATCACTTGCTTCGTGCGGAGTCCTCGTCGCACGATAATATGCTTCAAGTCACCCGTATGATTCGCCTCATCATACGCTACCACTGGATACTTTCTTAAAATATCACGCACTGCTACAATCAAGCGGTCGATTTCAGGATCTTAAATACGAAAGTCTTCCATCGGATTCAAGTCATGCGAGTTCTTCTTGAAGAAGCCTGTTGTCAACTGACCGTCTACCGTACGCACTGGAATTTGCACCATGTTACGGTAGCCCAGTGCACTCTCCAATCCAAGCGTCCTGTGGACTTCTAATGCTGGCATCTTCGCGATTTTCATCATCACGTTTTTCACTTGTTGCTCTTTGAAGGCCAACTGGCTCTCGTAGGTCATATGTTGCAAAGGCATGATTCCCACACGTGTTCCGAGGACGTCTCTGGCGTCCACGCGGTTCGGACTCACTGCCAGTCACTCCTCCACACGCGCATAGCCATAGCTTTTTCCAATCTTCATCGTCTTCACACGAACGACTTCTCCGGGAATACTATTTTCAATAAATAGCGGGAACCCATCCACCTTCCCAACCCAAGTCCTTCATGCGTTAAATCTTCAATGGTTACTGTACAATATTCGTTTTCTTATCTCTGTTCCTCCAAAGTTTATCACGTCTATTATACCGTCTTTTAGTGGAAATAAAAAGGCTACTCCAACAAGAGTGAAGTGCACCCCAAAAGTTAGACAGAAAATCTAACTTTTAGGGTGCTTTTATTATGTAATTAACTTTAGACACTTTTTATATTAATTTTCATTTGGTGAAAAAATATATGATAAACCGTTTGTTATAACTCCAAATGCTAGTATTTTAGCCATAGTTGCAACCCCTGCAATAGGGTTTAATAACATAATAAAAGAATAGATGATACCTAAAATTGCTAGAGCTATCTGTATCATATGCCATTTTTTGTGCCTGTTTCTAAATAGGCTTTGAAGATAAAATATTGACATACTTAAAAAACTAAAAACAAATATCCATAAAATAACTGTTAACGAAACAAATGGTATTAAGAACATACTTAGTCCAATTCCAATGGATACTAATATATTTCCCCAAGGGATTGGTTTTGCTTTTTTATATAAGCTATAAGTTAAGAGTGCAATAGCAGCTGATAATTGTGTTATCCCGAACATAATTGAAAAGGTTGCAAGTGTATTTAAAGGGTGATTCCATAAAAATAATCCCGAGATTAAGTAAAAAAATACCAACGATAATATTCAGTAGTTTAATATTGACTAGCTTCTAAATTTATTTTTTATCCGTTATAGTTTAAATTTCCTAAATTGTCAAATCTATTTCTTTTATCAGCAATAGCTGATAAATAATTTGTATGAAAAAAGCCAGCAAGACTGGCTTGCTGGCTAGTTATAAGACTTGCGAACTTATTGGGGCAGGCGCTCCCACTTGGCCTTAACCAGGTCGCCCTGCTGGCTGTAGTGGACGCCTATGCTGGTGTCCCCTGACTCAGGCGCCGTCCCACTAATGACGGCCAGAACCTGACCCGAAGATAGGTCCACCAGGTACCATTGCTGGCTAGACTTGTCTTGGCCGATCAGGGCCGTTTTCTGGGTGCCCTGGTCATTAAAGGCCGTCACCTGGCGCATGGCCTGGTAGTCCTTGAAGTCGATCAGCTTGTCCTTGGCCCGTAAGTGCAAGGCATAACCGGACTGGGTCTGATAGAGGGTGGCAGACCGGGTCAGCGACCAAGCCTGCTTAATGCCGGTCAGGCGCTCTTCTTCCCCAATCCAAAGGCTCTGATTGCCCTCTGGCCCTTCCAGACGGCCACTCTCCCCCATTTGATCTAGACCGGACAAGTCCAGGCTAAAACTCGGAATGGAAATAGGGTCATAGCTAATGACGGCCAACTTGCCGACATCGACCGCCGGTTTGCGTGGCGGAATTGGATGGCTGGGACCCGAACCGTTAAAGCGGCCGAAGAGCGCTGCCAGTAAAAAGGCAAGCCCCGCAAGCACTAGGCGCCACATAGGCCAATAAGGCAGGCGGAAGCCCTGCTTGCTCTTCTTGAGCAAATGGGTCAGGCCATATTGCTGGGCCAGTTGCTTGACCCGCTTGCGCTTGCGGCGATTCTGGGTCAGGACAAGGCGGGTCAGGGCCCGGTCTAATTCTTCTTCCTGGTGATGCTGACGAATTTGCGCCATGAGGGCTTGGTTGGTCATGAGCCCTTCTAGGTCCTGGTCATCCAGGAAGCCTCTGAGCGGGGCCAAAAGCTGCTGAATGTCAACTTGATAGTCCAGGTTGAAGTCCATGGACGGCTGGTAGTCCGCAGGCTCTGGGTCCTGCTCCAACTCCTCCTGGCGGAAAAGGCCCTGCTCGGGCTCTTCCAATTCAGAGAAAATGGGGTCGTCAGCCTCTAACTCGTCCAAGTCCCCCAAAGAACTATCGGACTGGCTGTCATCCCAGCTGAGCTTACCTGATTGGCGGCCTTCCTCAGCTTGGTCTTGCCAACTGAGGTTGCCCGATTGGCGGCCTTCTTCAGCTAGGTCTTGCCAGTTAAGGCTGCCCGACTGACGACTGTCCTCTGGCTGGTCCTGCCAGTTAAGGCTACCCGACTGGCGACTGTCCTCTGGCTGGTCCTGCCAGCTTAAATGAGCCTGGCTGGCTGGCTCCTGGTCTTGCGGTGCTGACCAGGACAGAGTCTGGCTGCTGGTACTGTCCCCAGGCCCCTGATTGGCATCCGACCAATCTAAGCTGGTTTCAGAGCTAGGCTCCGCTTGCTTAGGTGCTTGCCACTGGGACTTGGTCTGGCCACTTGGGCCGGGCGACTGGCCAGGCTTTTGGCCGGACGACTGGTTAGGCTTTTGGTCAGCCGACTGGGCTGGCCCCTGATCTGACGGTTTGGCCTTAGACTGCTCGCTGGCATGAGCAGGTTGGCTACCGACTTTGCTAGTGGCGCTTGGGCCATTGCTTGCTGACTGGTCGCTAGCGTCAGAAGGCTGACTGTCAGGTCTAGGGACACTGGCTGCCGGCCTGCCACCCGCAAAATCCGCCCCCGCCCCCCTGCTTTCTTGGGCCGCTAGCTCGGTCGCCCGCTTGAGCGCCTCTTGATAGGCTGCCTGCAGGGCCTGGAATTCTTCCGGATGCTCCTCTGGATGGTAGAGCTTAACTTGTTGGGCATAGGCCCGCTTAATGGCTTTCTTATCCGCAGTTGGCCCGCTTAGCCCTAAGACTTGCCAGGGCGTCTTAGCCATGGGCATCCTCCCCTTCCTCAGTTTCACTATCCTCATTTAGGAATTCCATGACGGTCCGGTCTAGCTCGGCTTCTAATTCTTGGTCCCAATCCGAATCTTGATCCCAGTCAGACTCCACATCCCGGAAGATATCGCCCATGCCGGCATCCAAGCCCCACTCTAGGTGGTCTAGGTAGTCATTGGTTGAATCCAGCAGCTGCCGCTTCTTAAGCAGGTTGTTCTGATAACGGGCAAAGAGACGGGAGAAGCGCATCAGAGTCAGTTGTAAGTCTTGCTGTTGCTCCAAGCTCAACTCTTGGTAGAGACGCAGGGCCCGTTCAAAGAGGGCATCCCGCTCTGGTTGGCTAGCCAATTGTAGGGCTAGCTCCTTGATTTCCTTATGGGCGGTATCAGTGGCATCCACCGCTACCAGGCTCTTGTTAGGGCCCAGCTTGTAGGTCTTGACTTCGTCGGTGGCCACGGTCTTGATTTCCACATAGAGGATAGAGTTGATGTCATAGGAATAAGTGACCGCAAAGGACTGGTCGTCAACATTGCTAGGCACTGGCAACTGAACCGAGCCCAGGAAGAGATTGTCCTTGGCATACATGGCTTCCCCCTGGTAGACCTTGAAACGAATAGTTGGCTGATCCTTACGGACTGGCGAATAAATCTGGGTCTTGCTGCTAGGCAGAACGGAGTTACGCGCAATCAGGACGTCGGACAAATCCTTGTCCTCATCCACATAGTTGTGAACCGAAGTAGACAGGGAGAAAGGACAAATGTCGGTCACCACCAAGTCCTTAACCTCTTGGGCCCGGGTCTTGATACCGATATACTGACCTAAACCTAGGGCCACTAACTCGTCCATCTTCTGACCGCTAACGACTGGCAGGTTAAGTAGGCGCTTGAGGTAGTCATTGACCACTGGCATGTAGGAAGAACCCCCAACCAAGATCAGGCGGTCTAGTTCGCCCGCGCCAAACTTACTTTCCACAATGGCCTTGCGGATAACTTCCCGCATGCGTTTGAAGAGGGGCTGGCTGATTTCAGCCAATAATTCATTGGTAATCTTATATTCATGGGACTTGCCTTCCAGTTGGACCTGCATATTGACTGACTCAAATTCAGACAATTGCTTCTTAACCCGCTCTGCCGCCAAGAGCAAAGAGTTGCGGGTCCGGCGGTTGAGAGCCTCAAAATTAGTCCCAGCCTTGCGGCAAACATATTGGGCAATCAATCGGTCGAAGTCGCTACCGCCTAGGTGGTTATCCCCGGCAATAGCCGCAATGGAGATGACATTTTCGAAGCAGTCCACCACGGACACGTCCAGGGTCCCGCCCCCAAAGTCGAAGACCACGAAGGTCTCGAATTCATCTGCCTCGTGACAGGCAATGGCTGCTGCAGACGGCTCATTAATGAGACGTTCTACCTTGAGACCTAGCAATTCGCCCGCCTTCTTAGTGGCTTGGCGTTGCTCCGCGTTGAAGTAAGCCGGCACACTAATAACCAGCTCGGTTACCGTCTGACCTAGAAAGGCCTCGGCGTCTGCCACCAACTGCTTGAGGACACAGGCTGACAATTCTTCCGGCTGGAAGGCTCGTTTGGATAGGGTAATTTGGCGGTTGGCCCCCATATGGAGCTTGAAGAGTTGGGCGGTGTCTTGGGGATGGGTCACTAATTTCTCCCGGGCAATCTTGCCGACTTGGATTTCCGACCCGTCGTAGTAGACCACGCTAGGGGTCAGATATTCCCCAAAACTATTGGGAATCATGCGAACTTGCCCGTCACTATAGGCCACCGCCAAGCTGTTGGTGGTACCTAAGTCAATACCGATAACTGTCATAATACTTACTCCTTTTCACGCGATTGGAATCTGGCCAGCAAAGTTCCCACGAGGTAGGGAACTAAGGTCAGGGCCATGACCCACCAGATAATGTTGGGCACCTGCCAGAAGGCACCTTGATAGAGTCGCCAAGCCACCAGCAAGGCCGAGACGCTGATCAGGTAGCTGACCTGGTTAAGCAGGTAGCGCCCCGCTGGCTTCTTGGTCGGGTCTAGTTTGGCGTTGACATATAAATAGAAGCCACTTAATAAGAAGATAGAAAAATTAGGCTGGCTCATGCGCAAGAACCAGGCAACCAAGGTCACTAGGACCAGGGCGGCCAAAATCAGATAGAGGATGGGTTGGCCCGCATCATAGACCTGATTCTTGAAGTGAAAGGCCCCCATACCTAAGCCCCGCTGGGCCAAGAGCAGGACCGCCACTAAGACCATCAGTAGACCAAAGGTCCAGCCAAAGGCCGGCAGCCAGGTCTCTTGCCAGACCGCCAAGCCACCTAAAATCAGGGTGACCAGATAGAAACCGGCCAGGGGCAGACTGGACAGGGCCAGATAGCGGTAGCCCCTGCCATCCAAGTAATGAGGAAAATGGCCCCAGTTGTTGACCGTACTATACTCTAGTTCCAAGCAGTAGCAGACTAAGGAATTGCTGGCCACCAAGGGCAGCCAGACGGCATAGGCTTGGGGCCAAATCATGATCCCTAACCAGATTAAGAGCTGCAAACCAAAGCAAGCCAGACTACCAAAGGTCGTAATCAGACCCGCTAGGAGCATGCGACGATTAGTTGGGTACCAAGGCTTGCCCACCAGTTCCTGCCAGCGCTGATTGACCCGCTGGCCAAGGGCTTGGGTCAGTTCAGGCTCGCCCTTGAGGCTGGGAACATAGCCCAGTAAGGTATAGAGCACCCGTTTATTTTCTAATGATTCTAGGGGCAGCGCTTGTAGGGCCAGCAGGAAGTCTTCCTGGGGCACCTGCCAGTCCTTATTGGCTTGGTCGACTAGGAGTTGCTGCCAGGTTGACCAGTCATTGAATTGGGCTTTGACCCCGGCCAGGTTCTGGGCCAGTCGATTATGAGCCACCTGCTGGCTGAATTGGCCCGACAGGCCTGACGCCATCCAGGCTTCCAGGTCAAAGTCGGTCCAGTCTGTCCCCTCTTTCTCAGAGTGGTCATCTAGGTCATTAAACAAGCTGGCGATGTCTTGGCTAGCGCCCCGCTGGCTGAGGGCCCATTGATAGGCCGCCTCAAGTTGGGCCAGGGCCTGGGCATCCCCCTGCCACTCCTCATAGCGTTGGCGATAGGCTGCCTCTAGGACCGCCTCATCCTCTGTGGGACCCTCTAGGCCCAATATTTCATATGCTAACATGTCTGTCGCCCCCTCCGTCGCGCAGTCATATTTCCTGCTTGATTTTCGTGCTTCTATTGTACTACAGATTGAGGCCAGTTGAAAGTTAGGGCCTTTTCTTGGGCAGGGAAGGCATGGGTCTGCTATACTAGAGCTAAGAATCCATAAGGAGGGATTAGTATGGTATTAGGCAATTTATTCCAAGGCCTATCCGGCAATATGAGTGAGGTCTCCAAAGACAGCTTGGCCAAGGACTACGGCCACCTATTGATTGAAAAGGAAGAAATCCAGGCGGGCTATGCCCTCATTCGGGACCTGGTCATCTTCACCAATATCCGCATTCTCTTTGTCGACCGCCAAGGCACTACGGGCAAGAAGGCCCGCTATAAGACCATCTTCCTCATGAACATTATTAATGTCGAGCTAGAAACGGCTGGCGCCATGCTGGATGACAGCGAACTGACCATTGAATACCTGGACAACATCCGCCTCAAGGCTCACAGCGAAAGCCGCCAGACCCTGACCCTGGAATTCCCCAAACGCTATGACATGGGCCCCCTCTATACCATGTTAATGAAACTGGCCTATGAGAACCGGCTAAGGGCGAATAATTAGACTAACTAACCCAATTTGACTTCTACTTCTTCTAATGTTAAGTTGTAAGTATGAAACAAGGTTCGTCCTTGGCCCGCTCTATCGGGTTTATGGAAGTCGGCCCTAGTTGGCTTCTTCTTTCTTCCACATAGCTTATCATGCAAAAAAATCCTCTCCTGTACCCTAGTCCAAGAGAGGATTTTTGCTTAACATCCCAGGAGCTATTTACCTAGTCATGTTTTACAGTAACATAATAGAAGGAAAGTACGTTTTGTCTATCTCAAAAGAATGGGAAAACATAGAAAATAAAATTTCGGTGACAAAAACAGTGACAAAAAAAGACGGGTGAATAACCCGCCTTTTTTAATCTCACCAGGGCGCGAATTAACGATCTGTGCACTATACTTATAAAAGTAGACACATTTAGAAAACAGATGTACCATTATATTAGACACCACAAGGAGGTATCTTTATGTCCACAAGAAATCACTATGACGAGGATTTCAAACGAACCCTCGTGAAACTTTACCACAACGGTAAAACACAAGCTTCACTCATCAAAGAATATGGGATATCACAATCAGCACTAACAAATAGATTAAACAATTAAAGGATTCTCAACAAAAGTTAGGCCTAACTTTAAATTCGGAAGAATCCATTAAGGTTTCTGTAGTTTCTGCTCATGCGTCTTTGACGATTCTTCGCTTGTATCATCAGTGGCTAACTGATGAATCATATCAAGAAGGTAGTTATTGAACTTCTTGTTCAAATCAGTCGGTACTTCTTCTTTTGGGGCACCTATTTTGACGTTTTCTAATACGATTTTTCCGATTTGGATTTCCACACTCTCCACCTCCTTCCTGGATATTTTCCAACGATATATTCAAAACCATTGACAACAGTTTGAATATATGCGATTATGTAAGCATACGAAATAAGCTAACTAAATAAGCTAACGAGTTAACTCAAATAATTATTGTCTTAGCGGACTTATTTAATTACTCTATAAGCTGTTTTCGTTTGCTTATCAAATTAGCTTACGAGATTAGTGTATTTGATTATTTTCAAACCGTCAACGCTTTTTTGTTTTTTCAAATGTTTTTTCGTTAAGCTTTAAGGAGTGGTTCGAAATGTCTCTATTACTGTATAGAGTAAGAGAATTAATAACGAGAAAACATATGACAATAGCACAATTAGAGCGCATTTTAGATTTTAGTGGCGGTTCAATCGCCCGATGGGATAAATCCCGACCATCAGTCGACAAACTCCAAAAAGTCGCCGATTATTTCGAGGTGTCTACGGATTATTTGCTCGGCCGGACAGATGAACCGTACTATAAATTAACGGAAAAAGAAAAGTTAGACATTGGAAAGGAAGTAGACTTGTTGCTTGATGGCTTGTCAACGCAAGCGGAAGTGAATTTCTACGGAGAGCCTATGACAGATGAAGCGCGGGCGTCCTTACGTGCGGCGATTCAAATGGCGATGGAATTGAATAAGGAGAAAGCCAAACAGGCGTTCACACCGAAAAAATATCGTAACTGAGGTGGTATTAGTTGATAGACGAATACGTCGATAAATTATACAAAAAGCTCGACACACACGACTCAAAACTCATCGCTAAGGAACGTAAGATTGATGTCTTACGTTTACCCTTGGATAGCGATACATGTGGCTTAACGGTCAGAAATAGCCGGTTTAGCACTATTATAATCAATGACTTAATCAATGATCCGTTGCAAGAATACACCTTGTGTCATGAATTAGGTCATTGTATTATGCACCAGTCGGCCAGCACCCCGTTCATGCGAAACTTTGGCAGTTCAGTTCAGGTATCCAAGAATGAAGCGGAAGCCCACCGATTCGCATTCGAGTTGTTACGCCGGCAGTACAATGAATTAAACGAAATGCCCAATGAATCCGTCCTGGAATTTTGGGTTAGGAAATCAGTTGGAAAGGTTTATATAAAAGGAGATAATATACATGTTTCAAGTCATTAGAATTATAGATAATAAACGAATTGTATTAAACGGCGGATTGGGAGATCATATATATGCAGGGGAAGAATTCTATATTGCTGAGTCTATTGAGGAAATAAAAGATTTAGATGGTGTTGTTCTAGGTAAGTATTATGTAAATAAAGCACGAGTTGAAGTTCTCGAAACATTTCCCAATTTTTCAATATGTGTTAGTTCCCCAGATTACGATGAACAGTTTTACGCTGATTCAAATTTCGATTATCGCGATCGCGAGAAATTAAAAATAAATAACAGCCAACTCGACCCACTTCCAAAGAAAGTAGCTAGTCCCGAAATAAATATAGGAGATTTTGCCATATCTATTGACGACATCTAAAAACAATGATAAAATTAGCCCATAATCGAAATGGTGTCTATGCGAGGACGCTAAAAAAAGAGACAGGGCGACTAAACTCTGTCTCTTTTTTTGCGCACACGAGGGAAAGGATTTAATTTATGCAATATGATAAACCTTTTAAAACCTATTCACAGCAAATAGAAATACTAAAATCAAGAGGAATCACGGTTTACGCCGAGGATAAATTAAATGAGCATATTTTATCAACTGTATCTTACTACTCCCTAATAAATGGATATAAAGAAGAACTACTAGATAAACGCTGTAATTTCGAAAGGTTTAAAAAAGAATTTACGATCGAAAGATTATATAATTTACATTTATTTGATTCTGAGTTGCAGGGGATTGTTTTTAAGTATGTCATTGCGGTGGAAAACTCACTTAAAACCAAATTGTCGTATTTAGTAGCAAGAGACTACGGTGTTCATCAAGATAATTTTCTCGATAAAAAGCACTATAAAAATCCAGGGAGTAGCAAGGCTGATTTAGTTAGTGGTACTATAAGTTCAATAAAAAAAGAATTAAAGAACACTAAAAATAATCCTACAAAATTTTACAGAGAGGGAGACGCCAAAACCGGTAAGCCACCTAAAAACCATATTCCGCCTTGGATCATTATAAAAAACATATATTTTTCAACCTCTGTGAATTGGTACAAAATTTTAAAAGGCAACAAGAAAGACGAGATAGTTAACCAAATGTTATTCTCTAAGAATAATGCGCTAACTCCAGATGAAAAGAAAGAACTTTTTGCTGCGTGCCTAAAAATTTTGCATCAATACCGAAATAACACGGCTCATGGTAACCGCTCAATAACATTATTAGAACGTGCAAGGCTGCCACGCCATTTAGTAGCAAAAGAGTATGGAACAAATATGGCTTCAAAAAATGACGGTGCAACATTATTAGACGTCTTGATTGCCACTATTATTTTAAGCGATGATGTCAACCGAAGAAGATTGTTAAACGAAATTTCCACTTACTTAAAATTAACTAAAAAGCACATACCTTATTTGATTAAATATTTAATGTCTATATCTAAGATCACAGATAAAATCATATCTACCTTGGAACAAATCGACAACCCTTTAGTAAAAAATATTGACAGTAATTAATCAAAACCGCCCGTGACAACGGGCGGTTTGCTCTGCGGCTGGAAGCCTCTGCTACCGGCCACGGCCTAAAGGCCTACTGAATCGGTTTCCCTCCTGCACCACTTTTCCTCGCTAGCTCTCAAAGAGCTTCGCTTACTTTCTCCGATGCTTTTCTCCTGTGAATGGATCCGTCGCTTCGAATAAGCTCAGTTGTTCTGCTACCTGGTCCTCCCGAACTTGATTCCGAATGTATTCTTCTATCTTCTCCTTGTTTCGGCCTACTGTATCCACGAAATAGCCTCGACACCAAAACTTGCGGTTCCCATATCAGTACTTTAAATTGGCGTATCGATCAAATATCATCAGACTACTTTTTCCTTTCAGATACCCCATAAAGCTTGAAACACTTAGTTTTGGTGGGATACTGACTAACATATGAATGTGGTCTTTGTAGGCATTTGCTTCATGGATAGTGACGCCCTTACGCTCGCATAATTCACGGACAATTCTGCCAATCGTTGCCTTGTACTTCCCATATATGATTTGCAGTCGATACTTAGGCGCGAACACGATATAATACTTACAATTCCAACTTGTGTGTGCTAAACTATCATTGTCCTTTTTCATAAGGATACCTCCCTGGTTCTTTTTGTGTGGTCGGGAAACCTACACTAAGTTTACCACTTGGGAGGTCTTTTTGCTTACCTCGCTATAAGCTCTCCGGAACCACCAGCAATGCTGGTGGTTTTCGTAATACAAAAAAAAACACCACTCCCCCTTTCGCCAAACAATCGGAGTGGTGGTAATCAAAACAACCCTATAGGGCTATTTAATATGCTCTATTATACCACAAATGAAAGGATTGGTATATATGGCAAATATATCGAAAGCTGGCAAAACATGGCGTTACCGTGTGTCGTATTACGACGATGCCGGCAAACGAAAATGGATCACAAAAAGTGGCTTCAGAACCAAAGCTGAAGCGAATGCAGTAGCCGTAAAAGTGGAAGCTGATTTTATTCAACGGCTATGATTTATCGAACGCTAAGACGCCGTTTTTTGAGTATTTCAGCGAGTGGTACAAGCTAAAACGCGAGAATCATTTATCTGAACGAACCAAGGATAATTATCAATTAGTCATTCGGACGATTAAACAGCTATACGGCAAATGCCGATCAACAAGATAACGAATGCCGTCTATCAGTCGAAATTAGACGAATATGGCCAAGCTCGAACTAAGGAAAGCACACGGAAATTTCATCACCAGCTGAAAGCCTGCCTGCAGTATGCTTTTCGAAATGGCGTGATCCAAATTGACCCTTCGTACGAGGTTAAAATATCCGCTAAAAGAGAGTAAGGCCAAAAATAAATATTTATCTGAAGAACAGATGTCTACTCTTATGCAGATTGTTTATGATCGGATTCGGATTGATAGAACCGCTCTTTATGTGTTTATTGTGGAACACGCTACTGGCATGCGCATTGGTGAGATTTTGGCTTTAACTAATGATGATATTGACCTAGATAATCGCATCATACACATTAGACATTCACTGGACTACGTTAAGACCAAACAGATTAAAACGACGAAAAATGAAAGCAGTGTGCGTGATATTGTCATTGACCCTACTACCACAACGTATTTAAACGAGATAATGGAAGATCGCAAAAACTTGCCTCGAAGTAAAAAAATAAACCCTAATGGGTTCATCTTCTTCAATCGTGCAACGCAGGTTCCTATCTCATGGAATAATGTTCAAAAGGTATTAGATAAGCTGTGCGAGCAGGTTCAAGTAACAAGAATTACAACACACGGCTTCCGTCATTCGCACGTCAGCTATCTATTAAACCACGACATTTACGACCAACATGTAGCGGAACGGGTTGGCCACGCTGATACAACTATGATTAGAAAAGTATATGATCATGTATTAGATGAATTGAAACAATCACCTAATAGAAAAATTGTCGACTTAATGGATAAAAAATAAAGGTCGGTGACAAATACGTGACACCAACCCTTGAAAACATTGGTGTTTCAACACCTTTTACATCCCAGGAGGGATTCGAACCCCCGACCGTTCGCTTAGAAGGCGAATGCTCTATCCAGCTGAGCTACTGAGACATACTGTATTCGCAAGTCGAATACCTATCTATTTTACGGCATGGGGCGGGCTTTGTCAAGGTCTGTCAGACCTGGGCGGACCCCTTTTCTTGGCTAGCAGATTGGCTAGCTTGGTCCTATGCCGAGACCTCGCAAGCGCCCCTTCCCGGACGGCTCTTTTACTTAACTTGAGTACCAGCCTCCCCTCCTCGCCAGCTCCCAAGTCCACAGTCTCCCAGCCCACTCAAAAAGAGACCAGGACCGCAGTCCTAGTCTCCTAATGGTCAGAGCATTATGCTTGAGCGGTTGCCTTTGCAACAGCTTCAGCTACCAAGGCTTCTACTTCATCAACAGTGGTGCACTCGTTGATGGCTTTGTCAGCCAAGGCTTTCATTTCTTGAGAGTCCAACTTGGTTAAGAGGGAGCGAGTCTTCAAGATAGAAGTCGCTGACATAGAGAACTCGTCTAAGCCCATCCCTAAGAGGAGTGGCACAGCCGTTTGGTCCCCAGCCATTTCCCCACACATACCAGTCCATTTGCCTTCAGCATGCGATGCGTCGATGACGTGCTTGATCAAGGTCAAGATAGATGGGTTGTAAGGTTGGTAGAGGTAAGAGACTTGTTCGTTCATCCGGTCCGCCGCCATGGTGTATTGAATCAAGTCGTTGGTCCCGATAGAGAAGAAGTCTACTTCCTTCGCAAATTGATGAGCCAAGACAGCCGCAGCAGGAATCTCAATCATGATCCCGACTTGGATGCCGTCAGCTACTGCCACGCCTTCAGCGACTAATTCAGCCTTGACTTCTTCGTAGAAGGACTTAGCTGAACGGAATTCGCTCAAGGTCGCGATCATTGGGAACATAATCCGTAAGTTACCATGAACAGACGCGCGTAAGAGAGCCCGCAATTGGGTCTTGAACATGTCGCGTTGGTCCAAGGAAATCCGGATAGCCCGGTAACCCAAGAATGGGTTCATTTCGTGTGGTAATTCCAAGTATGGTAACTCTTTGTCACCACCGATATCCATGGTACGTACCACTACTGGCTTGCCAGCCATTGATTCCAATACAGCCTTGTAAGCTTCGTATTGTTCATCTTCAGTTGGGAAATCAGCAGAGTCCATGTAGAGGAACTCAGTCCGGTAGAGACCGACTGCTTCCCCACCGTTAGCCAAGACACCGGCTACGTCTTTTGGTGTCCCAATGTTGGCAGCCAATTCCACGTGTTTGCCGTCTTTGGTTACGGATGGTGCAGAGACCAGTTTTGCCCATTCTGCTTTTTGGTCAGCGAAGGCTTGGGCTTTTTGGCGGTATTCCGCTACTTCCGCTTCGCTAGGGTTAACAAGTACTTTACCTTCTAAGGCGTCGACAATCAGTAAGTCGCCATCCTTAACCACATGGGTTACTTCCTTGGTCCCGACAATGGCAGGAATTTCCAAAGAGCGCGCCATAATGGCTGAGTGGGACGTGCGTCCGCCAATATTTGTTACAAAGGCCCGAACGTATTTCTTGTTCAATTGCGCCGTGTCACTTGGAGTCAAGTCATGGGCAATGACAATGGCTTCTTCAGAGATGGTAGCTGGACTTGGTAACTTGACGCCTAAAAGGGCCGCAAGTACGCGTTCAGATACGTCTTTGATGTCGGCTGCACGCTCTTGCATGTATGGGTTGTCTTCCATTGATTTGAACAATTGGATGAACATGCCACTTACATCACGCAAGGCTGCTTCCGCATTTACCTTTTCGTTACGGATAGTATTTTTGATTTGGTCAGTTAATTCTGGGTCGCCTAATACCAACAAGTGAGCTTCAAAGACCTGTGCCTCGTGTTCGCCTAAAGCGTCTAATGCCAAGTCACGAATGGCAGTGATCTCTTCTTTGGCTTGAGCCAAGGCAGCATCCAAACGCGCAACTTCGGCGTCAGTGTCTGCTACGGCTACTCGCTCAAAGCTCAAATCTGGCTCCGTTAATAAATAAGCAGGAGCGATGGCAATCCCATCACTCGCTGCAATACCCGCTAAGTATGTCATTACTCAGCCAAGCCTTCTTTTTTCATAGTTTCAGTTACTGCTTCAAGCGCTTCTTTTTCGTCAGCACCTTCTGCCGTAATGGTTACGTCAGCGCCTTGGCCTACGCCTAATGACATAACACCCATGATGGATTTCAAGTTAACAGATTTACCTTTGTATTCTAAGTTTAAATCAGCAGAGAATTTGCTTGCAGTTTGTACCAACAAAGTTGCTGGACGTGCGTGAATCCCTGTTTCAGCTACAACGTGAAATTCTTTCTTTTCCATATCAAAAAAACTCCTTTGAAAAAATAGTTTAGAAGATGAGGATGTAATGGCGATTACATCTCTTCACGTACTAGGATAACATTTTTTTCCCGATAGAACAACCGTCTAGCATGAAAAAATGACCCTAAAGACGAAAATTTTTTAAACGCTTTCCTAATTTGGCCCCATCCTAGTCGCTTTTTATCATGAAAATGTCTCTTTGCGGTTTTTTTCTAGAAATTCCCCTATATTTTTGGTTTGAAAAGGCTTATAATAGAATAAAGGAGGGTCTCGTATGAAAATGATTGACGTCACCAATAGTCATTATGACTTGGTCACTAAACAGCTAGAATGTTCGGACGCATCCATTGTTAAGGTCTACACCCTAGGTCCCACAACCGTCTTCTATTCAGCTGCCCCAACCCACAAGAACATCATCGTCATCAATAAGAACCGCCCTGTGCGCGCCAAGGAAATTGATTTTGCCATTGCCAAGCTCTTCCAGCAAAACAACCGTGACAATGTCGAAATCCTAGAGGCCCACAACTTTGTCGAGTTAGAACTCCGCCTATAAGCAGGCGGTTTTTTTCTTATATAAATAAAAAAATAAGAGACTGAAAGGCCAACTTTCAGTCTCTTTTGCTTCTATATATTACTTATTCTTTAGGAGCTGGCGAATGTCTTCTAGACAAGTCCGGCGCAAGAGGCGGCCGTTCTCGAAGACTGGCAGCAAGAGGTTGTCGCAGCCTGCCAAGCTTTCGCGGGTATGGCCGTCTTCGTAGGTCAGCTGACCTTGGTCATTGCGGTAAACCCGCACCCGACCCTTTTGCGACTTCTTGGTGCCGCCCTTGTCGGTCTTAGGCGCCTTGAAGATGGCCTTTTCCTGACCGTCGATGACCACAGAGGTCGCCTTGAGGGCGAAGCCGAAGGAGTCCCGGGTCATAGATTGATAGGACCGGCTGCCAATGCCGAAGACCACGTTGGAGCTGGCAAAGCCTTTGGCTGCCAAGCGCTCTAAGATAAGTTGGGCCCGTTCCAGGGTAATGGAGTCGCCATAGATAGCCCCGATATGAGGATCTAGCACCTTGTAGCCCAAGTCATTGACCTGGCCGCCGAAGGTATCCCAGAGGCACTCAATCAGCCCCTTTTCTTCTGGCGTTTGGCCCTTGCCAAAGCCTGGAACCGTCCCACAGAGGATGTCTTCTGGCACGCCAGAGTCAGGTCGGATGACCAGGCGGCCATCACGTTCCAGAATGACTGACTTAAGGGCTGGCAGGTATTCCCCTACCACGCGCCAGAAGTCCCAACTATCACTCACCACGCTGACAAAGCCCTTAGGATAGACATCCGTCAACAGGTGGCGGAAGAGTTCTTGCTCGCTATCCTCGCCATAGGCACACATGACGCTGTGCTCAGTGGCCGGAATACTCATAATAATCGGTGCCTTTTCACAGTCAGCCTCATAGTATTCTTCATGGAAGCAACCGGCTGGAATGGTGTCGGAACCCAAGAAGCTTAGCAAATGTGCCGCGCCTGACACGGTCGAAGTCATTTCCGAACTCATGCCCCGCATACCGAAGTCATGGGCTTGGAAGTCCACGCCCTCGACCCCACCTGTGGTTTGCAGGCTGAAGCTCTCCAGAATCCGGCGGTAGCCATCAGCCACGGTGGCGCTAGTCATCGGCAACCAGAGGGTATTGAGCATGGTGGTTTCCAGATAGCTAGACAACCAGAAGAAGTCCGGATGGGTATTCTCGATAGTCAAAACTGGCACCCTGATAGGCGCCCGAGTCCCCTCAGCTAGGGCAGAGATTTTAATAGGCAGATAGCCCAGGTCGTGCAGGGCCTCCAAGTGGGCCACGGGGACAGGGTCCAAGCCTAAGGAATGCTTGACGAAGCGTTGATAGTCGGCGATGACTTGGCGCTTAGGCTTTTGGAAGAAGCCCTCGTTGAAGCGTCGGATCAAGTATTCCTTGATATAGTATTGGATTCCGAAGACCACCACATGTTGGCTAAATTGAGCCCGTTCATTGGAACGTGGGGTCAAGACTGAGTAGACATATTCGGTCTTGGCTGGGTATTGTTCCCGGTGGGAGAGTTTGTAGAAGTCTGCTAAGAGGGTAACTGGCGTATTCATGGGCCTGGCTCCTTTCCATGAGCAAGTGATTAGAGTAATTTTTTCAATTCAATATCTGGATACTTGTCCTTGAACCAATTTTCAGCAAAGGCGTTCTCGAACAAGAAGACCGGCTGACCGAAGCGGTCCTTAGCCAAGAGGTTACGGCTGGAAGACATGTTAGGGTTGAGGTCCTTCTCGTCAATCCAACGGGCAATCTTGTTGCCAATTGGGGTCATATCCACTTCCGCATTGTATTCATGCAGGAGGCGGTACTGGAAGACTTCAAATTGCAGCTGACCGACTGCCCCGATAATGTATTCTTCGGTATGGTAGGTCTTGTAGAGCTGGATGGCCCCCTCTTGGACCAGCTGCTCAATCCCCTTGTGGAAGGACTTCTGCTTCATGACGTTCTTAGGCGTCACCTTCATGAAGAGTTCCGGCGTAAACTGTGGCAGGGGCTTGAATTGCAGACCGGCATTGCCCGTGTAGAGGGTGTCGCCAATCTGTAGGTTGCCTGTATCATAGAGACCAATAATGTCCCCGGCAACGGCTTCCTGCACCTCTTCCCGGCTATCGGCCATGAATTGGGTGGTGTGGGCCATGCGGATGGTCCGCTTGGTCCGGTTGAGAGTCACGTTCATGCCCTGCTCAAATTTACCTGAGCAGATACGGACAAAGGCGATCCGGTCGCGGTGGGCTGGGTTCATGTTGGCCTGAATCTTGAAGATAAAGCCAGTAAAGCGTTGATCGGTTGGTTGAACCACTACCTCTTCCTCTGCCTCCACTGCGGCTGGCGCTGGAGCCAAATCCACAAAGGCATCAAAGAAGGTTTGGACCCCGAAACCTGTTAAGGCTGACCCGAAGAAAACAGGCGTCAACTTACCCCGGTTAATAAGCTCGCGGTCGAAGGCATTACCCGCTTCTAACAATAGCTGGGCATCTTCCATGGCTTGAGAATAGATAGAAGATTGCTTGAAGGCATGGTCACCTTGGGCTTCCCCGTCTTCATCTAGAGGAATATAGCTGTCCTCTTCCCCGTCTAAGCCGCGTAGTTCCACCCGGTTATTGTAGAGGTCGTAGAGGCCCAGTAAGTTTTTCCCCATGCCCATTGGCCAGTTCATCGGATAGGCATCAATGCCTAGGACTTCTTCCAGTTCCGCCACCAATTCTAGGGGCTCCCGACCGTCTCGGTCCAACTTGTTCATGAAGGTGAAGATCGGTATACCACGCATGGAGCAGACTTCGAAGAGTTTCTTGGTCTGAGGCTCGATCCCCTTCCCTGAGTCCACCACCATGACCGCGGCATCCACCGCCATCAGGGTCCGATAGGTATCTTCCGAGAAGTCCTCGTGCCCTGGGGTGTCCAGGATATTGACTTGGTAGCCATCATAGTCCACCTGCATAACCGAAGAAGTAACGGAAATACCCCGTTGCTTTTCGATTTCCATCCAGTCGGACTTGGCGAATTTCTTAGATTGCTTCCCCTTGGCCTTGACCGTCCCGGCTTCCCGGATAGCTCCCGAGAAGAGCAGGAGTTGCTCGGTGATGGTCGTCTTCCCCGCGTCCGGGTGAGAAATAATGGCAAAGGTCCGGCGCTTGGCTACTTGACTTGTTAAACTCATGTTAGGCTCCTTCTTAGTAAGCAAAAGCCCGTGGTTAATTGACACGGGACTTGAGGCTTATGATCGTTTCTTCTTGTTGTGTTTGGGTTTAAAAGGGACGAGCTTGCGGTCAGCATCGCTGACTGAGCTGGAGGACTCTTCCCCTACGGGCGCTTCTTCATAGACTTGATCAGACCCGACAACTTTCTTGACTGCTTGGAACTGAGAGGAGGCGTCGTCCTCCTGGTCTTGCTTATCTTTGGCAGATGTTGATGACGCGTTCGATTGGGGCGCCTCTTGATTAGGCTCGACCGTCATCACTTCCTGGATTAATTTCTTCAATTCTTGCTTCTCTTCTTCAGTCAGGCTGCCGTCCTGTAAGAGGTGGCTTAAATCTTCCCGACCCTTAAGGCTAAAGCCGTCGTCGGCCACATATTCCTGAAGCTGGATGTTGAAGCGATTGACTTCCTTCTCTGGATAGAGGGCATCAAAGTCAGTGTCTTTGAGGATGGCTTCATACTGTGACAAAATAGTCATCATTTGGGCCTTCATCTCATTGAGCTGGTCCTTAAGTTGGGCCCCGCCTTCCACCAAGTCATGGCTGTAGGCTGCGAACTCTCCCTTGTATTGGACCACTTGTTGGTTGGTCTGATCGACTAGGCGTTGGGCCTCTTCCGTCGATTCTTGGACAATCTGGTTACCTGTGCGGCGGGCATCCACAATCCCGTCCTTAAGGGCTTGTTCCATGTCCTGGTATTTGACCATGTCTGCTTGCAGCTTGGTCACTTGTGCTTGGATGTCAGCGACTTGCTTTTCGAGCTCACTGATTCGCTGATCCTTGGATTCAATGACGCGTTCTACCTGACTACGATTGTAGCCGAAGAAGCTTAATCCAATATGGGTTACTTGACTCATATGGGTCACCTTTCTACTCATTCTAACTGTCCCTATTAGTTTATCAAAAAAACGGCGCCTTGGCATCCCTTTTTTGATAATTTTTCACTTATTTTGCCCCTAAATGAAAGGCCTGGGCGATATTAACCGGCGTCTGGCTGTTAAGCAAGACCAGCAACTTGATGCGAGCCTTGACCCCGCTCAAGCCCTGGGTGAAGATGACCCCGGCTTGGCGCAGCTGCTTGCCGCCCCCTTCATAGTCATAAACATCTTCCGTAATGCCGTTGAAGGCCCGCGACACCATGACCACTGGCAGGCCAGCCGCCAGCACCTTCTTAAGGCCAGCTAAGCTAGCAGGTGGCAGGTTGCCTGCCCCTAGCCCTTCAATGACCAGACCATCATAGGCGCCTGAGTCCACAATGTGATCAAACAAATCCGCCGTCATGCCCGAGTAAGCCTTGAGCAAGGCTACTTGCTTGGTCAGGGCTTGGAGCTCATAGTGCTCGGTATGGATCAACTTCTGGAAGTAGAGGACCTGGTTCTTAGACACAATCCCATTTGGGCCAAAGGTTGGCGTCTGGAAGGTAGCCACATTGGTGGTGTGGGTCTTGGTCACATAGGTGGCCGTGTGAATTTCCTCGTTCATGACCACCATGACCCCTTTGCCTCGTGACTGGTCAGCAACGGCAGTGACGATGGCCGACCGCAAATTGGCTAGGCCATCTGAACCCATCTCATTGCTGGAACGCATGGCCCCGGTAATGATGACCGGAATGTCCAGATTCAGGGTCAACTCCAGGAAATAGGCCGTCTCTTCCAGGGTGTCAGTCCCGTGGGTGATGACCACCCCATCGAAATCGGCCTGGTGGGCCTCAATCCAGTTCTTAAGCTCCAACATATGCTGGGGCGTCACATGGGGTGACGGCAGGTGGAAGAAGTCAATGATGCTTAAGTCAGCCAAGGAACGGAAGAGATTGCCTTCCTGGCTGAGTGGATTGGTGGAAGATGGCGAGACCTTACCAGTGGTCTGGTCCTCGCTCATGGAGATGGTTCCCCCTGTGTTTAATATGGCAATCCGTTTCATCCCTTGCCTCCCTCCTTTGACTCTAATCGGCTATACAATACTTGCACCCCTTATTGTAACATGAATACCCCCCAGTGTCTGTAACAAATTCCCTACAAATAGCCGACTTAAGCCTGTAAAAAAAGAGGCCTCAGAGGCCTCTTTTAGGTGTGCTTCAATTGGCTTGACTAGGAAAAGAGTTAGCCCAAGCCAGTCGCACTCATCAGCTGAAAAAGCCAAACGAGTTAGACAAGGCCAGTTAGGCAAGTGAATCTAAGCCAACCGAGCTAATTAGCCTAAGTCAATCTAGCAAGTGAGTCCATGCCAAGCGAGCTAGTTAGCCTGAGTCAATCCAGCTAGTTACCCGAAGCTAACTGGAGCAGATAGTCCAAGTAGTTGCCCTCATGGGACTGGAGCTTTTGTCTGATGCTAGCCACTTGATCCGGCTGGTCCGTAATGATGGCATCGACCGGTTTTTGCAGGTATTTACGGATTTTCTCGTTGTCATTAATGGTCCAGACATAGACGGCCTTGCCCTGGTCGTGGGCCTGGTCAGCCAAGTAGTCCTGATAGGAGAAGTCTTCGATGACGAAGAAGTCTACCTGATTGTCGCCAAAGCCCCCTAGCTGGATGGGAATGACATAGCCCGTCTCGATTTCTGGCGCCAGCCGCTCAATTTCTTCCATGACCTTGAGGTCCAAGGACATGGTCTTATAGTGGGTCTCCACACCCAGCTGGCGCATCTTGTCGATAAAGATTTGAGCGTAATTGTCAGGCTCGCCCCCGTGAGGCTTGAGCTCGACCAGGAGCTTGATGCCCAGTTCTTTGGCTCGTTTGACATAGGCGTCAAAGGAAGGAATGGTGGCCTCCAGGCCGTCCTGGCGCACGGTCAAGCCCTCCACTTCCGCCAGGGTCATGTCCTGAACCCGGCGGTCAATGCCAGCCAGGCGCTTGAGGTTGTAGTCGTGCATGACCACAAACTGCAAATCCTTGGTCAGCAGAATGTCCATCTCTACCTGGTCTACCCCTTGGGCAGCCGCCGCTTCCAGGGCGGGAATGGTATTCTCCACTCCCTCGGCCACATAGCCCCGATGGGCCACGACTTGCTGCTTGCTGTTAAGACCGCCAGAAAAGACTTCAAAGGCAGCCGACCCATAGGCCATGGCTCCCAGCAAGGCTAGCAGCAGATAGAAGCGCCAACCGCGTTTGCCCTTGGCCTGGGCTAGCAAGTAAGGCTGACTTTCCAAAGGCCGCCCCAAGAAAATCAAGAGAATGGACATGACGCCCACCTTGGTGAAGAGGCCAAAGGCAAAGTTGACGCCCCGATAGAGGGTCAGGACGCCGGCCTGGAACCAAAGATTATCGCCCTTTGTATTGATTAGGAAGGCTAGGCTGGCACCTAGAATAATAAATAGAAAGCCCAAGATAGCCAGGATTACTTCAAAGCCCAGCAAGGCGCCCACTAGCTTGCGCTTGCCCTGGCGCGTGGCCTGCCAACTCATTTTAAGCGATTGGGAGAAGGCCTGGTCGCCAATGACCATGAGGGGAACCGTGTAAATCAGACGCAGGTTGAGATAGGATAGGACTAGAAAAACCAGCCCCACCATAACCGTCCCCATGGGGGTCTTCATCAATTCACCCGTAATGAATTCCGGCACATAAATGCCCTCCGTCAGACTGGACTCGAGGACCAAGCCACTGACTGGCAAGGTAATGAGCAAATAGCCAAAAAAACTAACAAAGTCCAACCCGGTCAAGGATTTGAGCCGGCCCAGGGAATGGGTCAGCAAACCTCGATAGGACAGGCGTTTGCCCTGGCGACAGGCATCAATCACATATGCTATGGCCGACAGTTCCAGGTAGAAGAGCAAGGCAAAGACCGCCCCCAGGACCAGCAGAATCCCAATAGAGAGCGGGTTAGCCAGCAGATGACTAATATTGTTTTTGTCCAGGTTGGTCTGGTCGGCTGCTATCAGAGCCAGCCGGAAGAGATAGACCAGCAGCCCGGCCCCCAGCCCACTGACTAGGAATTGCAGGGCCGTCCCCATGGACAGTAGGACAAAGGCATGGCGCCTAATCAAAGTTAGGGTCTGGCGGATGGGTTGGGCTTTTTGGTGTGTAAGGGTAGGTGACATAGAACTTCCTCATTATCTTAATCTAAACTTATCCAGTCCCGAGAACTGGGTCTCGTTTAGCCTAACATAAAAGTGATAAAAATCATAGGGCCATTAGCCAAAAATAAGCGCAAAAAAAGGAGCCGGAAGACGGCTCGCAACTCCTTCATTTGATATTTTTTAGCCCAAGTAAGCCTTCATGGTCCACAAGTGCTTGTCGTAGACAGCTTTCATACCAATCAAGAGGTCTTGGCTGACTTCGTCGATGTCAGAGTGGATAGCTTCTTCCAATTGAGTGCGGAAGAGCTCGAAGTCGGCAACTGTTTCTTCGACCATTTGACGGCCTGTTTTTTCAGTCGTGTATGGTGCTTCCTTGATAGTTGCCAAGGCTAAGAATTCACCTAAAGTTGAGACTGGCTTGCCGCCAATCATCAGGATGCGTTCTGCAACTTCGTCAAATTGTTCGTGAACTTCGTTATATTGCGTTTCGAAAAGTTCGTGCAATTTGTAGAATTCCTGGCCTTTTACATAGAAGTGGTGTTGATGCAATTTCGCATATAAAAC
This sequence comes from Abiotrophia defectiva ATCC 49176, assembly GCF_037041345.1. Lineage (NCBI taxonomy): Bacteria > Bacillati > Bacillota > Bacilli > Lactobacillales > Aerococcaceae > Abiotrophia > Abiotrophia defectiva. The sequence continues at coordinate 624,744 of NZ_CP146287.1, read as the reverse complement.
ACCTAAGTTGGCTGTGATTTCGTTAAGACGTTGAACGGTTGACATAATCAAACACTCCTTTACTTTTTTGATAGGATTTCCCTATCTCTATCTTCCATTATAGACCTCTCAGATAGCAAAGCAAGGAATATGCACTTTTTATTGATAATCATATAAACCTAGGTCTTGTTATTAGAAGAGCAGACTGAGCAAGGCCAAGAAAGGCAAGCCACCCCAGCCAGTGGTCCACTCTTCAAAGTGGACCACTGGCTCTGACTCTTTCCCCAGTTTCCAGCCCTTTCCCGGCCTTTTCGCCCCAGCTAGTGGTCCACTCTTCAAAGTGGGCCACTGGCTCTGCCTCTTTCCCCGGCTTCCGGCCCTTTCCCAGCCTTTTCATCCCAGCTAGTGGTCCACTCTCCAGAGTGGACCACTAGCTCCCAAGGTCGGGCTCCCTTCCTTCCCCAAACCCAAGCAAAAAAGACTAGCCCCATAGAGCTAGTCTTCCTCCTTAACCCAACTACTTAGTAGCCAGGACATATTTAGTTTGCGCCAAGGCTTCTTGCAAGCTGGCTTGGTCTACCTGACCGGTGACGGTCACGCTTTTGCTGACCAGATCAGTGCTTACGGCTTGGACGCCGGCTAGCTGGCTAAGTAGGTTCTCAATATTCTTGGCGCAGCCAGCACATTTCATGGCTTCTACAAGATAAGTTCAACTCCCCTTTTAAACCTATGCCTTAAAACGACGCAGTCGCAAGGCATTGACAATGACGGAGACGGAGCTGAAGCTCATGGCCGCGCCCGCCAACATAGGGTTGAGGAGCGGCCCGCCAAAGAGGTGCAAGACCCCCATGGCTACCGGGATACCTAGTACATTGTAGGCAAAGGCCCAGAATAGGTTCTCCTTAATATTGCGGATGGTGGCCTGACTGAGCTTGATGGCGGTCGCCACACTGGTCAAATCAGATCCCATGAGGACCATATCAGCCGACTCAATGGCGACGTCCGTCCCCCGGCCAATGGCCAAGCCCACATCTGCCTGAGCCAGAGCAGGCGCATCATTGATGCCGTCTCCTACCATGGCCACCTTGAGTCCTTGCGCCTGCAAATCGGCCACTACCTGGGCCTTGTCAGCAGGCAGAACGTCACTAATGACTTGGTCAATGCCAGCTTCTGCAGCCAAAGCCTGCGCCGTCTTGGCATTGTCGCCCGTCAACATAATAACCTGCAAGCCCATGGCCTTGAGGCGGCGGACAGCTTCTGGACTGGTCGCCTTGAGCGGGTCGGCCACCGCAATCAGGCCTATAATTTCTTCTCTATTACCTACATAAATTGGCGTCTTACCCGCAGCCGCCAAAGTCGCGGCTAGCTCTTCTGCCAGGCTCAAGTCCAGGCCAATTTCTTGCATCATGCGTCGATTGCCTAAGAAATAGAAGTTCTTGCCATTTAGGACCCGAATTCCATATCCAGTTAAGGACTGGAAGTTGGTCACTTCAGGCAAAGCCAGCTCCCGCTCACAGGCACCGGCCACAATGGCCTGACCCAGTGGGTGCTCAGAGTTAACTTCAGCCGCAGCTGCCAAGGCCAGTAACTGATCTGGCGTCCAGCCTGTTAGAGGCAGGACATCGGTCACTTGGGGTTGGCCCTGGGTCAGGGTCCCCGTCTTATCTAGGACCACGGCATTCACTTGATGGGCCATTTCCAGGGCGGTCCCGGACTTAATCAGGATGCCCTGCTCGGCCCCCTTACCAGTTCCCACCATAATAGCGGTTGGCGTGGCCAGACCCAGCGCACATGGGCAGGCAATGACCAGGACTGCAATGCTAATGGTCAAGGCAAAGCCCCAGGACTGGCCGCCAATCAGGTACCAGGCCAGACCAGCCACTAGAGCCAAGGTCATCACGACCGGCACGAAGACAGCCGAAACCCGGTCAGCCAATTGGGCAATAGGCGCTTTAGAGCCTTGAGCTGCTTGGACTAAATGAATAATCTGCGCCAAGGTGGTGTCTTGGCCCACTTTATTGGTTTCAACAATTAAAGACCCTTGCTGGTTGAGGCTGGCGCCCACCACTTGGTCACCTACCTTTTTGGCAACCGGCAGGCTCTCGCCGGTCAACATGGACTCGTCCACCCAGGATTGGCCCTCCACTACCCGGCCGTCGACTGGAATCTTTTGACCTGGACGGACCCGAACTAGGTCGCCCACTTGGACTTGGTCCAGTGGCAGGGTCACTTCCTGGCCCTCTCGTAAGACCTGAGCCTCTTGAGGGGCCAGCTTAATCAGGGCCTGAATGGCAGCTGAGGTCTGGCCCTTGGACCGGGCTTCGAAATATTTACCCAGTGTTACCAGGGTCAGGATGACGCCGGCTGACTCATAATAGAGAGACATGGTCGCATGGTGGTTGCCCAACCAGACCTGAATACTACTATAGAGGCTATAGGCTACCGCCGCACTCGTTCCCAGGGCCACCAGAGAATCCATATTAGGATGGCCCTTGACCAAATGCTTGAAGCCATTTAGGAAGAAGGACCGCCCCAGCCAGAGAATAGGCAGGGTCAAGGCCAGCTGCAGACTAACAAAGAGCTGACCACCTCCGCGATGGCTGAGCCAAGTTGGTAGGGTCAGGCCTACCATTTCGGCCATGGCTAGACAGAGCAGTGGCAAGGCGAAAATGGCCGACTGCCAGAAACGACGCCAGAGGGCTGCTTGGTGGCTGGCCTTGGCTTGGGCCGCCTGATCCGCCTCTTGCTGGATTTGCGCTTGGCTGGCACTTGCTTGATCCGTCAATAACTGGGCATGATAGCCAGCTGCTTCCACGGCCTGACTAATTTGCTCTACATCGATGGCGCCAAGTGGATAGGTCACCGTCAAGACTTGGGTGGCAAAATTCACTACGGCTGAGGCCAGACCTGCTAAGCGTCCCACAGCCGCCTCCAAATTGGCAGCACAGGAAGCGCAGGACAGACCCGACACGGCAAAGTTCTGTGTCACCAGGGGCAGGACTAAATTATAACCCGCCGCCTGAACCGCTGCTTGCATGACTAGAGGGCAGACCTCGGCGTCCGCCTCTACGACTACTTTTTCAGTTGCTAAGTTAACATGGGCAGACTGGACGCCTGCCACAGCCTGCAGGGCCACTTCCACTGCATGGGCACAAGAAGCGCAAGACAAGCCTTGAATCGCATATTCTTGTGACATGGTCATCACCTTCCTCAATCCAAATCGTCAAGATTACATCCGTAACTTCTTTTCACAAACCTAGTATAGCATACAAAGTTTCAGATGTAAAAAAAGGAGCCGGAAGACGGCTCCCAACTCCTTCATTTGATATTTTTTAGCCCAAGTAAGCCTTCATAGTCCACAAGTGCTTGTCATAGACAGCTTTCATACCATCAAGAGGTCTTGGCTGACTTTGTCGATGTCAGAATGGATGGCAGCTTCCCCAAACCCAAGAATAAAGACCAGCCCCATAGAGCTAGTCTTCCTCCTTAACCCAACTACTTAGCAGCCAGGACATATTTAGTTTGCGCCAAGGCTTCTTGCAAGTTGGCTTGGTCTACCTGACCGGTGACGGTCACACTTTTGCTGGCCAGGTCGGTGCTTACGGCTTGGACGCCGGCTACTTGGCTAAGTAGGTTCTCAATATTCTTGGCACAGCCACCACATTTCATGGCTTCTACTAGATAAGTTTTTTCCATTATAATCTCTCCTTTTACTCTTAAGCCTTGAAACGACGTAGGCGCAAGGCATTGACAATGACTGAGACGGAGCTGAAGCTCATGGCCGCGCCCGCCAACATGGGGTTGAGGAGCGGCCCGCCAAAGAGGTGCAAGACCCCCATGGCTACTGGGATGCCCAGCACATTGTAGGCAAAAGCCCAGAATAGGTTCTCCTTAATATTACGGATGGTGGCCTGGCTGAGCTTGATGGCGGTCGCCACGCTAATCAGGTCAGAGCCCATGAGGACCATATCAGCCGACTCAATGGCCACGTCCGTCCCCCGGCCAATGGCCAAGCCCACATCTGCCTGGGCCAGGGCAGGCGCATCATTGATACCGTCCCCTACCATGGCTACCTTGAGTCCTTGCGCCTGCAAATCAGCCACTACCTGGGCCTTGTCTGCAGGCAGAACGTCGCTAATCACCTGGTCAATGCCAGCTTCTGCAGCCAAAGCCTGCGCCGTCTTGGCATTGTCGCCCGTCAACATAATAACCTGCAAGCCCATGGCCTTGAGGCGGCGGACAGCCTCCGGACTAGTCTCCTTAAGCGGGTCGGCTACCGCAATCAGGCCTAGGAGCTCATGCTCATTGGCCACATAAATTGGCGTCTTGCCCCCAGCTGCCAAAGCCGCCGCCTGATCTTCTGCCTGACCCAAATCCAGCCCCTGCTCTTGCATGAGCCGTCGGTTGCCCAGGTAATAAGTCGCCTGATCTAGCCGGACTTGAATCCCCGACCCGGTCAGTGATTGGAAGTCAGTCACTTCAGGCAAAGCCAGCTCCCGCTCACGGGCCCCGGCCACAATGGCTTGACCCAGTGGGTGCTCAGAGTTAACTTCAGCCGCAGCTGCCAAGGCCAGTAACTGATCTGGCGTCCAGCCTGTCAGAGGCAGGACATCGGTCACTTGGGGTTGGCCCTGGGTCAGGGTCCCCGTCTTATCCAAGACTACGGCGTCCACTTGGTGGGCCATTTCTAGGGCGGTCCCGGACTTAATCAGAATGCCCTGCTCAGCCCCTTTACCGGTCCCCACCATAATGGCAGTTGGCGTGGCCAAGCCCAATGCACAAGGACAGGCAATCACGAGGACTGCAATGCTAATGGTCAAGGCAAAGGCCCAGGACTGGCCGCCAATCAGGTACCAGGCCAGACCAGCCACTAGGGCCAAGGTCATAACGACCGGCACGAAGACAGCCGAAACCCGGTCAGCCAATTGGGCAATAGGCGCCTTAGAGCCTTGAGCTGCTTGAACTAAATGAATAATCTGCGCCAAGGTGGTGTCTTGGCCCACTTTATTGGTTTCAACAATTAAAGACCCTTGCTGGTTGAGGCTGGCGCCCACCACTTGGTCACCTACCTTTTTAGCGACCGGCAGGCTCTCACCGGTCAACATGGACTCGTCCACCCAGGATTGGCCTTCCACTACCCGGCCGTCGACCGGAATCTTTTGTCCAGGGCGGACCCGAACTAGGTCGCCCACTTGGACTTGGTCCAGTGGCAAGGTTACTTCCTGGCCTTCTCGTAAGACTTGAGCCTCTTGAGGGGCCAGCTTAATCAGGGCCTGAATGGCGGCTGAGGTCTGGCCTTTGGACCGGGCTTCGAAATATTTACCTAGTGTCACCAGGGTCAGGATGACGCCGGCTGACTCATAATAGAGAGACATGGCCGCATGGTGGTCGCCCAACCAGACCTGAATACTACTATAAAGGCTATAGGCTACCGCCGCACTCGTTCCCAGGGCCACCAGGGAATCCATATTAGGATGGCCCTTGACCAAATGCTTGAAGCCATTTAGGAAGAAGGACCGCCCCAGCCAGAGAATAGGCAGGGTCAAGGCCAGCTGCAGACTAACAAAGAGCTGACCACCTCCGCGATGGCTGAGCCAAGTTGGTAGGGTCAGGCCTACCATTTCGGCCATGGCTAGACAGAGCAGTGGCAAGGCGAAAATGGCCGACTGCCAGAAACGACGCCAGAGGGCTGCTTGGTGGCTGGCCTTGGCTTGGGCCGCCTGATCCGCCTCTTGCTGGATTTGCGCTTGGCTAGCTCCAGCTTGATCTGCTAGGAGTTGGGCTTGATAGCCGGCCTCTGCCACGGTTTGGCAAATTATTTCTTCATTAATAGCGCCTGGCTGGTAGGTCACCGACAGGACTTCAGTGGCCAGATTGACGCTAGCCGCGCTGACTTCTGGCAGGCTGCTGACTGCAGACTCAATATTGGCCGCGCAAGAAGCACAGGACATGCCTGTTAGGGCGAAGTTTTGCGTCACTTGGGGCAGGACCAAATCATAACCGGCCGCCTGGACCGCTGCCTGCAAGTCTAGGGGGCTGACACTCCCTTCTGTCTCCAGGCTGACTTTTTCAGTTGCTAAATTCACTTGTGCTGACTTGACGCCCGTTACGGCCTGCAGGGCCACTTCCACTGCATGGGCACAAGAAGCGCAAGATAGGCCTTGAATCGCATATTCTTGTGACATGGTCATCACCTTCCTTAATCTCATTTTTTAAGATTACAAGTGTAATCTTAATTTCTAGTATAACACCTTAGATTACATTTGTAAACCCCTCTTTTTTCTCAGACTTAAGACCGATTTTACTATTTATAACAGAATATCCCTTGACGCATTATACTATGCGTTGTATAGTATAGGTGTAGAAAGGAAGAACGCCTATGGAAGCTCAACTCAAGCGTGGCCTTTTGGAAGTCTGTGTATTGGCCGCCCTGCGCCAAGAAGACTCCTACGGCTACAAAATTGTCAAAGATGTGTCGGAATACATTCCGATCTCCGAATCCACCCTCTACCCCATCCTCAAGCGACTGGAAGCCAACCAGGCGGTGGCTGCCTACTCGATTGAGCATAAGGGACGTCTACGCAAGTACTACCGCCTGACCCATGTCGGCCACAGTCAAATCCAGAACTTTCTCCAGGACTGGGACGCCGTCATGAAAGCCTACCACTTTATCCTAGGAGATGATCGACATGAATAGATACGACTTCAAACACCAACTAGCCCGGCGCTTGTCCGGCCTACCCGAGGAAGAACTGGCCACCACCCTGTCCTTCTTCGATGAGATGATTGATGACCGCCTAGACGAAGGCATGACCGAGGACCAAGCCGTAGCGGACTTGGGTGACTTAGATGAAATTGCTAACCGGATTCTAGCGGAAATGTCACCCTTTGAGCGGGTCAAGCAAAAGCTCAAACCCAAACGCCCTATTTCGGGTGGCCAATGGGTCTTGATTGCCCTGACCTTCCCCATCTGGTTGCCACTTATTATAACGGTCGGCGCTATAGGCTTTGCTTTGGTATTGGTGATGGCATCCCTACTCTTCGCCTTCTATGTCACGGTCTTTGCCTTTATTTTCGGCGGTGCATTCATAGCGGTGACCAGCCCCTTCACCTCCGGTTTCAACCTGATTAATGCCCTCTTCAACTTCGGGGCAGGTCTTTCCCTAGTCGGTCTAGGTCTCCTATTCTTGCCATGGGCCCAACGTGGCTTCCGCAATCTCAACCATCGACTGCGCTGGATTCACTCTCGTCGCGACTAGACTCACCTAGAAAGGAGCTTATTTATGAAAAACCTGACCAAAATCGCCATTTTACTCATTATCATTGGTCTCTTGTCCATTGGGACGGCCTTCGCCCTATCGGGTGGCGACCTGACTCGCTTTAGTATGGCCGGAACGCCAGAGAACAAGCAATACCAAGCCTCAGCTAGCGATGTGACCGAGTTGGTCGTCAAGGCTTCGATTGCGGATGTGACCGTCACAGGCACTGACCAATCCGACATCAAGATTGACTATACCGAAGATCGCAGCATCAACTATAACATCAAGCAAGAAGGCTCTCGCCTGATTATGCAATCCAAGGGTCAGTTCTTCTTCTTCAATTTCTGGTCCTTCAACCCCTTCGGTATCTTCAATTCCCACAAGATTAACATTACGGTGCCTAAGGAGCTGGCTGCCAAAGTGGACGTCAAGTCTTCGACTGGGTCCATCACCGTCCGCGACCTTAACCTCAAGGACAACCTCAAGCTCGACGATTCGACTGGCGACATCCAGCTAGAAAAGGTTAAGGCTAGCAAGGATATTAACGTCTCTGCCTCAACGGGTAAGATTAGCCTTGACCAGGTTTCCGGCCAAAACTTTGACCTATCTGCTTCAACGGGTGATATCCGCACCAAGCAAACCCAAGCCAGTGGCACGACCTTCAAGGCCAATAGTTCAACTGGGGAAGTGGACATTCAGGGCTTGAATGACGTGTCTGACATTGAACTCTCCTCTTCAACGGGTGATATTAAGGCCACGATTCAAGGCAAACGCAAGGACTATCAAATCGACACCAAGACCATGGGCAACAAAACCCAAGAAAACGAAGGCGCCAGCAAGAAAGTCAAGGCCCATTCGTCAACTGGTAATGTTAACGTCCAATTCTCGGAATAATAGAAATCAAAAAAGAGGCCCTAGGGCCTCTTTTTGTCTGCCTGCTTCTGGCTTGGCCACGGCGGCTGCTCTAGGCAAAGTTAGGCCCTTGCTAAGAAAAGAGGCCCTAGAGCCTCTTTTTGTCTGCCTGCTTGTGCCTTGTTCTGGCTTGGCCACGGCGGCCGCTCTAGGCAAAGTTAGGCCCTTGTGACGGACCGGCTCCAGCCAGCCTGGGGCTGTCTTCCGCCTTGGCGGTCTATGGTGGCCTGAGTCGCTGCGCTCCAAGGCCACTCATACGACCGCCATCCTAATGCCACAAGGGCTACTTTGCCCCGCAGCCGCCTTGCCAAGCCTAGGGGGATAAAAGGTTTCTTGGACGCGATTAAAGGATTACAAAGCTACGGAAGCACAATTCTCCCTATTATTCTCAAAATCATGTTACCAAGAGAACCAACTCACACCCACTCTATCAATCCCCAAAATAGGATTTTAAGAGGGCTACTTGTTCTTGATCCAGCATCTCTTGCCCGTCTATCAGTTTATTTAGGGATTCAAGGGACACGCCAGAAGTCTCACTCAATCGTTTGAGATAGTCCGCCCCTTTACTTTGGGATTTTATACGGATTAATTCCGCATAGTAGTCATTGGTCACCCTAAGAACGGCGGCTTCATCCTGAATGTCGATGGTATCACTCAGCAAGTCAAAAACGGTCTGCAAATTCAAGAGTCCCGCCAAATTACGAATGACCTGCTTAATTTGGCGCAAGATATAATCATTTTCAACAAACATGACGCTTCCTCCTTTTGATTGATAATTCTGCTTACACCCTTATTATAGCCCTCTCAAACAAAAATAAACAGGCCTACTTCATTTAGATATAAGCTTTTTGACAAGTTTGTCACCCTAACTTCAACACCAACTTAAGGAAATTGGGGCGGCCAAAGACTTGCGCCAGGGGCCCAAAGGATGACTAGCACATTAGAGGCCCTTGGAGCGCAGCGACTTAGGGACTCAATAGCTAGGCAAGGCGAGAGACTGGCTGGCCAGGCTCGAACCGGTCCAGGCCAAGGCAGACCGAGGCAGAAACAAAAAGGACCCCGCCCCTAACATAGAGGCTGGGTCCTTTTTAAAACTAATCAAATGCTGACATTAAATCTGGGTTCTGGGTGGTTTGGAAGGAGACCTGACCCTCTTGGTCTGGTTGGGCTGTGGCCTCCAAAATATAGGCATGATTGTGCCGCTTAACGAAGGCAATCACCTGCTTGCCGTCTTGGCGCACATAAATGGCCGTCACTTCATAGTTGAGGTCACTCTTGCCTAGCTGCATACCATAGAATTGGAAACTTGCTGCTTGGCCGTCCACTTTGGCTTGGTTAAGGACTTGGTCGGGAACCGCCAAATCATAATAAGACAAGGCTGTAGCTGGCGTGGCAGCCTGATAAGTTTGGCCTTGGGCCTTGCTGTAGGCTTCCATGACTTGGGCAATATGATCCCTTCTAATATCACTTGGCCCCGCGATTGTGCCCTCATCACTCGTTTGGCCACTGTCCCGATTGTCAGGATTGAGGTACTTAGCAAAGCCCTGACTCAATTCCTGATTCTCGGTCTCTTTGAAATCTAACTTATCGCTGTCAGCCAAATGGGCCTGACTGTAGAGGACTTGAGGCTGACCTTGATGGAGGGTGAAGAGGTAGAGGTGACGCTGACTTGGGTCCGAGTCTGTTGTCTCATAGCTATCCAAGATTAGATAGTCATAACGAGCGTTTTTGACATTGCCCATAATATTCCAGGTCACGGCTTGCCCATGAACGGTGGCGTTTTTGAGCCGATTACTGCTGTCGCCAATACCCACAAAATCTTCCAAATGCAAAGGCCGATAGTCTTGCTTCATACCTTGGGCCCACTTGAAGAAGAAGGAAGCAAAGGCTTGCTTATCCCAATTGAGATAGTGTTGAAAGTCTGCTGACTCCTGCTCAATGCGTTGGCTATCTTGGGGGTGGAGACCCTTGAGCCGCTCCCCTTCCTGATAGGCCGCAGTAAAAGGCGCTTGGACTGAAGACCGCGCATCTTCACTCAGCGAATCGCGGTAGTCCAGCTGCTTTTGATAGGCGGCTTGCATCTGCTTGAAATAAGAGGGCTGAGCCTGACTGCTAGCCGGCTCCTGGCTGGCTTGCGAGGCCCCTTTAGATTTGGCCTCACTTGCTGACTGACTACTTGACTGGCTACGACTGGATTGACTAGTAGACACACTGCTGACGGATTCACTGGTCACAGAATTCGCGACCTGTGTGCTAGTAGCTCCCTGATTGCCTTGACCATGCCCACACCCACTTAGGGCTAGGGCACTAATAACCGTACCGACGAGTAATGCATATCGCTTACTCATGGTGACGCGCCTCCTTTTTGGTTGTGACTTTTACTTACAGCCTTATTATAGTCCTCACAAAGAAAAAAACAAGGGCTTACATGGTTTAAATATAGACTATTTTGTGTCTTATTCTAGACTAATTTGTCACCCTAACTTAGGCACCAACTTAAGGAAATTAGGGCGACCAAAGACTTGCGCCAGGGACTCAATTTTTAACGCTAGTCCCAGCCTTGGCCTGATCCGGTGCGGGCAAAGTGCCCTTGTGGCCTAAAGGATGGCGGGCGTATGAGTGGCCTTGGAGCGGAGCGACTTAGGCCACCATAGACCGCCAAGGCGGAAGACAGCCGTAGGCTGGCTGGAGCCGGTCCCGCCACAAGGGTCCACTTTGCCCTAAGCACCCGACCAGGCCAAGGCAGACCGAGGCAGAAACAAAAAAAAACAGAGGTCACTTAGACCTCTGTCCCTTACTCGCTATAGCTTGTCTTATTTACCGAATGACTTAACGCGATCTTGGTCAGCCATGTATTCTTTGTCGCCAGCTGGTGCCACCACGCTACCGAATGGTGCTTGAGCACGTAATTTCCAAGTAGATGGGATATTGTATTTAGCGGCTACTTTTTCGTCTACTAATGGGTTGTAGTGTTGCACGTTCATGCCGATGTTTTGTTCAGCCAATGCCAACCATACTGCGTATAAGTTGATCCCGTGTGCTTGTTCTGACCAGATTGGGAAGTTGTCAGCGTAGAGTGGGAAGTTAGCTTGTAAGCCTTCTACGACTTCTTGGTCTTCGAAGAAGAGGATGGTCCCAGCCCCTGCTGCGAAACCTGCTAAACGACCTTTAGTCCCTTCAAAAGCTTCCGCTGGCGTTACCTTTTCAAGTTCGCTGTAAGCAATCTCGTTCCAGAAGTCTTCAGACTCTTTGCCGAATAAGATGACGGCACGGCTAGATTGAGAGTTGAAAGCAGATGGTGCTTCTTTCATGGCTTTTTCGACGATTTCAACAAGAGCATCGTTAGAAACTGGCAGCTCCTTACCGAGCGCATAAATTGAACGACGTTTTGCTTGTAATTGGTTAAAGTTTGACATATTAATTACCTCTATTCTTTCTATTTTATATATTCTAATCCCCAAGGGATATTTAATTTACTTAGATTATTGAGCGCTTTGGGCAATGGCCTTTTCTAAATCATCCACCACATCTTGCATGGTGATGCGCTTGAGTTCATTTTCCATGGCCGCTTGGATCTGTATCAATTTGCCATCCACCGCTTGGTGAATATTGCGGCCTACCGGACAGTCCTGATGTGGGTTAGGATGGAAATTAAAGAGCCCATCCTTGTCAACACTGTCTACCGTGACATAGATATCATAAAAAGTGATGGCATCCAGGGGCTTGGCCAAGCGTGATCCCCCACTGCCTTGACGCGACTCGATAATGCCAGCCGCCTTCAAGCCGGATAGGACCGACCGCACGACCACGGGGTTGACCTGAATACTCTCCGCTAGGAAGTTACTTGTTACGCGTTGCTGGTCTTGTCTCAAATAGATGACGGCCAATGAATGGATTGCAATGGTAAAGCGACTTGATATTTGCATAGACTCACATCCTATTTCTTACTTTCTTACCATGGTTGTGACGACTTAAGGCTGCTTAAGCAACCGTCTGCCTGGTTTACCATTGGCTACTGGGACAACTCCTTAGTCTACCCTCCTTTATTGTCAAATGCCAACTTGTAACTTTACTCATTACAAGTTCATGCTTAAATCTTATCACCCACTCTTTTATTTGTCAACCCCATTGACTTATAATTTTTAGAGGTCCATTTTTCCTTGATATAGAGCCATTCTTAGCTAATCAAACTAGGTTAGATCGAGTGCAAGGACAAATTTCTTTGAGTCCTGCAGGTTAGCCCCCTCCCATTTGCCCTAAGCATAAACACGAACGAGGCCATTTTTCTTGGCCCCGGCCATTCGTTTTTTAGCCACAAGGCCTGACATTTCTGTTATAATCATAGCAGAAGCCCCTTGCAAGGGCTGGCCATTACCAAGCATTCTAGGAGGACCGCTAATCCATGACCCATCTATCTGATATTGAAATTGCTAACTCTGTTAGCCCTCGCCCCATCGAAGACATCGCTGCTTCAGTGGGCTTAAAACCCCAAAACCTCTTCCGCTACGGCCATCACATCGCCAAAGTGGACCTGGCTTCCCTACCCAAAGAAGCAAGCAAGCCAGGCAAACTAGTCCTAGTGACTGCGATTACCCCTACGCCTGCCGGCGAAGGTAAGACCACGACCTCAGTGGGGCTGGCTGATGCCCTGACCCTGATTGGCAAGAAGGCCGCCATCGCCCTGCGCGAACCCTCCCTTGGCCCAGTCTTTGGGGTCAAAGGGGGCGCCGCTGGGGGCGGCTATGCCCAAGTCATTCCTATGGAAGATATCAACCTGCACTTTACCGGGGACTTCCATGCTATCGGCGCAGCTAACAACCTGCTGGCGGCCATGCTGGACAACCACATCCACCACGGCAATGCCCTAGGCATCGACAGCCGTCGCATCACCTGGAAACGGGTGGTCGACATGAACGACCGCCAGTTACGTCATATCGTCAACGGCCTTCAAGGCAAAATTAACGGCGTGCCACGCGAAGACGGCTATGACATCACCGTGGCTTCTGAAATCATGGCGGTCCTCTGCTTGGCGACCAGCCTATCTGACCTTAAGGAGCGCCTGGCCCGCATCATCGTAGCCTATACCTTCGATGGTCGTCCCGTGACGGCCGCTGACCTTAAGGCTGAGGGCGCTATGGCCACCCTGCTCAAGAATGCCATCAACCCTAACCTGGTTCAAACCCTGGAAGGCACTCCTGCCTTTGTCCACGGCGGACCATTCGCTAACATCGCCCACGGCTGTAACTCGGTCCTAGCTACCAAACTAGCCCTGCGCCAAGCCGATTATGTGGTCACCGAAGCCGGCTTCGGCGCTGACCTAGGGGCAGAGAAATTCCTAGACATCAAGTGCCGTCTGGCTGACTTAGAGCCTGACGCAGTTGTGCTAGTTGCCACCATCCGGGCCCTCAAGATGCACGGCGGCGTGCCTAAGACCGACTTAGGTCCTGAAAACGTGGAAGCCGTCAAGGCTGGCTTGCCTAACTTGGACAAGCACTTGGCTACTATCCAAGAATCCTTTGGCCTGCCAGTGGTCGTGGCCATCAACAAGTTCCCAACCGACACTGAAGCTGAACTGGAGGCCGTCTACCAAGCCTGCCAAGCCCGTGGCGTCGACGTGTCCATTTCTGATGTTTGGGGCCAAGGCGGGGCCGGCGGTCGTGATTTGGCTGAGAAAGTAGTGGCTCTGACGGAGGCTCCTAAGGACTTCCGTTACATCTACGACCTGGAAGATTCCATCCAAGACAAGATCACCAAAATCGTCCAAAAGGTCTACGGTGGCGCAGGCATCAGCCTAACCCCAGCAGCCAAGCGTGAGCTCAAGGAGCTGGAAGACCTGGGATTCGGCCAGCTACCAATCTGTATGGCCAAGACCCAGTACTCCTTCTCCGACAATGCTAGCCTGATTGGGGCACCTAAGGACTTCACTGTCACCATTAAGAAACTCAAGGTTTCTGCCGGCGCCGGCTTCATCGTGGCCTTGACCGGTGACATCATGACCATGCCAGGTCTGCCTAAATCCCCTGCCGCTGAACGTATCGACATCGATGCCGACGGCAAGGTGACCGGCCTCTTCTAATCTAACCCGAAACAAGCAAAGAGCCCCTGCCAGATGGCAGAGGCTCTATTTTATTGCTTTTGTAAACTTGGCAAATAATGCAGCAAGGCATGGGCCACGCCGTCTTCTTGATTGGATAGGGTCACATAGTCGGCCTGGGCCTTAATGGCCTCACTGGCATTGGCCATGACCACAGCCTGACCTACCACCTGGAACATGGCCAGGTCATTGGTCCCATCGCCAAAGGCCATGAGTTCCTGACGGATCAGCCCTTCCCGCTCCTGGATATACTGTATACCCAGGGATTTCTGAGCCAGACGCGGCGTGACTTCCAGATAAGGAATGCTAGTCTGGTAGAGACCGATTTCGGCTTCTGGATAGGCTGTTGGCAAATAGGCTTTGACCGCTTCCATGAGCTCATGGTCGAAGGTTACCAGCATGAGCTTGAAGACCTTGCGCCAAGGGGCCTGGAAGAAGTCCTCATAGTCCACTAGGACATAGTCTAGACCCGTCAAGTTCTGCTCGTAGGCCACACAGTCATCGTAGCGGTCCACAAACCAGGTCTGATCGTCGAAGACACTAATGCTGAGGTCAGGATAACGACCTCTTAAATCCAGGACCAGGGTCTTGGCTAATTGATAGTCCATTCGGACCTCATGAATGACCCGGTAGCCCTCAAGGCTGGCCTGGAAAATATAGCCCCCATTGAAGCCCACGTGGACATCATGCAGGCCCAGCTGGTCGATAGCTTCCCGCATTTCCATAGGCGAGCGGGCCGAGACCAGGGTCAGGGGCAGGCCCACTTGGCGAATGACCTGGGCCGTCTCCGGGCTAATGCGGCCGTCCTCCCGCAAAATGGTTCCGTCCATATCGGAAAAAAGATGTCTAATCATGGCTGCCTCCTTGCGAGCTTGTGCTTACTAATCGTTGACAGACGCCTCAATTATTGAGAATAAATTTCTCAAAATTGAATATTTTCATAAGAAGCAAGAAGGCTACAATCACCAGTAGTACTAAAACCGTAATGAAAACCACCGTTTCAAAGACACCTAGGATTAAGACCCCGGTGGATTGAGAAAGCAAGATACCGATGATTGGCATTACGATGATCATGGATACCCCTTGGGCTGACTTACTGTTCTTCAAATATTGTGAACTGCCAATAATCAGCAAGATTGATAAAAAGACCAGCAGAGGCGAAATCACTAGGATTACTAATATCCAGGTCAGATTAGGCAAGATCAGATGCCCAAAATAGCCCCAGCCTAGTGTATTCACCACTAAGATATAAGCCAGAGAGGAAAGCGTGGACAGGGCCAAGGACGGTAAGGCACAACCTAAGGCTTTTCCTAGAATCAGGACTTTTGGAGATAGGGGCGTGTATAAGAGGCCCTCCAAAGTCTTGTGCTCCTTCTCCCCAATAAAGCTGTTGCTGGCTAATAGCGTCGCAAACATAATAGGCTGCAACATAAATAGCGGTAAGAAGAAGTAGGTCAGGACAGCGTAGAGGGGTATGGTTTCCTTGGTCAGATAAGCTGGATAATCGATCAGCTTAAATTGTTCAAGAAAAGTATTTAGACCCACTATGCTAGCCGACACTTCCTTACTCGTGCCCACTAGTAATAAGACTGTTGGAAGGACAATACTGAAGATAATGGCCATGGACAGTAAGGACAGCAGTAAGCCTTTCTCCTTGACTAATTCCTTGTATTCCTTTTTGATCATGACCTTTAATTGCTGTCTATTCATGGCTATCTACCCCAATAATTCTAAAGTATATTTCTTTGACGGTTTCCCTTACTTTATAGACATAATGAATGTCATTTCCTTTTTGAACTAAGCTTCTGACCAGGTCAGCTAGCTGATCATCATTCTCCACTGAGATGGTAAATTCATCCTGCAGATTCCCGTTTACTTGACCATGGGCAAGTAATTCTTTGATGTGGTCGGGCTTAAATTTACCTTCAAAATGGACTTGCTTATCTTGGCGGCGTAGCTTATCCACTGCATCGCTGATCAGTATCTTTCCTTCAGAAATAATGCCAATACTATCGACCACGCCATCCATCCCGTAGAGATAGTGGGTGGACATGATAATGGTCACACCCTCTTGCTTGAGGGTCTTAATGAAGTCATAAAACTCATCAATGGCAGCTGGGTCTAGCCCGGTTGTTGGCTCATCCAAAATCAAGACCTCAGGATTATGAAACATGGCTCTGGCCAGCATGACTTTCTGCCGATTACCCTTACTGAGACTCCCTACTGGCATGTTAGAATAGGCTTCTAAATGAAACTTCTGTTTCAATTCGGCTAGGCGTTTTTGGATAGTAGCCTGGTCTAAACCATAGATTTGACCCCATAAGGCCAGATTGTCTTCAATCGTTAGATTTTCATAGAGATTCCCATCATTTTGAACCCCAATACGCAATAAGAGATCAGACCTGGATTGAGCGGTCAGCTCCTGGCCAAAGAGCCTAATCGTCCCCGTCTCAGCCTTCAACAAACCTAAAATGATACGAATCAGGGTAGTCTTCCCTGCCCCATTGGGTCCCAGCAAGGCGAAGACTTGGCCTCTCCCAATACTTAAAGAGACATCTTGAATGACCTGTTTGGACCCAATTTTCTTATTAACTCCATTAATCTCAATTACCATTAGCTTTTCGCGCTCCTCTTACGACATCTATCAAGCAGATTAAAATATATGACGGTGAACTCTGAATCTATTTCTATCTCTTTCTCATACCTTTGGGCACTAATTTTGGCGCCTCCTTTGTAGCTAGCGTAACTAATACTCCGCCTTGGCAAAATATTCCTTGAGCTCGTCAATGGCGATTTCTAAGTCTACTTCTTCTGCCTTCTTGGGCAGGCGCAATTCTAGGACTTGCCAGTTAGCCAGGGACACAATCAGATAGCGAGTCTTCTGCAGTCTGCCCCACCAGTTGCGTTGGTGGCGGCTAGACTCAGCTGGCCGCATATTCTGGTCGGGCTCTTCCCAGTTAATATCGAAATCCAGGGTCAGAATATCATTGAAATGCCAGACCTCTAGTCCATCTCCCCAGAAGATTAGGTGGTTCTGATAGACCATGCAGGTAATCTCCGGCCACTCCCGGTCGGGCTGGAAGTCATCGCTTTCCACTTGGGGATAGTTTTGGACTAGGTAGTGCCAGCGCTCCTTATTGTGGTGGCGAATGAGCCAGCATTGGCGGATTAGCCAGAGCAAGCGGGCGATTAGAGGCGCAGCAAATAATATCAGTGCAACTCTAAAAATATACATGAAGAGTAGGCTTGCTAGGCAACGGGCAATGGCCCCATAGCGAGAGCGGAGGCCTAGGCCATAGATGCGGTGCCTCGGGAAATGGCTATTAGGCAGGGGCCTTGGTGGGGTAGCTTTTTGCGACATAGTTTACTCCTTGGTTTGACAATCTAATGCTAAGCGCTCTTCTAAGTAGGCGATCTTAGCGAAGTCTTTATGATTATTTTGATCATTACGATAGGAATCCTGGGAGGAAGCCCGGTAGATGGCCAGATACTGGCTCATGGTAGGTAAATAGAAGCGGACCCCCTGACAGTCTTCCAGGGGCAAGTCCGCCAAGGCCACGCCGGCAAAGTCTGGCAAAGTATCCATAGCGCCAAACTCTACTGAGCCGGCAGGCCCTTGGAATTCATGCTCGTGTCGGTCTACCAAGACATAGCCCAGATCCTCCATCAGGCCTTCAAGCAGCTCAAAGTCATAGATGCGTAAGTGGTCAGGCGCCTCCCACCCCCGCCGGTCACCTGGCACATGGATGTCCAGGTCGCGCGCCTGCCAGGATTGGCCCGTCCGGACCTCCAGACCGACCGATCCCATCAAGAGGGGCACAAGGCCTCGCTCATTCAGGGCTCTAGCAATGCTTAAAAAGGCTTCAAATAAGGGACTTGTCATCAACTAACTTGGCTCCCTTCTTAGAGGCTAGCCGCTTGGGCTTGAATTTTATCTAGGAAGGCCGCAATTTTCTCAGGCTTGCTGCCACGCACATAGGCTAATTGGCTTTGCTTGACTGGCTTAATGCCCACCATGCGCAGAATATGGCGAGCTAAAACGCGACCATAATCCTGCATGAAGAGGCGGGCGAAGAAGCCTACTGTATCGTGGGTGGTAATGACACAGCCGGTTCGGCCCTTAAGCAGGGCTTGAGGGATTGGATTATCACTATAATCGTAGGCAAAGCCCTTAACCAAAACACGATCAACAAAGCCCTTGAGTATAGCAGGCATGCCGCCCCACCAAATAGGATAGATGAAGATCAGATGATCAGCCCAAGTCACTAAGTCGCGATAAGGAGCCATTTGAGGGTCCTTGTCTAAATCGCGGCGTTTATGGTCTTGGTCGAAGACTAGGCAGGGATCAAAGCCCTTTTCCTTGTGCTCTAGGTAGAGATCCAGGGTCTTGACCTCATGGCGGGCATCTAGCCCAGCCTGCACTCGGGCTAAAATCTGAGCATTGAGGCCTTGATGATTTGGGTAGGCATAAACAATTAGGACTTTCATGGTGATAACCTCCTTATAATCTATGACGTGTTAGTCGACTTGCTCCTCCTCGGCCAAGAGACGTTGGAAGCCATACTCATAGAGGTAGCTAGCCAGACGGGTCAGGACGACAGGACGTTGGGCAATTTCGGCTTGAACCCGAACCATGGCATCCACTGAGACCTGTAATCTCAACATGGCCTGGCGGTAGCGCCAGTGGTTGTAGACATTCATCACAACCAGGAAGACTAAGCAGAGCGAGGTCAGGTTCCAGACAAACTGGTCCGGCCTTAAGGCCAAGAGCCCCGTCAGCATGGTCCTCAAGAAAGGCCAAGCCTGGTCCAAATGACCATTCAAGAATGTTACCACTAAGACCAAGAGCACGAAGCCCAAGACAAAGAGCAGACCATCTTGTAGGCTATCAAGCAGAGCCAGCAGGGACTGGACGATTTTCTTAGCGGTCAGACCACTCAGGTCCTGCTTAATCAGCTCCTGGTAGCGATCGTAGTCGCGCTCAGTCAGGTCGGCCTCTTCCCGCTCCAGCTGAAGGACCAGCTTGTCCCTGTCCTCTGGACTCAGTTTCCTAACATTGCTTGGCTCCATCTTAACACCTCCTTGATAGCTCTATTATAGCACAAAGGCAATTAGGCCCCAAGTCCTCCCCCTTATCCTTGATTTATGAGCCCAGAATTATTAAAATGATAGATGAATAGTATACTGTAAAGGATTTGACTGCGATTATGCAACTGCTTGAAGGCGTCTATGCCCCCCACCAACACAAACGACTCAAAGACATCCTCTTCCTAGTCATTGGCATCCTACTTTTTAGCGTCTATGCCGGCCTGCTAGTCCCTTATAACGGGATCGGGGCCAGTGGCACTATCGGGATTGGGCTTATTATGCAGAAGTATTTCGGCATTCCCATTGGGACCACCCAATTAGCCCTCAACGTCCCCCTCTTCTACATTGCCTACAAGTATATCGGCAAGCAATTTCTCCTACTAACCGGAGCTACGATCTTCGCCTCCTCCTTCCTCATTAACAACCTGCCCAATATGGTAGCGCCAGTTGAACTCAACGATTCCCTAGTGGCCGCCATCTTCTGTGGTATTATCTCGGGGATTGCCATGAGCTTTCTGCTGATTGCGGGTGCTTCAACAGGCGGGACCGACATTACCGGTAAATTCCTGGCCAAGCGCTTCAAATGGAGCATCCCAACGGTCTTCCTCATGCAGGACATCCTGGTCTACAGCTTGATCTGGCTGACCTTCGACATTCAACACGTTATGTATGCCCTGATTATGAGCTTCGTCCGTAACCAGACCATGAAGAACATCCAACGCTTCTTCTCGGCCTATATCCAATGTTCCATTATCTGTCTCAATCCGCAAGAAGTCGTGTCTGCCATCAACTCCCGTCTGGGCCGGGGCTCGACCATTATTGAAGTGGAAGGTGGCTATTCCCACCAGAAACAATACATGATCATCCTCATTATTCAGCAAAATGAGCTGCATACCCTCAAGAAAATTATCGCCCAAACCAGTCCCAAGTCCTTCATCACCATTACCAACATCAACAACATCTTGGGCAACTTCAAGGAACACTCCTACGAATTATAAGACAACAAAAAAGGCCGGCACACACCCTATAAGTTGGATTATTTTATCCAATTTATGGGGTGTCTTTTAATGCAAATAAGCTATTCAGAACTAGTAAAGTATTATAAAAAAGGAGAGCCTAAGCTCTCCTTGTGATCACAACGTTTTATAGAAAGTCTTTTCTAGGGGTCACCTTAAAGCGTGCAGCCAATTCTCTAAGCTGATTATCGCTAATATCTTGCTTTATACGGCCCCCTTGAGCGCCAATTTGACTGTAAATCATTGCCGCTTTTTCAATCACCTCAATCAAGCCGTAGGTCTCATCGAGTGAGTTTCCAGAAGCAAAGAGCCCATGATGGGGCCAGACTACTGCTGAAAAATCGCCCATTTTTCTTGCGGTTGCTTCCCCTATCTCTGTTGTGCCTGGTGTCATATAGGGAATGAGACCCACACCTTCTGGGAAAACCACTAAGGACTCGGCCTGCATTTTCCAAAGTAGTCGCGATAAGTGACGTTCATCCAAATCCTGAGTGAACGTTAGAGCAATTAAGTTAGTTGGATGACAATGGAAGATTACCCGATGGACCGGATTAATCTTCAGACGCTCAATATGACTCATCAAATGGCTAGGAAATTCAGAAGTTGGTCGTCCGCCATCTTCAAAGCCCCAGACAACATCATAGCTTAAGCCATCATTTGAAATACGAACGAGCCCCAAGTCAAGCAAGGGTTGCTTAGTTACATTACGAAAATAGCGTCCCGTCCCCGTTACCAGATAGTATTGTCCAGCTAAATTGGATGCCTTAAAACCCAATTCATGACTTGACCTAACCTCAGAAATATCCTCGTAGCCCACAAGCTCTTCCGCGCTTAAGCGGCAGGAAACGTTGCCGCCGTTTCGCTCATCCCAATATCGTAGATAGGACTCATAGGTTACTTCACACATTTTTTTTACAAAGGAAGATTCTATAAATTTCATAGTTGCCTCTTTTCTAGTTTCGTTTACTTAATACTTCTTTTTCGTATTGACGGACATCGTCTAACCAATCCAGACCTACTGGGACCTTGTTTTGCAAGCAGAAATAATTCCAAACATCTGCATAAGGGAAGTCTTTCAGCTCCTCCGTATAAGCCAAACGACCGGTAAAGTCAAAATGATTCTCCATAGCCTTCAAGTCAGCTGTTGGCTCAAGCAAGGCTTTTAAGAGAGCTTTTTGAGTATTACGGCTACCAATTACCCAGGCAGCAATCCGATTAATTGTAGCATCAAAGAAGTCTAAGCCAATTACTGTCTTATCCAACAAGTCATTACGTACTAGTTCTTTAGCAATATCTTGCAACTCGTCGTCCATAATCACCACGTGATCTGAATCCCAACGCACTGGACGAGATACATGTAGCATAAGACCTTTCCCAAACAAGGCAAGTGAAGATAATTTATTTGAGATTACTTCAGTTGGATGAAAATGTCCTGCGTCTAGAAGAATCATTTTGTCTCGCGTTAGGCCATAGCCCATATAGAATTCATGGGAGCCGACTGTATAAGCTTCCGCACCGATACCAAACAACTTACTTTCGACCGTATCTTGAGTACAAGCTTCATCCAGTTGTTCAGAGAAGATTTCGTCAAGAGACTCCATCAAGCGTTTACGAGGAGTTAGGCGATCAATCGGATTGTCCTTATATCCATCTGGCACCCAAAAATTGTTGTAACAGACTTGATTCAATTCTCTCCCCATGTATGCAGCAATCTTTCGACTTCGCTTCCCATGTTCAATCCAATAGTCACGCACTTCTTTGTCGGGGTGTGACAAAGTCAGCCCATCCTTCATCATAGGATGCGAGAAGAAGGTAGGATTAAAATCAAGCCCCACACCCTGCTCCTTAGCCCACGCTACCCATTTTTCAAAGTGCTTTGGTTCAATTTGATTCAAATCCACTTTCTCATCTGTATCCAGATAAATGGCATGCAGATTTAGCTTGTGTCGCCCAGGAATCAAGCTATAGGCCTTTTCCAAGTCTTGGCGCAGCTGATCTGGTGTTTTAGCAGCACCTGGGTAATTCCCCGTTGACATGATGCCCCCCGTCAGTTCACCATCCGGTGTAAGGAAGCCTCGTACGTCATCGCCTTGCCAACAGTGTACAGAAATCTTAATATTTTGAAGCCTTTCGAGGGCGTTATCGGTATTAATACCGATTGCTGCATAGCGTTCTTTAGCAACTTGATAGGCTTGTTTAATTTGTAATTCGTTCATGTTTTTCTCCTTAAATTTGCGGTCTGTAACATTCAAAACTACTAGATGACGCTAGCCAGTGACGAGCTTGCGAGAGATTCTCAAATTCTCCAACACTAATCATTTGTACCAGAATATTTCCAATCGCAGTAGCCTCTCCCGGCCCTGCAATGACTTCTTTCCCAATGAGATTGGCAGTTAACTGATTGAGCAAGCTCACGTTAGAACCTCCACCCACTACATGAAGGTAATCAATCGTCTTGCCACTTAAGTCTTCCAATTTCTTCAACTCCCTAGCATAAATATGAGCTAGGTTAGAATAGACACACATGACTAATTCTCCCACAGTCTTCGGTATAGGCTGCCCACTTTCACGGCAGGCGGCTTGAATCTCCTCAATCATGTTTTTAGGGTTGTTAAAACGATCATGGTTCAGGTCGATTTCTTGTAAAAAGGCATGTAGGCTTGCTGCTTGCTCTGCCATTTCCTGATAGGAAAATTGGTAATCTGTTAGACGCGCAATCTCCTGCAAGCACCACATACCTGTGATATTTTTTAAAAGGCGGTAGGTATGATAAACACCCCACTCATTGGTGTAGTTTGCTTGATAGGTCTTAGCATTTACTAGGGGCAAGTCATTCTCTATACCAACAAGTGACCAGGTCCCGCACAATAGAGAACCAAGTCCTTTACTTCAGCTATTTGCTTCGTAGCCTTTTTGGAAGAATCGAACAGAAGACCTGTAGCTATTTTTAGTGGCCTTTAAGCCAAGAGCTCTTCAAAGTCCATGCCACTAGAATTCTTATCGAACTGGCTGTTATAGAGGTCAGCATAGAAGCCGCCTTGAGCCATGAGCTCCTGGTGGTTACCTTGTTCGATAATGCGACCTTCCTGCATGACCAGGATATAGTCGGCATTTTTAATAGTCGACAGACGGTGGGCGATGACGAAGGAAGTCCGCCCTTCCATAAGGGTATCCATGGCCTGTTGAATCAGCTCTTCGGTCCGGGTATCCACCGAAGAAGTGGCCTCGTCCAAGATCAGCAGTGGTGCATCCTTAAGCAAGGCGCGGGCAATGGTCATGAGCTGCTTTTGCCCGACCGACAAGGTGACCGTGTCATCCAGGACCGTATCGTAAGCCTTAGGCAGGGTCATAATATAGTGGTGGACGCCGGCCGCCTTGGCCGCCTCGACCACCTGGTCGTCACTAATGCCAGTCTGGTTGAAGATCAAGTTTTCCTTGATGGTCCCTTCAAAGAGCCAGGTGTCCTGTAGGACCATGGCGAAGGCATCATGGACTTCCGACCGTTTCATTTGGGCCAGGTCCACGCCATCAATGGCGATGGTCCCCTGGTTGATTTCATAGAACTTCATAAGCAGGTTAACAATGGTGGTCTTACCTGCCCCAGTCGGCCCTACAATGGCAATCTTCTTACCAGGGCGGGCTTGGGCCGTAAAGTCATTAATGATGGTTTGATCAGGCCAATAACCAAAGGTGACCTGGTCGAAGGTGACCTGCCCCTTAATGTCGGTCAAGGCCTGTGGCAGTTGGTGGTCATCCGCCATTTCTTCTTCATTAAGGAATTCGGAGACCCGACTCATGGCCGCCCCCGCTTGTTGCAAGGAGGTCATGCCTTGGGCCAGTTGGGAAATGGGTTGACCGAAGATCCGCACATAGACCATAAAGGCCACGATGGTCCCCATGGTCACGCCACTGCCCTCCTGCAAGGCCAAGATAGCCCCAACGATAATAACCAGGACGTAGGCGAAGTTCCCAATGAAAATCATAAGCGGCATCATAATGCCCGAGATAAATTGAGACTTCCAGATGCTGTCATGGAGTTGGCCATTGAGCTTGGCGAACTGGGCCAGAGACTCAGGCACAGCATTGTAGCTAGTGACCACATTGTGACCTGAATAAGTTTCCTCTACGAAGCCATTGACGGCCGCCAAGTTGACTTGTTGGGCCTTGAAGAAGGCTTGGGCCCGCATGCCGATAAACATAATCAGGATAAAGCCCACGAAGACGGAAACCACCGTCACTAGCGATAGGATGACATTGGCGGTGAACATCATAATCAGAACCGCGATAATCATGATGACCGAAGAAATCACATTGGCCAGACTCTGGTTAAGGGATTGGCCGACAGTATCCACATCGTTGGTCACCCGTGACAGGGTATCCCCTTGGGAGTGACTATCGAAGTAGGCCAAGGGTAGACGGTTAATCTTAGTCGCGATAGCCCGGCGCAGCCGCTGGGACAGACGCTGAATCATGGTGGTGATAATGAAGCCTTGTAGGTAGTTAATCACCGCCCCAAAGGCATAGAGCCCGGCTAGCAAGAAGCCCACAGCTGAAATGGCCTTGAGGTCCATATTGCCTGACATGCCTTGGCCAATCAGGTTGGTCATTTCTTCCAACTTACGTGGCCCATAGACCGTAATCATACTGAAAATGGTCGCCCCAATCAGAGCCAAGACCAAGGGCAGTTGAAAGCCTTGAATATAAGGTTTGATTCCCTTAAAGAGGGATGGTTTGGATGTCTTATTGGCCATCTTCTAATTCCTCCTTGGATAATTGAGAGTAAGCAATTTCGCGATAGACTGCGTTGTCCTTGAGCAATTCCTTGTGGGTCCCCTGGCCGACCACTCGACCTTGGTCTAGGACCAGAATCAAGTCAGCCTCCATAATGGTGGAAATCCGTTGAGCCACAATCAACTTAGTCATGTGGGCCGTCTCCTTGGTCAAGGCCTCACGCAAGATACGGTCGGTCTTATAGTCCAAGGCTGAGAAGGAATCGTCAAAGATTAAGATTTCTGGCTTACGTGCCAGAGCCCGGGCAATGGCCAGACGTTGGCGTTGACCACCCGAGAAGTTGGTCCCGCCCTGAGCCACATGCTCGGCTAGGCCGCCTTCCTTGGCCTCTACAAAGTCCTTAGCTTGAGCCAATTCAAGGGCCTGCCACATCTTGGCTTCCGTCAGTGGGCTTTCTAAGCTTTCCCCCATATCCAGGTTGGACTGGATGTCGCCTGAGAAGAGGACGGCCTTTTGAGGAATGTAACCTACCCGCTTGCGCAGTTCAGTCAAGTCGTAGTCGGCCACGTTGACGCCGTCGACCAGAATCTGGCCTTCTGACACATCGTAGAAGCGTGGAATCAAGTTAACCAGGGTGGATTTACCTGAACCGGTTGAGCCGATAAAGGCCACGGTTTGACCAGCTTGAGCCTGGAAGGACACGTCTTGGATGACCGGCTCGGCTTCTTGGGCATAGCGGAAGGTCACATTTTGGAAGGTGACTTGGCCCTTGAGACTTGGGTCTGGAGACTGGCCTTGGTCTGGTGAATGAATGCTTGGCTCTAGTTCTAGGACTTGATTGATTCGGCCCGCTGCCACCAAGCTACGGGGCAGGATGAAGAAGATAATCCCCATCAAGAGGAAGCCGATGACAATCTGCATAGCGTAGGACATGAAGACAATCATTTCACTGAAGAGACCAACTTTATCAAATAAGTTAGCGGAGGCAATGAGATAGGCCCCGATCCAATAGATGGCCAGGGTCAAACCTGAGGAAATCCCCGACATAATAGGGTTGAAGATAGCCATGAGGTTGTTAACGAAGAGGTTGAGTCGGGTCACTTCATTGTTAGTGGCTTCGAACTTAGCATCTTGGTAGTCCTCCGCATTGTAGGCCCGAATGACCCGAATCCCCATCAGACTCTCGCGGGTAACGGCATTGAGCTTATCAGTTAATTTCTGAATGACCGCTTGCTTAGGAAAGGCCAAGGTCATGAGGACTACAGTCATTAAAATGATGATTAAGATCGCTACCCCCACTGCCCAAAGCCAGGCCTCGGACTTGCCCACAATCTTGGTCATGGCCCAAATAGCCATAATGGGACCGCGAACGATGACCTGGAGGCCCATGGTAATCAGCAACTGAATCTGGCTGATGTCATTAGTGGTCCGGGTCAAGAGAGAGGGAATACTGAAACGCTTGATTTCAGCATCTGAATAGCTGAGGACTTGGCTATAGATGTCCGACCGCAAACGGGTGGTATAGCTAGCGGCTAGACGGGCGGCTAGGAAGCCCACCATGACTAGGCTGGCGAAACTAGCTAGGGATAGGCCCAACATGAGGGCTCCTGGACCCATTAACTGATCTAGGCCCACGCCTGGTGTTTGTAAGAGTGTGGCCACTTCCTTCATATAACTTGGAACTTCTAAGTCCAAGTAGACGGCTAGGAAGATGAAGGCCACGGTAAGACCCACCATCCCCCATTCACGGGCGCTGAGTCGCTTAATTAATTTAAACATGGTCTACTCCTTTGTATTCAATATGTTCCAGATTTTGTGTCAATTGGCGAATTACTCGATGGAAGACCGCTAGATCTTGCTCACTGAGTCCTTCCAGCAATTGGTCGTGGATGGTTTTTAAGAAATGATCGACCTGGGCTTGCTTGACCAGGCCTTGCTCGGTCAGGGTCACATACTTGCGCCGCTTGTCGCGGGAATCAGGCTTAATGTCAATCAGCTGATTCTTCTCCATACGCTTGAAGAGTTGGCTAGCCACCGGCTTGGAGATTTTCATTTTCTCTGCTACTTCCATCATGGTAACCGGTCGCTCTTGGTGGTGGAAGAGATAGGTCACTACCCGCCCTTGGGGTCCAGCTAACCAGTCCATCCCGGCTTCCTTGGCTAGGTTCTGGGCTTGATTTTTAAGACGATGGCTGAAGACCACCGTGTCATGGATACAACCTTCCATTGGCATCCCTCCGTCAATAGTTATCATGCTAACTATTCTAGCATAGGCCTGCCCCCATGGCAAGTTGTAGCCTCTCGACAAAACTTTAGAAATACTTTAGAATTGCTTGAGAGATATTTGATTTTTAGGTCCTATACTAAGAATTATCAAGGAGCCAAGCTCCACATTAGCAGAAAGGACG
The DNA here is from genome assembly GCF_037041345.1 of Abiotrophia defectiva ATCC 49176. Lineage (NCBI taxonomy): Bacteria > Bacillati > Bacillota > Bacilli > Lactobacillales > Aerococcaceae > Abiotrophia > Abiotrophia defectiva. Next base: position 597,257 of record NZ_CP146287.1, on the reverse strand, counting down.
TGTTCAACATGACCCCCATCCTGACCACCCAGTCCCTAACTAAAAACTATGCCTCTGGCCCGGCCCTGACCCAGGTCAGCCTCAGCCTAGAAGAAGGCGACATCTACGGCTTAATCGGCCAAAACGGGGCCGGTAAGACGACCCTACTCAAGCTTATCACCAGACTCATTCACCCTACTTCAGGCACCGTCTCCCTCTTCGACTCTAGCAGCGACCGGGAGTGGAGCCAGGCCCTGACTCGGGTGGGTGCCGTCATCGAGTCACCAGCCGCCTTTCCTAATCTGTCGGCCTACGAGAACTTGCGCTACCAAGCCACCCTCCTCTGCCTGCCCCAAGCCGAGCAAGTCATTCAGGAGACCCTAGAATTGATTGACCTCCAGAATGCCGGCCGCAAGCCCTTCAAGGACTTCTCTCTGGGCATGAAGCAACGCCTGGCCATCGGTCTGGCTATCTTGGCCAAGCCCGACCTGCTCATTTTGGATGAGCCGGTCAATGGCCTAGACCCCATCGGCATTAGCGACTTGCGTGCCCTCCTCCTCCGCCTCAACCGCGAGTTAGGCATGACCATGATTATTTCCAGCCACATCCTAAGCGAGCTCCAGCAACTGGCCAACCGCTTTGGCTTTATCAAAGACGGACGGCTAATTAAGGAAATCTCCAAGACCGAATTCGATAGCCTGTCCGAAGACTATATTGTCCTCAAGACCCATGCGGTGGAAGCTGCCAGCCGCCTGCTAGAAAGCCACTTCAGCTATCCCTTCAAGGTGGTGGCCGAAACGGGTGAAATCCATGTCTTTGCGCCTGCCAACCAGTTGTCGGCCGTTAATACCGCCCTGGTCCAAGGCCAAGTGGCCCTAGATGAGATTTATTATGCTAAACAGAACCTAGAAAACTACTTCACCCAATTGATTCACGAGGAGGATGCTCACCATGTTAGCCATTCTTAAAGCCGATTTCCGTCGTCTGCTTCGTTCTAAGGGTTTCTGGACCATGGAAATCCTGCTCCTGGCCTTCAACTTCCTCATTGTCCTCCTAGCTCATCCTACCGTCCTCAAGTTTATCTCGGGCCTCCAAGGAGTCAGCGGTGCCGAGGGCTTGGAGCAGCTGAGATTGGACGGCTTGACCGCCGTCAGCCAGGCCATTGAAAGCGGAGCTGGTATTCAGATCTTTATGCTCTTTTTGACCCTCTACTTGGTGGGGCCTGAACTCAACCACCAACTCTATAAAAATTCTCTATCCGCCGGCATTTCCCGCTTCAGCTACTACTTCAATAAATGGCTGATGATTTTCCTCTTAACCGGCTTCAACCTCTTCCTCTACACCAGCACCCGCTATCTATACGCCAGCCTCTTCCTGGATATGTCGGGCCTAAGTCCCGAGGTGCTTGGACAAGGAGTCCAAGTCCTTCTGCTCCAATGGCTCTTCATCCAATTCTGGGTAGCCGTCATCCTGACCCTCCTCCACTTGACCCACTCCATCCCCATCAGTCTGGTCTTTTTCTTCTTAGTTGGCCCTTCTACCAACTACCTAGCCCTGCTCCTGCCAAAAATCACCTGGCTGCGCTACGTCGATGTGCAAGCCAACTTCGCCCTCCTATCAGACCCCAACCTAGCCCTGGCCGTGGGCCTTTCGCTAGTCCTAAGTACCATCTTCGGCTGCCTAGGTTACCAGATTTTCAAAAGACGTGACTTATAATAAAAGAAGCTAGGATGTAGGTCCTAGCTTCTTTTTATTCATAATATTCATATCTACTTGCATAGGCTTCAATTTATCAACACTCTATTATCGCTAGTTAGAATTCTCTTTCCTTTTCGAGTAAAATTTCATCTTGAAAAGCACCTATTAATTCATCAATTCGACTTACAAGATTAATATATCTAATATCATCAGAAAATATGTATCTGATTATCTCTAGTCGGCTAATTTGTTTTTCTAACACCGGAATTTGGCTTCCAATCCCACTAGTAAAATACTTATGAAAATGAATCTTCATGTACGTTGATAGACCGTATCCCCTATCTTTCATGAGATTATATGCACCTATCATATCATTTGGATCTAAAACTTCAGTACCTATATTAATTACTTTTATAAACTCTTCTTCATCCGAAGATCTACTTAATAGTTCCTGTATTAAATCCTGCCTATTCTTTAATAGCTCTTTCAAACACGAATTACTATAGTAAAATACTAAATCGCCCTCTCTTATAATATAAAGAGCAAACCTCATAATTAATTCATCAAAGAACTCATAATTTTTTAGTCGGTAAAGAATGCTCTCCAATATTTGTCCGTTAAGAGTCTTGTTTCTATATAGTTCCTTAAGTACTTCAAGTCCAAAGCTTAGATTATGTTCAATCAATAAGCCAAGTAAGGAGCAAGATTCATCTATAGGTTTATCTAGATTCGAAAAATAGAGACTCTCCAAGATGTCATAATTAATAACTTTTACTATTTGTTTAGCCTCTTCTTCACGTATATAATTTGGTATCCAAAAATATTCAGAATCAGATTTCAAAATACCTTTCGATAGAAAACCCGGACAGAACTCTTCAAATTTCAAAAAAGATGTAATCGAATAGTACAATGGGACTGAATAATCCTTCAATAGCTCAATAAGGCTGTCATATTGTTCTTTTGTAATCTCTTTTGCCATTATGAGAGTTGCTAACCGCCATTCACTTTTATGAAAATCTGGTATAAAACTTAATAGGACGCTATAGTTAAGAGGGGAAACTTCACGTAAAAAGTCGGACGGGTGGAATCCGAATGGCCTATAATTTGATTTTAACATAGCTTGGATAAATATACATTGTTCTAAAAACGGCAAATTTTTATATAGATTATACAACACATGTTCAACATTATTACCAGAGAGCTTTTCATCTACATCGGTTATTAGCTTTAGATTTACGAAAAATGGTTCCCATTCTTCCTCATATTCATTTGCAATCCTGACGATCTCTTCCTCATGTATAGGCTTATATGGATATGCTAAACTACGCGACGAAATAATGCCGTAAACCTTTTGACGCTCTGAAACTTCATATCCTTCAAAAGCTTTGCTACCAATTTGATTGGCTAACTCAGATAATTGATATAGTGCCTTCTCTTCTAATACAGAAAGATTTTGCATCTCACAGAAAAATGCACTTCTTATCTTCGCCAAATCAGATTTAATCATCTTAGAATGAGATTCTAGATATTGTTTACTGTCTACACTATAGTTTAGCAGCATATTGATAATGTATTTTCTATGTTCTAAGTCCCCCGATATATATATATTACTCAGATTTTCTAACATTGTTTCTCTATACCCTATGAGAACCTCATTGTCAGGAAAAGTGTAAGTAGTATGAGAAAAATAATTTTCTATAAAAATAGCACTTTCGCGACGCAGCTTTAAAAAATCTTCGTACACAACGACATTGAGGCTCATTATATTTTTTATATCAAGATTGATAGCCTTACATAAGATTTCCATGGCTTCTTCCATAAAATAATAGTATCCGCCATTCTTTAGGAAATAGTTAAAACAATTGACTAATAAATTAAAAACCTGATCAATTATACTTGGCTTATGACTTAAGTATCCAAATAAGAGTTGCAACGAGATCTTAATGTGATCAGTCTCAATTAATGTGCTTAAAAGTATGAGTAGTTTATCGTGAACTGGATTATTCTTATTTGATATCTGCTCAATAGATATAGGAACTGGTAATATCTCGTCATTCGCCTGCAATATAGCTTCATGAACAAATTTGATTGTTTCATTCGGTACCAAAGAACCAAAAGACAACAGAAATTCTTCTCGAACCTCACAATCATCATTCGGTATTTTGGAGTAGTAAGTGGCCGCTCCCTTCTGAACGGCATTCCAAAATTCTTCTTCTTCATAATATGTTTGAGACTGAGCTAGTATTTCTACAAAACGCTTCCTATCGATGCTATATAATATTTCAAATAGGCGGATAATATCATTTTTTCTAGTACTCAAGTACTTGATTACTACATAATCACCTAAGGTTTGATCCGCAATCTTGCAAATGCAGTCATTATGAACATCAATGAGCTCTTTATTATGGAGTCCTTTGATTCGACCTTCTACCTCTAGATCATTCACTTGAAGTAACTTTGCTAATTCAGAATAAACTAAATTTTCTTTTCTATCCTTATACTTAAGCCTATACAAAAAATAAACAATGAACAAGATATCTAAGTCTTCAGAATCTATTTCATTTGACAATAAAATATCTTCATAGTAATCCCTTAATATTTCATAATGATTCGCGTAAGTCTTCGATTTATCTTTTTTCGATAAAATTGCTGCCAAAACCAATAATCGAGGGTTGTTTTGTCCGGCCTCAATAAGATCTTGAATAGTCTTTGAATGAATATTGTCGTCCGAAAACTGCCTAATTAAATCTTTTCTTTCATCTAACCCCAGTTCTTTTACAGAGATTTTCATATATTGATATTTCTTAAGATATGACTCAATAGATTCTCTGGAATAAGATCTACAGGTTACGATAAATTTTATTTTTTCATCAATATTTAGTAATGAAATAACTGCCTCATAATCCAATACCAAATTGACATCATCCATGAAAACTACTGTATCTTTGCCTCCGTCAATAAATCTCTTAAGGTCTTGATAAGTCGCCTGTCCGTTGCTTTTTATACATAGTACAATGTATCCTTTTTTCTCCAGTTCCTTACATATTTCAATTCCCAATCTTGTTTTGCCCACTCCAGCATTGTCAGCTATTAGCAAAACTTGAACATCCGATTCTATTATAGATACATAATTGTCTACGCTCCCACCTAAATAATCATTTGAAATAGGTGCATTAGTTTTACTATGATCATGTATTTTTATGAAACTTTCAATATCCCATACTTGATCAGTAGATTCACTCACCCCTAAAATATCTCTAGCAATGTAATGATAACCAATATTTGAGTATAACGTATATGCAATCTCATTGATACCAATCAATTCTAATTCAAAAGGGCTTGCCTCTTCTTCAAATTTTGCTTTCTTTTCAGGCCCAATATTTGAGCTCGTATGACAACATATTATTTTTTCTATCTGTTCAGTACCTAAGCCGAGCTTTTCAATCTCTTCCTTTACAGACTTAATATCCCCCGATATTTTCTTTTCTACTTGTGAATGAGTCCCATACATCACAAAAATTTGCTTACCATTCGGAAGTACTAAATAAGTATCTGGAATTCCTTTTGTAGGCTTATTTGTTCCTTCTTGTGATCCTAATGCGTTAAGTTTATAGCCCGGAAACTTCTTCGCTAAAAAAGCGTCACCTAGTTTCTGAAATTCACCTCCGCTCAGCTCTTTAATTTTATTCTCAATCGTATTTATCAGTGACATATGTGCATCTCCATTATAGTTAATGTAAATCTATATATCCTATTATTTAGGGAGTAAAATTATTACAGAAAAATCTAGATTCTTACTACTCAATAGAAGGCTTCCACCTAATAATTGGACCACTTGCTGACTAATATAAAGCCCCAGGCCTGAAGAAGACTCGACTTCTGACAGGTTCTCTGAATAGAAGCGCTTGGTCAAGTAGCGGACTTGTTGGATGGGCTGGGCCATTTGGTTATCAAGGCCAATTTGCAGCTGGTCCGCTTGGAGGCTCAGGCTAATTCGGCCCTGACCCTTACCATGTTTAAGCAAGTTGCCTAGCAGGTTCTGCAAGACCCTCACCAGGAGTTCTGGGTCGGTTTCTAGCCAGATAGGACCTGGCGCCAGGTCCAAGTCGACCCTAAGTCCCGCCCTTTGGAAGGCTTCATAGTAGGTCAAGGCCGTCTCCAACAAGAGCTGATGGACATCCACGCGCGCAAAGCTGGGCTTGACCTCGTGCTCCAAGACCCGGCGATAGTCCAAGAGGGCCTCAAGCCGGCCCGAGACCTGCTTGAGTTGCTGGTGGACCTTTTCCAAGGCCTGGACATCGGGTAGCTCTTGGGCTTTGACCTGCTTAAGAGCTTGCTGGGTATAACCCGACGCAATGGTGAGCGGGGTCCGGATATCATGGGCAATATTGCTGATGGCCTGGTCCAAATCCCGCCGCTCCTGTTGGCTGGTGATTCGCTCGGCTTCCTGGTCCTCGAAGACTTCTTGGATAGCCTGGCTCAAGTCCACTAAAGTTCGACTCTGCTGACTGAGACGCAGGCGCCCTTGGGATTTGGTCTGGCGTTTGGTCTCAATCTGCCGGGTTAGCTGGCGGACGGTGTAGCTTTGATGAAATAAATAGAGGATGGTCCCCAGGAGACAGAGGCCTAGGCCCAAGCTAATTCCTAACATTAGGTCGCCTCCCCTCCTGGCCGGACGCCTTGAGCTAGGCGAACCCCTAGGCCCCAGACCGTCTCAATATAATCCTGGCTATCATCCAGCTGGCTGATTTTCTTGCGCAGGTTGGACAGGTGGGTGTTGAGGGTATTGTCGCCCGGAATGAAGACATCCTGCCAGACTAATTCATAGAGCAGCTCCTTGGTAAAAATCCGCTGGGGCTCGCCTAGCAAAATAGTTAGAATGCCAAATTCCTTTTTAGACAGACGAACCGCTTGGCCCTCCCGACTGATTTCAAAGCTATCGGCCTGGAGTTGCAACTGGCCTAGATGGGTGGTCGCCTGGCTTGGCTGACTGCTAGCGCCCGCCTCATGGCCGGCTGTCCGCAACTGGACGGCTACCCGAGCATAGAGTTCCTCGAAGTCGAAGGGCTTGACCATGTAGTCATTGGCCCCGGCTAGCAACATCTGACTAATCAGCTTCTTGTCCCCCAAGGCCGTCAGCATAATGACCGGCACCTGACTAAAGGCCCGGATGGCCTCCAGGACAGCCTGGCCATTCATGCCTGGCAACATATAGTCCAGCAGGACCAGGTCCACCGGCTGGGACTGACAGTAAAGCAAGCCCTCTGTCCCGGCAAAGGCTGAAACCAGTTCATGTTCCTGGCCCAGGGACTGCTTAATCAGGGCATGGATGTCCTGGTTGTCTTCGATAATCAATATACGCGCCATAGTGGCCTCCTTTCGTGCGGGTCTTGCTAAGGATTAGTCTTGGCTTGGAGCTGGACTTTCAGCTGGTGGGTCTGCTTGGCCTTGGGATTCAGGTGTAGGGTCTGACGGCACTTCTCTTGTAGTAACTTCTGATTTAGAAGGTTCAATTTCAAGTGCTACTTCTTCAGGCACTTCTCTTACAGGCGTTTCTTCAGCCGCCTCTAGTGCTTGGCCTTGGTCGCTCTCAACTGGTGCCCCTTCTAAGACGGGCACTGGCTCTTGTTCCGGCTTCTTAAGCAAGTATACTTGGCCGGCAAAAATCAAGCCAACTACCACTACTAGACGAACCAATTCCACGTCGTCTGTGGCAGGTGAACGCAATGATAGGATCCAGCCCACTAAGAGAGGCAGATAGATTTTCCATGTAGCAAAGCCACCCAAGAATTCAGGCTTTCTCTTAAAGCTTAGTAAGAGAATGCCCAGATAGTAAACAGCCAGGCCGGTATAGCTTAGGCCCACAATATGACTGATGCGCACATAAGGGGTCATAAAGCCACCCAAGGCAATAATAACAAGACTCAAGCCAATCATAATCACATAGTGGCTGTAAATAAAACCAGCAGCTGACTGGTCAGCCCCTTGCGGCACCCGGTCGATTTGAACCTTATAGTGGAGAATGAGGCAGGCAATGAGGATAAGACCTAGTAAGGTGGTCGTCTCCAGAGATAGGAAGGTACCCAAGCTGAGGACAACCAAGCCGGCTGAGTACATCATGGTCATGAGTGAAGTGCGGTCCTTCAATCGGTCGAAGTCAAGGGCTGGCACTTGGCGGTCACGCAAAAAGTAAAATGGCGCTAACCAGCCAGCTAGAATTGCTACTACCAAAGCAGCGACGCCCCATTCATAAGGCAACTTGGTGCCCAGCAGGAGCAAGCCCCCTTGAGCCAAGAAAATCAAGGCATGGCTAGCAGCAAAGTATTTGTTCTGGTCATCCTGGGCCTTGAGCCATTGAAGGCCGTAACGTAGGGCCAGACTGAGGCTGAGGAAGGCCAGACACGCTGACAAGAGGACCCAGCTATCCTTCCAAGAAGCCGTATTGCCTTTAAAGAGGAAGAGGAAAACGGTCATATCGAAGAAATGACAGACATAGTCCAGGGGCCCTTCCTTCAAGTAACGATTGTTGTAATCGGCTTGGCTGAACCAGATATAGAGGATGACCGACAGGGTCAGGGCAAAACGCCAGATCAGGTTGGTCTCCAGAGGATACTTGGTGATATCTGCTAACATATAGAGCAGCGTGAATAGGCCGGTAACAAAAACAAAATCATAAAAAATTTCTAAAACTGAAACGCGTTTGGTTTCTAACATGGCATTCACCTCATTTTATTGATTGATCTTGAGATACTTGAGTCGAAGTAAGCAGGGATTCCATTCATCCCAGAGATCTGGGAAGACTTCAATGGCCTCGTAGCCACAAGCCTGGTAGAAGGCATTGGTGGCATCATAAGCCTCATAGTGTCCCGGGGCCACCGTCTTGACCTGCAGATAATGATAGCCCTGGCTGATAGCATAGTCTTCAGCCACCGCCATGAGCTGGCGGCCTAGTCCCTGGCCCTGATGGGCCTTGAGGACGCCCATGCAGTGAATTTCCAGACAGACAGGGGAAGTTTCTTGGAGGGTGATAAAGCCCCAGCCCTCCCCTGCTTGAAAACAGACCCGGTCGTTGGCCTGGTCAATGTATTCCTGGGTGGAGTCTGGCAAACCAAACCATTCAGGCAGGTCGGCTAAGACCTTGGCCACTAGTTGTGAGCGATCTTGACCTGCTTCTACTAATAGGACAGAGTAAGTTTTACTTTCTCTCATGATAGTCACCTCGTATTGATTCATTAGCATTTAAGCATTTGAGTTGAAGTAAGCAATAGAGTTCTTGATTCTATGGATTAATTAGTCTTGAGATATTTGAGTCGAAGTAAGCAGGGATTCCATTCATCCCAGAGATCTGGGAAGACTTCAATGGCCTCGTAGCCACAAGCCTGGTAGAAGGCATTGGTGGCATCATAAGCCTCATAGTAACCGGGCGCTACCGTCTTGACCTGCAGATAATGATAGCCCTGGCTGATAGCATAGTCTTCAGCCGCAGCCATAAGTTGTCGCCCTAAGCCCTGGCCTTGATGGGCCTTGAGGACGCCCATGCAGTGAATTTCCAGACAGACAGGGGAAGTTTCTTGGAGGGTGATAAAGCCCCAGCCCTCCCCTGCTTGAAAACAGACCCGGTCGTTGGCCTGGTCAATGTATTCCTGGGTGGAGTCTGGCAAACCAAACCATTCAGGCAGGTCGGCTAAGACCTTGGCCACTAGTTGTGAGCGATCTTGACCTGCTTCTACTAATAGGACAGAGTAAGTTTTACTTTCTCTCATGATAGTCACCTCGTATTGATTAATTAGCATTTAAGCATTTGAGTTGAAGTAAGCAATAGAGTTCTTGATTCTATGGATTAATTAGTCTTGAGATACTTGAGTCGAAGTAAGCAGGGATTCCATTCATCCCAGAGATCCGGGAAGACTTCAATGGCCTCGTAGCCACAGGCCTGGTAGAAGGCATTAGTGGCATCATAGGCCTCATAGTGTCCCGGGGCCACGGTCTTGACCTGCAGATAATGATAGCCCTGGCTGATAGCATAGTCTTCAGCCGCAGCCATAAGTTGTCGCCCTAAGCCCTGGCCTTGATGGGCCTTGAGGACGCCCATGCAGTGAATTTCCAGACAGACAGGGGAAGTTTCTTGGAGGGTGATAAAGCCCCAGCCCTCCCCTGCTTGAAAACAGACCCGGTCGTTGGCCTGGTCAATGTATTCCTGGGTGGAGTCTGGCAAACCAAACCATTCAGGTAGGTCGGCCAAGACCTTGGCTACTAGTTGTGAGCGGTCTTGAGCTGCTTCTACTAATTGAATCATGTCTTGTCCTCCTTTGACTTTTTCTTAGGCTTGGGGGCCGGTAATTCAGGCCACATGGCTTCAAACAAAGCCAGGACATAGCCTGATTCCTCTAGATCCTCCACCTCAATCATGGGCTTGGCACCCGGATAAGGAAGGACATCGGCTTCTTTGGCTAGATAGGATAGGGCGGCAGGCACCGGCTTGACTAGCAAGCGGTTATCGTAGAGTCCGCCCACTAATTTGCCTTGATAGTAGAGCAGGTACTCGCCCATCATGGCCCTACTGGTAACCCCCTGGTCATGCTGGCAAAGGTCTAGGATAAAGGCTAGATAATCCGGACTGGTAGCCATCTTAGTCCCCTCCCTTCAGATAGTCCTTGAGGTAGGCCAGGTTGCCATAGGCTTCTAGCTCCAGAGGCTCGGTCGTCAAGACCATGCCTCGCCCGGCCGGGTCGCTTGGCACTTGGAAGGCCAGACCTAGACGGCCAGGTTCCTGGCCCGGTGCCCAGGCAATGTAGAGAGTCTTGAGGTAGCCGTAAGTGGCATCCTCGGACTGAAGGACGGTCTGGGCATAAGCATACCAATCGCCGACCTTGTAGAGTTGGTTGAGTATTTGGTCCAGATAGTCCTGGCTGACCTGCCGGCTGTCTGGCACTAAATGGGGCAAGAGCCGTAGTTCCACGCTATCTTCGGCGATAGTAGCTAGGTCAATCTTGACTGCCCCCAAACTTCTGAGTCCTTCCAACACCTTATCCCTCCTCTGTCTGATCCTTGGCTTGGTCCAAGGCATGGAATTTGGCCTTCATGGTTGGGTTCTTGCGGGTCAGCTTCTTAACGCTGACATCGTCTAGCTTGTTGTTGGCTAGGCGCAGCTGGTTCTCGCTAGTCAGCAGGGCCGTCTTGACGGCCTCCATCCGCTTGATGGCCTTGTCGATTTCCTCGATGGCTTTGGCGAAGTTGTTGCTGGCTGAGTTATAGTTTTTGGCGAAGGCTAGTTTGAAGGCGTTAAGGTCTTCTTCAAAATGGGTAATGTCAATATTCTGCTCCCGCATCTGGGCCAGTTCCTGCTTGTAATGGAGGGCATTCATGGCCGCATTGCGCAGGAGGGTAATCATAGGCAGGAAGAATTGGGGCCGAATGACATACATCTTGTCGTAGACATAGGACACATCCACGATTCCGCTATTATAGAGCTCATTGTCGGCTTCAAGCAGGCTGACCAAAATGGCATACTCGCAGCCCTTCTCCCGCCGGTCCTTGTCTAACTCCTTGAAGAATTGTTCATTCTTCTTCTTGCTGGCGGTCTCGTCGCCTTCGTTCTTCATCTCAAACATAATGGAGAGGATTTCGACACCCTGGTCGTCATACTCGCGGTAGATATAGTCTCCCTTGGAACCCGTCCGGGCATCATTGTCCTTGCCGAACTGGGCCTTGGGAAACATGCCCATGCGGTTGCGGTTGAATTCGTACTCGCAGTGCTGCTCCAGGCTCTCGCCAATCATCTTGGTGGACTGCTTGGCCTTGAAGTCCTTGTAAAACTCAATGGTTTCGTCCTTCTTACGTAGCTCCAATTCGTACTTCTCTTGATCCGCCTTGCGGGACAGCTGGGCTTCCTTCTCCTGTAAGGCCAGCTGGTTGGCAACCGCATCGCGCTCCTTCTCCAACTGAGTCTTGGCCGTTTGCAGGGCTTGTTGGTGCTCCAACTGGGCCTGCTTGAGTTGGAATTCCAGGGCTTGAATGGCCTGGTCCTTGGCCGTCAACTGGCCCTGGAGGGCGGTCTCGGTTTCCTTTTGAATCAGGGCCTTCTCGGTTTCAAATTGTTGGATTTGATGTTGCAGTTGGCTTAGTTCCTGGTCCTTTTGGGCCCGCAAAGCCTGCTCCTGGTTCTGATAGCGTTGCTCGGCCAAGTCTAGGGCCTGATGGAGGCGAGCCTGCACTTCGACATCGAATTCGGCCGTCCGTACCTGGGCTAGCAACTCGCTATATTGGGTTTCATTAATGGTAAAGTGGGTCCCGCAATGGGGACATTGGATTTCTTTCATATAAAACGGGGACTCCTTTCATAACTTTGTCTTCTCTATTATAACAAAAAAAGCCCCCGGCTTGTAGTGGGAGCTAGGCTTGGACAAAGGGCGCCTGCCTATTATTCGTGAATTGTAAGCGCCAAACTTGGAAGGGCTTGGTGGCATAACTTTTAAAGTTTAGTGAGGTGGCAACCAGTGGACTTATTTATTAGTTCCACCAATGCCAAGGATAGAAGTGGGCTCATCAAAAAAATAGAAAGCTTCCCTTCATTCGCGAATCTTAGGCATCTACTAACCTAGTACTAAGGCATAAAGGTCATCCCCTATCATCTATGATACCTAGATAGGTATTATCATAACTACCGAATCTCTTTGAAGTCCATTAAAGATAAGAGGGAGGTGGATACCTCCCTCTTACTTAGATATAGTCACTAGCTGGACGATTTGTCTTGCCAGCTAAAATATCTTCCATCATTGTTGTACCATCTTTATAATGGCGTAGTTTAGAAGCGTATGCAAGTCTCCGTGCATAAACTCTTTGGACTGTCTTAAGTCCTACGTATTTTATCAGGGCTTCTATAATAGACTCGACATCTTCGTCGATTGTCACATCTCCTGTTACTTGGTTAGTTTTTCTCCGAAAAGCTTTGCGTTGTGCGACTGTCGCTATACTAAGAAAATAAACAAGGTCATTGTGCATAGTATCACCTCCTTATAGAATACTATATATAGGATATATTCTTCATGCATAAACTCTTTGGACTGTCTTAAGTCCTACGTATTTTATCAGGGCTTCTATAATAGACTCGACATCTTCGTCGATTGTCACATCTCCTGTTACTTGGTTAGTTTTTCTCCGAAAAGCTTTGCGTTGTGCGACTGTCGCTACACTAAGAAAATTAACAAGTTCATTGTACATAAAATCTCCTCCTCATAAAATATTATATATAGGATATATTCTCCGTGTATAAACTCTTTAGGCTGTCTTAAGTTCTAAGTATTTTTTTCAGGGCTTCTATAATAGGTGTGACATCTTCGTCGATTGTCACATTTCCTGTTACTTGGTTAGCTTTTCTCCGAAAAGCTTTGCGTTGTTCGCCTGTCGCTACACTAAGAAAATTTAAAAATTCATTGTACATAACATCACCTCCTTATGCAATATTATATACGGAGAATATTCTCCTATATTGCATATTATACTACCTATAAATATACAGGTCAACAGTTAAATGCAATATTTGAAAAATATCTCTCTATGATATAAAATATAATAAAGAGAAATGGACAAGAATGCCCGGAGGATTTATGGAAACTAGAAATGATAAATTTAGAAGATTGTCTGCAGCTCGAATGACAAAGGTCTTTTCAATATTAAATATACTGAGAAATCAAAGCGATAAATCAAAATACAGTTTTTCAAAATCAGATATTGAAGAACTTTTTGGCGCATTAGAACAAAAAGGCGAAGAAATAAAGGAACTGTTTACTAGTCCTTTTACTATAAAAGCAGCTAATCTAAAACAGGAATTCAAGTATTCCAATTCTGACACAAATAACAGTAAGGAAGTATCTTTTAAGAAGCTATCAATTGCCAGAGTGGAGAAGATTTTTTCATTAATGAACCTACTCGCAAATCTAAGCAACAAATCAAACTATAGTTATAGTGATTGGGAAATAGAGGAACTCTTTGCTGCTTATGATGAAGAAGTGAAGAAGTGCAAGGTATTTTTTGAAGAAAAAAGAACGGAGTTCAAATATAGCGAGTGAACTGCTTTTTCGTTTGTAATACACATCAAAAGGGCTGGAATTTGAATTCCAGCCCTTAGTCTCTTAATTCTGTTTAGCCTCTTCCACATAGCTATGGAAGAGAGAAGCATAGTAGTCATATTGATCCGGATAGCCCTTGCGCAAGTTACGCAGGAAAGCCCGTTTGACCGGCGTCGTATAACGGAAATGAATGTAGAAGAGGGCAATAAGCAGTGCACCGGCCAAGCCACCAAGTGATGAGAGGACAGACCAAAATTCGACACCTGGCTTGCTAAAGTATAAAACCCCTGCCGCTGCAAACAGGACCGCCAGAATAATAATGACCCACTTGAAGTTCTTGTCTAGGCGCGCCTGCACCTCTGCTAATTCTAGAATCACACCTTGTAACTCGCCATCTGTATAGACTCCCTCACGTAGGTTACGCGCCGCGTCACGAGAGAGTACTGTCCGTGTTGCCATAGTTGGATCCAATCCTTTAATTTTGGATAGTCTCAATATAGCATTTTTAGGATTTCAATTCAAGATTTGTAGGCTTTCGAGCCCTCTTTCTGGCCAAGATGATTGACCAATTAACCCCATAAAATCAAAAATACAGGCATCTCTGTCATGATGCCTGTATTTTTTCGTCTACCCTTCTAAGGACTCTAGCAGCATTTGCCGCATCTGGGATAGCTCGGGCTCCTGCAGTCGCACTGCCTCATCCGTCATTTCCTCAAAGGGCACCCACCAGACGGGCCCGCGCCCCTGGTGGCCGTAGGTCCCCATATCGCCGGCGCGACGTGGAAATAGATGCCAGTGTAGGTGAGCATCGCCATTGCCTAGCAATTCGACATTCATCTTCTCTGCCCCAAAGGCCTTGGCCACCGCTTCTTGGACCTGACTCATTTCAGCCAGGAAGGCTAACCTAGTCTCAGGGTCTAAGTCATGAAGCTCTCGCACATGCTGCTTGGCTAGGAAGAGCGTGTAGCCCTTGAAGTATTGGTGGTCACCCAAGACCACATAGCCAGTGGACAGTTCCTTGACTAGGTAAGGATTGCTGCCTTCCTTAATCATCTCGATTCGTTGACAAATTAAACACATGGTCTAGGCTCCTTTACTACACTATTGCTTTGACCCAATTATAGCATAAGTCACTCTCCCATTCAAAAAAGCGCCCTAAGGCGCTTTTCTCTTCTAATCCTCCAGCACTTCCAGTTCAAAGCGCATGCCGCCTTCAATAGCATAGAAGTCATGGACAATGTGGTAGTTTTCCAGCAGGTTATGAACCATATAGAGACCCAAGCCGGTCCCCTTATTGCCCTGCTGGTCGCTGTCCTGGTGACTGAAAATGTCATAGGCTGACTGAAGGGCTTGGTCAGACATAGGCTGGCAAGGATTCTCAATTCTTAGCTTCTGCCCCTCACGATAGATACGGATGGTGCCGCCGGGTGTGGAGTAGCGGACCGCATTGCTCATGAGGTTGGAGAAGACCTTGCGGAAGGCTGACTCACTCATAGCCAGGGTGGCCTGGTCGAGTTGATAGTCAATCTGCAAGTGCTGAGCCTGAGCCAGGACTTCATAGTCAGCCAGCACCTGAGGCACAATGGCCGCCACATCCAGTGGTCCTGTCTCGGCCTGCCATTCTTGCAGTTTGGAGAGTTCCAGAATTTCCTTGACTAGGCCAGATAATTGGTCGACCTTGAGCATGGCCTCATCTAAATAGGTATCCCGGTCGGCATACTTGCCTACCTTCCAGCGCATATTTTCTAGCATAATGCGCAGACCCGCCAAGGGGGTCTTAAGTTCATGGGAAGCACTGCGCAGGAAGTCGACCTTGAGCTTCTCTAACTCCACCATGCGCTGGTTCTTCTCTTCCAATTCATCAATAACTGCTAAGAGATGGCCATAGAGCTCGTTGATTTGTCGCTCCATCATGCCCAGCTCATCCTGGCGGATATTAGCAAAGAAAGCCGTCCGATCCAACTGCTTCATGCGCCCGGTCATGACCGCCATGCGGCTGAGAGGCCGGGACAGGCTGCGGGCGTAGACATAGGCTACCAACACTGCCAAAGCCACCGAGCCCCCTAGGGACATAGGCAGTAAGGTCAGGGTCACCCGCGTGGCCTGGCGGACTACTTCGGTAGTGGCAACAAACTGAACTAGCAGGCGTTTCTTATCCCGCGTCACCACTTCCCGCTCTTCGATAATGACCGAGTTCTGGTCACTGTCCTGATTATAGTTGAGATTGCGGCCTAGTGTCTTGGTATAGCTAGAACCTTGGGGCTGCATAAAGGCCGTAATGCCCTCGTTCTTAGCATAGACTTCCAGGGCTGTCTCCACTTCTTCTTCATCGACTTCGGCCAGGTTTTGGACCATGGCATCGGCCTTGTGGCTCAAGTCGGTCTGGCGATCATTGAGATAGAAATGGGGAAAGACCAAATAAATGGAGAGATGGGCCACTGCTACCAAGGCTAGCAAGATGGAGATGGTCCAGATAAAAATTTTCGGAAATAAACTTAGTCGTTTCATTTTAGCTCCAATTTATAGCCCACATTTTTGACCGTGACAATACAATCCAATCCTAAGTTTTTGCGCAATTGCTTGATATAGACGTCCACTACCCGGTCAAAGGGTGGATCATCCTGATTGGCCCAGACATGGTCGAGAATTTGCGCCCGACTGAGGACTTGGCCTTGGTGGTCCAGCAAGAGCTTGAGAACTGCCAATTCCTTAGGTTTGGTGTCCGCCACTTCCCCCTTATAAGTCGCTTCATAGCTGGAGAAGTTGACCTTGCTGTCCTTGTATTCCCAGATGTCAAACTCGCCGTAATGGCGCTTAAGCAAGGCTTCAATGCGCTTAGCCAGTAGGACCAGGGAGAAAGGCTTCTGAATATAGCCATCCACCAGCAAGTCGAAGGTCTTAATTTGGGCTTCTTCATCAGCTACCGCTGTCAACATGAGGACTGGCACTGTACTGGTTTTACGGATTTCTGCTAAGACTTCAAAGCCATTTTTCTTAGGCATCATAATATCTAAGAGGACCAAATCCACAGATACCTCCCCAAAGAGGTCCAGGGCTTCTTGGCCATCAGCCGCCTCCCAAACAAAGTAGCCTTGACTGCGGAGAAATTCGCTGACTCCTTCGCGGATGGCTGCTTCGTCTTCTACAATCATCAGATTCATGGGCGCACTTCCTTTCACATTAAAATCTTAAGTCAATTATACCACAGAAAGTAGGATTAGCCTGCGCAAACCCTACTTTCCATGGTAAAAAATATTATGGACTTCCTAGCCTACACTTGAACCAAATTCTGAACATTATCTACAAATGGAAGTCCTTAGGTGGAGAATAAAGGGGTATCTAGAACCCCTCATAGGCCGGTCAAGGCGTCATTGCTTGGACTGAGTGACGAGAGTATGTAAGTGACAATGACGGCGACTTGGCCGGTCTATGAGGAGTTCTCGATGACGAGAACTCACCCACATTTTTTGGCCTATTGATGGTCGGCCAAGAGCGATTTAGGTTGCTTACGCATGAGGGTAATGGAAGCTAGAAGTACAGCTACCAGGATGACCACCAAGCCTAAGGCTACTACCCAAACCATATCCATGGCTTGTACTTGGACGGATAATTCGGTCAAGGTCTTGTTGAAGCTATCAATAGCCGCCCCGCCCCCAAGCGTGGTGTTCTTAGCTTCCGCTGCCAATTGTTGACCGATGCTTTGGTTGACGCTGCCCAGAATGGTATTCCCTACCCATTGGCTGACAGGTCCACCTAGGAGGAAGGCCCCCACAAAGCTTGCTAGACTGACCATGAGGACTTCAACTAGGAATTGAGCCAAGATTTGTGGCTTGGTCATCCCTAGGGAGAGACGAATCCCCATTTCCTTACGACGACCGTTCATCCAGAGGAAGAGGATCAACATGAGAACAACACCTGAGAAAATCAGGCTACCCAAGAGTAACTTGTCGGTCATGCCATAGACTAAACCAATTGATTTTTGCAAGGATGGGAAGTTTTGGCTGCTCTTAACCAAGCTGTATGCCCGCCAGTTAATGGACAACTTCTTAGCTTCAGACATAATCTTGTCTAAGTCATGGTTACCGTCGACGAAGAAGCTAGCATCTTGATAGATAGCCGTTTCATCGGTATAACCGTAGAGCTTTTGAGTGGTCCCTAAGTCGGTCAGCAGGTTGTTTTGGTAGAGTTCTTGGATGGCCGTTACCCCACCCTTGTTCTTCCCGCTGAAGGTCCCTACGATCGTAACTTCAGTCGTTTCGTTGGCTTGCTTTTCATTATCGGCATCATAGATGTTGGACTTGAGTTTGAGCGTGTCCCCTACCTTGAGGCCGTTCTTCTTAGCAAATTCTTCGTGGACCATGGCCACGTTCTTGTCTTCAGGCTTAATGTGACGGCCTTCAACTAGCTTGAAGGTTTCGGCACTAAAGCGATCGTCCAAGGAAGAGTCATTGGTCCCTGTCAACATGGCTGCCTTACCGAAGCGACGTTGACGGTCGGCATCAATTCGTGGCAGGCCGTCTTGGGAAACCAGTTCCTTGTCGACTAAGTCGGCCACAATCCCCATACGTTTGACCACTTGGCTAATGCCATCTAGGCCTTGAATGGCCGCGATGTCCTTACCACGCAAGTTCCCACTCCCGCGGTTGGTCCCTTGGTTGTTACGGCGATCGATTTCCATCGAGAAGGAAGAGCTGATGCCCTTGAAGGTTTCTTTGGAGGCCACGTCGGTTGCCCGCTTAACAGCCAAACTACTTAAGGAAACAGTGGACATGACTAAGAGAATGAGGAAGATAATCAGAGTCTTAAATTTTTTACGCCAGACATAGGCCCAAGCATTATTCAATAAACGCATTGTGCTTCCCCCTCTCTACTTCACTTTATGTCCGTTAGCAGCTTTCAGCTTACCATGACTGAGTTCTAGAACCGTATCGGCTGCCTCTGCCACTTGTGGGCTGTGGGTCACGACGATGACACATTTGCCTCGTTCATGGGCAGCTTGACGTAAAATGTCGATGATTTCTTGGGCGGTCCCTTCGTCCAAGTTACCGGTTGGTTCGTCAGCTAAGATGATTGGCGCCTCGCTAGCCAAAGCCCGGGCGATGGCCACCCGTTGTTGTTGGCCACCGGATAACTTGAGGACGTTACGATGAATTAAGTCTTGGCCCAAGCCTAGTTGTAAGAGCAAGTCTTCGCTAGCTTCCGCATTGGCTAGGCGCACATTTTCTAGTGGCGTCAAGTAGTCAATCAAGTTGTAGTTTTGGAAGACCAAGCAAATATTGTGGCGGCGGTGGGCGCTATAAGACTCTTGGGCAATATCCTTGCCTTGGAAGAGGACTTTACCTTTGGTTGGGCTATCTAAGCCTGCCAAGAGGGATAAGAAGGTCGACTTACCAGCCCCAGATTTACCCACAACGGCATAGAAGGTGCCAGCATCAAATTTTGCGTCTAATTCCTTGAGGACACTCTCTTGTGCCCCTTCATAACGATAGTAAATGTTGTCTAATTTCAATAATGTCATCATGATCACTTCCTTAACTGAGTTGTCCTAGGATTTCCTTAGGTTTTTTGGTGAGAATTAAGCCGGCACAAGCCATGACCGCCACTACTATAATAATGAGGACCACGCCATAACTTGTTGCGACTAGACCGGCCTGCCAAGTTGGCGCAGCGGCCGCGAAGAGTTTGCGGACCTGGTCTGGCAGGTCATTGGAGACTATGAGGCTGGAGAAGAAACTGTTAGCCAGTGGATAAGCTACTGCGGCTGCGATGGCCCAGGCCCCAATGGATAGGCCCCAGAGCTCTAGCAGGATTTGGCCAATGATTTGGCCCTTGGAAATCCCAATGGAGAGCAGAATGCCGAATTCATGCACTCGTTCCCGCAAGCAGAAGAGCAAGACTAGGAAGAGGGTAATCACGCTGACCAATAAGACCGCGCCGGTCATGATGGTCATGAGGGACTTGAAGCTAGCGATAGGTGCTGCCACCTGTTCAAAGGCTTGACTGTTGGCTGTCAATTGGGTTTGGTCCCAATCCAGCGACAAGGCCTTAACGCGGCTAATAACTTGGTCTAGTTCCTTAGGATTTTTCACCCGATACTGAGCCAGACGTACTTGATAGTCGTCTGCTTGCCGCCCGTAGAGGGCCTGACTGCTGGCATAATCGGTATAGAGCCGGTTTTCGGTCAAATCGGAGCTGAGCCCGGTGAAGGTCTCACTGCGTTTACCGCTATAAATCCCGACAATCTCAAATTCCTTGGCTTCCCCGTCCTTGGCTTCCCCACCTTCTGTTAGCTGGGTGCCCTTGAGGCTAATCTTATCGCCTAGCTGGAGCTTGTTGGCTTCTGCAAAGGCCTCGTGGACCATGACCTTGTCTTTGTCATCTGGCGTCAAGTGGCGCCCTTGGCTGAGGGTCAAGGCCCCGCTAGCAAAATCTAAATCGGTCTGACTGTCTTGGCGACCTTGAATGGATAAGAGCTGATTAAAGATATCGTCGCCTTGGTCACGTTGCACGGCTTGTTGGGCCTGAATGACTTGGCCGGACTCAAACTTGGCCAACCCTTCTGATTGATACTGAACGTCTGCTACCCCTTCTACTTGAGCCACTTGACTGATGTCCGACTCTTTCATACCTGCCTGCAAGCCCTGACCTTGGAGCTGGAATCCCGCATTGGAGAGGGACAGAAGTTTATCTTGAACTTGTTGGGTACTAATCTGAATCGCGAAAACAGCTAAGACAGCGGTCGTGATCAGAGATAAGATGAGGAAAAGCAGCCCTACTCTGACTCGCTTACGGCTGACATAGGCCCAAGCACGCTGATACCATTTCATACGAGTCACTTCCTTTCTGCTGATTAAGAACTAACTATAGTATGCAACCCCTGTGTGAAGTTGATATGAAATTGTGAAATAAATTTTTGTCTTCTTCAATAAATGAAAAATCCAGCCCCTGACCTGGCTTGAGAACAGGATAAGGGCTGGATTTTTGAGAGGTTGACCGATGACAAAATAACTATTTTATATCTTTCTATCACTTAGCCATCCAAGCTAAAAACCACCCTGCCATCAGTTCGGCCGCTGATGGGGGGTGGTTTTTTAATAGAGGGTTAGACTTAGTTGCTTGAAGTCGTTTCGTCTTTCTGATCGCTTGCTGCATCAGCTTTTGAGCTGGACGAAGACTGGGATGAGCTTTGGTCTGAGGATGAGGAGGCCTCGCTTGCCTTGTCCTCTTCAAAGTTAGTCACTGGCAGGCTCTTATCCTTGTCGGCGTCTTCTAAGACTTCGGAGGTGAAGGACTTGTTGCTCTCCAAGATGCTTGGACCGCCATCTTCCCCGGCTTGGGTAATGGCCTTATACTTGTCGCCTACGCGGGTGTCAACCTTGCCATTGAACTGGGCGTGAGCTAGCTCGATGGCTTGTTTAGCTAAGATAGCTGGTGCGAAAAGCGGTTCTGCCGGGTCATCCCCACCGAAGACGGCATTGGTCTTGGATAGGCGGGCAATGATATCCGACACTTGTTCCCGCAAGTCATAAGACAATGGCTTGTCTTGGACGTGTTGAGTCAAGAAGTAGAGATGCTTCATGGCTTCAACCCCAGGGCGGTCATTGGCGTCCTTGAGGGCAGCCACATAGGCTGCTAAACGGCTTAAGCCCACCGCGTCTTGTGCTTCGATGGCCTTGTTGGCTTGTTCCCGCAATTGGTCAGCGGTCACCCCATAGTTGGTCAAGTTAAGCTCACTAATGGCCTTGAGGATGCTCTCATGTTGGGCATTCAATTTGGCCAGACGTTCGGACAGTTTGTCACTATTGTCTTCAATTTGGAAGATGTAGCGGGCCGCAAAGCGATCTAAGAGTTGGAGGAAGCCTTGGGTCGAATTACCCTTGTCCTTGAGGCTTTCTTCAATGTCTTGTAGGCCAGCTTCAATCCGGGCTAGCGCTACTTCTTGGCCAGCCAAACGTTGGCTAGCGACTTGGCGCAGAGTGGCAATGTAGGCTTTGACTGTCGCTTCATCCAAATCCCCTGGCACATGGATGCTTGGCAGGCTGGCTAATTTGTTGGCTACATAAGCCTTGGCCCCTTCCACATTGCGGATGCGGATATTGTGGCTGTGGTCGCCATGTGGCACCTCGAAGTAGCCATCGCGAATGCGAATAATGCGCTGAGGAATCCCCATGCGTTTCGCAAGGCCTGCTAGTTCGCGGGCAAAGCGTAACTCAGGGTCAATGCTTGGATCCTGACTAGGGACTTCCAAGGTCCAGAGTGGCACTACCCAAGGATGGATGTGAGACTTGTCTTGGCCTTGTTCCGTATTTTGGAAGGCAAAGACTTGACCCCGATAGTTGCCTGCATCATCATAGACGGCCTGCAACTTGATAGTGTCCCGCTCTACCCCATAGGCATAGCTGATGTAATCCAGATGCCCTTGAATCTCAGGCGAATCTAAGGTCAAGAGGGAAGTCGGCCCTTGTGGCGTGCTTGGTTGTTCTGGCTGACTCGGAGCCGGGCTTGGACTAGCTGGCTGATCCACCGGCAGACTTGGCGTCGCTGGTTGACTTGGTCGGGTCAATTGATCAGCTGGATGACTTGGTGCTTCAGGTTGGCTTGGGCTAGCTGGCCGGCTAGCAACTGGGCCATTTGGTCTTGGGCTGACTGGCTCATCATCGAAGGACAGATTGCCTAAGCCTTGACCACAATCCAGCACATCATGGAAATGGTCGCCGTGAGGAATCCGCACTAGGCGGCAGCCCCCTGGTGTGTGGGCATTAGGCACAGTTGGCGCATTGGCCAAGTCACGTTTGGAGATAAAGTGGAAATGGTCGCCGTGACGGACTACATAACCGTCCGCATTCTCTTCGACAATATCGGCTGGGTTAAAGGTATAGTGATCGTCCCCACCCCTTCTTGAGCTGCTAGCCCCTGCTTGGTCCTGGTCTTCATAGATGGCGTCCACTGGTGGCTTACCATAGACAAAGTGATAGTGATTGCCGTGTTTCTTAAGGTAACCGTTGGAAAAGACCTTACCCACGATGACCTTTTGTTTACCCATTTTTTCCTTGAATTCTAGCTCCAGCTTATCCAAAGCCAAGGATTCTTTTTCGGATTGGGCTGCTGCCAAATCGCTAGATAATTGCCCCTTGTCGCTTTCTGCTTGGGACATGGCCGTTTGGGCCTCTTGCAAACGGGCTTGAGATTGACTGAGATCTTGGTTAAGGCCCCACAAACCGGCCCCGGCGCTCAGAAGAATGGCGCCATTAATCCCCCATAATAAGATGCGTTTTTTAGTCATGAATGATGACTCCTTTATATATAATGGTAATTCTTACGTTTAGCATCTTACACCGAATCGTAATGATTGTCAATAGTATAATGAAAAAATATTGCACTACTTGTTAAATAGTGTGCCAGCATCAAAAAAGCCCCCTGCTATGAGGGAGCTGGGTGATAAGATTAGGAAATACCTACCATATCTAAGTAGAGTTGGTGGGCATAGCTGTCGGTCATGCCTGAGATGAAGTCCGTGGCCAAGAGTAGGCGCAGATAGAGCTTCTCTAATTCCGACTTACCTTGCGCAAAGTAATGGTAGGACCGTTTCTGGCTCTCGGAAATAATGCCAATCTTCTTAAGGTCCACATAGTCTAGTCGACGCGCTGTATCATAGGCCACCAAAGGCGGCACGAAGCTATCCAGCAGATAGGTCAGGGTCGAATAGCCCGCTATTTCTAGGCGCAGAATCGACTTGTGGTCATAGATTCGCTCTTCAGAAATAGACCGCAGTTGATGATAGAGCGGCGCCACATCCGAATCTTTGAAAAGGTCAAAGTCGTAGGTCCCGGCCATCAAGTCAGCATAATGGCTCACGAAGGACTGGGTGGCACCGGCAATCAGGACATTGCGCAGGTGCTCGAAGAAACGGTTGATGCTGAAGATTTCTTCATCAATGGTCTCCAGAATGTGAACCACCTGACGCGAAGCCTGGCTGTCCTGGGCTGACTGCTTAAGGCTGGCTAGCAAGTCCGCCTTGACCATGGCGAAGGTCAGGACGCCCTTACCCAGGGCGTCTTCCATATCGGCCACCAGATAGGCAATGTCATCAGCCGCTTCTAGGATAAAGGTCAGCGGATGGCGTTGGCTACCCGCCCCCGTTTGGCTGGTAATAGCCTGGAAGAGGTCAACCTCCGCATGGAAATAGCCCACCTTCTTATGGGTGATGGCACCGGTCTTAGGCTGATGAGAAGCCCGCGTGTATTTGAGAATGGTATTGAGGGTGGCCACAGTTAAATCCAGGCCATCAAAGCTACCCTTGAAGTCGTGGAGCTTGGCCGCAATCCGCAGTGCCTGGGCATTCCCTTCAAAATGATAGAGGTCATGAACATAGTCGCTGGCTAGAAAGTCCTGGGCCAGTTGGGGATCCAGCTGCTCACTCAGAATGGCTGGCAGGCGCTTCTTGAACCACTGGCGGATAATATCCTCGCCAAAGTGGCCATAAGGCGGATTGCCAATATCGTGCAAGAGACTAGCACACTCGACAATACGGGCAATGTCGGCCTGACGGACAATGAATTCCTGCTGGCTGACTGCCAGCTCTGAATCGGCCACGCCTTCCAGTTGATCCGCCAGACTGAGGGCAATCTCTGAGACCAGGGTCCGGCCAATCATGGCCACCTCCAGGGAATGGGTCAGGCGCGTATGAATAAAGTCCATACGCTCCAAGGGAAAGACCTGGGTCTTGTCCTGTAACCGCCGGAAAGACGGACTGGTCACAATACGTTTGTAGTCATCATCAAATTCGTTGCGATGCTGGGTCGCGCTACCCGATAGACGGGCAGTAGATAAAAGATCTGTCCATTGCATAAGCCGGACCTCCTTGTTTGCTGGCTGGGGAGGGTTAAACTAGGTGTCAGCCAGCCTATGTTGCTTCCTTATTATAACAAAATCTCAAGCCGGCATAAAGAAAGACACCCGGGTGGGTGTCTTGGTCTTAAGTATACGTACAGCAAGGCTGAATAAAATTTTATTGGTCTAAGGCTTCTCTCAAGGATTGGATTGTGGAGTAGCTTGCTACCGATGGATCATGCGCAATGCGTCTGCTTTCGTCGATTGCTTGAGCAGTTAGCGACTTGTCTTGTCGGCTTAAATCCTGAGGCGCTTGCTGATTTAGCTGGTCTGAATGACTAAGTATATCTTTATGGTAGTAGTCTTTATTGCTCATGACAACCTCCTAATCAATAGAACCATGTTTTGAGACTTATAGAAGCTAGTGACAACTTAGTTGTTAGCCTTCAAAAATTCGCCTATCCCTGCTGCAATTTCTTCGGGCGCATAATCATGCACATAATGCCCCACATCCAAGCGTTTAATGGTCGCATTAGGCACTTGCCCAAAGCTATCTTGCGCCATTTGGTACCAAGCCTCACTAGAGAAGCTAGTCCCACTCGCATTAGACACATAGAGTAAAATAGGGACGCTTGGCAGAGGCTTGTCTAAAACTTGCTTAGCATTGCTTGCTGACATTTCAAGTTCATTGCCAATAGCAGTCGTCAAGGCCTGCTTATAAAAGAGCGCCTTGTAATTAGCTATTTCTGCTTGCGTCAGATGGCCTGATTCAAGGGCAGGAGCTGCCTTCTCTGCTGGATAAAGAAAACGCCCATAGCCTAGCCCAAGTAACATTTGCCCAACCTTAACTACAAAAGTTGGAACCTTTACTTTGTCATAGCTCTGAGGCATGGCCATATCGAGGCCAACAATAGCAGAAACTTCTGCTGGATGTTCTTGGGCCCAGTAGAGAGCCTCCAAGCCAGCCATGGAATGAGCCACTAGAACATAAGGGCCTTGAATACCAGACGCTTCTAGTGCTTGACGTGTCTGTCTATTCACGGTTTCTAAATCTCTAGGACTATCCCCATCATCACTAAAGCCATAACCGAGTCGCTCGACTATGACAATACGATAATCCGACTCTAATTGCGTCGTCAAGGCCTTAAAGTCCAAAATAGGCGATGTTGTGCCCCCTCCAGCTAACAAAACTAGTGTCTTGCTACCCGAACCAGTCACATAGACATTTAGCTGTTTACCCTCAACCTCAACACGATTACCAATCGGCGATATATCACTAGCTTCTCTGGATAGGGCAAGACGATGATTAAGATAGACACCTAATGTAACTAGCACCATGGCTAAAAGCACATAAACTAATAGTTTTCTTATACCTCGCCAAAATCTCATCACTTAGCCTCCTCAACTTTTGATCACATGCTTACCCTACCACTTGAACAGGACTAGGTCAACAGATAAGAAGATTTGCACCGATGCTCAGTCATCGCGAGCCTTAAATCGTGTTAGAAGGTATCTTAAAGCGTCGACCTTTATTGCAACTTTTAAGAGAGATTCTGTTCTTGATTTTCACTGATAGCCCCGGAAATTAAGTAATGCCGTAATTTTGTCTTAGCCTTTTTATAATTCTGCACTGCCCTTTTTACTACTATACTCAGCGAGAACCTAAGAACTGTCAGTAAAATGGACATAGCTAAGAATGTGATAGCACCAATAATAAGTGGATCGCCTTGAAAGGCACATGTTATCTTTTCTAGCACTTCTCTTAACTTATCGGAAAATGTGATCGTAAAGGCAAAAGATAGGGTTAGTATTGTCCCTCCCCAAAGTATTCGCTTATCTTTTTTATTCAAAGTACTATAGCTCTTGTACAATCTACCATATCTACTAATTGGCAACTCACCCATAGCATCAGTTACTATTATATCTAATATCAAAAATACCACAATGGCAGTAACCATCATAAATAAGGATAAGGTTACTTTATTAAAAAAATCATTATCCCCATATAAAAAGTATTTGAACCATGACTTAAATAAAGGTGGCAAAATTGATCTAATTATCTGAACAAAAACTATTGAAGCTATCAGAGTATCAATTCTATACTTTATCCGAATTAACCTCTTGCGAGGAGCGCCACTAGAATTCTTTAAGAATTGAATATTAGAAATAAGATTTTCCGAGAACATCATATCGACAAACAATTTCCCAAAAACAACAAATATTAATTCCACAAGCGTAAAATCATTCAATAAAGACAAGAAATAAAATATTAATACTAAAAAGCTACTAGTTATATAAGGCTTTCTTGGAAGTATTGTGTTAAGTAATAGATTTATACAATCTAGGAAATTATTACAAAGCATCCACAATAATGCAAGTGAATCTAGTATTCGCAAGAAATCTACGGAATCGTAGTTATTCAACTCTGCTATATTTTTGATGAAATGCCCAGTATATATGACAAAGAGTAGATAAAAACCGAATCTTATAGCAATACGCTCTACACACATTGACACATCACTAACATCTCGCCAACTCTGTCTTCTCTGGAAAACAACACGGTAGATTGAGATTAGTAGCATAATGAATCCCAAGCCCATCAGAATATACTGATACGTTTTATCTAATCCAAGCAAGAAGTACCTTCTCACTAGCACAATTATTGTGGAGCCTAGGAACCAAGCAATACTTTCCTTATCTATTTCAGACCATCGTTTCATAGTCTTATCCCACATACTAATGCTCCCTTCTTCATTTTATGATACAGATTAGATTAAGGCCAGCTACCTAAATAGCTGGCCTTACTAATTTGATAAATCTCCTAGTCATCCACACCCAGAATCTCGTTGATGTTGTTCTTGTAGAGAATAGCCTTAGCCCCATAGACTGCTTGGATGCCGCCTTGGACTTCCAAGACATCGACGGCGCCAATGGCCTTGAGGGTTGGCTTGTCGACTTTGCCTGAATCTTTGACTGATACACGCAAGCGGGTGATGCAGGCGTCGACTTCTTCAATATTTTCAGGACCACCTAGGGCTTCAATGATTCTCACTGAATCTTGCTTGAGGCTGTCCTTGGTATCGACCACTGGCTTAGCATCCTCATCCAAATCCTCTTCCAGACGACCTGGAGTTGGCACATTGAATTTGGTGATGAACCAGCGGAAGACCACATAGTAGAGGCCAGCCCAGATTAAGCCAAATGGAATTTGTAAGAGCCAGTTGGTCTTGTCATTCCCTTGCAGGATCCCGAAGAGGGAGAAGTCGATGACCCCACCAGAGAAGGTGTTCCCGATGGAAATGTTGAGGATGTCGGCGATGAAGAAGCTGACCCCATCCAGGAAGGAGTGAATCACATAGAGGAAAGGACTCACGAAGAGGAACATATACTCGATTGGTTCCGTAATCCCGGTGATAAAGCTGGTCAAAGCAACCCCGAAGAAGAGACCTGCGTATTTCTTACGACGGTCTTTTGGCACCAAGTGGTACATGGCCAAGCAGGCAGCTGGCAAACCAAACATCATGGTTGAGAAGCGCCCAGCGAAGAAACGAGTTCCTTCGGTGAAGAGACCAGTATGACTTGGATCTGCCAATTGGGCGAAGAAGATTTTTTGTGCCCCGGCTACGGTTTGACCCGCAACTTGAGCTACCCCACCCAATTCGGTGTACCAGAACATTGGGTAGATCATGTGGTGCAAGCCGACTGCCCCACAGAGACGCATGAGGAAGCCGTAGAGGAAGGTCCCAAACGGACCCGCTTGGGAAATGTAGTCCCCAGTTGATACTAGCCATTGTTGGAATGGTGGCCAGATTAGGAAGAAGACGCCCCCTAAGAAGATTGAGGCAAAAGACGTCACGATAGGCACAAAGCGGGAGCCCCCGAAGAAGCCCAAGACCTGTGGCAATTGAATATTATGATAGCGATTATGGAGCCAAACCGCACAGGCACCGACCGCAATGGCGCCAATGACCCCGGTGTCGATGGCCGAACCCTCTGCCATATAGAGTTTGACTAAGGCACCGATGGTGGCTTTCATGACCAGGTAACCGGTCACCCCGGCCAGGGCTGCCGTCCCCTTGTCGCGCTTAGCTAGGCCGATACAGAGGCCCACACAGAGCAGGAGGGACAGGTTGGCGAAGACAATTTCGCCGGCCGAACTCATGACTTGGAAAATAGCTTGTAGGCTTGGATTATTCAATACGGGATAGGTCGCCACCGTGGTCGGATTCGACAAGGCGCCCCCAATCCCCAGCAATAGCCCGGCTGCCGGCAGAATGGCAATCGGCAGCATAAAGGCTTTCCCGATTTTTTGTAACAACTTAAACATGGTACAAAGACCTCCTTTGATTGTTAGGTGCTTCAGAAGTCTCGCATCGGAATCCTCCTGACTCACTACTTTGGTCCCTTCTTCCCAGGGACTCGCGGCCCTTCCTGGCCTGGCTACCTCCTTTCCTGGTCTGACATGATCTTGCATAAGTTGCGATGCGAATGCGCAGGGTTATCTGTAACCCTTTACAAGTTAATTATAATAGGATTGTAAGGAAATTTCAACTTGGAGGGGAGACTTGACCATCGTGGCTCCCATCACCACCACTAGTTGCAACTTTCCCACCTATCATGAGCTGACTAGCACCCGCACCATTCAGGGCAAGGTCATGCTAGACCAGACCATGACCCTAGACTTGGCGGCGCGAGGTGTCACTAAGGTAGAGGAAAGACTATCCCAAGAAGAATTGAAGCTTATCTTGGATAAGTATAAGTTGTTGTTTGATATGGAAGATTAGGAATACACAAAACGCCATCGGCTTGGTATGATTACCTAGCGATGGCGTTTTATTTGTTTAATGCGACTTAAGGTCCATAAACAAATGCGCTTGATCCTGAAGACCATGTCCTAGACGGATAATCCGCAGCTTTTGTTCTTTGGGGTATGGCGCATAGTAGACAATATAGTGGCCAATGATTTTCCGTCGAATGCCTATAGCTGGCAAATAGGGATTGCGCACCCGCTCCCCGCTTTCTGGGAAAACCAGCAAGTTTTTCAAACACTCATGGAGTGCATCAAGAAACTTTTTGGCAGCTTGCTGATTCTTAAGTTCCTTGGTCAGATAGTCCAGAATCACTTCTAAATCTTCTTCTGCCTTCTGAGTGAACTCATAACTATAGGTCATAACGCTCCCTCATATCCGCGATAAGGGACTCACCGTCTCTTAGACGCTGCTCTCGAATATCTTCCAGCCCTTGATATAGAAATTTTGCTTCTTCCATTTGTCGGAGGGTCTTCTCATAGTATTCAATGTCCATGACAACTAGTCGCCCGTAGCCATTCTTAGTTACAAAGACTGGGCCTTGTTCCTCTTGGCAATATGCTTCAACTGCCACTGTGTTTTTTAAATCGCGCATGGGTATAATTTTCATCAACGCCACCCCCTTTTGATGGCTATATTATACCATAAATTTAGACACATATATAGTCATTTATAGCAAAAGGCCCCCTCATCTGATCATAAGGGGACCTTTTCTTCTTATAGCTGATAGACCATAATATGTTCATTTATTTCCTGGTTAAAGCCAGTCTCTTCAAAGCCTAGATCTAGCAAAATCTTTTTCATGGGCTCGTTACCGTCCACGTAATCGGCCACCACCTTGGTCATCTGGGTTTGCTGCTTGGCCATTTCCAGTACTGCTTCAATGGTTTGTCGGCCGTAGCCTCTGCCTTGGAAGGCTTGGTCAATTAGGAAGCGCCAAACAAAGACCTGCTGCTCCTCTGTATCCAATTCATACATAATGAAGCCAACTAAATCCTCATCTGCATAAATGGCTTTGGGATAGGTAATGCCTTCTTCACGGTAAAACCAAGCATCTGCCAAGGAGCGGACGACAGGAGACACAAATTTGGCTGCCTCTTGCTCTGGAGTAATCTTGAGATTTAAGACTTGGGAGTAGTTGTCGCTTGTTATCTCTCTAAAGGTAATGGTCACACTCGTCACTTCCCTGTCATCTTACTTAACTAAGTCACTCAAGAGATAAGCATCCACCAAGCGCTCGGTGGCTTCCACCGACTCCACATGGGTCCGCTCATAGGAATGGCTGGACTCGATGCCGGCCCCACAGAGGGCGTGCTTGACTTCGGCACCCGCTGACATAGCGGCCGAAGCGTCGGAACCGTAGAATGGGTAGATGTCTAATTTGTAAGGAATGTCCTTGGCCTTAGCCAGTTCTACCAGGTGTTGGCGGAATTCATAGTGATAAGGACCACTGGCATCCTTGACACAGATAGAGACGGTATACTCGTCGGTCTGCTGGTCGTCACCCATAGCGCCCATGTCAACCGCCAGATACTCCACCGCTTTGTCCGACAGGCTAGAGTTAGCCCCGTGCCCTACTTCCTCGAAGACCGAGAAGGCGAATTGGGTCGTCACCGGCAGGGTGATGCCCTCTTCCTTGTAACGGCGTAACAAGTTAAGCAGGATAGCGGCGGACACCTTGTCATCGAGGAAGCGCGACTTGATGAAGCCGGTGTCGGTGATGGTGGTGCGTGGGTCGAAGGAGACAAAGTCGCCCACTTCAATACCTAGGGCGCGGGTTTCTTCCTCGTTGGTAACCTTGGCATCTAGTCGGACTTCCATGTTATCTTGGGTCCGTTCAGCCGTCCCCGCATCGCGGTAGACGTGGGTAGAAGTCTGGTGAATGAGAATTGTCCCAGATACAGTTTTGCCGGTGGTCGCCACATGGACGGTACAGTTCTCCCCTTCGATCATATTCCAAGGAAAGCCACCCACCTTGTCCAGCTTGAGCCGGCCGTCGCCTTTGACCGCGCGCACCATGGCCCCCAAGGTGTCAACGTGAGCCGTCACAATGCGGTGGTGGTCATCGTCCTGGCCCGGCACCGTCACATGGACCAAGCCCTTTGCGGTGCGCACCGGTTGGTAGCCCATTTTTTCCAAAGTCGATACCAAATAGTCCTGGACGCCGCGCGTATAACCCGTTGGCGATGCGATAGCTAGAAGTTCTTGCAGATAACTTAAGGTTGGATTCATCCTAATGCCCCCTTGAAAATTGTTTACACCTTCATTATAACACAAGTTTGGAAAGGCGCCCTATCTTTTTGCGTGACAAATGGGGCGGGTGCCCGCAGTCACGTCGTGTTGGAGCCCCAACACGACATCGCCCTCCTCCAATGCGACGTGGCTGCACCTTTTGGCTCCTTTTTCGCTCAAAAACCAAGTTCATCGCCTCCACCACGTCGCGTTGGAGCCCCAACACGACATGGCGCTCCTCCAACTGATGGACAGCACTTAGAAGATTTACTCTATCTAACACGGGGCAACCAACTATACACAGAAGATGGAGAAGAGTTGTATATTGATCCAACTTCTCAGAAAAGAACATTTCATACCCAATATGAACCCGATTTTATTGTAGCAAGAGAAAAATCTCCACTAGAACTCTTGATTGAAAATAAGGAATTGTTTGATAAATAGAAAAAGCGAGGATAACCTCGCTTCAGATTGGAGTTAAAATCTTTAGAAGACACTTTTATAAGGACTTTGTCCTCACTCTGAAAGCCTTTATTTAAAGGCTTTTTTACTTTTCCAAAGTAAATTTGTTGCGAGTTTATCGCATTTTTAACGAATCCTTTCTGATAATACACTATCTTCGTATCATTTCATTTCTTGCTTAATTCTCATCAACTCTTCCTTTGCCTCTTCTAAATGCACACTCGTCAAGTACGGAATAGCAGCGTCGAGCTGTTCTTCTGAAAAATCCCACCATTTAAGTTTTTCCAAAAAAGCAATCGTCTCTTCGTCAAAGCGGTACTTGATAACACGCACTGGATTTCCGACTGCGATAGCATAAGGTGGAATATTTTTTGCAACAGCTGCTTTACTACCGATTCTTGCAAATCATGATGATGAAAGAGTATGGAACAGCTGATAGTCCCCAAAAAATTGCTTTTATGAACATCACTTTGGGAAGTGTCATTTTCGGCGTACTTGTCATCCTTGGTACCTATATGATTTCAAAAGCGTGAAAAGCAAAGCGAAATATATAAAGTGTGAAAAGGAGCGAAAACACCTTTTCTTTTTGCGATCCAGACTGAAACTTCCAAGTTGTCTATTTATTTTATTGACATTTTTTATAAAAAGAGGTACAATAACTTTAATATCAAACTATACTATATCGGAGGTATTGAAATGAAATTTTCTAATCGTTTACTGCTATTCCTTGCAGGAGTTGTTTTTGCCCTTTTAGGACTTTTCCTATTTACAAACCCAGTAGCTAATCTTGTTGCTTACAGCTGGTGGATTTCATTTGGTTTACTGGTTTCTTCTATAGCAGCTATTTTAGGCTATTTCTCTGCACCAAAAGAGCTTCGCTCACCTGTTTATCTTTTCCAAGGGTTTGTTAGTCTTCTCTTAGCTCTTTACCTCGTTGCTTATGGCTTTGTGACCCTGCCGGTCGTCATTCCGACCATTGTAGGAATTTGGTTAATTGTAGAAGCCATTATTGCCTTCTTTAAAGGCAATCGTCTAGGATTGATTTTCCCTATTATTGGTAGCAATATCACGTGGGTAGCCTTGCTTGCATTTTTACTAGGTCTAGTTATTCTGTTCAATCCAGTGGCTACAAGTGTCTTTGTCGTTTATGTCAAAGCCTTTGCATTTTTAGTTACTGGCTTCACCTACATTATTGAGGCCTTTCGTAAATAGTCTAGTTGCTATTTCTATCGCATTCAAAAAGCTGGGAAATCATATTCTCAGCTTTTTCGTCTCTTTAACTATCACTTTTTCGCATCCCATTCTGCGTAGAATTGCTCCAAGTATTCTTCCAAAAAGTGATGGCATAGCGCTCTGGCATTCGATAATCTGCAATAATAACCGGTCGAGAACGGGGCATCGACTCAATCATACCGAAAAAAAAAGAGCGAATGTTATCTGCAAAAAGAAAGCTTGGATTTTTTGCGATTTCAACAAAAAAAGCACTGTTTGTACTGACCCCAAAAAGTTAGACAAATAATTTAAGTGAAGGATTT
The DNA here is from genome assembly GCF_037041345.1 of Abiotrophia defectiva ATCC 49176. Taxonomy (NCBI): domain Bacteria; kingdom Bacillati; phylum Bacillota; class Bacilli; order Lactobacillales; family Aerococcaceae; genus Abiotrophia; species Abiotrophia defectiva. Next base: position 563,645 of record NZ_CP146287.1, on the reverse strand, counting down.
AGTTCTGTATTGCACAGGACTAAGCCCTTTTTAGTTTTACCTTAATTCGTTTGTTGTTGTAGTACTCATTGTAGTCAACAATAGCTTGTTCCAATTGGTTAAGTGATTTAAATGTTTTCTCATAACCATAAAACATCTCAGACTTAAGAATACCAAAGAAGGATTCCATCATACCGTTGTCTGGTATGATGATGAAAGAGTACGGAACAGCCGATAGTCCTCAAAAAATTGCTTTTATGAACATCACTTTGGGAAGTATCATTTTCGGCGTACTCGTCATTCTTGGCACCTATATGATTGCAAAAGAAAGAAAAGCAAAGCGAAATATAACGCGTGAAAAGGAGTGAAAACTCCTTTTCTTTTTGCGAACCAGACTGAAACTTCCAAATTGTCTATTTATTTTATTGACACTACGAGCAACAGCGTAATGCGTGACATGCTTCTTCTATATCAGAATTGGACTCTTTCAGGCTGCTGTTCTAGCAAATAATCCTCTTAGCCTTAATCATAGAAATTCATTTTTGTTCATTTTTACATGACCCAGACTAGAAAATATTCAACACCTGACTGGGATTTATTTTAATGGGTTTTAACCTTTCTTGGTTAGATAAAAAAGAAGAACCATACAGTATAGAATCTGTATGGTTCTTTGCCCTACTTTTGGCCCATTTTGAAATAATTATATTTAATAACGCTCCAAGCATCTTCTAGAAATCACTTATATTTCCACATTTTTGATTATTTTCAATATGAAAAATTCTTACAGATTCATGCAGGGGGCTAGATGGCTTAAGGTCTTGGACTTTGAACAGGTTCGTTGTATTGGTCAAAAGTGATTTTACCTTGGATACGATAGGTACCTGCTAAATAGTTCAAGTGACGCGTTTTGCCCTTTTCAATAGTAAAGACCATATCCACTTCAAGGCTCTGAAGTCGGAAGTCCTTATCTACTTGGTAATTAAACTTAGGCTTGCTGGCAAAGAAAGCCGCGAAAGCATCCTCGTTAAAGATGTAGCGGATAAGTTCCGTGCTAATCTCTTTGGCGTCGGTTGGATGGTCCGATTGATTAGCCCCATAAACCGCAGCTGCACTTAATAGATTCCACGCAGCTTCGTGGTCGCGGTAAACCTTCTTACCATCTACATCCTCTCTCAGACGCAACTCGTAGCCATTCTCTAGCTCCTTAACCTCGTAAATCTCTGAATATAAGGCGATTTCTTCAGGCGTATAGAATTGATCCAAGCTACGTAAGTGCTTAAGTGAGTCTTGAAATTCTTGAACTTCGGTCTTGATATCTAGACTTCTGACCTCTTCTTCATGGTTCTCCTTGCCATGAAGCTGCCCGTCTTTGACAGAGGCAATTAAGTGGTAGTCGCCCAAGAAACTGCCCAAATCAAAGGAGCCAAATCCCGACGCTTGGTCCAAATCTACATTTGCTTCAAAATGGCCTCCTATGAGGATATCTTCCTCCTGGCTTGGGAGAAAATTGCTTATCTTCCATTCACCCTTAGTATGCACCGTCTGGGTCTTGGCCATCTTCTTGACCGTCTCATTCAGTAATTGGTCCAGGGACGGAGCTTGCGCACTAACGGTGGCCGGCGCCACCCCACCAGCCCCAGCCAAAAGGCCGCCGGCCATGGCCAGGAGGCTTAATTTTTTAAACCATTTCATCTACTTTCCTCCTCAAATGCCCTAGGGCTTTTCTACTGACACCGCTTGGTCATATTGGTCCAAGTCCGCTTCCAACTTAACATGGAAGATTCCTGTTAAGCCAGAGAATAGATCCATCCCCTGGTCAATACTAAACTGAAAATCAATCGTAACATGGGTCACACGGAAATCCTTGTCGGTCTGCACCAGAATCTTTGGCTTACGAGCCATGAAAGCACCAAAGGCTTCTTCGTTTAAGACATAGTCAATAAAGCTCGCAAAATCGCCATAGATGGTAGGGTTGCTAGTCTCCAGCAGCACTTGATGCAAGAGCTCTTGCTTGACCTGGTCCCAGAACTCTTGGTGGTCACGATAGAGCTGCTTGCCATCAATAGCTTCTGATAATAGCAAGAGGTAACCCCAATCTTCTTTGACACTCTTGAAATACTTCGCTAGCTCCCCCTTGTATTGAGGACTATTCCAACTCTCCACCTGACGCAAGTTCTCCAAGTCTGACTTCCAACTTGGCACTTGAGACTTGAGGTCAATTGGATCCAACTCCTTACCGTCTGCCTTACCATATAAGTAGCCATCTAGTAAAGCTAACTTGACTTTGCTTGCCCCGGGAAACTTAGCCAAGCCAAACTCAGCCTTGCCCGCCATTTTATCTAAGTCAAGGCTAGCATCTAACTCGCCATCTAGCACGGTCTGTGTATTTTTCTCTTCAAGATCACTGTGAGTCATGGAAAATTTGACCTTAGTGTGGACGCTTTTGCTTTGGAGGCTAGTCTTAATGACCCGGTTTACCAGCTCATCAGTGGTCAGGTCTTGAGCCTGCACACTAGGTGCACCCACCCCCAATAACATAGTCGCAGTTAGGCTTAAAAGCCCTAGTTTCTTCCATCCTTTATTCATCATTTAAATCTCCCTTCTAGTTTTCTGGTTCTAATTCAATACCCTTAGCTCGCAAGTTAGCTAAGCACTCAGCCAGATAAGCCGCGTCATGCTCCGCATAAATAGGAGAGCCCAGTGGCTGAGCTTGGATTTGGCTAGCTTCATAAGTTGGCATGATTTTGCCACGATAGCTTGGCTCCCACCACTGGTCGTCCGGCCGATAGCCCCGGCGGACCATTTCCTCCATAATCAGGCGGTGATAGGCATAGAGCTTGTAGGGCGAATGTTCAAAGACATAGTTCACCACACTGTGGGGCTTGCCCCAACCCTTGCCCCGCAAGGCCGCACACTCCCGATGCTGACCTAGCAGCTGCTGTCTTGGCAACTTGTCAATCAAGGCTTGATGCCATAATCTCATGTAAGGCCCTCCTTCTTGCTTTCTCTTACTATAGCACATTCTGAGCCTAAGGAAAAGCTTACAAAAAATGACTGGCCCCACACACAGTGTGAGCCAGTCATCTGAAAAGCACCTCCAAGTGGCGCAGCCTCTTACCTATTGGGCTACTTGTGCCGCTTGGACTGACTTAAGGTCTGATGGGTTATGCCGAAAACCCAAGAGACGTAAGCCGTTGAGAATAACTAAAATCGTAGAACCTTCGTGGCCCACCACACCCAGCGGTAGACTCACTACTTGGAAGACATTGGCTGCAATCAGGCAGACAATGACGGCCAAGGCGAAGATAATATTTTGCATAATAATGGTCTTCATGCGACGAGAGAGACGAATGGCCTGAGGTACCCGAGTCAAGTCATCCATAATGACGCAGTCGGCCGTTTCCATGGCAATGTCAGTCCCTGAACCAATGGCAAAGCTGACATCCGCTTGAGCCAAGGCTGGCGCATCATTGATGCCGTCCCCTACCATGGCCACACAATAGCCTTGAGCCTTGTAGTCGGCCACCAAACGGGCCTTGTCATCCGGCAGACAGTTAGCCTGCACTTGGTCAATTCCCAAGTCATTAGCAATGGTTTGGGCCGCTGCCTGGTGGTCCCCAGTCATCATGACCACTTGGACGCCTAATTGATGTAGTAGCTCCACTGTGGCCTTACTCTCTGCCTTAACCCGGTCAAAGAGCGCATACCAAGCCACCAATTCTTGGTCACGAGACACCAAGACCAGGGTCTTGCCGGCTGCTTCTTGCTTGGCTAGGACTTGTTCTAAGTCAGCGGGTACTTGTCCCACTGCCTCTAAGACGAAATCCGCCTTACCAATCCGCCAGTCATGCCCTTGATAGGCACAAGTAAAACCTCGACCAGTCACGTCCTCAAGCTGATCCAAATTCACCGCTTGATAGTCGCCCACATAGTTCAAGATGGCTTGAGCTACAGGATGGGTAGAGGTTGCTTCAGCTGTTGCCACCAAGGCATTCAAGCCAGTCGCCTCTTCCGCAAACCAGGCTTCTTCCACCTGGGGTTGGCCCTGGGTCAAGGTCCCGGTCTTATCCATTACCACTAGGTTGACGTCGCCTATTTGGTCCATGATTTGGCCGCCTTTGACCATGACGCCCATGCGGGCAGCTCGGCTAATGGCCGCTAAAACGGCTGGGGTTGAGCTAGCCACCAAGGCACAAGGAGAAGCCACGGTCAAGAGAATCATGCCGCGGTAGAAGCTATCCAACCAGGACCAGCCCAACAAGAAGTGGACCGCCACGATAAAGGTCGGAACCAGGAAAAGCACCGCCTTCACATAGCCATCTTCTAAGTTTTCAATCAGGCTAGACACCCGGCTCTTTTGGCCTTGGGCTTGTTTGACCAGGGCTACGATTTTAGCGAAGAGGGTATCTTCTTGAGCTACGGTGACTACCATGTCCAATTCTGCGCCCACATTGAGGGTCCCGCCTAATACTAGGTCGCCCGCTGCCTTGTCCGCTGGGATTGGCTCCCCTGTCACCATAGCTTCATCTAGACTAGCCCAGTCGCTGATTAACTTACCATCAATTGGCACTGCCTGGCCTTTTTTAACTCGCAGACGGTCGCCAATCATGAGCTCGCCGGTTTCTACTTCTTCCAACTGACCGTCGGATAGAATGCGCCAAGCCTTGTCTGGCCGTAAGGCCATGAGGGCCGTAATGGCATCCTGGCTCTTCTTCATAGCTAATTCTTCCAAAGTCCCTGACAGGGCAAAGATAAAAATCAGCAAGGCCCCTTCTAACCAGTAATCAATAATGCCTGCACCCAAAGCAGCCAAGACCATGAGGACATCTACATTAAGGTGATGCTCCTCCACTAACTCCTTCCAGCCTTCCAGGGCTGGCTCATAGCCCCCAATCAAGAAAGCTAGAATAAAACTTGCCTGTCCCCAGACAGGTTGACTTTCTAAAAAGACCAGTCCCAATAGGATAAAGCCTAGGCAGAGCACGGTCTCAATAATTCGTTTATTGTATTTTAAGCATTTCATAATCTCACCTCTTATTTATAATCAATTTACTTTACACTCTTATTATAGCTTCTCTAATTTAGATTGTCAATAACATTTATCGTCAAGATGGTATTATTTAATGATATTGATTATAGATAGTTAAGCTAGCAAAAAGGCCGGGAATCCCTTCCCGACCTTATGTTGATTATTTAAATCGATAAATCATATAGTAGACCCCGACCCCTGGCATAGGAACATCTTCCAAGAAACCATAGACCTCAAAGCCGTGCTTGAGATAGAAGTCCTTGGCCTGATAGGTCCGCGTGGTTAAGAGAATGCTGGTCACCCCGACTTGACGGGCATAGTCCTTGGCATAGTCTATAAACTGGCTGCCTAGGCGCTGGCCCTGATAGTCCGGGTCGATGGCCAGGTTCTCGATTTTCATGGCCTGATGACGAATTTTACCATTCATGGCTGCCACCAAGCGCTCTCCGTCTTTCATCTGCCAGATGAAGGATTGGTCCAAGCCCTCAGGCTTAGGCTGATTGAAGTAGGTCTCATAGCCATGCGTAAAGACTCTCTCATAGAAATCTTCTGGCATGAGCTCTGTGCTTTCCACAGGATAGTGTGTCATAGGACTGCCTCCTCTTATAAGTTAATTTCTAACAGTATAGGCGTATGGTCTTGGCGCGCCCCTGAATCTAGCATCTGGGACTTGGTTACCTTGTCTGCAATACGATCAGATACTAACCAGTAATCAATGCGCCAGCCTGTATTGTTAATCTTGCTAGTCCGACTACGCTGCGCCCACCAGGTATATTGATGCGGCACATCCCCATGTAGGTGGCGGAAACTATCGGTAAAGCCCCGGCTGAGCAAATGGGTAAAGCCTGCCCGTTCTTCATCGGTAAAGCCCGCGGATTGGCGGTTGGCTCCTGGATTAGCCAAGTCGATTTCCTGGTGGGCAACGTTGAAGTCCCCCGTTGCCAAGACTGGTTTCTTAGCATCCAAACTCACCAGGTAGTCAGCGTATTTGGCATCCCAAACCTGACGCTCTGCCAGACGCTTGAGGCCATCCCCCGCATTAGGCGTGTAGACCTGAGTGACATAGAAATCGTCAAATTCCAGGGTAATGATCCGGCCTTCCAAGTCCATGGTCGACGGCGCCCCGATTTCAGGGAAGGTCACCTTAGGCTTCAAGCTCTCCCGATAGAGGAAGAGGGTTCCAGCATATCCCTTGCGGGCTGGCTCCTGAGAGGACCGCCAAGTGTGGGCATAACCCGGGAAGTATTCTGCCAAGATTTCTTCATGCTTCTTGGTTGGACCCGTTGGTGATAACTTGGTTTCTTGAATGGCAATAATGTCTGCTCCTGCTTGCGCTAGCTGGTCTAGGACTGCCTTGGAGAGTTGGGCCCGGGCCGAGTCGCTAGTTAGGGCCGCATTGAGTGAATCGATATTCCATGAGATGAGTTTCATTCTATCTTCCTTCGTTGTGTAAATTCTTTGTTCTTCTATATTATAGCAGATTGACTGGCAGAAAACAGGGGCTAGGCTTGCCACTCAGACATCAAAGCTTCAATCTTGGCAACAATGGCTTGGTTGCCACCCGCTTGGACTGATAAATCAGCATAGTATCTGGCTTGTTCAGCTTTGATATTTTGTGTGATTTCTTCAGAAACTGTTTTATCTAAAGCATTAAACCAGTGACTATATGTATTCAAAGTTGTTGATTTATCGGCGTGTCCCATACGTCTGGCTACATATAAAATATCTTTTTTCAAGACATTGATTAGATAGGATGCATGGCTATGTCTGAGACCTTTTCCTGTAATTACTGGAACTCCTACCTGCTGAGCTTTCCGTTTGATAATGCGACAAATGCTTGATTTGCAAAAAGGATCTCCAAATCTTGAAATGATAAGATCTGTATCTTGATTCGCAAACTGACTTTTTCGACAAATTTGTAGCACTTCAATGGTAATATCATCCAATATTTTGCATAATTACCTGCGAAACGCAAAAAAGGGGTAGACAATCTAGTGTCTCCCCCCGAAAGTTTATTAAAACAAAAATCCTGCCAAAGAATTTTTGGCAGGATTTTTTGCAGGAAACCAAATCAATTTATCAGTTTCTATCAATCGCTTATCGCTCTCAAAGACTGGTAAATAGGGATTCCGCAATCTAATTATGATGTGACTCTTATTTATGCTATATATAATCAAAAACTTTCTTCTAACTGAATCTTGCCATATCATCTATGTGATAAATCGGTAACTCGAATAACTTGGTCCACTTGTTCCCAAATAAGAGGATTGTGGGTCGCAATAATAATAGTTCGATTCGGATTTTTTAAAGATTCTAGGATAGAAAGTAATTCCTCAGAGTTTTTGGGGTCTAGCGAAGCGGTCGGTTCATCTGCAAGAATCAAAGGCGGATCCTTTAAAATTATCTTCGCTAGCGCAACACGTTGTGCTTCTCCTCCTGATAACTCAAATATAGGTTGCTTTAAATCTAAATAAGAGAGGTTGACACGGTTTAGAGCTTTTTTCATCAGAGAGATTTTCTCTTTTTCTTTCAACTTTTTACCAACTAAACCCAGATTGAGATTCTCTTTAACTGTTTGGCTTTCAATTAAGCCAAAATCTTGAAATAAATATCCCAAGTAATCTCTAAAGAAAACAGAGGGCTTGATATCCTTAAGAGAAGTGCCATCATAGATAATTTCTCCATTATCATATGGCTCTAATCGTCCAATCATATTCAAGAGGGTTGTCTTACCACAGCCACTTGTACCGATTAAGGCATAAATTTTCCCACCTTCAAATTGAAGATTAGTATCTGAAAATAGCTGACGGCTTCCAAATTTTTTAGATATATTCTTTAGTTCAATCATCCTATTTTCCTTTCATAATGGTCATAGAAACACGAGATTCTTTCTGTGCTTGACGGTAGAGAGTCAGTATAGCACTAACGAGGAAGATCGATAAAGTTACCAATCCAATCACCACATCCTGACTACGCCAAATAAAGAGACTCGCACCGAATACAAAACTAGCAAATTGACTAATCATATACTGAGCGTGCGTTTCAAAAAATCGCAAACCAGAAATTCGTTTAATCAAAATCTCACGACGGAATTGTTCAAAATAAAGAAGATTCACAGAATAAAAGAGAAGCAAAGAACTCGCGATTCCAATAATAGCTCCTAAAATAAGGGTTAGAGTTTGTGTTTGAACCTCATAGTAACGTGCGAGGTAAACACTTCGTCCCTCCTTGAGGTAGGATACTTGATCATAAATTCCTGCATTTTTCAAGAGTTTAATCCCTTCTTCATATCCTTTGACAAAGATATTCTTACCAGCATTGATAGACCAACTAGATAAGGATGTAAAACTATCACCTGTAGAAGTCGGCGTGAATACCACTAAAATCGGATCCGTCAAATACTGAGTGGATACTGGGTTCTCGCCGTTATTATAAACAAATCGCTTTTCTCCCATTGAAAGATAACTAACGTACGCTTTCATCTCATAATCCAAAGGAGCACTTGCCTCCTCACCAGATTTTCCATAATAACTCAATCCTTCTTCAAAGATTTTTTTTAGTTCTGCTTCTCGAGAGCGCAAACGTTCTGGGAGCAAGAGGACAAACTCACCTTTTTGGAGATGGGCTAACTTCTGTTTTGTCTCAGCATCTACCACGACCTTTTCCTTCTCCAAATAACTGGGACTAACATAGAGCGTATTAGCATCTGGACTATAAGTATCCAGTGTCTCTCCCTGTTCATTTTGTCCTTGTGGATTGGCAAAATGGAGCAGATTATCCTTTACATAAAGGGCTTGTTCTTCTTCGATTGCTTCCTTGGCAAAGGCATACCACTTGCTCTGACTTTCCGTTTTTTTTCCTCTATCACCGAGCCCAAAGGAAATCTGGTAATAATCTGCTCGATCTTCCCAAGCTTGCTTGGATAGCTGGAGTTCCTGTAAACGCTGGTAAGAAGTCAAGCCAGTCTTGACTGCAAAACCTACTGTAAAGACAGCAACCAACTGACATAGCAAGGTCAAGGTCATCAAACGTTTGAGAGGCAAACGTCCTTTTAACGCAGGAACCAAAGCCTTGTAGCTCAAGCTCATCAAATAGAGCAGGCTCAGTACGAGCGAAATTCCCAATAAAAAGAGAAGATAAAGCCCCACTCCGATACTAAAGGTTGCTAAAAGAACGGGATAAAAGAGCCCTTGGCCGAGGAGGACAGCACCTCCCACTATAAGGGATCCTCCCCCAGCTAAGCAAAGCCACTTGACATCATCGTATAAGGCGCTTCCTATAATGGACAAGAGGGTCTGTCCTGAAAAGAGCTGAATCCCTGCAGCCCGCATCTCCTTAATCCGAGTGATAATCACCATAGCAAAGAAAGCTAATCCAAATATAGCTAAACTAATCAACAACAACGGATTTAAAGCAATCCAAAAAGCTAAAAGATACGGAGGAGTTTTGCGGTCTGCAATCGCTTTATAACCTAAATCATCTAATTTTGCGGCTAATTTTTCCTTGGTTAATGAACCAGATAAGAGAAGGTAGCTATTGAGAGGATCGCTCCGTTCTCGGCTTTCTTGGCTGGCCGCTTGAAACTCTTTTGGCAAGCCTCCCTGACCATAGGTCGCATAGGTGAAGTTGGTCCTTCCATCCTTACTCGGCTCTACTATCCGTCTGGCAATCAAACTCTGCTCCGAGCTTGCAAACTTCTCCAACTCTCGCTCAAATTCCTCACGAGTCGGCTCTTGTGCCCCCTTTTTAACACGTAGCAGGGTAACGGAGTCATAACTAGTATAGAGATACTGAGGGGCACGTAAGATAATAATCCAAATGAAGAAGCAACTGAGAAAAATAGTAGATAAGCAAATAAATAGTTTCTTCATAGTAGACTCCTTATAAAAAATGATTCCCCTTGTACGAGCTACAAAGGTAGCAATTTAAATCAATGAACGATTAGTCATAATCATAGTAAACTCCCCATTTAGTCCAAATCCATGCGTAGGAGGTTTTTCCAGCAGGAGCTTCTCCTTTATCAGAATGACTATCCCATCTGCTCACGAGGGATGAATAATGGTATTTTTTACCATGGTAGTAATTTGAAAAAGCCCATCCTCCTCCAGAACCCTAACCATAGGTCCAAACACTACCATCAGTATACTGTACTATGGCAGATACAGCCCCCATCAGTGCAAAACTTGAAACAAGAATGAGAGTAAGTAATTTGTGTTTTTCGTTTTCATTTTATTCTCCCTTTCAAAAAAAGCACATTCTGAGCAACGATGCAACAAAATAAATCCTCATTGCTCTTTTTCGAAACGGTTTCTTTATGGATTTACATTAACATTTTAACTATTATATGTCAATTAATTTTAAGCAAATCAGATTTTTTTTTTCAAATAACCTATTGTAATAATCAAAAATAGACGACCTATTGAACCTGTAAGCCACCTAGTCAGTCGGTTTATTCTGGTGTATGCCCCGAAAAAGGCAGGTTAACCATTAATAGTTTCATCATCATTAACCTCTCAATCAGTATTAGGCTTCCACCACAAAGTCAATGGCCTTGACCTGCTTGCCCCACCAGCGGGCAAAGGCCTTAAAGCGAGCGCGGATAGTAGCCTGGTGAGCCTTTGCCAAAGGCTGGGCGCTAGTCACTTGGAAAGTGATTTGGTCGCCTTGTTGGCGCAAGTTCCACTGACCCTTGACCTGGCCCCGAATCAGAATCAGGGCTGGGATCTGGCCGGCTTTCTGCCAAATAGTGTGGTGGCGGTCCTTTTCTACCAAGATATCTTTGGACTTGTAGGAAACTAAGAGGGCATCGAATTTGCCCAGGACCAAGACAGTCGGCAACTTGGCCACATCCTGCCAGCTTTCATAGTAGAAGGTCTGCTTGCCATAACGACAACTTGGCCAGTCAGACAGGTCCACCTGACTGAAGAAGGCCTGGGGCACCCCGAAGAAATGGGCCGCATCCGCCAGAGTCGCCGGACCATAGAAAGAGAAATAAGTCGCCAAGAGCTGATGCTTAAGGAGGTGCAAGTCCTGGCCTTCTGGCGCTGCCTGCCAATGAACATATCGGTCGCCCTGACTCAAGGTCTGATAGAGCTGGCCCTGACGCGAAGCCGCCAAGAAGAGCCCACCCCAGCGGAAGAGTTGGCGCCACTCTTCCTGACCGTAGCAATCCTTGAGGGCCTCACGCGTCAGAGGACCGTCAGCCAGATAACTAGCCAGGCGCTCTAATTGGGCCGCCACCTCTACCCCTTGCTCAGCCAAATGATGCCAGGGCCAAGAGACCGTCTCCGACAGAAGTAGTGACAAGGTCTCCCAAGTCGGACGATCATAGAAGTGGTAGGTCCCCCGCTGGCCCCAAGCCAGAATACCTTGCTCTGTCAAGTCAGCATAACTATCCGCCTTAGGATCAGCCAGACGATTGAAGTAATTATAGATGCCATGGGTCACATACTGAGACTGAATCCCCAGACTCTTGGCCAAGACCTCTGTCCCAGTCAACTTAGACTCAAGCAAAGCCTGATGATAGAGCCTTTGCGCCAAAATCTCCTGTGCTGTAATGGTCATACGGTTGCCCCCCTTTCGCTTACTTTCTCATTATAACAAAATATATAGGGCAGACAAAACTCTAGCTAGCGCATTCGCCTATATATAAATCCAAAAAAAGACCGCCAATCGATAAGGCAGCCTTCATACGGTAGGTATCTATATTGTTTGAATTAAATAATAGTAAATTTTTTAAGTGTACCTAGGTATAGTGATCCGCCCACAATGGCGATAATACCTCCTACCCAACCTAATAAAGGAATTAAAGAGATTGCTCCACCCACAATTAACAAAACTGAAGGTGCAGCTCCTACACGAATGTCTCCTTTATAATGGACTGCTCCAATAATACCTAGAACTAAAATACCAATTTTAATTAGTGTTAAAATCCCTACTGAACCGGCTGTTGCATCACTACTCATAGTAGCAGCTGCAGTTCCTAAAACAAAGAAAGGACCAAAAAGCAAAAAAATTCCACCAACTAGACCGACGATACCATTGACCATTGCAAGAGTTTTTGTGCGCATAACTCCTACCTCCTTAAAAAATAATTTGTTTCTAAAATAACAAACTAGTTGCTACTTACGATTTCATTATAAACCTTTGTTAATCAGCATTCTACACTACTTTTTAGCAAGAAACTTATCTATATTAGTCATTTCCCTCTGTTAGTTTGTTTTTTAATTAATTTGTATAGACCTATAAAATCATATACACTCACCCCTTGTCAAAGGCTAGCCTCGCGGCCAAATCGGTCTCCTTGGAGCCCAAAGGATGCCGAGCGCATGAGAAGCTCTGGGAGCGCCAGCGACCTAGAGATTCCATAGCTAGGCAAGGCGGAAGACTCCCGTAGGGAGGCTGCAGCCGGTCCGGCTCCTAGGAGGGCCGATTTGGTGGGAGCGAGGCTAGCCTTTGACTTTGGCGACACACAAAAATGAGGCTAGGACACCCGTCCCAGCCTCAAGCTAATCTTATTTAGTTCATCATGCCCGCTTGGAGCTGATACATGCGGTAGTAGAGCCCACCTTGAGCCAGTAGCTCCTGGTGGTTGCCCGACTCGACAATCTGCCCTTGGTCCAGGACATAGATGCAGTCCGCATCTTGAATAGTCGACAGACGATGGGCGATGGCCAAGGTTGTCCGCCCCTTTCGCATCTTAGCCAGCGAAGCTTGAATGACTTCCTCGGTCTCCGAATCAATATTGGCCGTGGCCTCATCCAGAATCAAAATCTTAGGCTGGGTGGCCATGGTCCGGGCAAAGGCTAGCAACTGGCGCTGACCACTTGAGAAAGTAGCCCCCCGCTCCGTCACCGGACTGTCATAGCCGGCTGGCAGACTCTCAATAAAATCAGCCGCATCGACAAAGCGCGCCGCCTCGCGCATGGCTTCATCCGTCAAACCCTCTTGATACATGCGAATATTGGAGGCAATGGTCCCATGGAAGAGGAAAGGATCCTGCAGAACCAAGCCCACCGCCGACCGCAAGGCATCAGCTGAATAAGACTTAATATCCTGACCATCAATCAAAATCTGGCCGCGATCAAATTCATAGAAGCGCAAGAAGAGGTTCATAATAGACGATTTACCAGACCCGGTCGCCCCCACAAAGGCCACCGTCTGGCCGGCTTCCACCTTGAAACTAATATGCTTGAGGACATCCCGCTTACCGTCATAGGAGAAGCTGACATCCTTGAACTCAATACTGCCCGCCCCAATTTCTGTCAGCTGACCGCTTTGGGCCGGTTCATAGTCCTCCTGGTCAATCAAGGCAAAGACCCGGTCTGCCGCAATCATGGAAGTTTGCAGAATGGAAAAGTTCTGGGTGACTTCAATCAGCGGGTTGAAGAGCTGGTTGGAGTATTGAATGAAGGCATACATAAGACCCGCGGTCACACCAGCCACCTGCCAGGTGACCCCAAAATAGGCCAGGATAACAGCATAGGCCAAGAGCTTAAGCAAGGACATGGCCGGCCGCAGGAAGAGGCTGTTGACATTGAGGGATTTATTGGAATAGGTCACGTGGTCTGCATTAATGGCCTCAAACTCCGCCAAAAGACGGCCTTCCTGGCCAAAGGCTTGGACAATCCGCATGCCCTCAATGCTTTCCGACAGCTTAACGTTTAGGTCGCTCAGCTTAGCCCGGGTCATGGCAATCAAATCGCGAGACTTACTGTTATAGAGGGCAATAGAGCCAAACATAATGGGAATAAAGACCAGCATGAGCAGGGTCAGGGGCACATTGAGACTAAGCATGGTCCCAATAGTCACCGCCACAATGACCAAGGAACTGAGGAAACTAGAGAAGATGGCGCTGAACATATCGGCCACTGCCTGAGTATCATTGGTCAGGCGGGACACGATGGCCCCGGCCGGCGTCTGGTCGAAGTAACGCATGGACAGGCTTTGCAGCTTGTCGAAGGACTCTTGGCGCAAGTCGCGGACCACGCTTTGGGCCACGCGGGCGAAGGTGTAGTTACCTAAGAAGGTAAAGGCCACCCGCACCAGGAAGAGGCTGTAGTAGGCCAGGAGGATTAAGCCTCCTTGGGCCACCAAGCCACCCCCAATAAAGTGGTCGATATAATACCGGGCCAGGAGTGGAATGGCAGTCGTCACGGCCGATGTCAGGAAGATGAAGACCAGAGCCATCAGGGCAGTCCCCTTGTAACGCCACATATAGGCCATGAGGCGGCCAAAAGTTTTAGCACGATTAGGCATCTAAGTCCCCTCCTTCCAAACTCTGAGCCAGTTGCTGACTACGGTAGGTGGTCGCATACCAGCCATTTTGCGCCAGCAATTCTTGGTGATTGCCCCGCTCCTTAATGCGGCCCTCTTCCATCACCAGAATCAGGTCGGCATGGACGACGGCTGACAGACGGTGGGCCGTAATAATGGTGGTCTTGCCCTGACGTTCCGACTTAAGATTTTCCAAAATCAAATGCTCAGTCTTGGCATCCACGGCTGATAGCGAATCGTCCAGAATCAGAATGTCTGGATCCAAAATCAGGGCCCGGCTCATGGCCAGACGTTGCTTCTGACCACCAGATAGGGACACGCCCCGCTCCCCGATTAGCGTATCCAGCCCTTCAGGCATGGCCTGGATATCCTGGTAGACACCACAGAGCTGGGTGGCTCTGATAACGGCCGCATCATCCAAGTCAGCTTGACCGAAGCGGACGTTGTCTCGAATGCTCATGGCGAAGAGCAGCTGGTCTTGTGGCACATAGCCCATCAAGCTCCGCAAGTCGCTGAGGCGGTAGTCGCGGATGTCGTGGCCATCTAACTGAATGCTACCCACATTGACATCCTGCTCCCGCAAGAGTAGGCGCAAGAGACTGGTCTTACCGGACCCCGTGGTCCCGACAATGCCCAGGGTTTGGCCGGCTTCCAAGCTAAAGTGGACATCCTCTAAGGTGGTCAAATCTTGATAGGCGAAGGACTCAATGTCATAGTCCAAGCGACCATTTTGAATACTAGGCAGAGGATGTTCTGTCTCACGGACTGGGCTTTCCTCATGCAGCAATTTGTCAATCCGATCCAGGGAGACCGAGCCCCTTTGCATAATGTTGAAGAGCCAGCCGATGGCTTGCAGGGGCCAGACTAGCATGTCCAGATAGGTCATGAAGGTGACCATTTCCCCGACAGTGAACTGGCCCTGACTAATCAGATAGCCCCCGTAGAGCAGGCTAATCAGATAGGAGGCCCCCACGAAAACCAAGACCATGGGTTGGAAGAGCTCATTGTACTTGGCAGCCCGCAGGTTCTTGGCCCAGACCATCTGGTTGGTGGCCTGGAATTTAGCCGTTTCCTGGGCTCCATAGCCAAAGGACTTGGTCACCTTAATGCCAGAGACCGATTCCTGAACCGAGTTGTTAAGCTCGGAGAAGGCCTCCTGGGCTTGCTTAAAGCCTTCATGGTTGATGCGTCCCAGGCGACTAGTCCCCCAGGCCAGAACTGGCAGAGGCAAAATGGCCACCAGGGTCAGGCGCCAATCCAGAATCCAGAACATGGTAGCCAGGGTAACCAGGGCGGTAATCGAGGCATCCACGGCCGACATGACCCCGCCCCCTGCCGTCATGACCAGGGTTTGGACGTCGTTGGTGGCATGGGCCATCAGGTCCCCGGTCCGATAACGGGTATAGAAGGACGGCGCCATGCGGGTAAAGTGTTCAAATAAGCGAGTCCGCAGAATCCGGCCCAGACTATTGGCGGTCCCTAGAATAAAGAGTCGCCAAACATAGCGGAGGGCATACATAATAAGGGAGGCTCCCACTAGCCAGGTCAGATTGATAGCCAGCTCGCTAGGGGTCAGATTGCCGCCTGCAATGGCATCAATGACTTGCCCGATAATGCGCGGCGGAATCAAGTTGAAGACGCTGACCAAGGATAAGGCCAGAATCCCAATCATATAGCGGCGGGCTTCCAGCTTGAAGAACCAGCCTAATTTGCGAATGAGTGACATGACACATTCTCCTTTCGTAACCTTGCTATTATACAACAAAAAAGAAGCCGGGACCAATGAACTGTCCCGAGCCATCAGAAAAGAGCCGGCACCCCAGTGCCAGCCCTCACACATTTATACACTTAGATAGTCATAGGCCTGCCGGGGCGAGCCGTCTTGGAGATAGATAGTGCCTCGCTCCTGGAAACCGTAGGCCAGGATGGCCTGCTGCATGGGTAGGTTTTGGGCGTGGGTGTCAATCCGGATGTGGGGGCAGACGGACTTAGCGAAGTCGAAAGCTGCCCGCGCCACGCCCCGGGCCTTGCCATTGGCTGCCAGGCGGTGAAGGGTCACATAGGGACTAGTACTGCGCCAACCTAGGCCGTCAATCTGGCCATAGGTCGGATCCTCTCCAGCTATCAGGGCGAAGGTGCCCACTAGCTGGCCAGTTTCGTCCTCTAGGACATAGGAATGGCCTTGCGCTATATCGGCTTCTAGAAGGCTTTGAGGCGGATAGCCGTCTGGCCACTGATTGGGATTACCCTGGGCCCGCATAAAGGCCCGGGCTTGTTCGTATAAAGTCATCAAAGCCGGCAAATCCCCATTTTCTGTCTGTCTAATCCGCATAGGGCTTCCTCCTCTGTACCAGGCCTTACTGCCCCCCAGTCTATCACAAATCCCCATCCTTGCCAACAAGGTCTAACTTGGGTCTGGCCCGTCATAGTGCTATACTAGACTTAACTGATTAAGAGAAAGAAGGCTCCGCCATGGAATCCATGCTCCAACGCTTTATCCGCTATGCTAAAATCAACACCCGGTCCGACCTGCACTCGGAGGCCGTGCCGACCACACCCGGTCAACTGGACTTCCTCCGCATGTTGGAGGGCGAACTCAAGGACCTGGGTCTCAGCCAAGTGCGCTTCAATCCAGTGGACGCCTTTGTCACGGCCCTATTGCCAAGCAACCTACCAGCCCATCAGAAGGCGCCATCCATTGGCTTTATCGCCCATGTGGATACGGCCGACTTCAATGCTGAAAATATCCAGCCCCAGGTCCATGCAGACTATGACGGCCAGGATATTGTCTTGAACCCTGACTTGGACATTGTCATGCGGGTATCCGAATTTCCTAACTTGACGCATTATGTAGGCCAGACCCTGATTACTACGGATGGTACCACCCTGCTGGGGGCCGACGACAAGGCAGGTCTGGTCAGCATCCTAGAGGCAGTCATCCACCTGCTAACCCATCCTGACCTGCCTCACGGCGATATTTGGCTAGCCTTCGGACCTGACGAAGAAATCGGCAAGGGCGCCCACCGCTTCCAAGCCCAAGACTTCCCGGCAGACTTTGCCTATACGCTGGATAGCGGCCAAGTGGGCAAGTTGGAATACGAGACCTTCAATGCCGCCCGGGTCATGCTGACCATCGACGGGACCAGCGTTCATCCTGGGACCGCCAAGGGCCTCATGGTCAATGCCCTGGCCGAAGCCGCCAAGCTCTTCGCCCGCCTGCCCCAAGACCAGGTGCCAGAATTGACCGAGGGACACGAGGGCTACTATATGCTGTCCAGTCAAAGCGGCGATATTGGCCAAGTTCAGGCCACCTACATTATTCGTGACCATGACAAGGAGCGTTTCCAAGCCCGTAAGGACTTCTTCCGTCAGATTGTGGCCCAACAGAATGCAGGCTACGACCGGCCCCGCATCCAATGCCAAATTTATGACGAATACTACAATATGTACGATATCCTCAAGCAAGACATGAGGCCGGTTGAGGTAGCCATTGCTGCCTACAAGGCCTGTGGCATTGAGCCTCTTATCGAGCCTTTCCGGGGTGGGACAGACGGTTGCATCATCACCTATAAGGGCATCCCGACGCCCAACCTCTTCACGGGCGCTGAAAACCTTCATGGCCAGTATGAATTTGTCAGCTTGGAAAGCATGGAAAAGGCCAGCCAAGTGGTCCTTACCATTATCCAATCAGTGGTCAGCCCAGACTAAAACAAGCCAGGTAGCTAAAAACTACCTGGCTTTCTTTGTCTACTTTTGTTTTCTTAACGAATGGCGGAGCCGGCCACACGGCTCACCGTATGCCGCATGCCCCGTATGGCCACTGATAAGGCGAAGATATTTTCCACATTGGCCAGGCCGCCAAAGCCTGCGTCCCCAATATGTTGAATATCCACGCCAGCCACCTTATTGCGAATGGCAATGTCTTCCACCACCCGCGGGCTGCTAGATTCCTGACTGGTCCCAATAGCGGATAGGACTAGGACATCGTGAGCGTGGGCGTACTTGACGATGGCCACTAGCTCATCATCGGTGAAGCCCGGCACCGTCCCCACGGCCGGCACCAGCAGAATGTCGGTCCCGGCCTCGATGAAGTCCTTAGCCGTTTCAATGCTGGCCACTGGCTCCTTGGACCCAGCCCCATGCATTTTACCGGCAATGACCAGACCTGAGAAATGTTGCTTGGCCACCTTGACATAGTGGGCAATCTCCTTATTAGTTACCCCCGTTCCAGGGTTACCCGTCAGGCAAATGAAGTCTAAGCCTAGGCGGTCGGCCGCTTCTAGGGTCTCAACCGAGCAGGTCCGGCCTTTAGGCAGAACATTTCGCGCCTCCACCATAATGGCATCAGCATCGACAGGCTCTAGGTTGGCCCCAATCGGACGCCCTGATAGGGCTTTGAGGCGGCGAATGGGATCCTCTGCCCCCTGATCCAAGCCACAAACGACAGGATTAAGGACATCTAGCCCATTCAAGAGCATGAGGTCTGCCCCGAAGGCCTTAGCGATTTCCGCATTGGTCAAGTTGCTGATATAGGCAGGCACTGGCGCCACCATTTCACAACAAACGGTCCGGCCTTCAGCGGCCCAGATGGCTTGCTTGAGTTCTTCTGCACTGTAGCCAGCATAGTCGCTGGGCAGGCATTCTAATACACGTCTTACCATATTACTCCTTCTTTCCTAGTGCTTGGCCTAGCGCGCGGGCTAGGTCCGGGTCTGCCCCTTCATAGGCTCCACGAGGATCGTAAGCAAATGAAACGGAGCCTTGCTGGGTTGTAGGGTCTTGGTACCAGGTCTTGAAGCTACCGTGGACTTGTTGAATGCCCGTATAGGCCACCAAGTCCGCCGCATTAGCCAAATTCAGACCGGCCCCCATGACAAATTCAATGTCTGCCCCATATTGGGCTTGATAATGAGCCAGTCGTTCTCGCCCTTCCTCAATACTCTTGGCTCCCCCACTGGTCAAAATCCGCCGGCAGCCTAGCTTAATCAAGCCTTCAATGGCTTGGTCAGGCTGGGCCACCACATCAATGGCCCGGTGGAAGACCGATTGGGCGCCATAGGTCTGACAGAGCTCAATCAGGGCCTGGTTGGCATCCCAATTAAGCTGACCCGTCTCAGTCAGACAGCCAAAGGCTAGGCCACGGGCACCTGCTCTTAACAAGGCTTGGCCTTCTGCCAACATTTGCCTGATTTCCAGCTTATCATAGGCGAAACCACCGCCACGTGGGCGGACCATGCAGATGATTGGCAGAGTCACGCCATTAGCTTTGGCTAATTCCAGACAGGCCACCGTTGGCGTCAGTCCCCCCAGGGCCAGGGCGCTGTTGAGCTCAATCCGGTCCAGGCCAGCTTCTTGGGCAATCAGACAATCTCTGACACTGCCGGCACACAACTCGATTAGGGTCATAGACTTGCCTCCTCCACTTCTTGTTCTAGCTGCCACAAGGCCAGTAAGGCCTGGCTATAAATTTTTAGATCAGTCTCTAAATCCTCAATGCCTAGCCACTCATGTGGCAAATGGGCAATATCCCGTTGGCCCGGGAAGGAAGGCCCGTAGGCCACGATATTAGGCACAAACTTAGCATAGGTGCCCCCTGTGGTTGTGACGGGCTCAAGGGCTTGGCCGGTCACCTGGTTGTAGACCTGCTGCAAAGCTTCAATATAAGGCGACTGCTTGTCCTTGAGGACAGGCGCCCAATGGCTGAGGACCTCTATTTGGCCTGTCTCCGGCAGGCGCGACTTAATTTGGCCCAGAATCTCTTCCTGACTGCAGGCTCCTGGATAGGCCATGGACCAGGCCACCCAAGGGCGTCCTTGCGTCAGGCCCAGCTGGTAGCCCCTTAACATCATGCGGCCAAAGTCCCGGTCCTCATAAGCAATGCCCAATTCCCGACCATCGTTGGTGCCGGTCAGCAGATAGGCATTAACAAAGTCAAAGAGGCTGGCCACTTGATCTGCGTCCACACTGACGGCTACCCGCAAACGCCCCCGCTCGCCATAGACGACCGGCCATTTGCAATCGGGTGTCCAACCGAAGAGGGGCGCAGTTTCCTGGGCAAGATAATGCTGGATACAGCCAAAGCCTGTCTCCTCATTGGTCCCAAAGACCACCCGAATGGGATGGCGGAAATGATAGCCTAGGCATTTGAGGGCATAGACGGCATAGAGATTAGCCAGAATGGGCCCCTTATTGTCTAGGACGCCGCGACCTTCGTAGCGGGCTTGTTCTTGATTCTTTCTTAGGGTCCAGGGATCCTGCCGCCAACCTTGGCCGGCCGGCACCACATCCACATGCCCGAAAATGCCATAATAGCCAGCGCCTGGGGTCGCCTGGTTAGGGTCAGGCGACCACTGAGCGTAGCCAACCTTATGGTCTAAATTGACCGTCTCAAAGCCCATGGCTTTGGCCCGGTCTAGCACCCAGTCCAGGGCAGCCTTAGGTCCAGGCCCATAGGGAGCGTCTGGCTCCGCCGGTCCCTGCACACTGGGAATGGCTACCAGTTGGGCTAGGTCCTGCCAGTATTGGGGCAGCAAGTCTTCCAACAAGTCATTAAGTGCTTGGATTTGCTTGAGGGTCATGCCTACTTCACCTCCAGGGGCCGCATGCGTTGACGCACATAGTCATCTAGCCATTCCTGACTCGCCCGCTCCAATTCCATCTGGCCAGAAGCCAGGGGATGCAGGCGGTAGACGGTCAAAGGCGTGGTCTTGCTGGCCACCACGAAGGAGAAGTTATCAATATTAGTCGCAGCCCCCCACTGGCCCTTGGCATTCATGGCCACCACCGACAAATCGCCGGCCTGGCCGCGTTGGGCTTTGAGACGTCTGTCTAAGTCATAAACGGCCTTTTCGCAGGCCTCTTGGGGATGGTAGCCCGCAGCCATCAGCTGAACGATGGCGTAGGATAGGACCCCTTTCATCAAATCTTCCCCTAGGCCAGTAGCGGTGGCGCCCCCAATCTGGGAGTCCACATAGAGACCCGAGCCAATCATAGGCGAGTCGCCTACCCGGCCGGGATGCTTCATGAAGAGGCCACTGGTCGAAGTCCCAGCCACCATGTGATCATGGCCATCCAGGGCCACCATGCCCACCGTGTCATGGCCGTCATAGGCCGCCAGGCCTTGTGCTTGAGCCAGCTCGACCTGGCGATTATGGTAGTGGATTTGAGCCCGGTCTGTCAGCATTTCTTTGGCTTTAAAGCCATGGTCTAGGGCATATTGGCGGGCACCTTGGGCGACTAGGATATTATTGACCGGCTCCTGGCTGAGGCGGCGCGCCACCCCAATAGGGTTGGCAATATCCTGAATCCCGCAAACGGCCCCAAAGTCCAGGCGACTGCCGTCCATATAGGCAGCATCCAATTCTACCTGACCTTGGCGGTTAGGCAGACCGCCATAACCAACGGATTTATAATAAGGAAAGTCTTCGACGGCCTTGATGGCTTGCTCAATGGCGTCACCCGCAGAGCCCCCACCTGCCAAGCTAGGCAGGGTGGCCTGGACTCCTTCTAGGGCCATCCGCCAGGTCGCAATGATTCCCCACATGGCTGTCACCTTCTTTCTGTCATTGATTCTATACTTGATAATGATAATTTTGGTCCAGCAGCTGCTGGTAGATAGCAGGCGTCAAGTCCCGCGCCACTGCCACCATAAGACGGTAGGCCGCTAGGACATCGGCCCGATGCAAGATACCCCGGTGGGTATGCATATAGCGCATGGGAAGGGACAAGGTCGTCGCCAGAATCCCAGTCTGGGACTTATGGATATTGCCCGCGTCCGTCCCCCCGTCTAGGAAGCAACCTAGTTGGTAAGGAATAGACTCCCGCTGGCAGATGCCTTCCAAGTAACGCAAGAGGCCCCGGTGGGTCACGGTCATATTATCGGCCACCGTCAGGGAGACGCCTTTGCCTAGCTTAATAGGATTGTGGTCAGCTGGCGTATCGCCTGCTAGGCAGGTATCCACGGCTAGGGCAATGTGCGGCTTGACGGCTTGGGCCACGGTCCGCGCCCCCCGCAAGCCCACTTCTTCTTGAACGGTCGCTCCCAGGGTCACCTTGTTGGGACAAGGCCCCTGGGCCAGGGCCTGCATGGTCCAGACGCCCAGGGCTACACTGACCCGATTGTCGAAGGCCTTGGCGGCCAGATAGTCAGGATTGGCCAAGGCCTGGAAAGTGGTCACCGGGCAAACCCAGTCCCCCACTTCAATACCTAGAGCTCGAACCTGGTCGCGGTTGTCCACCCCCAGATCCAGATAGACCCGGTCCATGGGCACCACTTGCTGGCGCTGCTCAGGGCTAAGACTATGAACCTGCGGTCCAGCCAGAATCCCCGTGTAGACCCGGCCGTCCTGGGTGAAGACCTGGGCCTCTTGTTGCAAGAGGGTATGGGACCATGAGCGCCCCACTTCCTGAATGAAGACATAGCCGGCCTCATCAATGGCCCGCACCACCCATCCGATTTCATCCATGTGGGTGGAAAAGAGCAAAGACAAGGGTGACTGGGACTGACCTGCTAGGCTGTAGAGGCCAGACCCCAAGGGGTCGGTGCCTTGCTGGCACATGGTCAGCTGCCGGTCCAAGTAGGCCCGAATGCCGGCCTCATGGCCCGACACTCCGGGTAAGCAGCATAAATCTGACAGGACTTGCCAGTCTACCTTGACTTGAGCCTCAGTGGTCATAAGGGCCACCTCCCCGACTGCCAAAGCCAAAGTCTCGGACTTGGGCTGGGGTCAGTTGGCTCAAGAAGGCCACCAGGGTGTCTCGCACGGGCTCGAAACTAGCTGGATCTAGACACTGATAAAGGCCTGGCGACTGGAGGAGTGGCAGGGCAATAACCAAGGTCGGTGCCCCCACCCCTGTCTTATGGATAAAGGCCCCATCGGTCCCGGCCTCTTGAACCTGGCCCTTGACTTGGTAACCCAGACCCTGGGCCACTTGGCGGATAGCTTCCAACAAGGCCGTGTTAGGTAAGAGGGTCTTATCAAAATAACGCAAATAGAGACACTTAGGGTCATAGTCAGAAGCAGGAACCGGACTAGCATCTAGCACCAGGGCCAAGTCTGGTTGAATAAGATTGGTGGCGGTAATGGCCCCCCGAGTCCCCACTAGGGACTGGCTAATGCCACCCACAGCCAACTCATAGGCAATCTTGTCTTGAAGTTGGCGACTCATATCCAGTATCAGCTCTAGGCTGGCCCGATTGGCCAAGTTACGACCTAGCCAGGCGCCCCCACCTATTTGCCGGCGGGAAAAGTCTAAGACAAAGCTGTCCCCTACCTGGATGCCCAAGTCAGCCACTTGCTGGGCTGAGGCCGCACCTAGCGCTAGATAGGGCTGGCCCTCTACCAGGACCCCATAGCCCAGATGAGGCACATGGTCCCGGGTTAAGAGGCGGACCACTTGGTTGACATAGTCGGTCTTCTGATAGCGGCCTAGGGCCACAAAGTCCAAGAGGCCATCCGGACGAATGGCTTGAATCAGACCGCCATTTTCATCCAGGTTAGTGGTCAGCATGGCCCGAAAGGGCGCCTGCTCCCTTGGCTTGAGGCCCAAGACAGAGCCCAGTTGATCCCGATAGAGACTGAGCCCTTGGTCGGTCAGGGCTTGGGCCAGGGCTTGATGCAGGTCGAATTCATCCCCCGACAAGGCGGGTAAATCATAGAAGGCTGTCCAATCCATAAGGCACCTCCTAGTGGAAGAAGTGAGGCCAATCGGCCTCTGCTGGGCCACTGAGAATTTCAGCAATATGGTGCAGGGCATCCGTCAGCCCTACCCCGCCCTTCTTAGGCATCTGAATTATTTTAACCTGGTCCTTGTAGTGGTCGACCACGGCCTCGTTTTCGGCGGAGCAGGCCACATAAGTACGGACCGGCGTCTGGTCTTGAATATAGGCCGCGACTTCGGCCGCCATTTGGGCGTAGGTGTCGTAGTTGAAGCAAGGGCCACACAAGAGGACATCAGGTTGTGCCTTCTTCATGAGATTGGCAATCTTGTGTAAGACTTCTTCCTTATTAGCCTGAAAATAATCAGGCCCGCAGTAGACGGTCGCCAGGACCTTGAGGTCGTGAGCCGCGAAGACGTCCTTAAACATGAGATAAGAGCCAATCCCGCCCTTTTCCAATCCCAGTGGTGTGTTGGGGCGTTCCTTGCCCCCATAACCGGCCTGAATTTGGTCGAATAATAGGATTACTTTCATCCTTATTCCCTCCTCAGCAAAAAGAGTTCAGCAGGATAGGGCTGAACTCTTCAGTTGTCTATAAATCATCGAAGGACAAGTCGTCCAAGGAAATATCATCTAAATCATCTTTAAGGTCTTGAACTGGTTTCTCTTCTTCAGCCAAGAATTGACGGTCCATTACCTTGAAGAATGGATAGTAGATCAAGCAGTCGATGGCAATTAAGATGATTTGCCAGAAGGCGGCAATCAGGTGCCCAGTAGCCAACCAACCAGAGAAGAAGAATGGCGTTGTCCATGGGATGCTGACCCCGGTAGTTCGTGGCAGAATACCGATGACTGTTGCGATAATGGATAAAATGGTGTTAACCAAAGGTGTCGCAATAAATGGCACCAACATAATTGGGTTGAGTACGACTGGCAGCCCGAAGATAATCATTTCGTTAATTCCAAAAATCCCAGGTACAATAGCCAAACGCCCCAAGGTCTTCATACGTTTGGACTTAGCAATCCCCACCATGAGGAAGACCAAAGCCAAGGTAGAACCCCCACCCCCGAAGTTGGTGAAGAAGTTACTGAAACCATTGGTGAAGATGTTAGGCAATGGCAAGCCGTTCTTGAAGGCTTCCAAGTTTTCAGTCGTCAAGGCCAGACCAATTGGCCCGAAGACGGTATTGGTAACAGACGGCCCATTAATCCCGAAGAACCAGAAGAAGGTGGACAGGAACTGGGTCAGGGGTTCTAGGAAGACGCTGCGTCCAATCCCTAAGAGTGGTGCTTGTAAGTTGGTATAGATAAAGGTATGAGCATAGTGATAATCGGTGAGTGAGAAGCCAAGGTAAACCAAGAAGAAGGTTAACATGGCAAAGAGCGAAGGAATCAAAGCTGCGAAGGATTGAGAAACTGCTGGTGGCACCCCGTCAGGCATCTTGATGACCCAACCCTTACGTTCAATGGCCACGAAGATGCGGACCGAGACAATGGCCGTAATCATAGCTACGAACATGCCGGCGGACCCCATATTAGTGTTAGCCAAGCCATTGAAGACCTTGCCGGCTTCGTTAGTGAAGGCAGGATGGGATTTAGGTGTCAGAATCAAGAAGCAGACAACGGAAATGGCTGCCCCTGCAATAGGGTCAGATTCCAGCTGACGGGCATAGGCATAACCAATCCCGATAGCCCCTAAGAGGGCGATGACACTAAAGGTGGAATCAATCACGGCGTCCATGTGGTTTTCCCAGCCTTGGCCGAAGAATTGAGCCATAAAGTCGGTATAACCTTCAATTGGGAAGTTACCGGCCAAAATGAAGAAGGAAGCGACAATAATGAGTGGCGTGGTCACCAAGAAACCATCACGAATGGCAATTAATACCTTATTATTGCTGAGTTTCTCGGCTGTCCCGCCCATAACTTTTTCAAGATTTGCAAACATGTGACTTACCTCTTTTCTTATAATGAGATCTGTACTTAGCCTTGCTTGTTTTGCTTGAGTAATTGAATGGCGCGCTTGAGAATGCGTTCGCCATTGACGTTACCATAATCGTCTAGGTTCATAACTTCAACGGGAATGCCTTGGGGCTCGTATTTGTCCCGGGTGGCATTGAATTTGTATTTGACTTGAGGCCCTAACAAGATGACATCTGGATGATACTGTTCCACGATGATATCTAGCTTAGAATCTGAGAAGGCCTTGACTTCAATGGGCAGGTTGTGGTCGTCCGCCACGGCCTGCATACGGCTGGCAACCAGGCTGGTCGACATGCCGGCACTACAGAATAAATAGACACGTTTCATGGTATTTCCTCCTAATCTAGGTGGTGAGCTGGTCCAAACGTTGATAGAGGGCCAGAACTTCTTCGGCTGTCACCTTAAGCAGTTCAGCACTCATGAGTTGATCTTCGGCATGAACTAACAAGAGCGAGAAAGGTGGATGGTCCCCTGCCGCATCCGCCTGCAAGAGGTCGAAATGCTGATCATGACCGGCAATCCGTTGGCTCTCCCCTTGTTCAATGGCCGCCTGGGCTTGGGCGAAGTCGCCTGTCCGGGCTAGCGCCATGGCTTCCATGAAGGAAGATCGGGCGGATCCCAAGGAAGAAATCATCTTGAAGAATACCAACTCTAAGTCATCCATACCATTACCTCCTTTCCTATAAAATAAACTTGCTAACGAGATGGATGGGGAAATTCGCCCACAATAGCGGCCAAGAAGTCGTCGCGACTGCTGGCGGCTAAGAGGGACTTGAGCTGACGCGGATGGGCTAGGCACTGGCCTAGCCATTTGAAGAAGACCTGGGTGAAGGCCCAGTCACTGTCCTTAAGCGCCAAGAGAATGACGAGTTTAACCGGGTAGCGGCCCCACTCAATGGGACTGGCTAGGTTGGCAATGGCTAACACAGACTGGTGACTGTGAGCTTGTAGGGGATGGGGAATGGCCAAGGCATAGTCAAAGTCCGTCGACGACAGGGCTTCGCGCTCCAAGACCGAAGGCAGAAAGTCCGGCGTCACATAACCGGCTTGGGCCAAATCCTGAGCCATAAGGGTCAGGACTTGCTCGGGACTATTGGCCTGCAAGTCTTGATAGAAGAAACGTGACTCCAGAAAGTCCCCCAATTGTAGGGCCAGCTGAATAGCTGTCTGACGCTGTTCTACTTGGTTAAGCAAACTAACCAAGGCTAGCTCATCTTCCTCATTGAAGAAGGTAGAGACCTGCAAGGTCGGGAGGCCCATACTCTGAGCCAGAGGCATAAAACTAATGACTAAGTCGACAGGCTGATGCAGGAGCTGGGCTTCACTGACATAATCATATTGGGCTAGAATTTCCAGCCGGTGGCCGAAGCTAGCCTTGAGCCGGTCGATTGAGGATTGCATCAGAGGGTAGTGCTGGGGCGCCAACAAAATGGCTCGCGCCTTCCAAGGCCGCTCCAGGCGAGAATAGGAACTGCCGATATGGACAGCAATCAGCCCGATTTCGGCTTCGGATAAGACCACGCCTAGGCGGCTCCCCAACCAAGTGGTGACCGTCACGGCTAGGTCGAAGACCAGCGGATACTGGCGTTTCATATCTTGGAGGAAGAGATTGGGCAGCTCCACTTGATAATGGAGGCGTTCGATTAGGCCTTGAAGGTGAAGATGGAAGCGATCCTTAAAGTCGGCATCACTGAGAAAATCCAAGCCCACCAAGTCTTGTAGGTGCTGGCCCAAGTCTTGGACCAAGCGGGTCAAATCCAGGGGGCTGCCCTG
This sequence comes from Abiotrophia defectiva ATCC 49176, assembly GCF_037041345.1. Classification (NCBI taxonomy): domain Bacteria; kingdom Bacillati; phylum Bacillota; class Bacilli; order Lactobacillales; family Aerococcaceae; genus Abiotrophia; species Abiotrophia defectiva. Next base: position 535,950 of record NZ_CP146287.1, on the reverse strand, counting down.
ATAGATGACCTGTGAGGCTAGCTCATGCATGGCCTGATAAGCTTCCAGCAGACGGCCAATACTGTAGGCTTCAGAAGCTGGAATCCGACACTTATATTGCTTACCCACCCCCTGCAAGAACTTGCGAGCTAAGGCTTCTTCCTTAGGCACTAGAGGCGGTAGGTTCTGACGATGATAGAGAAATTGACCGGCCAGCATACGCTGAACCGCAATCCCGACGTGCAGGAGTAAGATAGGTAAACTGGCAGGCCGAAGCTGATAGTCTGCCTGCTTGAGCAGGCCTTGGAAATAGTGGGCCACCCAGACCATGTCAAACTCTTCGTATATGGCTAAGACCTTATCCAGATTCAAGAAATCGCCCTGAAGTTCTGAGGTCAGGAGCTCCCGATAGAAGCGGCGCTTCTGGAATTCAGGGCCCTTAAGCTGCCAGCCCTTGGCATCATGTTGTAGGTCTAAATCCGGGTAGGCCCCCACCAACTGACCTACTTGATGCAAGTCCATGGTTAGGGTTTGGGGGCTGACATAGAGGTCTTGGCTCAGCTCCTTGAGGGTCTGAGGCTGACTGTCAGCCAATAGGAGTTTGAGTATATAATGTAGCCTTTCTTCCTGACTCTGCGGCAGGCCCAGAGGACTGGGCTGATTGGAGTCTTCCAGGGCTTGGGCCACTAGCCGATAACCCTTGTGGTGATGAGTCTGGATGGCCCCGGGATAGTCTTGCTTTAACTTGTTCATATCAGAGCGAATGGTCCGGTCGGAGACGCCTAACAGAGCCGCTAGGTCCCGCCCCTTGAGCCAGCCTTGTGACTGGGCCAAAATGACCATGAGCTGTTCCTGTCGTGTCTGCATAAGCGCCCTCCTCCTAGGCTGTGACATCGCTTTCTCTCAATTCTATTATAACATTTTATGTGCCATCTAATCGCTAAAGTTATTTCCTAAGCTTAGGAAATGGCCGAAAAATCAAGAAAAGTATGGAACTGATTCCGAGATTGGCTGATTTTTTACATTTGCCTTGACCTGCCAAGAGCCTTATACTAGAAGAAAAGGAGGTGGCTTAATGCCATTTATCAAAGCTAAATCAAGCCAAGCATCCGGTTGGGGTTGGATGCTTTCCATGCTGGCCTTTCCCCTCTTGTTTCACCACCTTCAGGACTGGCAGACCAAGGCCACCCTATGGGGCATCACACACCCCCGCTTCCAAATCCTCAATTGGACCCACCCCGACTTGGTGGCCCCACTCGTAAACGTCATGGCCCTCTTTTCGACCTTGATCCCCCTCTTGGGCTTCGCCCTCTACGGTTGGACCCTGGGCCGGCGGTCCTGGCAATCGATGGGCTTCAAGCGCCCCTTGATTGGCCCCTATCTACTGGGCTTTATCCTAGGTGGCCTGCAACTGCTAGCCTGCCTCATCATCCCCGCCCTACTGGGCCACTTATCGCTAGAGCGCATTAGCCAGACGCCCGTCCTGGTCACCCTACTCTATCTAGCCGGCTTCCTGGTTCAGGGGCTGAGCGAAGAAGTCATCTGCCGGGGCTATCTCATGAATGGCCTGGCCCTACGCTTCCCAACCTGGTTAGCGGTCCTGGCCAACTCCCTGATTTTTGCCGCCATGCATCTGGGTAATCCCAATGTCTCGACCCTGGCTCTGGTCAACCTGACCCTGGCCGGCCTGACCTTCTCCCTCCTCTTCGCCTATACGGAAAATATCTGGTTTGTGGGGGCAGCCCATTCAGCTTGGAACTTCGTGCAAGGACCTGTTCTGGGTATCCAAGTATCAGGTCTCAGCCTGCCTTTTCCTATCTGGCGCACCCGCCTACAAGGCCCTAAACTCTGGACTGGTGGCGACTTTGGACTAGAAGGTGGTCTCTACTGCCTGCTTGTCGAAGTCCTGGCCATTCTAATCCTAATCTATCTAGTCAAGGCCAAGTCACAGAAAAAAGTTCAACTAGAAGCAAAAAGCTGAGACTTAGTCTCAGCTTCTTTTTTACCACATAAAAAATCCCCTTATATCCTATAGGATATAAGGGGATTTTGCTTAGGCTGCTTGATGACAGTGGCGGAGGATAAAGTAATAGGTCCCCGTCACCAGATAGGCCAGAGCCAAGACCAAAATCATGCTGATAGCAGAATGATTAAGCCAGATATAGGTCAGGAGGCCTCCTACTAGGAAGCAGGCGATGCTTGCCATGTAGAAGATAATCTTGTGGCCATCTTCCTTATAGCCCCGCAAGTAACGTCCTAGCGCAAAGCCAGTATCAGTCAAGTAACCCGTAAAATGCGAACTGCGGACAATCATGCCGCGATAGTAGATAAACATACCATTTTGGGTCCCCATACCGAAGGCCAAGAGATAGAGCCAGCTAGCCTGCCAGTTGAGGGCATAGCTTAAGCCCAATAAGAGGCCAAAGCTAATCAACAAAACACCGTAACGGTTGCCTAGGCGGAAGGCTTTATCAGAGAATAAGAGGCCACTTAGCATGCTCCCAGCTATAAAGGCCAGCAAGGTCAAGGCCAGACGGCTGGCCGCTTCCCCTTCCCCCCTTGCTAAGGCCAGCACAAGTTGGGTCAGATTGCCCGTCATATGGGTCGATGGCGTAGCCACCAGCCACAGCGTCGTCACGTTGACCGCCCCCGCCAGGCTACTGAGTAAGCCAATCCAAATGGCTAGCAGGATTCCTTTAGGCTCTTTCATTGCTTTGCTCCTCTCAAGTCCAATACCTATTCATTCTATCACAAAGACCTAGACCTCAACAAGGCAATTCCGCTATTGCCTGCCGGCTGGTTCCAAAGCCAAACGCCGGTCGCAGACCTGATCCAGGAAGAGTTGGTCATGGGAAACCGCCAGAATGGCCCCGGGGAAGTCGCGGAAAATTTGCCTTACTTCAGCCTGAGACAAGGGCGAGAAATTACGGCTAGGCTCGTCCAGTAACAAGACATTGACCTCCATCAGATTCAACTTAAGCAGGAGCAACTTGGCCTGCTGGCCCCCAGACAGTTGGCTAATGGGATGAAGCATCTCATCAGGGTCGAAGCGTAGGCTACCCAGATAGGTCATGAGCTTAGTCTTCTCCTCCTGGCTACCCGATTCCTGGAGAAAGTCCAAGGGCGTCTGATCCTGAGGCAGGACCTGGCGATAATCTTGGGGCATATAACCCAGACGAATGCCCGGCCGGTCGGTCAGCCAGTTACGAACTTGTTTCAAGAGGGTAGATTTGCCCACCCCATTAGGGCCCACTAGCCCGATTTTCTCCTGGCCTCGCCACTCTAAGGTCAGGGGTTGGGTCAGCGCGCGCCCCTCTAGGCGGACCACATAGTCCGGCTCGTTAATCAGCCATTTGCTGGCGGGCAAGGGATGGGGGCAAGGCAGTTTGACCAAGATGGCATCCTCTTGAATGGGAATCTCCAGCATGTCTTCAGCCTGACGCTCCAAGCGCCGGCCCACAGACTTAACATTTCGCATTTTCTTAGCCAAGAGACGACCCAAGCTAGAATCATGGGCCTGACGCAATTGATGCTGGACCTTGTCATGCATTTGCCGATGTCGAGCCTCTTGCTTGGCCTGCTCCTCCTGCTGTTTGCGGGCTAGCTGGCCCTGACGCTGGAACTGGGCCTCTCGTTGATTGCGATAGGTCTCATAGTCCAGATTGACCAGATGAACCCGGCTAGCCTTGTGATTATTGATTGTCTCAATATGCAGAATGCGATTGGCCACTTGAGACAGGAAGGCCTCATCATGGGAAATAAAGAGGACCGCTGCCGGCAAACTAGCCAGGGTCCGGCTGAGCCAGTCCAGTGTGGCCAAGTCCAAGTCATTGGAAGGCTCATCCAAGAGCAGACAATCCGGCTCCAAGGCCAGGGTCCGTGCCAACTGCAATTTGAGCTTCTCTCCCCCTGACAGAGTCCCCATAAGCTGCTGGCTGGTGAGCCGATCGGGGTCAAAGCCTAATTGGCTGACTAGCTGATAGAAGTAACCATAGTCTATTTGCTCGGCTAAGACCGGATCAAAGCAATAAGCCTCGATGGTCAAACCTTCATCTTGGGCTGGGAAAGTCTGGCCAATCCAGACCGTCCGGCCAAAGGAATTAGAACAAGTGCCGGTCACCTCGACATAAGGCAGGGGCGCATCCGGCTGCCTGAGCCAGTTCAAGAGCGAGGACTTGCCGCAGCCTTCCTCGCCAATCAAGGCTAGCTTGTCGCCTGGCTTCAAGTCAAAGGACAGGGAAGGAATTAAGACCTTGAGGTCTTGTTGATGGGTCATGGTAAAATTTTCAACGTGTAACATCTGCTACCTCCTATATAAAGAGGGACCGATGCCCTATCTAGCGTCGGTCCCAGTTTGGAAGCAAATGGATGAAGCCAAAGAAAGAGTCTGCGCCCTAATATAAGGTGCGCCTGCCCTAGCTGCTTGTACCTCTTCACTAAAATTGACCGCACTAAATAAAGCCATCTTGATCCTTTATTTAGTAATTGACAATTTTAGTTAACTTTCATCGGCACAAGTACCTCCTTGGTGAATTACCTTTAGTATACGCTTACTTGTCGGGGAATGCAAGAGATTTATTAAGCTGGCCTCTCTTCCTCCAAGCACAAAAAAAGCACCCCTAGACTTGAGGGGTACTGGTGATGCTAAGCTTGTTTTACTTGGATTATTTGCCCAAGGAATTTTTGATGCCTTCCACTGCACCTTTGGCAGCTTCAGCCACGTCATGAGCCACTTCTTTGGCTTTACTAACTACGCCTTCTACGACGCCTTCAGTTTCAAGGCCTTTGTCGCCAGTTGCTTTACCTGCCACTTCCTTGACTTTGCCAGCAGCTTGGTCGAGTTTATCTTCCAACATCTCAGTCCCCTCCTTTCTACTATGATGACTTTAGTCTACCACGTTAAGGTCCCCAGTACGAATTATTTGCCTAGCCATAGCAAATAAAAAGAGACTAGGACAGCGTCCTAATCTCCTTGATTGGCTAAAAATCCAGTTAGCTCCGCCTGGGCAAAGCCCACTAAGCCACGGCGGTCATACCATTCCCGGACAGACTGGTTCCAAGGCGTGGTGTCAGTCACCAGAAAGACCTGACGATAGGCCCGGCTGGCTTCCTGAATTCGATTCAGCAATTGTCGGCCTATGCCCTGCTTCTGATAGGCTGGCAGAACTAAGATGTCTTGAATCAAGGCCACATAGTGGCCATCTCCCACTGTTCGCACCAGCCCCACTAGCTGGTCTTGGTCCCAGGCGCTGATGACATCTTGGGAAGCCGCCAGCATCTGACCCAGGTCAGATACCTGGTCTAGGTAGGCAGTCCAACCGACTGCCTGATAGAGCGGTCGCAACTGGACATCAGAAATCTCCTTATCATGACGATAATTGATCATCTTGAGCACCCTCTTTCTTAGGAATTTGACGATTAGAGCCCCAACTTAGCCAAGATGCTGGCCTTCATACCGGCCACATCTACCACTTCATTATGACGGATTTGGGCTTCTTTGACTTCGAGAACGGCCGCAGGCTGTGGCACGCCAGAGATAGCTTCCAATTGGTCCACCAGGGTCAGGTCATCCACCTCAGGGTCTAAGTCCTGGAAGGACTGCATGACAGAGCGTGGGAACTTGTAAGGGCTGGCGGTCGAAGCGATTAAGGTTGGCGTGGTGTCGCCTGTCTCCTGACGGTAGTCGCTGTAAACCGAAGTGGCTACTGCCGTATGTGGGTCTAAAACATAGCCGGTCGCTTCATAGACGGCCTTAATGCTAGCTTCGATTTGGGCCTCATCGGCGTAACCGCCGTAGAAATCAGCATAGGTTGCCTGCATTTGAGGCGTCACTTGGTAGTGACCTTGGTCCACTAATTGCTTCATATAAGCAGCCGTTTGGGCCGCATCATTACCGGTCGCATGGTAAATCAAACGCTCTAGGTTGCTAGAGATGAGGATATCCATGGATGGTGAGTTGGTCACATAGAAAGGACGTTGGCGGTCGTAGACGCCGGTCTTGAAGAAGTCAGTTAAGACATTGTTCTTGTTAGAGGCACAGATGAAGGTCTTGATTGGCAAGCCCATTTGACGAGCATAGTAGGCCGCCAAAATGTTACCGAAGTTACCGGTTGGCACATCCACATTGATGGCGTCGCCTAAAGCAATGACACCTTGGCTCACCAGTTGCAAGTAGGCAAAGACATAGTAAGCCACTTGGGGAATGAGCCGGCCAATGTTGATGGAGTTGGCACTTGAGAATTGGTAGCCAGCCGCCGCAATTTGTTGATTGAGCGCTTGGTCCCCGAAGAGGGCCTTGACTTGGCTTTGGGCATCATCGAAGTTGCTGGTAATCCCTACTACATAGGTGTTGTCACCCTTCTGAGTCAGCATTTGCAGTTCTTGGATATGGCTGACGCCGCCCTTAGGATAGAAGACCACAATCTTAGTGCCGGGCACATCCGCAAAGCCGGCCATGGCCGCCTTACCGGTATCGCCGGATGTGGCAGTCAGGATGACGATTTCCTTGTCAGAGCCTTGTTTTTTAGCCGAAGTGGTCATGAGATAAGGCAGGATGGACAGGGCCATATCCTTGAAGGCGATGGTCTGGCCATGGAAGAGCTCCAGATAGTAGGCATCCCCTACCTTCTTAACTGGGGTCAATTCTGGCGTGTCGAACTTGTCGCTGTTATAGGCCCCATCGATGCAGGCCTGTAATTCTTCCTGGCTGAAGTCATCAAAATAAGCCTTCATGACGGTAAAGGCAACCTCCTGATAGGACTTGCCCACTAGGTCAGCCAGAGGGACTGGCAGTTTGGGATGCTCCACCGGCACGTAGAGGCCCCCGTCTTCCGCAATCCCCTTGAGGATGGCTTGAGAAGCGGTGACACGGTTTTCTGGGTTACGAGTACTTTGGTAATATAAGGTCATGGTGACTTCCCTCTTTTCACGTTAAATCTTCACTTGGTCATTATACCATAAGTCAGGTGGACTTGACAGGGCCAAGGAAGGCAATTAGAATGGGAATATTAACGATGTCGAGGTGAATCAATGAAACGTGCTCTCTCCCCTGTCTTCCCTAAGACTATCCCTATTATGACGGGATTTCTCTTCCTAGGATTCTCCCTGGGCATGTTAGCCGTCAGCAAGGGATTCCCACCCTACTTGCCGGTCTTAATGTCCCTCTTTATTTTCGCTGGTTCCATGGAGTTTGTGACCTTGCAGCTCTTGCTTGCTGCCTTCAACCCACTCCAGGCCTTGCTCTTGACCCTCATGGTCAATGCCCGCCATCTCTTCTATGGCCTGGCCATGCTGGACAAATACCACCATCTGGGCTGGCAGCAGCCCTATCTGATCTTCGGCATGTGTGATGAGTCCTTCTCCATTAATGTGACGCTAGACTTACCGCAAGACCTTGACCGAGGCTGGGCCTACTTCCATGTGACCTGGCTCAACCAATTCTACTGGGTCTGTGCGACGGCCATGGGGGCTTTTATTGGTCCCTACCTGCCCATTAATGTCAAGGGCATGGACTTCGTCCTCAATGCCCTCTTCATTGTCTTGCTGATTGAACAATGGCGTTCCCACCGTCAACACTCCGCTGCCTTTATTGGCTTAGGCGCATCGGTTCTCTGTTTGGTTCTCTTTGGACCGGAAAACTTTATGATTCCGGCCATGATTCTCATGTTAGTCCTCTTTGGCTACCGCTACTGGCAGCAGAAACAGCAGCAAGACCAGGGGGTGAGCGCATGACACCTTGGCAGCAAGCGATTACCATTGCCCTAGTCGTTCTAGGAACGGTGCTGACACGTTTTCTAGCCTTCTGGATCTTCCCAGCTCACAAGCGGCCTCCCGCCTTCGTCAACTACTTAGGCCAAATGCTACCCACTGCCGTCATGGGACTCCTAGTCGTCTATGCCTTCCGCCATCTCAGCCCTAGTCTGCCCCAAGACAGTCTGCTTTTGATTGGCGCAGCCCTTATCACAGCTGTCTGCCACCTCTGGAAGCGCAACTTCCTCCTTAGCATCGCGCTGGGCACTGCCGTCTATATGCTGGGCTTACATTTATTAGGATAAGAAAAACGAGCTAGGAGGCATCCTAGCTCGTTATTTTTATATTCAATTAAACTAGCACATTCAAGAGACCCATAAGTCCCATGCCTAGGAAGACGGCATAGGGAATAATCGGGCGCTTAGCCTGGCGGACCACCTCCTGATAGAGGTCCACAAAGGCCACATAGAAGAGATAGCCAGCCATGAGTTGATTGAGGACGGCTAGGCTGATTAAGGAGCCCATGCCCTCGATTAGAACAAAGCCAAGGCCTATCCCGGCTAAATTACCAAGTACCAACCAGAGCCAGGTGCCAGCCTTAGCTGGACGGCTTAATTCCCGAATGGTCATAGCTTCCACTAAGGCGTGCGGCGCCGTTAGGAAGAGATAGGCGGTTCCCAACCAAGGATTAACCCGGCAGAGACTATAAATCAGGACCCCTTCCAGCATATTTTGGAGGGTGAAGGCCCCTAGGCGCAGGCGCCCGCTCGGTGCCCATCCAACAAAGGAATGAAGACCTGACATGAGGATAACTGGGGTAAAGAAAAGAATAAGGCTAAACAAAGTGGCCATGCGGAAACCCAAAATCCCCATAAGGGTGGGCTGGGTAGAAGGCAATAAATCGAAGAAGACTAATTCTAGCCAGATGCCGCAGGTCAACAAGAGTAGTTGGCTGCGAACCCAAGGCCGTTGCTGTAACTTAGGGCCTAAGTGCCAGCCCCAAAAGGTGGCTAAGGCATAGGCAGCCATGCCCAAGCCTAGGCCTAACCAAGCAAGTGGACTCATGTTAACACCCCAAATTCATAACCTTGAGACTTGAAGTAATCAATAATGTGAGGCAGGGCCTCAATGGTCAATTGCTTATCCGAAGCATCGTGCATGAGGATGACCCGGACCTTGGCATCAGGTGCTACATAGAAGGATTTTTCCATATAGGCTAACATGTCACTCGGCGTGGTTGGTCGGGCAGACGGTGTTTCCGCGTCGCCAGACATGCCATTCCAGTCCATCCAGTCAACATCTAGTTTCTTAAGGGAGGCATCCAGTTCTTCGGTCCCCTTCCAGGACATATGGCCACCTGGGTAACGCCAGACAGCCGTGTGGAAATCCCGACCTAGCACTTCCTGCATAGAAGCTTGGGTTTCCTTGACTTCCTTGACTACTTGTTTGACATCGACTACCCCGCCCGGAAAGAGACGGTTGTAATCATGACTGTAGGAATGAATCCCGATAGCATGTCCCTCGCGAATTTGCCGTTCTAACAAGGGGCGGGTCTTGTCTCCCACCGTCTTGCCAATCACGAAGAAGGTGGCTGGCACCTTCTTAGCCTTGAGAACATCTAAAATCTTAGGTGTCACTTCAAAGTTAACCCCGTCATCGAAGGTTAAAAATACTATTTTTTTATCTGAGGCTTTAGAATCGTAGAGTAGCTTACGCACATCCTGGGCCTTATAGGCATAGGCACTGGCCGCCTGGTTATGGTTAGAACCCTTAACCAGTTCTTGGTGCTTGCTTTCTACTTCCTTCTTACTGGACTCTTGACTGGCTGAAGATTGAGACTGCCCTGTTAAGGCTAGCTGACTTGAGCTAGACTGCTGAGAAGAGTCCTGCCCTTCAAGGGTCTGTAGGAAGAGCATGACAGATAAGATGCAGACTATACAGACCAGGCACAAAATAAGTGCCAATAAGCTATTATAAAGTAGATTCTTCTTGTCCTTTGACCGCATGCTATCGCCCTCGCTATATTTATATCCTTGACTACAATCCTATTATACTCCACTCATCCAGAAAATGCGACACTTTCTTATGATTTATGCCAAGCATTTTCTTACTTCACACAAAAATCACCTCGCCTAGAATACTTTCTAAAGCGAGGTGACTAGCTATTCTTTATTAAGCTTCATGATCCTCGTTTTGACTGTCATCCGCAGACGCTTGGGTCTTGCGGCGACGGAAGAAGAGAATAGCGCCGGCTAAGGCTATTAGAGCTAAAGCCAGTGGCGTTAACCAAGCCATAACTTGTTCACCCGTTGATGGCAACTTCCCGTCCTTACGTTCCACATTAGAAGTCTTAGTGGCCGTCACCTTGTCAGATGAGGAGCTAGAACTGGATGATGCCGCAACTTTTTCAGCTAATTGAATGGTCCGCTTAGCTGTCTGGCCGTTGGCTAGCGTTAATTTAATCTTAGTTTGATCCAGTTGGTAAGGCTCAGGTACTGCTACCACATAGTAGTCGTAGTCCCCTGCCTTGAGATCAGTAAAGGTCACTTTACCTTGAGCATCGGTCTTCAATTGTTGACTACCAACTGCTAAGGTCACATTCGCTACTGCCTGGCCTGAAACATTGACTACATTGAGTTCTAAGCTAGCTGCTTGAGACTTACGGCGCACCTTGAGTTCTGGATGTAAATCCGCCCCTGGCGCTACATCTAAGGTTTGAGCACCTGTTTCAGCTTGATAGCTGTCTGGCACTTCCTTAATGCCATAAGTATACTTGCCTGCTTCTAAGGCTTCGAAGAGAATATTCCCTTGGTCATCCGTTTGGCCTTCCAACTCACCTAAGTAAACTGTGACACCTGGGACAACCTGGTTGTTTTCGTCTACGACTTTAACTGTTACATTGGCTACTGCCTGTTGACGTTGAACGGTCAAAGTGACGGAGTGGTCAGTGTCAGAAGGTAATTCAGCGTCGCCTGATTGGGCACCTGTGTAATTTTCTGGCAAGTTGACAATCTCATAGTGGAAGGTCCCTGGGGTCAAGCCTTTGAAGACAGCTTGGCCGTATTCATTGGTGACTTGTACTTGGTCGCCAATCTTGACGCTAACGCCTGGTACTTCCTTGCCGGCATTGTCCAAAATTTTAACAGTCAAGTCGCGCTTCTCAGTTTGAGAAGAAGATGAGCTTGAAGAGGAAGCTTGGTCCTTACGGGTTACTTGTAAGGTAATGGAGTGATCCGTATCCATTGGCAATTCAGCTTCGCCGCTTGGCGTGCCTTCATAGCCGTCTGGCAACTTGGTCACTGCGTAGCGAACAATCCCTGGTGTCAGCCCCTTGAAGTGAGCATCCCCATTCTCGTCCGTTACAGCTGTCTGATCTTCAACCGTTACAGTGACACCCGCAACAATCTTCTGGTCTTGGTCTAAAATTTTGACCGTCAAATCACGTTTGGCTGCTGGAACTGCTGGGTTTTCAGCTTTCTTAGTCACTTGTAAAGTAATGGAATGGTCAGTGTCGCTTGGTAGTTCTGCATCACCACTTGGCGTGCCTTCATAACCGTCTGGCAAATCAGTCACGGCATAGTGAACCGTCCCTGGCGTCAAGCCTTTGAAGTGGGCATCCCCATTCTCGTCGGTGACCGCCGTTTGCTCTTCCACCTTAACAGTTACACCTGGCACAAGTTTTTGTTCTTGGTCTAAGATTTTAACCGTCAAGTCACGCTTAGCAGCTTGGGATTCAGCCTTCTTAGTTACTTGTAAAGTGATGGAGTGGTCGGTGTCGCTTGGTAATTCAGCTTCACCACTTGGGGTCCCTTCGTAACCGTCTGGTAATTGGGTGACTGCATAGTGAACCTTACCAGGCGTTAGGCCTTTGAAGTGGGCATCCCCGTTTTCATCCGTCACGGCTGTTTGACCTTCAACGGTTACCGTCACACCTGGCACAAGTTTTTGTTCTTGGTCTAAGACCTTAACGGTCAAGTCGCGCTTAGCAGCTGGTGCCTCACTAGAAGCTGCTGCCTTCTTAGCTACTTGTAAAGTAATGGAATGGTCGGTGTCGCTTGGCAGTTGGGCTTCACCACTTGGTGTCCCCTCATAGCCTTCTGGCAAGTTAGTCACGGCATAGTGAACCGTTCCTGGCGTCAAGCCCTTGAAGTGGGCATCCCCATTTTCATCAGTGACAGCTGTTTGGTCTTCTACTGTTAACGTTACGCCGGCCACAGGCTTCTGCTCTTGATCTAAAACCTTCAGGGTTAAATCGCGCTTAGTCACTTGAGGCTCAGCCTTCTTAGCTACTTGTAAGGTAATAGAATGGTCAGTGTCACTTGGTAGTTCAGCTTCACCGCTTGGGTTGCCTTCATAACCTGCTGGCAATTGGGTCACCGCATAGTGAACTGTTCCAGGCGTGAGATTCTTGAAGTGGGCATCCCCATTTTCATCCGTTACGGCTGTTTGGCCTTCCACGGTGACCGTGGCACCTGGCACAATTTCTTGCGCTTGGTCTAAGACCTTGACCGTCAAGTTGCGCTTCACTTCTGGCGCCTGGCTAGAGGTTTGGGCTGGTGCTTGTGGCGCACTGCCTGCCCCTTCTTGGTCAGACAAGGTAACGGCTAACTTAGAGACCATTTTCTGATGGTCAGCACTTTCTAAGTCAGGGCCTGCCTTGACTTCGAAGGCCACTTCATAGTAGGCCTGACCTTGGTCGTCTGTCTTGAGACTGCCCTTGTCAGACTGTTCCTGTAATTGCTTGTTGGCGGCGATATCTTGTTCTGACCGCTTAGGAATAGAGGTTTCAACTTTTTGTGCCTTAAGGACCTTGTCCGCACGTTTGAAACCTTGACCATCATACAAGCGTAAACGATACTTACCAGCGGTTAACTTAGGTGCTTCGCTAGCTTGGGCGTCAGATTCATGACGATAAACGACATTGCCTGCCTCGTCCAGGATTTCGTAGGTTGCATTTTCCTGACGTTTTGGCGGATTGGCATCAACTTGCAACAGAATATCCACCGATACTTCAATCGGTGAGTTAGGATTCACTTGCGCTAGGACCAGTCCAGAAGGTACATAGGTCGCTAACATTCCGGCAACTGCAAGGGCAGCGCCAATTTTTCTTAAGCGATTCATACTCTCGCCTCCTTTACCCATATATTACCACATTCAATCGACCCTGTGGGCCATGTCAATAAGAAGTCTAGATTAAATCAATAATCTTCATCATAAATTCATAAATAGGAAAAAATTGGCACTTGATAAAACCGCACCTAGGCCTATTGTATAGGCAACTAAAGCCCTATCACAAAAGGAGTTAAGTTAGTCAGTCCTCTAACACTATCTTGCTAGCAGACCTAGCTAATTATGCCCACAAAAATAAGTCTGATCACCTGCCTGTACAGGTGGTCAGACTCTCTTACTTAGTGACGTCCCCGGCAGGAATTGAACCTGCGGCAGTCCGCTTAGGAGGCGAATCCTCTATCCTACTGAGGTACGGGGACTAGGTGCTCTTAGCACATAGATTATTATAGCACATGAAGTCCTATCCGACGAGCCTCGCAAGCTCAAAGCTAGACGCTAGCTAAGAAAAAAGAGACTGGTTGCCCAGCCTCTTCCTAGTGGCTTAGTTTGCTAAAGCTTGGTTAGCGGTGATAATGGCTACCTTGTAGACATCTTCTTCCACGCAACCACGAGATAAGTCAGAGATTGGCGCGTTCAAACCTTGTAAGATTGGACCTACGGCTTCATAGCGACCCAAACGTTGGGCAATCTTGTAGCCGATGTTACCTGATTGGAGGTCAGGGAAGATGTAGACCGTTGCATGACCCGCTACTTCAGAACCTGGTGCCTTTTGGTCAGCCACGATTTCTGAGTAAGAAGCGTCAAATTGGAGTTCCCCGTCGATGAGAACTTCTGGCGCTAATTCTTGCGCCAACTTAGTTGCTTCTAAGACCTTGTCTACTTCAGGCGCCTTAGCTGAGCCCTTGGTTGAGAAGCTGAGCATGGCCACGCGTGGCTCGATGTCGAAGATTTTAGCAGTGTGCGCAGATTCTACTGCGATTTCAGCTAATTCTTGTGGTGAAGGGTTAATGTTGATAGCGCAGTCGGCGAAGACTAATTTTTGACCGTCGCTCTCAGCTGGTACCATGATGAAGGCCCCAGATGTACGGGTAATGCCTGGCTTGGTCTTGATAATTTGTAAGGCTGGACGAACGGTGTCACCAGTTGAGTGAACGGCCCCGCTGACTAAACCATCTGCTAAGCCCATGTAGACTAACATAGTCCCGAAGTAGGACACGTCTTTGAGCAAGTCGCGTGCTTGTTCTTCAGTTGCTTTGCCCTTACGGCGCTCTACGAAAGCTGCTACCATCGCGTCATATTCTGCATAAGTTTCTGGATCGATAATGGTAAAGGCGTCGATATTCCAGCTGTTTTGCGCTGCCAAAGCCTTGACTTCTTCTACATTCCCCAATAGGATTGGCTCAACTAAGTCATCTACACGTAGACGAACAGCTGCCCCTAATACACGTTTGTCGTTAGCTTCTGGGAAAACAATCTTGAGGTGTTTACCCTTGATGTTGTTAGCTAAGCGTTTGAACATTACCATAAAATTTGGCCACTTCCTTTTTTCTAGTGATAAAACTCTAACTCCTAGTTTACACCCTTTAGGCCTAAAAAAAAAGTGTTCAGTCTAAAAAAAACAAAAAAGGCGCAAATCTTTTAGATTCCGCCTTTAGTCTGTTTTATATGAGAATTAATCTGTACTAGTGTTTTTCCTGAAAACGCCCTACTTTTGGTGCCCGTTTCAGGGCCAGCATGCCATAGGCTAGCAAGAGGAAGACCGCCAAAATGGCCACAAAATATTTGCCGAAACCCAACCAGCCAATGCGGTCAATGTTGAGGAAGAAGTAAGGATAAGGTGAGGCCTTCTCGTTAGGGATGGGCAGGTGGAAGACAGCGCCCCGTATCAGGGCAAAGGTCATATAAATAAGGGGCAGCACCGTCCAAGTCAAGGGCTCAAACCAACGATAGTGGCCCTTGGCATCATAGAGGAGCCAATCTAGAATGACCAGAATAGGCGCAATAAAATGAAGGGCAAAGTTCTGGACCCGCCAGAACTGCTCTGGCGTCGCAGTCGGCATCAACAAGACTAGGTAGACGAAGAAGGTCAGGAGAATGGCCGTTGTCACTGCCCCCTTGATGCGGGTTAGGCTGGCGGATGGTGCCGGGCGCCCTAGCACTAGCCAAGCGAAGAAGACCAAGACCAAGATGTTGGATAACAAGGTATAGTAGGTTAACTGGTGCCATTTATTAGGATAGAGATTGAAGGTTAGGCCTACGAGCTCTGTTAGGACAATGAGGCTAGGTAGGATGAGACGGCGTTGGCTCAAGATAAGAGACTCCTTTGCTTAATTTATTTACTGGCCTATTCTAGCACAAGCTCAGCCAAATGAAAAGGCTGTCGAAAATTTGTCATTTTATTGCCTCAGCTACTTATCAAGCCCCCCAAAATGCGCTATAATGAAACTATCTTTTATTGGAGGGAAAACCATGTCAGATATGTCATTATCACCATTCGTAGATTTTATTAAAAAAGCCTGCACCAAGAAAGCAGCACTTCTGGAAGAGAGCCTAGGTCGCTATGCAGCGCGCTCTATCTATGCCGGCGCCTTCTTGACCTTGTCAACCGCAGCTGGGGCTGTTGCTGCTGATCAAATCAACACCCTACACCCAAGCTTAGGCCGCTTCTTGTTCGCCTTCATCTTCGCCTTCGGTTTGGCTTACGCTGTCTTCCTCAACGGGGAACTGGCTACTTCCAACATGATGTTCCTCACAGCAGGGACCTTCAGCAAGGCCATTGACTGGAAAAAAGCACTCAAAGTTCTCTTAATCTGTTCCATCTTCAACTTAGTTGGGACCTTATTCGCTGGCTATCTCTTAGGCAACACCGCAGCCTTCGCTAACCTCAATGAGAATTCAGCCATGGTCGGCATTATCCAAACGAAACTCGCGCGTGGCAACGCCCAAGTCTTCCTTGAAGGGATTGTGGCTAACGTCTTAGTTAACATTGCCATTCTCTGCTTCGTCTTAGTTAAGGATCAAGCAGCACGCCTCACCTTAGTGCTCTCTGCTATCTTCATGTTTGTCTACATGACCAACGAGCACGTGGTAGCTAACTTCGCTTCTATGTCTATCTTGCTCTTCTCACCTTTCAAAGGAGCTAAAGGTTTTGAATTAATCAATGTCCTACGCCACTGGGGTATTTCTTACCTTGGTAACCTGGTAGGTGGTGGCCTCTTAATCGGGGTTGTCTACACTTGGCTGAACCAAACCAAGACCAACTACCAAGAGCAAGTTTAATCAGCCAAATCAAGTCTGGGCTATGGCCCAGGCTTTTTTGTGGGCAAAAGCAAAAAGGTTGAAGCTTTTACTGCTTCAACCTTTTGAGTCTAATTTATTTGAGGACGCGGGCAATGGCCGCTTCTAAGCGGTCCTGGGTCGGATAGGCCAGGAGTTGGTCTTGCAAGGTCTTCATCGCGGTCCAATCCGTCCGACTTAGGAGCTGCTTAAAGCCTGCTTCAATGGAGTCTGGCCTTTTAAGGCTAGCTACCAAGGCGGCGTCGGCCCATTCTAGTCGCGCCGCATAGTCAAACTGGTCATAGTCATGGGGAATGACCAAGGCCGGCTTGCCATGGCGGATGCTGGCATAGAGGATGCCGGCCCCACCGTGGTGGATGACGTAATCGACATGAGGTAGAACTGCCTCGTAATCAATGTACTGATAGCGGTAGACGTTGTCCATAATAGCTTCTACCGGCTGATCTTTGCGGGCTTCACTGCCAGACGTCACCAAAAAGCAAATATCCGGATGAGCCTGAGCCAGACGCTTGACGATCGTCAGCAGGGATTCCTTACCCCAAGGTAGCAGGGTCCCATTGGTCACCAAGACCGTTGGCAGGTCGGTTGGTAAGTGGAAGTCGGCTACTGGCTTTTTAGGATAGGTCGGGCCTAACCAGGTCAGATGAGCTGGAAAGTCCTTGCGGAACTCCAACTCTTCCATACCTAGAGCCAGAATACCATAAGGTGAATAAAAGCCCTCTTCGCCATTTTCACGATAGAGCTTAAACTGCTGATAGATGACGGGGTCGAAGCGCTTAAGGGCCTTCTTAACGAAGAGACCATAGACTAGACGCTTGAAGCCATGGACGGCGCCCCGCCCTAGACGGTTGCGCAAGGCTTGGCGCCAGTTACTTGGTGGCTTGAGCCCCCCTAAGAAGGCTGGTGCGTCAGTCTTACTTTCGATTGAAAAAGGTGTCGGGTTGGTCGTCAACCATGGCAGGCCTAGCTTATCACAGACCATGCCTAGGGGCGCGAAGACAAAGTCTACGGTCGCCACATCTGGTTGAGTCTCTCTCAGAATGGCTTCTACCTGGGTCATGAGGTCCTGACACATGGTAATGGCAGCTTGAATCTGCCCGTAGAGGGTGGAGGCATTAAGTTTGGTATCGGTCGAGGCAATGTTGTCGAAGACATCTGGTTGATCAGGCAGGAGGGCCTGGCACTTAAAGCCCAAAGCCTGGACTACCGGCACCTTGGTCAGGCCTGTATAGACGGTAATATCATAGTTAGGGTTGTCTAATAGTGGTTGCATCAAGCCCAGAACGGGATAGAGATGCCCACTTAATGGGGGGGCAAACACGGCCAGTTTGATGACGCTGCAGGTCATAGTCGTCCCACTCCTTTGTTCATAAATTCATCTCACTGCTCTAGTGTGAACCATCTCCGCTCAATAGTCAACGATATTTACGATTTTTTTAGATTAAGTTTGCATAACGC
The DNA here is from genome assembly GCF_037041345.1 of Abiotrophia defectiva ATCC 49176. Lineage (NCBI taxonomy): Bacteria > Bacillati > Bacillota > Bacilli > Lactobacillales > Aerococcaceae > Abiotrophia > Abiotrophia defectiva. The sequence goes on along the minus strand of NZ_CP146287.1, from coordinate 518,397 downwards.
CAAGCAAAAAGGACAGGTCGAATAACCTGTCCCAAATTCTTAATCTTCGCCGATAATTCGTACTTCTGGCTCCATGAAGACCCCAGTCCGGGCCCAGACGACCAGACGAATGTGCTCAATGACTTCCAAGTAGTCGGTAGCCGTCGCATGGTCTACATTAACAATGAAGCCCGCGTGCTTGGTCGAGACTTGCGCCCCACCTACTTGGTAGCCCTGCAGGCCAGCATCTTGAATGAGCTTGCCGGCAAAGTAACCCTCAGGCCGCTTGAAGACTGAACCGCAAGACGGATACTCTAGCGGTTGCTTGCTTTGACGCAGGTGAGTCAACTCGGCCACCTTGCTATCAATGGTGCTCTGATCTCCTGGCGCTAAATCGAAGGTGACGCCTAAAATGACCTCGTCCCCTTCTTGGAAACGACTGTGGCGATAGCTGAAGTCGCAATCTGCTCCCGCGTAGGTCTTGAGCTGGCCGTCACGCGTCACCACCTCGACCTGGCTAATGACGTCCTTGACCTCGCCCCCATAGGCGCCGGCATTCATATAGATGGCCCCACCAATGGAACCCGGAATGCCACAGGCAAATTCCAAGCCGGTCAGCCCGGCAGCAGCCGCCTGACGGCTAGCTTCAATCAAGGCCGCCCCACTAGCTGCCTTCAACTGGTTGCCTTCTAGGACCAACTCCTGCATATCCGTTAGAATCATGACCAGGCCCCGGATACCACCGTCTTTGACGATGAGGTTGCTGGCATTGCCCAGAACGGTTAGAGGCAAGTTTTCTTGCTTGACTGCTGCTAGGACCCTTTGGACTTGCTCCACAGAACGCGGGAAGACTAAGAGATCAGCAGGCCCCCCGGTCTTGGTGTAGGTATAATTGGATAAGGGTTCATTGGCTTTGATGGTCAAAGTCCCTAAGATATCTTGTAATTTGGCTAAATCCACCATAAATTAACCTCTTTTCACATAATTTACTGGCCTGAATCCTTGAGGACATGTTCCATCAGGATGGTATCGTAGTAGCGGCCACCACGCGCCACGCGTTGCGTCAGTCGACCTCGCTCCTGGAAGTCGAACTTCTTATAGAGGCCGATGGCTGGCAGGTTATCCGCAATGACTTCCAGATGCAGGACACGCAGTCCCACCCCCTGGGCAAAGTCCAGCATGGTCTCCATCAAGAGGGAGCCAATGCCGTAGCCCCAATACTCGGCAATTAGGCAGACCCCGATTTCGGCCACATGAGCTAGGTCTGGCAGATTTTGGGGCTGAACCGTCGCAAAGCCTACCAGCTGACCATCCACTTCGCTAACTAGCATGAGGGCGTGGGGATGCTGGTCATATTGCTCGATGATGGTGACTTGTGCCTCCACATCATCGGCATTATCGGCTAGGACCACATAGGGTGACTCCTGGCGAATCTGGCTCAACATACCCAAAATAGCACGAGCATCGCCGACTTCTGCCTGGCGAATAATGACTTCTACATCCTGCTTATCTGGCATGGTCGCTTACCTCCTTGCTCCATTGGCTCAACCATTCTGGCTCCTGGCCACCCACCCATTGGATGGTCAAGACCCGGTCGTCGACCTCTTGACCGTATGAGAGTGCCAGGTCAAGATAGGCCGTCGGGAGTTCCGTTTCGATAAATTGAGCCCACTCCACTAGGACCAAGTCGCCCTGCTGGCGATAGGAAGCCAAGTCCACCGTATCGGCGCCCCCTTCTTCCAGGCGGTAGGCGTCAATATGAATGAGACGAGGCGCCGCCTGGCCTTCCAAGTCATATTCTTTCACAATGGTATAGGTGGGACTCTTAATCGCCCGCGCAATCCCTAGCGCCTTGCCCAGTCCTTGGGTAAAGGTGGTCTTGCCAGCCCCCAGATCCCCTTCCAAGCGAATCCAGGTTCCTGCAGGTAAGACGGGAGCCAGGCTGGCTGCCAAGGCTTGGGTGTCTTGGGCTGAATGGGTCTCTACTCTCATGACGGCACTCCTTTTGACATGATATATTTCCTTCATTATATTATAACCAAAAGCCCGTCAAGACGGAAATAATATGCTAGCTAATCCGGTTACAATTGCGAAAGATTTGACTTTCCGCCTGATTCTTGGTAACGTATAGGTAACTACACTTAATCAGGAGGGATCGTATGAAAAACAAACGATTAGCACTTGTACTTGCGGCGATTGTCTTCTTAATTGCGATTATTATTGCCTTGTGGGCTATTTTATCAGGGGTATTGAAGGGCAACCAACCAAGTCCTCAAGTATCCGGCTCTAACATTGCCCAAGTTGTCTCATCTTCAGAATCTAGCTCTTCTGTTGCTTCTAGCTCTTCCGCTAGCACTTCTAGCGAAAGCCAAAGTAGCGAATCCAAAGCTTCTGGCGAAGAAAAATCTACCACCGTTACCTTCAAGTTCTATGTACACGGCGAAATCATCGGTAGCTTTGATGTACCAAATGCCGCTGGTAAGACCGTCTTCGAAGCAATGCAATCCAACAAGGAAATCCGCTTCAACTACAATGAAGAAGAACAAGTCATCGACAACTTCTTCGACAACGTTAACGACGGCGAAAACACCTGGGTTTACCTCTTAAACGGCCAAGTGGCTGATCACGGGGCTAAAACTCAAGTCCTCAAAGCCGGCGACTCCATCGACTGGTACTTCGGCACCATCGACGAAATCCCAACCTCTATTATTCCAGCCTCAGACGCTGAAGCAGAATAATCTCATAGTAGACAAAGTAAAAGCGAGCCAGCCCAGTGCTGCCTCGCTTTTTTGTGTGTTTTCTTTTTGGCTTATGAGCTTTCGACTCAGCTTGAGCCCTTTTCAGGGCTTTCTCGCCGAGCTAGTGGTCCACTCGACAGAGTGGGCCACTGGCTCACGACTTTTGGACCGATTTGCGCCTTTATCCAGGCTTCCGCCCCGAGCTAGTGGTCCACTCGACGGAGTGGTCCACTGGCTCTCGGCTTTTGACTCAGTTTGCCCCTTTTTCCAGGCTTTCTCGCCGAGCTAGTGGTCCACTCGACGGAGTGGTCCACTAGCTCTCAGCCTTTCCCCTGTTTCCGCCATCAGCGCACTCAGCTGCGGCGTAGGCGTAGGCCTTTTGGATAGTAATTCTTGAGCACTCGGCCGGTGACCTTGGCGAAGCCTAGGCCGTTGCCGCCCGCTAGGACTTGGTACCAGCCATTTGGTTTGTCCTCTGCCAAATCGACCGTCTCGCCGGCCAGGTAGCAGGTGACTTGCTCTTCGGACAGGGCCACCTGGCTAACCGTCTCATCCGGCCGCAGTGCCAAGCCCAGAGCAAAACTAGGCTCGAAGCGCTTCTTCTTGAATTCGCCCAAATGCAGACCTTTGTGAGCAATCCGTAATTTGCCTAAATCCGGCAGACCCTCTGGCAAGAGATAGAGATGGTCGCCAAAAGTCTGGAGGACGCCAGGCAAGGTCACAGTCAGATGACTAGCCGCAAAGTCCTGCCAGAGCTTGAGCTGCTCAGCCGTCACTTTGGCTTTGAGTGGCTTGAATTTACGAGACTTGCTTTCAGTCTCCTGCCCCTCATAGCAGAACTTGGCCACAAACTGCCCCTCGCCCCGGAAATGTTGCGGATACATGCGGGCAGTCTCAGCATAAGACAGGCCCGGCACCATGCCATTGAGCTTAGGCACCTCAAGCAAGGTCAGCGGATAGTGTTCCAGTAACCAAGCCACGATGTCCTCATTCTCCTCAGGTGCCCAAGTGCAAGTCGAATAAACCAAGGTCCCGCCTGGCTTAAGCATTAACAGCGCCCGCTCCAGAATTTCTCGCTGCAGCGCCGCACACTGGCTAGGATATTCCGGCGTCCAGTAGTCCATGGCCTCAGCCTGCTTACGGAACATGCCTTCCCCCGAGCAGGGGGCATCCAGCACAATCAGGTCAAAGTAAGCCGGAAAGACCTGGGCCAAGCGCTCTGGCGACTCATTGGTTGCCACTACATTGCGAGCCCCGAATCGCTCCAGATTCTCAGCCAGAATCTTGCTGCGCTTGGGATGAATTTCGTTGGCTACTAAGAGGCCTTGGTTATCTAAGTATGACAGCAAATGGGTCGACTTGCCCCCAGGAGCGGCTGCCAAGTCCAGGACCTTGAGCCCTGGCTGGGGCGCGGCTGCCTGGCCCACCATTTGAGCGGCTGGCTCCTGAGAGTAGACCAAGCCTGTTACATGGGCGGTCGAGCTGCCTGCCACCTTGCCATAGTAACCCCAAGGGGTGCCCGGCATGGGCTGGGCTGATTCAGGCAAAGCTGACTGACTGGCCTTGAGAGGGTTGACCCGGAAGCCGGACTCCGCCTCTAACTTAAAGGAATCTAGGAAGGCCTGCCCCTCTTCTGGGCCCAATAGGGCTAAATATTTTGCTTGAAATCCTGCTGGAAATGTCATGACCGGCCTCCTTATGTCTTCTCATTTTATTGTAGCGGGATAAGGTAGCAACTGCAAGCCCAAAAGGCCCTCCCAAAGACAAAAACACCCTGCCCTCAGGCAAGGTGCTTAGGAGACTATTCTTTAACGAAAGAGACCTGATCCAACTTAAAGCCCTGATCTGAGACCTCGGTCAAGGTCAGGACTTCTTCACCTAGTAGGCGAACCCGAATCGTGCCTTCTGACTGGCTCAGTTCTGGCTTCGTTAGCCGCAGATAGATAGTCCCTGTCTCTCTAACATGGGCGTAAAGACCGGACACCTGATTCTCCAGGACTTCTACCATCTTATCTGGATCTACTTCTTGTCCTAGGGCTTTCTGATAGGCGGCCACATCCAGCCCCAGTTCTTGGCGCGTTTTCTCGATTTCCTGGCTAGTCATGCCGGGTTTAATCTTCTTAGCTAGCGCTCGCTGGTTGACGGTCATTAAAGTTTGGAAGGCTTGACTTTGCTTAGCTAGTTGCTCAGCATCAATCTCAAGCTCCATACCGGTGTCCGTGACAGTTACCTTCTTAACGAGATGGGCAGATTGCGCTTGATAAGTCCCTGACAAGGCATTAGACTGAGCCAGGGCTAGACTAGGCGTGACAAGGGATAAGACTAGCATGAAAGTTACTAGAAGTGAATAAAATAAGGTCCGCTTGCTTGCGTACTGACGATTGGCTGCTAGGGTATAGTGCGTATGGTTCATAGTGTTTCCTCCTAACTCGCTAGATACCATAAATTAAGAACAATAATAGCCAGTGCTATTGAGGGGATTGACATTAAGCGACCTAGTTTCTTTCATTAAATTCACCTCTTGCTTTAATATTTTTTTCATTATACACCAGTGACCACCATTTTGGAAGCCCTTTTTTAAATTAAACTTGTATTTGGCTCCTAAGCCCTTTAGAATTTAAGATAAGGGAGGTGTCGCATACTGTGAAAGCTTATATTAAGCAAAAACTCTATAGTCTGGCCAGTGGCGAATTAGTTGCCCTTGCCGTCTTCTGGCTCAATTTCTTCCTCTTCAAAAAATGGTTAACCACACCACAAGCCCTGATTGCCATTGCTTACCCCCTCCTGCTAGTCAGCCTTATCTTGCTACAAGGTTCCCTTTATTGGTGGATTCTGATCAAGCGCCTTCGCAAGCCCAATTTTGCGATCAAGCAGACAGGCCGGATTTATGGCCTACTCAGACAAGTAGACCTCATCCTATTAGCCCTCGGCATGCCAATCATTCTAATCGAGTTCAGCTCCTGGCCAGTTAGCCTGATAGCAGTAGCCATTTGGCTATTCGCCCTTATAGAGTGGATTAACTACTTTCACTGGCAACTGTCATACAGCCTCAATCCCCTAGTTCTCTTAAATAAGGTGGCAAAGAGGAAACTTAGAAAGAGCAAAATAGCCAAGGAAATTGACAGATCTATATAAGCATCAAAAAACACTCAGCAGTAAATCACTTACGATTTACTGCTTTTTTGTCTAAGGTGCAGCTGGCTAGCTTAAACCTGGCTTTTAACCTGAATGATTTCTCAGCCACTCTCTCTTATTTGAGGCATGTTATCAATCTAATGATATACACATATAATTAGATTACCAATAGAAATAGATTTGACTTTCTAACTTTTCCTTGTATAATACTAGTAAACCTATGTATCTGACTCCCAAGCCTTACTTGAAAGAAGTGATACCCATGACTCAATTTAACTAGGTCACTTCCTTGAAACAAAGGATGTGCCTTAAACTGATTTACAATGCTAGTCGTCATCGATCAACACTTATAATAGTCATCACGATGAACGGAGGTTTATGCATGTCGAATTTTGCTTTCTATGGATTCCTTAATCATGACTCAAAGTATCCTTTGGCTAACATGATTTGGGGTAAAGATTCAGTGACTCAAACAAACAATGGAAAGGTAGCATTTCATACTAGTAAGGATGTGGCTAGTCTATCTGAAAGCTACTCTTCCCCAAATCACTCCTACGACTCAGGGAATCTGACTCAAGCGCGATAAGCTGCTTGAGCCAATAATTTATGAGCTTATTTTCTACTTTCACATCCTATATGTCGCTCTACTACCGCAGTCTTCGTTTTGTCTGGCAGGCAGCGGGTGGCTTAGCTCTGGGACTTTTGATTACCATTCCCCTACAAGCCTTACTGCCTTCCCTAACGCTCTATCTGATTAACCAGCTCATGAATGAACTGGCAAGTGGTAGACAAGAAGGAGTCTGGCTCCTATTAGCTTGGGGGCTAGCTTTCATACTGGGCAATGCCATGACCCCTCTCAACCTTTATTTACAGGGTCGCTTGACTGACCAGTTAACCTTTGCCCTTAATGATCAGATAATGAAAAAGGCGGAATCTATCCAGACCTTGGCTTGGTATGAAGACCATGACTTCTACAATAAAATTGATTTAATCAGTTCTGAAGCCAGTTGGCGTCCGGTCAATCTGCTAGTTTTCGGGACCAGTCTCATCAGCAATGCCCTCTTGGTGATTTCCATGTTCGCCCTCCTCAGCCAATTCCATTGGCTGATTGCGGTGGTCTTAATCATGGTGCTGATTCCTCAAGGTCTGATGGCTTATCGGATTCAGCAACAGGCCTTTGAAACCTTGGTTGCTAACAGTGAGGATTCGCGCAAACTAAGCTACTACGCGAGCCTTGTACTGACAGCAGACTATATCAAGGAAGTCCGTCTCTATCATTTGCATGGCTACTTCCAAAATAAGTATCGGCAAATTTTCAGCCAAATACGCTCCGCAGTTCAAGGCAACCGACGGCGTCAGCTCTGGCTCTCAACTGCCTTTCTAGTAGTGACTGGCCTTGTCAGTGTCCTGAGCTTTGCCTATCTTGTTCAAGGGGTCAAGTCCGGACTCTTCGCCGTGGGCGCTATTATGATTTTTGCGACTGCAATCACCTACACCATTCAAGGTGTCAGCCGCTTGGTAGAGGATTCGAGCTTGCTCTATGATACGCTCCTCTATATGTCTAATTTCTTTGACTTCTTGGAACTTGAGGAAGAAACCAGTTTTGGAAATCAAGAAGTTCCGAGTGAATTTGACTCACTCGAATTTCAAAATGTCAGCTTCACTTATCCAGGCGCAGATAAAGCCACCCTGTCCCAAGTCAGCTTTGACATAGCACGTGGTCAAAAAATCGCCCTGGTCGGTGAAAATGGGGCCGGCAAGTCTACCTTAATCAAACTCTTGTTAGGATTCTATCTGGCGGATAAAGGTCAGGTAGAGTTTGATGGCCATAACATTTTGGACTTAGATATCGTCCACTACCGGCAACAGTTCAGCGCCGTCTTCCAGGATTTCGCTAAGTTTGACCTGACAGTCCGAGAGAATGTGGCCTTATCACGAATTGACCAAGTCGATGACCCCCTTGCCTTGCAAGCTAGCCTGCAACGTGGCGGAATTGAAGAAGGCGACTTGCTAACCTTGGACCAAACCCTAGGCAAACGTTTTGAAGATTCCCGCTAGCTTTCGGGCGGCCAATGGCAAAAACTTGCCTTGGCACGTGCCTTCTATTCTCAAGCACCCATTCTCATCCTCGATGAGCCAACTGCTGCCTTAGATGCACGCGCAGAGAATCAACTTGTCACCAAGTTTCTTGAACTAGCGGAAAACAAGACTGTTCTCTTTGTCACACACCGCTTGGCCATGGTCAAAAAAGCCGATAAGGTATTAGTCCTAAAAGACGGCCAAGTCGTCGGCTTTGATCACCACGACCAGTTACTGCAGCATAACGCCTACTATGCTGATTTATATGCTCTACAGGCAGATTTGTATCGGGAAGAATAAGGCTAGAAATTAAGGCCTGTAAAGTATAAAGGAGCCTCAAAAGCTGGATTTTAGGTCCAACTTTTGAGGCTCTTATTTGTTTGAAGCCAGCCCAATCGGCCTTCTTCAAAAAAGGGTGGTCATGCTCACGGCACTGACCCCCATAAATGAGAATTAAATAAAAACACCTCCAAGTTGGATTAGGTACAATATAATCAAATGCACATGGAGGTGTCTTTTTATGGTTAAAAAACGTGTGGCCTATTCTGTCGATACAAAGAATAAAGCCGTAGAAATGAAATTACAGGGATATAGTACAAAACAAATAATGCAGGAGTTAAACATAAAAAAATGAAACTCAAGTAGAAACATGGTTTAGATGGTATAAAAATGGAGAAACTCATCGTTTCCACCAACAGATAGGAAAACAATATTCTTACGAAAAAGGAATGGCTGAACTTTCAGAAATCGATCAATTAAAATTAGAACTAAAAAGAAAAGAAGTTGAATTAGAAATATTAAAAAAATACAAGGAATTGGAAAGGAAGTGTCGCCTCAAGTAGTTGTATAGTTAGTGGAAGAATTGAAAGATAAATATGCGGTACATTTAATTTGTTCTTGCCAGTAAAGGCATACGTCCATCCATGTCTCGCAAGGGAACTAGCATAGATAATGGCATGATGGAGTCCTTCTTTGGTATCTTGAAAACAGAAATGTTTTACGGATTTGAGAAAAATTTCAAGTCTCTGGATCAACTGGAGCAAGCTATTACCGAGTATATTTTTTACTACAACAATAAACGCATTAAAGCAAAACTAAAAGGACTTAGTCCTGTTCAGTATAGAACTAAATCCTTTCAATAATATTTTTTGTCTAACTTTTTGGGGTCAGTACAATGACTCATAAATATTTTTTTGCAAGTTCAAATACTCCATGAGATTAATAACTTTATTATTTTCGCCAACTTTACTAATCGTATAAACATTCTCCAAATTTCTCAACATCAATTGAGAAATTTGGCTTTTTCCGTTGCTCAGTTAAAGCGTCCTTTAGTTGTATATTTCCTGTTAATATCCCTTTTGAAGCATAACATTGTTTTCAATGATCGCACCCGATTGTTGACACCCATTTTAGAACCTATCCTTTGATTTTCAATAAGCGTAAACTGTTTAATGTTACAAGTAAAGTTGCTCCCATATCAGCAAATATCGCTATCCAAAGTGTTAACCAACCGGGCATGACCAAAAGTAATGCCACTAATTTAATCGCCAAAGAGAAGGTAATGTTTTGCTTGATGATTGCTAAAGCCTTACGACTTAATTTTATTGTATATGGCAATTTACTCAAATCATCAGACATTAAGGCGATGTCAGCCGTTTCTAAAGCTGTATCAGTTCCAGCACCACCCATTGCTACACCAACGGTAGATGCCGCAAGGGCTGGAGCATCATTCACGCCATCTCCGACCATCCCCACACTTTGATGTTTTTCTCGAAGTTCTTTAATAAAATTAAGCTTATCTTCTGGAAGTAAGTCAGCTTTAATATCCGAAACACCAACTTGTTTTCCGATGGCTGTTGCCGTTCTTTGGTTATCGCCTGTTAGCATCACTGTTTCGATTCCCATATTGTTCAACTTGCCGATAACTTCTTTAGACGATTCCCTCATTTCATCGGCTACGGCAATAAACGAAAGAATTTCTTTTTCTGTTCCTAACACCATCACCGTTTTACCTTGAGTTTGCATATCGGCAATTTTTTCTTTTTTATCGCTTGAAATGCTTCCGTGTAATTCCTCAAAAAGATTTTGACTTCCCACATAATACATTTCATTATTTATTTTGGCTTTAACGCCTTTTCCTGTAATGGATTGAAAATCCTCTACTGTTACTTCATTGAATTTTAATCCATTTTCTTCTGCTTTTCGCATAATCGCTGAAGCAAGAGGGTGCTGCGATCCTTTTTCAATGGCTGATGTTATGGTTATTAATTCATTTTCATTTCTACCATATGTCACAATGTCTGTTACAGCTGGAATCCCTTTGGTTAATGTTCCTGTTTTATCAAAGGCTATCGCTTTTAAGTGTCCTGCTGCTTCTAAATGGATACCACCTTTAATTAATACACCATTTTTCGCTGCATTTCCTATTGCTGTAACCACAGCAACTGGAGTTGAGACTACTAATGCACAAGGACAACCAACCACTAATACAGCTAATCCTTGATAAATCCATTGGCTCCAGTCTCCGCCAAATAATGGTGGAACTACTACAATTAAAAGAGCTAGTATGACAATAGCTGGTGTATAGTATTTTGCAAATTTATCGACAAACGCTTGAGAGGGGGCCCGTTCTGCTTGGGCTTCTTCTACCAAGTGAATGATTTTTGAAAGAGTGGTATCTTCAACTCGTTTTGTTACTTTAACCTCAAGTAACCCTTCTTCATTCAAGGTTCCTGCAAATACTTCATCATTTGTGATTTTCGTTACTGGAACACTTTCACCTGTAATCGCAGCCTGATTTAATGTCGATGTACCTTTAACCACTATTCCATCCATTGCTAACTTTTGACCGGGCTTAACTATCATGATGTCTCCAACTTGAATCTCATCAACATGAATCATCATTTCTTCATTGCCTCGTCGAATTAACGCTTCTTTTGGGGCAATATCCATTAAAGATTCAATAGATTGACGTGCTTTATCCATTGAATAACGCTCTAATGCTTCACTAATCGCAAATAGGATAACAACGGTTGCCCCTTCACCCCATTCACCAATAATTGCAGCTCCTATAATGGCAATAGTCATAAGCGTATTCATATCGAAATTTAATCTGCTTAAATTTTTGAGACCTTTAATAAATAACGAATATCCACCGATTAAAATGGACGCTGCATAACCAATTGTCGGTAGAACATGCTCTTCACCATACTGCTCTCCTAAGAACCAGCTAACTACAAGTAAAAGAGCTGATATATATACCTTAATGTTTTCTTTCTGCTTCCAAAAAGGTTCTCCTTCTACCCTTTGTTCTTTTTCATCTCGAATTTTTAAATTTTCAAATGCTCCTGCTTTTTCTAATTCTTCAATGGTTGTCGTCCCTTTAACATAAACTTTAGATGCTCCGAAATTTACTTTCGCATCCTGAACACCGGGAAGTTCTTTAACATTATTTTCAAAAATGGCTGCACAGTTAGTACAAGTAAATCCTTGAACACGATAGGCTTTCATTTCTTCTTCGAACTGTTTTGCTTTCCCACTAGACATTGATCTTCACCTCTTTCTTAAGTGCCAATGCAATCATCATAATTTGTCTGATATGCTCATCATCTAATGAATAAAATGCAAGTTTTCCCTCTTTTCGAAACTTAACAATCCCTTGCTTATGGAGCGTTCGCAGGTGATGAGAGGCATTTGCAACCGTAACACCTATAATATTTGCAATATCACACACACACAGTTCGTCATCTTGACACAATGCATAGGTAATTTTTGCTCTATTTTTATCTGCAATAGCTTTTAACATTTGGGCAACACTAGAAATATCTACTGTCTGTAAATTACCTTGTATTCGATTGACCTTTTCTTCGTCATAATAATAAATTTCACAAGTATCTTTTTTAATCATATTCTCACCCCAATATCATTCAAGTATTTGCTTGAACATAGTATAACCCTTTTCATTAATTAATTCAAGTGTTTTTTTGAGTGAATAAAAAAATTCATAAAAAAAGACTTGGAGTACCCAATTCTAATAACAAAATAACCAATCTGCATAAGACTTTAAGTACATAACATTATTAGTATTGAACTTGTTGAGGAGGTGCTCTATGAATCAGCTTGAATTTCAGCGTAATCACCTACAAATGGACTATTACAGCGAGAGCTACCAAGATTTTGAACGTGACTTCTACCGCTACTCCAACATGAATATTCCATTGACCTTTCTGACTGATGATATCCTCAAAACAATGGCAACTTCTCGTAAGAATTACTTTGTCCTCAATAAGGAAAAGGCTAGAGATAACCGTGATCACTTCTTCATTTTCGACATAAGCACCTTAGAAGAGAATCCACTAATCTATCGTTATACATATAAGAAAACTGCAACTTATATAGCCTCAAAAAAGGAGTTCATCAAGTGATGACTCCTTTTTATAATTCCACACGAAAATAAATTGCCTCAACTTCCTCTATTAATTTATGAACCTTACTTTCAATCTCCTTAATTGTTTTAATAAACTCTTGATCATTTTTTCCACTAGGATCCTCAAGTCCCCAATCATCTTTTTTAACAGTGTAAGGTAAAATAGGACAAACGACATTACATCCCATTGTAATAAGATAATCCACTTCAGGAATGTCATCTAAAAGTTTTGGCTTTTGGGTCTCTTCCATATCAATTGCATATATTTCTTTGACAAGTCTTACTGCATCCTGATTAATTTGATCCTTTAATTCTGTTCCTGCAGAATATACCTCCATAGAATCTCCTGCAAATTTCTTTGTCAGTGCTTCAGCGATTTGACTTCTGCATGAATTGTGAACACACACAAAGGCAACTTTAGTTTTCTTCATTTTTCCTCCTATATCTGATAAAGTTTATCACCACAAAGATCTTCTTTTGTCCATTCAATAACGGCCAGTTTTCCTGAAGTATGATCTAGTATCTTGTTAATCCACTTAACTTCTTCAATTATCTTTATTTTATCTAACAAGACTTGTCTATCATCGGCAGATTTTTTGATTAGATCATCGAGTTGTGTAATTGAATTAATTCCTTGTTCTCTAAGTTTAATTATTGAATCAGCCATTGTTTTGATATTGTGTTTTCTTGCCCAAACTTCATAACCTTTGGCACTGACCCCCGTAAATGAGAATTAAATAAAAACACCTCCATGTGCATTTGATTATATTGTACCAAATCCAACTTGGAGGTGTTTTTATTTAATTCTCACTTTTTGGGGTCAGTCCTCACCACCCCTTCAACTATTTTATTCTTCAAACCGATGCTTAAACAAATTGCGAAAGACTTCAAAATAGGGATTAGTCGCTAAGGACTCGCCCACGGTCACAGCCGGGCCGTGACCTGGATAGAGGACATAGTCTTCTGGCAACTGAATCAACTCCCGATGGATGGACTGCATAAGCTCAATGTAGGAGCCACCTGGCAGGTCCGTCCGCCCGATGCTTTGGGCGAAGATGGTATCACCGGATAGTACGAAATGGTCCTCAGCAAAAATATAAGCCACGTGGCCTGGGCTATGACCTGGCACGAAGACCACTTTGAAGTGGAAACCCGCCACTTCCTTATCCCCTAGATCCTCCCAGAGGACTTCTGCTGGACGCGCCGTAAATGGCTGACCCCAGTAAGCCGACAGGTTGAGTTCGGGTTGATTGAGGAAGCCTGACTCCACTGGATGCATATAGAGTGGAATGCCATAACGGTCCCGCACTGCATCCACCGCCCCGATATGATCGTGGTGGGCATGAGTCAGAAGGATGGCCTGTGGCGCCCAACCCTTGGACTCAATCCAGTCCAGAATCTTAGGCGCGTCAGCCCCTGGATCGATTAAGAGGGCCTGGCCAGCTTCATTGACGACTGCATAAGTATTTTCCTCCAGTGACCCGACGGTCAGCTGATGAACAGTAAGCATCTTAGTCCTCCCCTTCCTCATCTTGAAGGTAAATCCGTGGAATGCGATCGCTGAGCCCGCAGAAGATTTCATAGGAAATAGTCCCAACCTGACGAGCCAAGTCTGCAGCGTGGTTCTCTAAGTGGTGGTCCTGACCAATCAAGGTGACGGTGGTTCCCACTGGCACTTGATGTGGCAAGCGAATCATCAGTTGGTCCATATTAATGACGCCAAGGACTGGGCAAGCATGGCCTTCCACCAAGACAGGAATGTCCTTGTAGTGACGGAACCAACCGTCTGCGTAACCGATTGGAATGGTCGCAATCCACTCATCTTCCTGGGCTTCATAGGTCGCCCCGTAGGAAATCTTGCTGCCCTTTTCCACTTGCTTGACGTAGACAATTTCCGAAATCAATTGGAGGGCTGGCTGCAAATCAATGGGCAGGCTAGAACGCTCATCCTTAGGATGCATACCATACATGGAGATGCCGAAGCGCTCAATGGAAGAAACCGGTTGACGCTTGAACCACACGCCCATAGCGGAGTTAGCATAGTGTCGCACAGTGACTGAGTCCGGCACAGCGGTCAGTAGCTTCTGCCATTTAGCCCACTGGGTCTCCACATAGGCAGGGTCACCCCCGCCGGCAGTTGAGAAGTGGGTGTCGACCCCTTCCCAGTTGACCCATGGAAAGGCCTGAATGCCCTCAGCGAAGGCTTGGACTTCTTCTACTGTCCGTAGGCCGATGCGCCCCATGCCCGTATCCAAGGCCAAATGCACCTTGAGCTTGGCATCATCCAGCAGGCTTTCTTGGTGGTTGGATACTAACTGAGCCCAGGCTTCCTGGAACCAGATTAGGTCAGAGACAATGACGGTCAGGCGATAGTAGACCAGCTCAGCGATGGCACGAGGGTCTACCAAGCCCAAGATTAAGATAGGCTGGGCTAGGAGGCCGGCTTGACGGAGTTCAATCCCCTCGTCAACGGTGGCAACGGCTAGGCCTTGCGCGCCGGCTGCCAGGGCTGACTTGGCGACGGCAACTGCCCCGTGCCCGTAACCGTTAGCCTTAACAACGGCATAGAGGGCCTGGTCGGGCTCCAGATGACGCTTCATTTCCCTCACATTGTGTTGAATTGCATTGAGATTAATTATCGCCACTGTTGGGCGGTGTTCACTGGCTTGTGACATAAGACTTTCCTACCTTTTACTCTAATCTTCTCTAGTCAAATACTGATCCAAAGCCGCCTGCAAGCTGGCTTCATCTTGCTCAATCAGGACGGTGGCTGTAGCATAGTGGTCCGAATGACTGATACTGAGCTGGACGCCTGCCGTCAGGGGGGCCGCCGCAAAATATGGCGCACCCGATGGTTTGTTGGCAATGCTCATATCGGTGAAGCGAATCCGGCCAATGCCTGTCCCCAAGGCCTTGACATAGGCTTCCTTGGCAGCAAAGCGGCCTGCCAAGAATTCGAGGGCCCGATGCTCCTTCATGGTCTCATAGCGAGCCAATTCCTCTGTTGTCAAGACCTTAGACGCAAAGCGTGGCGACCGCGCCACTGCTTCTTGAATTCGGTCGATTTCAATAATGTCAGTTCCAATACGCACGATCGCCACGCTCCTTTGGGCTTATTCTCTGGTTAGTTGGTTCGTTTTTTAATGGTATATTGTTTCTTGCCGCCGTCCGCCTTAGGCTTGCCGCCAGGCTTAGCAGCTGAACGTGGCCGCTTGTCCTTGCGGTCAAAACGTTCCTTATGACCATGGTCTTGACGGTCGCCACGGTCCTTGTGGAAGTCGCGTTTCTTACCGTGATGACCGCGACGGCCGTTGCCACCGCCCTTGCCTGTCTTGTAACCACCAGACTTGCGGTGGGCATTTGGCAATGGTTTTTGTGGTGAGATTTGAACTTCTACTTGGCTGTTGCTAGATAGGATTTGCCCTAACATAGCCGCTACCAAGTCGTTAGCTTGATAGTGGTTGAGCAGGAGCTTGGCTGTGTTGCGGTGCTCATCAGCATCGCCGGCTTCCAAGGTCTCATTAAGCTGATCAATCAATGATTGAACCTGACCTGCTTGCGCCTCCTTCAAGGTTGGCGGCTTCATTGGTTGCATACGTTTGCGGGTCAAGTCTTCAATCACGCGCAGATAAGACATTTCCGCTGGCGTCACGAAAGTGATGGACATACCTTCGTTGCCGGCACGGCCTGTACGGCCAATACGGTGAACGTAAGATTCTGGGTCCTGACTGATATCATAGTTGTAGACGTGGGTTACGCCGGAAATATCCAAGCCCCGCGCCGCCACGTCAGTCGCTACCAAGAGCTCTACTTGACCTTGACGGAAGGCATTGATGACGCTAGTCCGCTTCTGTTGCGGAATGTCACCGTGGATGAGTTCAGCATTGTAGCCGCGCAGGCTAAGGCCCCGGGCCACCTCATCAACCCGCTTCTTAGTACGGCAGAAGACAATGGCTTGTGTTGGCATCTGAACATCCAACAAGCGAGTGAAGATATCAAACTTCTCGTCATCTCGGCATTTGATGAAGAACTGTTCAATCAAGTCAGCGGTCATTTGCTTGGCTTCAATCTTGACGTGAGCAGGTTCCTTAAGGAATTGGTCTGCTAGGCTGCGGATTTCAGGTGGCATGGTCGCTGAGAACAAGAGGGTTTGACGTGAAGCTGGCGTGGTCGCCACGATTTCCTTGACGTCTTCAATAAAGCCCATGTTGAGCATTTCGTCGGCTTCGTCTAAAACTAAGGTCTTGAGATGCTTGAGGCTAAGTGCCTTACGACGCATCAAGTCTAGAATACGACCTGGCGTCCCGACCACGATTTGTGGTTGATTACGCTTGATCCATTCGATTTGCTTACCGATGGAAGACCCCCCGTAGACCACATAAATACGGGCACGTTGGTACTTACCGAGGCGGTAGAGTTCTTCTTGTACTTGGATGGCTAATTCCCGGGTTGGGGCTACTACCAAGCCTTGGATGGCGGATTGATTCTTGTCCAATTTATTGAGCATTGGCAAGCCAAAGGCCGCCGTCTTCCCGGTCCCTGTTTGGGCTTGACCAATCAAGTCTTGGCCTTCTAAGGCCACAGGCACTGCTTGTTGTTGGATCGGGGTTGGCTCTTCAAAGCCCATATCGGCTAGTGAGTCGAGCAAGGGCTGAATCAGGTTAAGTTCTGTAAATTTCAAAGGTATATCGTCTCTTTTCTATCTAAAATTTTGGGGTTGATTCCAGTGGCATCTTGTCATCAAGACATCAAAATTGACCGCTAGGCGATGCCGAATCCGTCGGCCATCAAGCGGTCAAGTTACACATGTTGCTTTGTTAACGCGTTGTATGGTTGTAACCTCTAACTCTTAGTGTACCATGACTAGGAGGGAAACACAACTGAGAGGACTAGGCAAATGACATCCTGACTTACTTATAAATCGTGACTTTAGAAGCCATAGCTCATCTAGCCTAATTCAACTCCATCCTTGAGTCGGCTACCTCTAAGAAATCTGGGTCGTGGGTTACGACAAGCACTGCCTTTCCTTGGTCAGCAAATGATCTGAGTAATTGGATGATAATCGTCTTATTCTCGGCGTCTAGGGAACCTGTTGGCTCATCGGCTAGAATGAGACGACTGTCCCGCAATTTGAGTCGAGCCAAAGCTAGGCGTTGTTTCTCTCCACCTGACATGGTGTAGACCTTGGTCTTAAGTGGCAAGTCGAGATTCACTGCCTCTAAAGCTGCTAACATGGCCTGTCGGCTAGCTTGAGACTTAGGCAGATAGTGACTGGCTAGCTTAAGATTCTGCTCGATGCTCTCATTGTCGATGAGGGCGAAATTTTGAAAAACATAGGAAATTGCTTCCCGTCGCAATTTCATGGCTTGACTGCTGTAGGGTGCAGGTGCGGGCTGTCCAAACAGTTGGTATTGGCCCGCATCATAATGAGTCAAAAGACCTAAAATATTGAGTAGCGTAGACTTGCCGCTACCACTTTTGCCATGAATAACTGTAAAGGAGTGAGCAGGAACATCTAGATTGACGTCCTTAAGGACCTGGTGTCGGCCAAAATTTTTATCCATATGGGCTAAGTGTATCATGTATTTTCGCCTCCTTGAATGTAATCAACAATCCGACGTCTGGCAATAGAGCGAATACTGTATCCTATCATTGCTAACTCAGCTAAAGTCATTAAGGCAAGGGCCAGATAAAACTCACCCGCCATGCCATTCCCCCAAATATACAAGACGTAGATGAGGGCTTGAATCGCTAGAATGAGATAAAGCCAAGCAAAGGAATGGGATAAGGAATAGCCATGAAGGTATTTTACGGCGATCTTATTAGCATAGACTTTAGTGTATAACAAGACCGTTAGCAGCGTAATGCCAAACAACAAGTAGACAGCAAAGCCAATTTGACTTAGATAGGCCACACTTTCCCCAATAATTAATTTATAGCGTTCTTCCTTGACCTTGGAGATAGGCAGGAGGTAGGCAAAATTGTCATCTTGGGCCAAGTCCTTGAGCAGATTCTTTAAATCCCTATAGTCTTGCGCAGTCATCATCGTCATATCAATCTTAGCTCGAGACTCCAACCCATATCCCCCTATATACCACCAATTGAGGTCATAATCATTGTACTTCTGAACCAGAAAAATCACATCTTCAGCTAGCTTACGACCAGGATGATTGAGGTCAACAATGGCTTGCTTGCTATCGCGAACGTAGATTTCCACATCTTGTTCAAGCACTCCCGTATTTCTGTTTTTTTCTGCATAATAGTCCTTAATTTCTTTGAGATAAGGCAAGAGTGTGTCAGGCACTATTACGATACGTTTAGGCGACTCTGTATCTACTTTTATCGGCTGCCCTTTTGTCGTCAGCAAAGGATACTTATGAAGGTAATATTCATTTACCATAACACGATTCTCGAATGGCTTTTCTTGATTAAAACCAGGCCTAGCCAATTGACTGGTATCAAAGATAATTAAATTAAAGCGATCCAGATATTTAAATAAAGGAACTAAAGAAAGACCACGGTAGATATCGTCTCCGTCTCGCGCAGCAAAGAAGTCCTTGCCAGGAAAACCTGGATCGAGGACTCCATAATTATTGAGAGACGGGTCATGCTCTCCTCCCCGATAGACCGCCATCAAACCCGTAATTGGCAATAGCAGGCTAAAGCAAATAAAGAAACCAAATAGTTTAGTGGCAATGACAGGCATTAAAAAGTAGTGATTAAATTTCAATTGCCCCAAGAGAGAATTTATGGGTAGCCAAGAGAGCAGGCCAATAACCAACCAAGCTAACAAAGCGATAGCTAGGTAAATCAGCCCTATCCATAGGAAATTTAAGTGGCTCAAATCTTTTATCAGCCAGAGATTAACTGCCAAATTGGCAATTAGAAAAACAAGGCTTACGCGATCAAGGCAAAGATGGCACAAAGCATGAAGACTGCTATAACCATGCATTCTCAGTACAGCTAATTCTTTCGACTTACTGAGTAGCCAGACCATCAGGAGTAAGAGCCAAATAATGGCACCATAAATCATACTTTTGATGGCAGGTTTGAAATCTCTACCTAGGAGAGTTTCTTTAGCCCCCTTATATTGGAAGGCTTGCAAGCCATAGTTTGTCCCCATTACCTCATTGTAGGCTAATTGAAATTGCTTGAGGAAAGCTGAATAGGTTTGGGGATTATCCGTCTCAAGAAACAGACTATAAAAATGATCCTCTAATTGATCAAACTGATAAACAGAGAAATGCCCATTGTTATACACCCTTGACGCAATAAGACCCGAACTCTCATCTGCTCGAGGCTTCATTTCTAGGTGGTCCAAAAGTTGACTTCGATTCAACTTTGTTATGAAATAATCAAAATTCTTCCGCGAGCTATATCTTTGCTGATAACTTTCTTGAAATGAAGTACCACTTAAATTAGTGATTCTGACCACAAGATTGACATCAAATTCTTGGCTCAGCATCACTAATTTTTGCTTTAGTCGCGCTCTTTTTTCCGGCTCTTTGATATAGCTTGGCACCCTGAATTGTTGATAGGAATCAGGAAGCAAGAAGAGTTGTCGCAGGTGAGCATCTTGCTCCCACTGCACCATTGTATATGATGAAAAACAGGTTAATATTGAGAAAAATAATAGGAGATTCCACTTGATAATATTTTTCATTTTTCATAGCACCTACATCCCATAAATCCAAGTTAGACAAGAAATGGTTACGCTACCATAATTGTACAACCTTTCTTTCCTATATGCAATAGGATTGCTAATCCCTAGAAAGTGCTAGCGTAGCCACTGGCCCCCTATCCACCTTCATCCTATGCAAAAAAGCGACAAGCTATCTCCTGCTTGTCGCTCTTCTTTTCTTCTAGTGTGTCTCCTTACCAGTTAGGGCAGTGACTACCTGCAAGAGGTCTGTTCCGAAGCTAGACTTGACTAGGACTAGGTCCTTATCTGTCAAATCAGCCTGCAATTGCGCAATTAAGCGGCTGTGGTCAGCCGGCTCGTAGAAGAGGTGGCCGGCTTCATAGCGGTCTTGCAAGGCCTCGTAGAGACTAACGATTTCTGGACCGAAGAGGTAAACCCGCTCGAAGCTTTCTGGCGCTAGGCCTTGTGCTAGGGAACGGTGCAGTTCGGCACTGGCTTCACCTAGTTCGCGCACATCCCCTAAGACAGCAATTCGGCGTTGGCCAGGCGCCAAGTTAAGGGCAGCCAAGCTCTTCAACACGGCTAAGACAGAGGTTGGGCTAGCATTATAGGCATCATTAAGTAGGCGCGCCCCTTGGTGGGTGGTCAACCATTCTAGACGGTTAGCCGTCAACTGGAAGTTAGCTAATTGGAAGATGGCCTGTTCTAGTGGCACATCTAATAGCTCTGCCACACTGAGGGCAATCAGGGCATTGCTGACATTGTAGGCCCCTAGGACTGGAATGGTGCAAGTGACATTAGGTTCCAGATTGGTCTTGAAGTAGGTCCGGTCCACTTCCTCCACCATGTCATAGGCGAAGGCATCCGCATGGTCTGTGAAGCCGAAGGAACGTAGGTAAATTGGCTGGTCAATTTCAGGCATTTGGGACTCAATCAGTGGCTCGTTAGCTGGATAGAGCAAGACGCCATTTGGCTTGAGGCCGTATAGAATCTCCAACTTAGCCTGGGCAATCCCAGCACGGGAACCCAAGAATTCCAGGTGGCTCTCACCAATCAGAGTGATGGCCGCAATATCAGGCTGGGCAATCTCACTCAGTTGCTTAATTTCCCCGAAATCGGACATGCCCATCTCGATGACCGCCACTTGGGTGTCTTCCGGCATCTGAAGTAAGGTATAAGGCAGGCCAATCTCATTGTTGTAGTTACCCTGAGTCTTGTGAACCCGGTACTTGGCTTGGAGAACCATGGCGGTCATATCCTTGGTCGTGGTCTTGCCGTTTGAACCCGTTACCCCTACCACAATAGGATTAAGGTCCCGACGGTAGAAGTTAGCCAAGTCTTGAAAAGCCTGGAGGGTATCATCTACGAAGACAACTGCTAGGTCATCACTCGGCGCCTGAGCTGGGTCTGCGGACCAGAGGGTGGCCACAGCCCCATTATCGAGGGCTTGTTGAATATAGGAATGGCCGTCTGTCGCTCCCCCTACTAGCGGAACGAATAGAGAGCCAGGCGTCACCTTGCGGGCATCGAATTCGACGCTGGTGATTGAAATCTGACGATCTTTGGCCGTATAGTCGATGGCCTTGGTATATTTTACAACATCCATGAGACGGATTGCTTTCATACAGTCACTTCCATTCTTGTCTTATCACCTACTAGTTTACACCATTTCGCCACAAATTGCACTGAAAGGAAGACAAGCCTATCCTATTATGGTACTATTATCCTAATATATTTATTACAAAGGAAGTGATCCTGTGAAAGCACTCAAAAAAGTCCTGCTAGCTAGCTTAGCTCTAACCTGTCTAGCCGGTCCTATGGTCCAAGCAGCGCCTCGAATCATCAATATCCGTGATAAAGACTTCACCAATATTGAAGAACCCCTCGATGCCATTCCTGCCACCACCCTTACCCTCCATCCGGCGCCAAGAACTGAAGACCAGGTACGTGAAGATGTTACCTTCGCCCTCCAAGCCTTTTACTATAATTCTGGTGCCCCTAAACGGGCTGATTTAGTGCAAATGGATGATGAAGCCTTATATGATAAGTTGACTGAACTTAGTATTGCCGCCTTGAAAGAGCCATACGGCGACATTATCCATGCCGACTTTAGCGTTGACTTCCTAGGCAAACCAATCACCCTCGGCAAGGAGCTACGTGACAGCATTAAGGTGATGGTGGACTCCCATCAGGTCGCCAATAAATTTGCAATCAAAGACCTGAAAATAGACGGCGACACGGTCAATGTGTCCGTTGAGGTTCGCTATATCGATCAATACCAGTATGAAGCCATGCTACAATATGCGCCAAACTTCCAAACTGAGATTATGCCCTACATTGAAAAAATGCGAGCTAAATACACAAAGGATCTTCCTGAGAGTCCAGCAGCCAGCCTCCTCATTAACCGAGCGCTCAAGAATTATGCTATCAATGAGGTAAACATCGACGGCAATCACCGGGTCCCCTTAGAATATCCAACCCGCGTCCACGAGATTAAACTAACCTTCGTCTACGATGCCCAAGGTCGCCTAACCCTTCCCGATGAGACCCTGCTGGCCATTACCCAAATCAAAAACCGCGATTGGAAGAAACCATCCGACTCCCCTTCCTCTGACCAAGCCAGTGATTCATCAGATAACTCTAGCGAAAGTCGATAGAAAACAAATTTATAGAAAAGAGCCTTTATCTTAGCGATAAGGGCTCTTTCTTACTAGATAGCCTTAGGTTTAATAGGCACCCGCAAAATAGTCTTGAGCTTGTCCGGAGCCACCCGCCGGGGATCGGACAGGTAGATTTCATGGTGGTGTCGGTCCTCTTGGAAGTCTAGCTCATAGCCAGAAGCCTCTATGAAGTCATGCATCTTAGCCATGGTGGCAGGCTCCTTATCATAGCTCCCCAGGTGCAGGCACTGGATACAGAGGCCTTCGTCCAAGCTAGCCAGTGTGAGCGCCTGACAGTCCAGACCTTTCTTGGCTTTAACTTGCGCCTTGGCCCATTCCACATCCTCTGGCCGGATGAAGTCAGGTACTCGGATTAAGGCGTGCCAATGAAAATTAGCCTTGTGACTATAGTCGACTTGCCCTTGAAGCTGGTCTTCTTGCCACCAGAGGCCTTCCAGGGGCGCGACTACATATTGCTGGAAGTCGGGAATGACATAGTCAGTCTTGTAGGACATCTTGAGGGCGTAAGCTACACCGTAGAGAATGGCCAGCGCCTGACTGTAGGCACCCCCTTCCTCATTGGGGTCACCCTGCCCCGTCATCTCTAAGAAGCGTTGACTAGTCACAGTCACTAGGGCCGGCGCCTCCTTGGCCTTGTATAGGGGGTCGGCTTTTTTGACATCGTAGGTCATGATACTTCCTCCTTTAACTCTTTGATAAGTCTAGTATAGCAAGCTAACCCCGACATCTTCTGTCAGGGTTGAGTTTTTTGCCACATTTCTTTTATTTGATGCTGGAATGCTTGGGCTAGTGACTGAGGGGCCAGGACTTGAACATGGGGGCCGTAAGATAAGAGGTAAGCCACCAGGTCCTGACTAATTGGCAGCTGGGTCTCAACTAGGAGGCTGCCTTGGTCATCCTTGACCGCTAGTCCAGCGAAATCATCATAGACCCGATAGGCCACCTGGTCATTAAAGCGTAGATTGACTGAACTTAAGTCTGACTCTGACATGGTCTGAGGCAAGTCCAAGTGGCTATAATCCGAATCAAAGCCTTGCGTCAAGACTTGGAGGTCCTGCATACGACTTAACTTAAAATAGCGAAAGGCTTGCCGTTCCCGGCACCAGGCATAGAGATACCAGCCATAGTGCTTGAGCACTAGCCGAGCTGGCTCCACCTGCCGCTGACTCCAGATACCCTGATTAGAACAGTAGAGAAAGGTCACCAAGTGACGCTCCAAAATAGCCTGCTTGAGCAGGTCAAAGTCATGAGATAGATGGGGGCTTTGATGCCAAGTAGTTTGGTCCACCAAGAGCCAGTGGTCGGCTTTTTGACTGCCTTTGAAATGGGCCTTCAACTTATCTAAGAGTCCATCATCAGCCTGACTGGCCTCGAGTGCGGCCAAAATCTGGCTCTGTTCTTGCTCTTGGAGCAGTCCAGCCGGCAAGACATAGCTCCAGTCAATTTCCCAGCCTCCCCCTTGGCCCTGAATGGCATAAACCGGCACGCCAAATTCCGATAGATCATCCATATCCCGCAAAATGGTCCGCTCAGTCACCTCAAAACGCTGGGCCAAGACTCGGGCTGGGGTCCGGCCATGAGCCAACAAATAATGCAAAATTCCTAAAAGACGCCCTGCTTTCATCCTAACACCCCTTTTATCCTATTATAGCATAGGCTCTAATACCCAAAAAGGCCTCCCTGGCCTGGACCTGTCATCCAAGCTAGGGAGAAAAAAATTTTTATAAAAAGGTGTTGACCTTAACGTAAGGTCAGGGTGTATGATTAATGTGTGTTAGGAGGTAAGTCTATGTATTTGATTAGAGAAGTGAGCAAAATAAGTGGGGTTTCAGTGCGCACCTTACACCACTATGATGAAATCGGCCTACTGTCTCCTCAAAAGAGAGAGAACGGCTACCGGTACTATTCTGAGGACGATCTCTCACTTTTACAGATGATTCTATTCTATAAGCACCTGGGATTTTCGCTGAAGAAGATCAAGGGACTGCTCCAAGAAGAGGATAGCGAGGTCCTCTATCACCTGAGACGGCAACTGGATTTAATGCAGATAGAAAAACAAAAACTCCTGACACTGATTGAAACATTGGAAAAGACCATCGAGTCTCAAGAAAGGAGTATTACAATGTCAACACAAGAGAAATTTAAGGGATTCACCTACCATGAAAATCAACAATACGAGCAAGCAGCCAAGGACAAGTATGGTAAGGAAGTCATTGAGGCCGCAATCGAAAAACAAAAAGGAAAAGAACAAGAAATTGCAGATGGCTTCAATCATTGTTTCTTTGCCTTTGCTGACAACCTGGCAAACGGTATCAGTGCCACGGCTCAAGAGAATGTCGCTTTAGCCGAAAAACTGCATCAACATTTGTGCCAATACGCCTTTGACTGCCCGCTTGAGGTGTTCGCAAGTATTGGCAAGGGCTACGTACAGAATCCAGACTTCAAACAAAACATCGATAAGTTCGGGGCTGGCACTGCTCAATATGTCTGCGATGCCATCCAGCAATATGTAAAAGAACAGCAATAAGCTAGCAAGACAGTAAGCCAAATGGCTTACTGTTTTTGTCTTCCGCAAGCCATCATCCCTGATTGCTCCCCCATATCAAAAGAGCCACTATCCCATTTGGTAGAAAGGGATAGTGGCTCGCATACTTTATAGGAAAATGCCCAGCAGCAACCATGCACAATAGAGGCTGGCCACTAGGACAAAGGATTGGACCGAGAGGACGAAGGTTTCGCGCTTGACCTGCTTGGCACGGAAGGCTAGGACCTTAGGCCAATGGAGAGCCAGGCCGACAAAAGTCACCAAGCCCCAGATTGGCAGGCGCCCTGTCAAAGCCAGGCCCAATAAGACTAGCCAGGGCAGAACTTGCAAACCAGTATAGAGGGCTAGCGCTCGCGCTTTGCCTAGGTAATAAACTAGGGTGAAGCGGTGGTTGCGGATATCCACTTCCAAGTCACAGGTATTATTGGCTAGCATAATGCCGGCAATTAAGCTGACCAGGGGCAGGCTGTAGCAGAAGAGCTCCAGGGTCAGGGCCCAGTTCCAGCCAATGGTCACCATCCCACCTGTCCACTGGCTCCAAAGCAACTGGTCGTAAGCGGTCATATAGACGGCTAGGAAGAAGATGCCAAAACCCATGGTAAGGCCTGAGAAGACTTCCCCTAGGGGCAGGCGTGATAAGGGCATAGGTCCATAAGTATAGCCAATCCCTATTAGGAAGCAGAGGCCGCCAAGCACTAGCAGGAGGACATCCGTCCGACTGACGATGACTAGGGAGACAATAACCGAGAAGGCCAAGAGGCCAAAAATAATCCGGACCATTTGCCCAAAATCTAATTGATGGACCCCAATGACATTTTCGCTGGTTTTGTAATCCAGATCCACGGCCTTGTGGTAATCAACGGCATTATTAATGGCCGTCGTACACATATCGAAGCTCAGCACCGCCAAGGCGAAGAGGCTACTATTAACCCAATTGAAACGCCCCAAGCGATAATAGGTCCACAAGAAGCCCGCCAGCATGGGAAAGACGCTGGCCACCTTGGTCCTGAGCTCAACAAACTCAAAGAAAATCGCTAGCTTTTGCTTAATCTTCAACAAGATGATACCCCTCATTCGTTAGTTGGAAGCTATCCTTGAGGCCAGAAGTCACGTGGACCCCGTGATCTTTATCAATCAGCACCGCTTCAACCCCATCTAGGCTCTCAATAAAGGCCAAGCCATCCTTGGTCCCCAAGAGGAAGAGTGTGGTCGACAGGGCATCGGCCTTGAGCGATACTTTGGTAAAAATAGTCGCCCCTGACAGGTCATTATCCACCGGGTAGCCCGTCTTAGGATCCAGGATGTGGTGATAGCGGACCCCGTCCACTTCCACATAACGTTCATAGATTCCAGAAGTCACGACTGTCCCGTCGATGACCCGTTTGGTTCCCACGACTTGACCCCGCACCTCATCAGGATCTTGGACCCCAACATTCCACCCCTCAGGACTGGATGGCGAGGTGCCCATGACAATGACATTACCACCTAGGTTGATAATGGCCGTATTGACCCCATGTTTAGCGAAGATATTGCGGATGCCGTCGGCAATATAGCCCTTGGAAATCCCACCCAATTCTAGGGCCATGCCCTCTTCTTCTAGGCGTACCGTTTGGGCTGCTTCATCTAGGGTGATTTTGTGGTAGTCAATCTTAGGCAGGGCTGCCTGAATTTCTTGATCGCTAGGCTTGCGCGCATCCACATCGCCAATCTTCCAGAGATTGGATACGGCCCCAATGGAAATATCGAAGCGCCCGCCTGATACTTCCGCCGTTTCTAGGCCCTGCTTAATAATGGTCAGGGTGGCTGGATCAACCTTGACCGCCTCATGGCCTGCCGCCTGGTTAATGCGGTAGACATCTGACCCTTCCAAATTGGTGGATAGCAGTTGCTCCATGCGGTCCATGTAGTCGTAGGCTTCGGTCATGGCCGCTTCGGCCTCTGAGCCCTCATGGAAAATTTGCAGGGTAACGGCCGTATGGAGCTTGGTTTCAGCCCGCATGAGGGGCGTGGTCACCACTGGTAAGGGCTCCGAACTTGCTTCAGCACTAGCACTGCTAGCAGACTGGCTAGCGCTACTGCTGGTCTCCTCAGCACTGACCCAAACGGGACTCAAGGAGCCTAAGATTAAGAAGCCCAAAGCCAAGCCTTGCATTATCGTTGTTTTCTTCATACTTACTCCTTTTTGGTGGCACCCTATCTGGCCTGCCACCTAGCTAATCTTACCTGATAAATCAGGCAGGCTCTGCTTGGAGCCATAAAAATAGAGGCCGGGAACAATCCCAGCCTCCCTTCACTTCTTATTATTCGCCAACAACGGCTGCTTTGATGACTTCTTTTTCACCTAAAGCGGCTGCTTCTAACAATTGTTTAGCATAGGTCTTGAAGGCGTTAGTTGTGTTGGTTGCCCCAGTCACAACATCTACATTGGCATTGCTAGACTTAACTAAGGCTTCGTTCAATTGCTTGACTGCATCTGCGTAAGAAACTTTAGTCTTATCAGCCATCATCTTGTTGTAGTCAGCGTCTTCAGACTTACGTTTGCCGTCTTTGTACATATCGTAGTCTGCTTTTTCTACTTTACCGTCTTTGACAGTGAGGACGAACTTGGTAGACCAACCACGTTGGTCAGCTGGTGCTTCCAAAGTGTATTCGCCATCTTGAAGTGGTAATTTAGAGATGTTGACTTCGCCAGTCTTACCTTCTTTGGCTTGTTTCAAGAGTACCTTAGTAGAGAAGAAGAACACTTCGCTAGTGTGGCTTGCGCCAGTCACTACATCAGCCTTGCCGTCTTTTACCAGGCTTTCGTCTAATTTCTTCATGGCTTCAGCTGCAGAAACTTTAGTTTTTTCTTTCATTTTGTCGTTGTATTCAGCGTTTTCAGACTTCTTCTCGCCCTTGTCGTTGACATAGTCGTAGTTAGAAGAAGCAACTTTGCCGTCTTTGACCACGATGGTGTGGTGGAGTTTCCAGCCACGTTCGTCAGCGTCAGACACAGCGGTATATTCGCCGTCTTTCAAATCTTTGACTTCAAAAGTAGTGGTTGCAGCTGGTTTAGCATCTTCCGCTAACACTACGCTAGATAAGCTAGTCCCCAAAGATAAAACGGCTGCTAAAAGCATAGTAGATTTTAACAATGATTTTTTCATTCTAATTACCCCTTTACTGTATATGTTTACATCTTATAGTTTAACGCAATTTGGGCCTCATGTCCATGACAAGCCCCTCTTAAAAGTGTCCTTTCATAACTTGATTGAGTAAGTTGACCAGTGTTTGGCTTTCTTGCTTGCCCCCTAGTCCTCTCAGGCGCTTCTCAGCCTTGGTTAGATAGTTGTCTACCAGGCGCTCCGTCTCTGTCAAAGTCCCTAAGTCGACTAGGGCTTGATAGAGCCGGTCTAGCTCTTGCTGGCTCCAAGGTTGGCCCCGCTCCTTAAGTTCTTGACGTAGACTCGGATCCGCCTGCAAGCCTAAAATTAGGGGCGCTGTATAGATACCATTTTGGACATCCTGCATACGGGGTTTGCCACTAAGCTCGACATCCACTTGGTAGTCAATTAGGTCATCTCTGAGCTGAAAGGCCATGCCAATGGCTTGGCCCAGATAGAAGGCCTGGCGATTCTGCAGGGCTGACTGGCTCAGGCTATAGTAGCCGAAGAAAGTCGCGGCTGCAAATAAGAGAGCCGTCTTGCCTCGAATCTGTCGTAGGTAATCATACATGGTCATACCCTGACGGTATTGGTTGGCAAGTTGGTTCAGCTCCCCAATCAGAATCCCCTCCATCACCCAGGCATCCAGAGGATTACGGTCAAATTCCTGTTGGCTCTTTTGAATCAAGCGAGCCGCATAGGTCATCAGATAGTCGCCCGCATAGATGGCCAAGCGGTTAGACTTTTGGATATGAAGGGCTTCAATGCCCCGGCGAGTATCCGCCTCATCAATGACATCGTCATGAATGAGCGTGGCCAAATGCAGGACCTCAATGGCTGCCGCAATATAGCGTTTGGACTGGGTGATGCCCTCTGGGCTCAGCTGGGCCATAGCCAAACAGAGACCGGCCCGTAGGTACTTGCCTGGGGCATCCATATAGGCCAAAATTTTCTCCCGGACATCCGGGATTTTAAGCTGGAGCTCTGACTTCATCAGAGCTTTGACCGCCACGAGTTCCTCTTGAATAAGTGGTAAAGACTCCCATATCGGATGAACCATGGGTGGCCTCCTTTCTAGTTAGTAAGCAGATACTAGCTCCTCTTACAAAGCAAGGCCCCACGCGGGGGCCTCCTTATTACTTTATTATTTAGGCTGGTGGCCCATAGTGGTGACTGGTTCGACCATAGAGCCATCGATCCAGCTTCTTACCTAACCAAGGCATTACCCAGTAGTCCAGACCAAAGGCCCGACCAGAGCCATTCATAAGGGCGATGGCAACTGGAATAAACCAGATGTTAACCCAGTAGAACATACCTGAGAGGCAGAACATAGTAACCAAGACCACCGTCCCGGCATTGATTAACCAGACGAAGAGCCCCGCAATCAAGGCTAAACCAATTAAGATTTCCATAACGGTCATGAATTTTTGCATAAAGAGGGCCATATCGCGGTTAGGCACGAAGAAGCGCATAATAGCCGCGAACCAATCTGGCATACCGTCCAAGACAGGTTTTGGACTTTCCCCATAAGCGTAGCTGAGGCCAAAGACAGCATGGCTGGCTTGAGCCACTGCCCCGCCGGCAGCGCTAGCTGCAGAGCTCATCGCTTCAGAAGTACCACTAGTAACAGCTGAAGATACGGAGCTCACAGCTTCAGAGGCGCCAGAAGTCACAACAGATGACATAGAGCTAGCTGCCTCAGAGGCGCCAGAAGTCACGGCTGATGCTGCAGCATTTGCAGTTTCTTGTAACCAGGCAAATGGGAAGACAACCTTGTCCCCAAACCAGTTAGTAGTCCCCCAGAGGCCGAAGGCCTTCTTAAGCCCTTCTAAGAGCCAGACAGACCCGTAGAAGAAACGCAGTGGTACGGACCAGAGGATGTTACCGTGAGCAGCTAAATGCCCGCGGAAAATGTTACGTTTGTCCTTAATCTTGAAGAACTCATGACGGACATAGGTCCACATGTAGTAGAAGGAACGAATGGTGAAGAAGTAGAGCACATTGACTAAGTGCTTCATCAACATAGCGAAGAAGCCAGTCAAATGCCATTTACCCATGAGGAAGGCCACCCCGTAACGGGAGCCAATAGAGACCATAAAGCCATCATATTTACCCTTGTAGGCATGTTTTTCCGTTCCTTTGATATCGGCAATAATATTGTGGGCCGCAGTTTCCCCAGTTTGTTCAGCAGCCTGAACGATTTGAGGCGTTGGACGACCGCCTTCATTTGGATCTTCATAGTAAACCAAGTCCCCTACCACATAGATACCTGGGTGGTCCTTAGCTTCCATGTATTGGTCAGCCACCAGACGGTTAGCCCGACCAGTCTCTAAACCAAAGACCTTGGCTTCGGTATTACCTTGCACCCCGGCAGTCCAAATCGTAGTGTAGCTGTCGATGGTCTTGCCTGAGGCCAACTCTACGTTATGCTTGTTAACGGCTTGAATCCCGTCACCAGTTGAGACTTTGATACCGACTTTGGTCATGTAACGCATAGCCTTATCTTGTTCCTTGTCAGTCACCATAGCCAAGATTTTTGGCGCAGCTTCTACCAAGTGAACAGAGAATTCTTCTTCATCTAAGTGGTAATCCTTAGCTAGGCGAGGTACCCATTCGATCAACTCGCCAACCATTTCAACCCCAGTAAAGCCTGCACCGCAGACAATGAAGCTGAGTAAGGCGCGACGTTTAGCTTGGTTAGGTTCGTGCTCTGCTTTGGCACAGCATTCCTTGATATGAGCTCGAATGCGCTCTGCTGCCGCCAGTGACCAGAGGGTAAAGCCATTTTCCTTAACACCTGCGACGCCAAAATCGTTAGCTTCGCCACCCATGGCTAAAATCAAATAATCATAATGATAGCTGTAGCTTTCACCTTGGACAGTCTTGGTGGCTTCATCGATTCCGACAACCGTGTCCGTCACTAGTTGTACTTTCTTGTATTTGTTGAAGATACGTTGCAAGTCATACTTCACCGCGTTAGCTTCCACACGCCCCCCTGCTACCTCATGCAATTCAGTCATGTAGGTATGATAGGCATGCTTATCTACCAAAGTAATCTTAACATCCGCGTCATTCTTGAAGGTCTTACCCAACTTACGGGCGGCCGAGATACCGGCATAACCGGCACCGACAATGACGATTTCTTTCACTCTCAACACTCCTCACTCTGTTTTTGATACTATACATTATACGGCTAAAAGCCTATTTTCTCAATGATTATTGACTTTTTGCTAAATATTTCCCATTACTATCCTTAAAGATAGTGCTTCAATTGTGCCAGTTCTTCTTGCTTAAGTGGCCGATAGGCACCAGGGGCTAGGTCCTGGTCTAAAACCAGGTGGCCCATGCGCAGACGGTGAAGCTGCGTCACCTTGACGCCTACCGACAGGAACATCTTCTTGACTTGGTGGAACTTGCCCTCCCGAATAGTTAGGCGGGCCCGACTTTCTTGCGGACCAGAGGCCTCAATTACCAAGTGGGCTGGCGCACAGGGACGATCCTGATCAATCAGAATGCCTCGGGCAAAACTAGCCACATGGTCCTGGGTCAGCGGACCATTGACCACTACCTGGTATTCCTTCTCCACATGGTATTGGGGATGCAACATGCGATAACCCAAAGGGCCGTTGGTGGTCAGAAAGACCAGGCCGGTGGTAGAACGGTCTAAACGGCCTACCGGATAAAGACCTGGCGCCTGGTCTTGAGGAGCCAGGCAGTCAATGACCGTAGTGAAGCGGTCATCCGTGACTGCCGTTAAGACTCCCTGAGGCTTATGTAATAGCCAATAGGTCTCAGCCGGCTGGGTCAAGATTCTTCCCTGGACTTTGATTTCTTGCAAGCCAGGATCCACATTACGATTGGGCCTACGCTCCACCTGGCCATCGACTTGCACCTGGCAACTCTTGAGCAGTCGCTTGACTTGATTACGGGAACCCAGGCCAGCCTGATTCATGACTTGATCCAGACGCACGACTAGTATTCCACGATGGTGATGTTACCATCAATATATTCTGCCAAGAAAATTTTGGCCACATCTTCCTGACCTGCTTCTGCAATAGCTTGCATGAGCCATTCTTCCGTCTTATCAATTGAATCCAAGGTTTTATATTGAATATGTCCGTCTGTAATCAGAGGATACTTAGGATTCTCCTCACCGTAAACCACAATATTGAGGCTGCCATTTTGTTCAATCACTGCCCGTTTAACCTTCTTAATGGAGTAGATATTCTGACTACGCAATTTGAAGGCCAAATCTTGAGCTGTTAGACCTGCTGCTCGTGTCGCTTCCACATCGATGACGCCACGGCTAATCAAGTCCGTTGGTTCCCCATCAATGGTCTTCTTAAGAAGTTGGTTGTGGGTTTTCAGCCATTTAAAGCTCAGAACTAGCACTAACCAAATCATGAGAATAATTAAAAATTGCAGGATAGAAATACCAGGGTTATAAATAACCCCACCAATAATGCCCCCTAGGACATAGTTTTGGACCTGGTCACTGGCCGAAGCCGGCGCCAAATTGCCCTTACCTGTCAAATTAATGACTACAACCAAGGCCAACACGCCTAAGGCTAGCTTAATGGCGATATCTAAAAAATTTAATGTCATGGCTTTACCTCCACCAATTCGATCTTAGGCAGCTGAACTGCCATTTCCTCAAGGATATAGTGTCCTTCTCTATCGATGATAGTCCGATAGTAGCGGTCACCGGATTTGATAATGCCTCCGTCGGCCGCTGCTTCCGTATTAAGATAGAGCAATTCGGGCTTAGTCCCCAAATCTTCAGCCACCTGTTCCATCAAGTGACTAGCCCCTGAATATTGGCTAATGGCTGCTTGCTTAGCTTGCGCATCTTGCCAACGAGTCCCAGCTAAAATAAAGAAGCAGATAATCCCAATAATAGCTAATTCACGGTACTTAGAATCCTTGTTGCGATGGTAGTAAAACCATATAGCCAAGCCAATTAAGATAGCCAAGCCAACGAAAATGGTCAATTGGAGCCAGTCCGTTATATTAATTCGACTCTTCATATAGTCATAAGAATAGAATTTCATGCCATAACCTCCTTACGCTACACTATTATAGCGTAAAGCAAAGGTATGGACAAGCTTACAAACTCCGTAAAACTAGGCTAATGCCATTGCTATCGGTTACTTGCCAGCCCCCTTCTAGAGCTTGCACTTTAGCCCCCAAATCTTGGGCGCGCTTGACGATTGCGGCCTCTTCTTGAGGCGAGCTAGCGACAATACTAAAATGCTTAAGTCCTGCTTGGTCTGGTTCTTGTGGCGCTAGACGGCTACCTGCCCATTGGTTGGCAGCTAACTGGTGGTGATAGGTCCCAGATGACATCCAAGCCGCTGAAGACATCTGGAATTTAGTCTCCATACCTAAGACTTGGTTCCACCAGACGGCCGCTCGCTTACTATCTTGGACACTGAGGTGAATATGACCAATACGAGAGCCTTCGGGCATTTTATAAGGGCCATCAAGTGGCTTGGCGCTGTCGTAGACGCCTTGACCGTCCATTTCTAGGGTCACGCCTGGGATGCGCCCGTCCGATTCAATCTCCCATTGACTGATTGGCTTATCGCGATAGACTTCAATGCCATTGCCTTCCGGATCCTCTAGGTAAATGGCCTCAGAGTAGCCATGGTCTGAAGCCCCAATCAGTGGCAGGGACTGCTTGATAGCATGAACTAAGAAAGTCCCTAAGTCCTCTCGGCTTGGTAGGAGATAGGCTACATGGTAGAGTCCGTAACGGGCTTGGCTTTCCTGTGGCGCGGCCACTGCTTCTAGGTAGAGCAAGGGCCGGTCACTGCCTTGGACGCCCAAGCCCACTCGCTCAGGGCTTTCTTCTAAGATAGCCATCCCTAAAGCCTGCTGATAGAAGGCCACCATATAGGGCAAATTCATCACATTGAGTGTGATAGATTCTAAATCAAAAGTTTCTTGATACATCATAAACTCCTTTCGTTGGGATAGAGAGATAAAGACATCTATATTATAAGAAGCTTACCCTAGTAAAAACTAGTAGGCACTTCTTGCAGACTTACTATCTTTTGGGATAGAATTAAGTCCCTTTAAGCCTACGTTTTGGCCTCATCCTAGAACTTTCTAGCCTTCTTCACACTTTCTTTATATTCTCAAGGCTTGACCCGGCCAAAAATTCCTAGCCTAGACCCTGGCTTCATGTTAAAATATGGAGGACTAAGAAAGGAGCCCTGCCATGCATCACGCAGCCTATTTTTACCTAGAAATGCATACCCATGAACTAACTGTCCCATACACCAACAAGCCTCGCCGTATTCGGGTCCTCCTACCTAAGGATTACCAGAAGAATGAGAACAAGTCCTACCCTGTTCTCTACTTCCATGACGGCCAGAATGTCTTCTACAGCCGCGAATCCTTCAGTGGCCACTCCTGGAAAATCATTCCAGCCATCAAGAAGAATCCTGACATCCCCCAAATGATTGTGGTCGGGATTGACAATGATAACGAAAACCGCCTCAACGAATATTCACCTTGGCCTTTCACCAACACCCCGATTCCTGAAGGAATGCGCCTTGGGGGCAAGGGCCTGAATTATGCTGACTTCGTGATGAATGTGGTCAAACCTTTCATCGATAGCCACTACCGGACCAAGCCTGACAAACGCCACACAGCCATGGCCGGCTCTTCCTTGGGCGGCAATATCACCCAATTTATGGGCTTGGAATACGCGGACCAAATTGGTAACCTTGGGGTCTTCTCTAGTGCCTCCTGGTTAACAGTCGAAGCCTTCAATCGCTACATTAGCCGCCAAAAGCTAGACCCTAGCCAACGCATCTTTATCCAAGTGGGGACCCAAGAAGGAGACGACACCGACCGCGACCTGACCCACGGTAACATGAAGCAAATCTACATCAACGCCTCCCTCAGCTACTATCAACAATTACTGGCTGGCGGCATGCCCCAGGACCGACTCCAGCTGATTATTGCGGCTGATGCCACCCACAGTGAAGAGGCCTGGGCAACCTATCTACCCGATTGCCTACGTTTCCTAAGCGAAGAATGGTAGGCTAAAGGCCCCTGACCCTAGCAGAAAGGATGGATTCCCTATGAACTATATTGTTATTTCTCCCTACTACCCTGCTAACTTCCAACCCTTTTCCTATAAGTTACGCCAACATGGCGTCAATGTCCTAGGGATTGGCCAGGAACCTTATGACCAACTCAACGATGAGCTCAAAGCGACTCTGACTGAATACTTCCGGGTGGATAATCTGGAAGACCTGGATCAAGTCACTCGTGCGGTTGCCTTCTTCTTCCACAAGTATGGACCAATCGACCGTATTGAGTCCCACAATGAATACTGGCTGGAATTGGATGCCGGCTTGCGCCAGCAGTTCAATATCTTTGGCGTCAAACCCCAAGACTTGACTAAGACCAAGTACAAGTCTGTTATGAAGGATTACTTCCGCAAGGCCGGCGTACCGGTCGTGGACGGTCGCGTGGTTAGCCAGACTTCAGAAATCGATGCCGCCGTCCAAGACCTAGGCCTGCCGCTGATTGCTAAACCCGATAATGGCGTGGGGGCTGCCGCTACCTACAAGCTCATGACGCCAGAAGATGTGGCCCAATTCAAGGCTACTTGGGGCGAGTCCACTCCTTACTTCCTGGAGCAGTTTGTCTCCTATCCAACGGTGACGACTTTTGATGGTCTGATTGATGCCGAGGGCAATATTGTCTTCGAAACCGGTCTGACCTACTACTATCCACCACTGGAATTAGTCTTGGAGCGTAAGGACAATGCCTTCTATATTGAGAAGGAACTCCATCCTAAGTTGCGTGAATATGGCCATGCCATCATCAAGTCCTTTGGCATGAAGGAACGCTTCTTCCATATCGAATTCTTCCGGACGCCGGACGATGACTTTATCGCCATTGAATACAACAACCGCCCAGCCGGTGGCTTCTGTATCGACATCTACAACTATGCCCATGATATTGACCTCTACGATTATTGGGCTAAGCTAGTGACAGGCCAAGAACTGCCAAAGCAGACCGCCCATGGTCGCTACTGCCTGGCGGTAGCCCGTCGCGATGAGCATACTTATGTGGCCAGCCACCAAGACATCCTGGATCGATTCGCTGATCAGATCAAGATGACTGCCCGCATTCCGCAGGCTTTCGCTGATTTACTTGGGGACAGTCTCTATGTCATGACGACCCCTTCCCGTCAAGTTGTTGATGATATGGTCCGTTTTGTCGGCCAACGCGTCTAAGCATCTCAAACATTAGGGGGCTTCTGCCCCCTTTTTCTTCACTAGAAAGGATTCCCCAAACATGTACATTCACCAAGCCAT
This sequence comes from Abiotrophia defectiva ATCC 49176, assembly GCF_037041345.1. Lineage (NCBI taxonomy): Bacteria > Bacillati > Bacillota > Bacilli > Lactobacillales > Aerococcaceae > Abiotrophia > Abiotrophia defectiva. The sequence continues at coordinate 481,687 of NZ_CP146287.1, read as the reverse complement.
TCTCCACATCCTGGATAAGGATGCTGGTAGTCTCTTCCTGTCCCAGGAAGCCATGGACTTATCCTCGCCCCTGATTCGGACCTACCTGGATAAGCTCCTGACCAAGGTCCAAAAGGCAGAACCCAAACGCGCCAAGCTAGAAGCGGACAACGCCCTCTGGGCTAGTCTCAAGGATGACCAAGCCAGCCTGATTGACAAATCTAGCAGTCTGGCCGATAAGCTCTTTGACTTGATTGGGCCAGCAGAAGAAATCGCCGCTGCTGACTACCTCTTTTTCGAGGCTAGCGACGACCATGAACAGCGCTATTTCGGCCTGATACGACTGGACTACTCTAGTCAGGTCACCCATTTTCTCTCGGCCGAATCCCAATTAGTCAATCAACTGGTCATGCACCACGCCATTCTCCCAAGCCCCACCCAGATGCCATCGGAATTCTTCTTGCTGAACTTGGCCACTGGTGACTACCAAATTCTAGAGAAGCAATATGTCATCGAAGGCAAACGCTGCCTCTACCTATCCGAACGTATTTTGGAAATCGCCCCACCTCAAGCAGCGCCTCAACAAATCAAGCAAATCAAAAAGGCAGTCGCCGATACCGCCAAGCAATTTGACCAAGAACCTTATCAAGCCCTAGCAACTACTCAAAAAGTTATCCTGCAACAGTTAGAAGAGGACCATGTCATTAATGCGGAAGAAATTACCCGCCAGGTCTTCAAGGACAATCTAGGCGCCCAGGACGCGGCGCGTGAGGCCCTAGTCAAAAGAGAAGTCCCAACCAAGATTGCAGTCAACAACGTGCCTAAATATGAGAAGAAGTACGCTAAGCAGAAATTCAAGCTGGCTAATGGCATCGAGCTCATGGTGCCAACTGAGCTATATGATGACCCTGAAGTCATTGAGTTCATTAACAATCCAGACGGCTCTATTTCCGTTATGATTAAAAATGTCGAAACCATTGTCAATGCCTTTAACGGCTAAGAAAAAAGCCTCTGGCTGATGGCTCCAATGCCATCGGTCAGGGGCTTTTTTATTATCTTGAGATTACCAAATCGTCACCCGGTCTTCAGGTGCCAAATACATGGCGTCGCCGGGCTCAATCCCGAAGGTTTCATAGAAGGCCGCCAAATTCTTAGGTGCCATGTTGGCTCGTAACTCACCTGGCGAGTGAACGTCAATGTTGAGAAGCAGGTTGACATACTCTGGTCGTGCTTTGCGACACCAGACGCGGGCCCAGTTGAAGAAGAAGTCTTCCAAGTCAGCATCCGGCAGAGCTTGAGCTGCTTCAAGGGCACAGCTTAGACCGCCCGCATCCGCAATATTTTCAGAGACAGTCAAGGTCCCATTAATCTTGCCGTCACCAAACGGAATCCCATCCCAGAGCTTGATCATCTTATCGGCCAGGCTGTTGAAGTGAGCCAAGTCCTCTTCCGTCCACCAGTTAGACAAGCTACCGGTCTCATCAAACTGGGCGCCATTATTGTCAAAGGCATGGGAAATTTCATGGGCAATCACGGCCCCAATCCCCCCATAGTTGGCGCTAGCTGATTGTTGCAGGCTATAGAATGGCGCCTGCAGAATAGCCGCTGGGAAGCAGATTAAGTTATTAGATGGATCATAGTAAGCGTTGACTGTGTTGGCACTAATTTCCCAAAGGTCGCGATCTACTGGCTTGTTCCACTTGCTGAGGTTGTAGCGAGTTGCTACTTGGGTGAAGAAGATAGAAGCCTGGAAGAAGTTGCGGTCGCCGACAACTAACTCCTCATAGACTGGCGGAATCTTGTCAGGATAGCCCACTAAGAGGTCCATTTTCTGTAGCTTGAGAATGGCCTTTTCGCGAGTGGCAGGGCTGAGCCATTCCTTGGTTTCTAGGCGTTTTTGGTAGATGGCAATCATGTTCTTGACCATTTGAGTCACGTCTTCCTTGGCTTCAGGGCCAAAGTAGCGTTGGGCATAGAAGTCCCCTAAGACTTGGTCGAAGGCTTGATTGACATGGCTGTAGGCCAATTTTTCAAAAGGTCTCATGGCTGGGTTACCGGTCAAGGCCTGGGTCATACGATGGCTGATAGCCCGCGCCTCTTCAGACAGATAGCTGGTCGCACCCGTAACCAGACGCAAGGTCAACCAGGCCTTAAGCTCAGTCAAATCAGCTTGATCTACTAGTTGCTTGAAGGCCTCGAAGAATTTAGGTTCGCCCACGTTTAGGGTCTCAGGCAAGCCACCTAAGACGGACTCTAGCACTGCCTTGAAGTCGATTTGGTCGGAGTAAGCCGCCACTTGATCCAACTTGCGAGGGTTGTGGAAGACCACATATTCTGCCGCTTCTTCCTTAGACAAGGTATAAGGGGCTAGGCGAGCATCAAAGGCCATGCCGGCTGTCACTAATTCCATAGCTTCCTTAACATCCAAGCCTAATAAAGCCAGCAAGTCCAAGGCCACTTGGCGGTAGACTGCCAATAATTGCTGGCCTTGCGCATGATCAGGCTCATAGTAGGTCCGGTCAGGCAAAATCAATCCTGGGCGACCCAAATGCACCACATAGCGATTGGAATCAGCCATATCTTGGATGACGCCTAGGCCGAAGGGCCCTGGTAGGCCTTCTAAAATACCGGTTTTAGCCCACTCAGTCAGGTCAGCTACTGAGGTCAGTGCTTGGATGCGCTCGATATAAGGACGCAAGGGACTCATACCCAGAGCAGCGCGCCCCTCCTTATCCAAGGCTAACTGATAGTAAGCAACCATTTCCTTTTGCATCTTGGTCAGTGAGTCAGGCTGATCAATCAAGTCGGCCAAATCCTTCATCAGGTCGGCTTCTACCTTGTCGGCCAAATCTGAGAAGCCACCCGTTGTTGGCTTATCATCCGGGATGACAGCAGTTTCTAACCAGGCCCCATTGACTGCCTGGAAGAGGTCTGTCTTAATTAGATCACGTTCTACTTTATTTGTCATAGCACTTCCCCTTTTCTTATTTTCTTAGCTCTATTATAGTCTTTTTGCCTTGGCAGGACCACTTAAACGATTAAGGCATAAAAAAATGGACTAGATCAGCTGACCTAGTCCTTAATTCTTAGAAACTACTATAAATGTAAGGCTGCACGCCTCCAGTATCCTTAGCCAATCCGTAGATGACGAGGATCATAATCAATACATAGAAAATCGCAATCCACAGAATGAGTTGGAGAATTTTGGAGGATTTAATCTTGTTTGCCATATTCATAAAGATCTTTTTCAAGGCGAGTCCATCCTTTCCATCCTAAGTGCAACATATCCTGCATGACATAAGGCTCATAATCATCATCCTGGTAATCATAATACTTGATACCACGTTGATCCAGCACTTGCTTGATTGCCTCATAGATAGCCCGGCGGTCTTCCTTAGGGAAGCCGGTGTAGTCATACCACTTACCATTAACGGGTAGGAGGACGACACGGACATCCACGCCCAAGTCTTGGGCGATGTCGAGGAATATGTTCAAGTCTTTCATTTCTGGTGAATCGGTGACGTATTTTCCTACATCACTGTTCTTAAACTTCTCTAAATCTTGACCAATTTCATTGGTGTAATAATGATTTTCAACTTGAAATTCATTATTGTTGGTCTTGTCTGCTGCCCCTTCTTGCTCAGCAATGGTCTTATAACGTTGATCCCAATCATAGTCCGGTGTCTTGTCACCTGCCAATGGCAGAGGATCCTTGTCAGCTAGGGCATAGCGAATCTTGTTCTTGAAGACATCTAGCTGGTAATGAGCCCGCGCCCATTGGTTCTCTAGCCAATTATCTGGCTCATCTAGCAGGGCCTTCTTATAGCGCGCCAAGGCATCGTGCACTTGGGGATGCTGAGTCGAGGCTTCTAGCAGACGATCAATAAAGGCACGTTTGTGTTCTTCCGTCACCTTAGGATTACTTAAGGTATTATAAACATGCTCAAAAGACAGACGATAGAGCAAGGCATTGGCAGGTACCCCTTCTTTGGTAAACCACTGTAGGGATTCCAATAAGACCGCTTTTTGTTGGGGCAAATTATCCCCTACAGAGCCCAAGATGGAGGCCAAGGTAAGGTTGCGATAATTCCCACGGCCAATTTCCATCAGGTGAAAGTCCTTGTAGTTGAAGACCACGCTAGGGTCGAAGTTTTCCTTGAAGGTTTGGACCAACTCCGAGGAACCGAAGACTGTTAAGGTCTGGGCGTCCATATTCTGAGTCAAAATATCCTTACTCTGGTTCTTCTCCACTTGTCGGCCGTAACGTATACTGTTATCTGGCACCTGGTAGGCCCCGGACAAGGAAGCATTGAGGCCAATCATGCTGACAAGCGCTAAGCAAATGGCATAGACTAAGGCCTTCATTTTAATCATAGAGCAGCCACTCGTTTCTTAACGTAGGCTATGACCCGACGTGGCGTATCAATCTCTTCATAGGTGACCTCCGTTGGTGCCGTTGCAAAACCGAAGACTTCTTCCATCCGCACTAGCATCTCAACGAAACCTAAGGAATCCAGGAGCCCTTCGTCACGGAGATTGATATCTAAATCCTCACGCACCACTTCATCTTCACACAATTCTTCTAAAAGGCTTAATACTTGTTCTTCCATACTCTCACTCCTAACCTTGTCCAAATCCTAGCCACTTCCCTACGACTTCTGGAAATTTATTGGAGAAGATGAACATCCCCAAGACAACCAATTGCAAAGTCACTGCCCAGCTTACTAGCTTGTAGAGGGAGTGGTTTTTGTATTTCTTATAAAATTTTGATTTCTTCTGATAGGCTTCAAAGCCAGCCATTAAAACCCCGTGGTAACAACCATAGAGGATATAATGGAAGGAGAAACCATGCCAAAAGCCCATGAATAGCATATTGGCCATATAGGCTGCCATGGCCCGATTAAGCCGGGTCTTGAAACGCTTATGACGAATAAAATTCATCATGACGCGCGAGAAGACGAAGTCCCGCAGCCATTGGGATAAGCTAATGTGCCAACGATTCCAGAAATCCTTGATATCGATGGCCAAGAATGGTTGCTTAAAGTTCATTGGGGTCTCAATCCCTAAGAGGTTACTGAGCCCTACTGCCATGAGGCTATATCCAGCAAAGTCAAAGAATAAATAGAAGGTATAGCCGTAGGCGTATTTAATCAAATAGTAAAAATAATTGCCAACCTGTAATGCCGACAGCCACTTGAAAATGACGGCAGCAATGACAAATTTGTAGACAGCCCCGAGTAAGAGGCGATAACTCCCCAGGCCCAGCAGTTCCCAATAGTCTTTCCAGTCCAGAATCTTCTCCGTATCTGCCACAAAGCGCTTGGAGCGGTCAATAGGGCCGGCACTGACAACTGGGAAGAAGAGCAGGAAGCTCAGGTAATCGACCAAGGACATTTCCTTAATGAGGCCGTCCTGGGTCTCTAGCAGAATCTGCACCACCTTAAAAGACAGATAGGAGATGCCGACAAAGCCAAAGCTGTAGATGGGCCAAATTTCATGTAACTTGGCCAAAACCAAGGGCAGAAAGGACAGGTAGACCGTCCACTTAAACTCGGGATGACGAAATTGATATTGAATCAAACCATATTGAAAGGCTAAGAAGACCAGTGAGACAAGCAAATGTTGGAAATCTGCGCCGAAGACACCCGCATAGATAATCAAGGAGCCTAGGGCCAGCCAATATTTGATTGGCCACTGACGCCAACGAATTACCAGTCCGCCTAGGCAGAAAATCGCTGCTATCAGGGCAAACTTTTCATCGCCAAAGTAGGTCATAAGAGCCCTCCTAAGGCCTTCCGGTCGACCTTGCCATTTTGATTAAGAGGTAGGCTATCCAGAAAGACGATTTTCTTAGGAATCATGTAGTCTGGCAAGGTCTGCTTCAAATGCGCCTTGAGTTCACGCACTGTTTGGAAACGTTGCTGGATGACCTGATCATAAATCACAAAGCTGACTAAACTTCTGACCGTATCACCTTCGTACTTGGGTAGGGTGATGGCTTGGCTGACCAGAGGATGCTTGATTAGGTTAGCATCAATGTCCTCCAGTTCAATCCGGTAGCCATGCCACTTAATCTGAAAGTCAATCCGACCATTACAGAAGAGCAAGTCTTCTTCAAAGTAACCCACGTCCCCTGTCTTATAGGCAGGTTGCCCACCGACTTGACCAAATTTTTGGGCCGTTAGTTCCGGTTGACCATAATAACCTTGAGCGACCGTATCCCCAATGATTTGAATTTCACCCTGGCCTTCTTCTGCCTCTTCTAGGGGCAGCAACTTGACCAGACTGCCAGGACGGACACGCCCGACTGGTAAATTATCAGGATAGGCATCAATCAGATCTTGATCGATATCCACCCAAGTCATCATAACTGTCGATTCAGTTGGCCCATAGGAATTATAGACCTTAGCCAGCGGGAAACGATCCAAGAGGGCCTGAGCCGTACGGGCCTGAAGTTTCTCACCGCAGAAGGCGAAACGTCTGACTTGGGGCAGCAGTTCTTGATTGAATTGCGGATCGGCCAAACAAGTATCCACAAAGGACGGTGTGGACACCCAAGTGGAAATGCCCGACTGCTTGAGGCAGTCGAATAAGGCCCCATAATTGCTTAACAAGCCCTTGTCCAATTGGTATAAGGTGGCACCCATGCAGAGGGCAGGATAGACACTCATGACCGACAGATCGAAGGAGTAAGGTGGTTGGCCGATGAATACAGGGCTCTCTCCTGGCTGGGCTGGAATCAGTGGCAGATACCAAGTCAAGAAATTGTCCAGGTTCTCGGCTGAGACACAGACTCCTTTAGGTTGGCCAGTAGAGCCAGAGGTATAGATAATATAGGCTGTCTCAAAACCCTTAACCGCCAGGTCATCAGCTGGCGCATCATAGCTCCCCGCCTGCACAAGGGCTTGAGCTTGGGCTAAAGTGACTTGCCGGCAATCTAGTGGCAAGTCTTCGGTCGTAAGAACCAAAGGTGGCGCCAACTTCTCAATAATCGCGGCCACCCGATCCAGCGGCATGGACAAATCAATGGGACAGTAAGCATGACCTGATTTGAGGCAAGCCAAGAAATAAACCAACATGTAGGGATGCTTATGTCCGTAGACGACTAAGGGTGAACGGTCCTGGCCTAAGGTCTCATGCAACCAGCCTGCTAATTGGTCAACGGCTAGCCACATATCCCGATAGGTGAGTGTTTGGGCATCCTGATTCAAACGATTCAATTGGCAAGCCAGGACCTGTGAGTTACGATGGGCTTGGATTGCTTGCATAAATTTCAACATACTCACTCACTCCAAACGTTTCCTTGTTCCCTATTAGAACTAGTGATTACTTTTCTACAATTCATAGTTTACACCACGTATATGAAAAAGATATGAAAAACTCCACCACATTCTGCGAAGATGTGATTTTAAATATAAAAGAAGCTACTCACTAGCAGCCCCATCTAATTCTGTTGGCGGGGCTGGGTACTTGATGGCATTCTTACGCAGTTTATCCGCAATAATGTCGTCAATATCCAGGCCTAAATTATCTGCCAGCATATAAGTATAGATTAAAACATCTGCTACTTCTTCTTTAATATGTTCTAAATCTTGACTATTAGCTTCCTCAGGCGTCCGCCATTGATAGATTTCCATCAACTCCGCGGCTTCAATCGCAATAGACATAGCCAAATCCTTCTCATTATGATAAGGTCGCCAATGACGTTCATCGCGGAAACGATTGATGGCCGCCATGGTTTCTGAACTTTGTTGATTCATTCTCATCACCTAGTCTTGGTCTTGCTCTAGTTGAGCCATGAGCCATTCCGCCCATTGCTGATTGATGAAGAAGCCGCCACCGTAGCGGGCTAGCTCCTGGGCAAAGCTGTCCTTAGTTAGGTCATACTGGCCTTGGTCAAAGGCTACCGTCGCGACCAATTCTCGGTCATCCCCCAGCAGAAATTGGGCTTTACCTTCCTTGGCCACTTGATAAAGAATATGCTTAATAGGCTGGTCTGGCATTTGTTGGTGGAAACCAGCAAAGACCAAGTATTTTTGTAACTCTACAATGCGGTCATCTAGTCCCGCCTCATGAATTTGAATCTTCTCCCAGAGATTAGGCAAGCCGTGTACAATCCGGATAGTGGTGACAGCCATCTGTTCAGGGGTGAAGGTGTCCTTCAATACTTGCACATCTTCTTCAAAAAAACTAGGATCTGGTTCGTAGAAGAGGACAAGGCCCTTTTGTAAATCTTGATAGAGGAAGCCGTAATCCGCCATGCCCTCATGGCCACACTCAGGACATTTTACTTTGAAAAATTCCCCAGACAGAATGGCTTCACGTTCCGGTGACTGGTCAGTGACATCGATTGTTCCATAGACCTTGACGTCGATTGGTGCCTGACATTGGTGGCAAGCCACTTGCTTCACATCATATTGAGACATTAGGGCACTTCCTTTTAAATTTCTTGACCCTATTATACCATATTAGGCTGGACTTGGCTCGTTAAAAGAAAGCCTAGCGCCCCGTAAAAGCGCTCTCTTTATTAGATTGTTCGCTATCATTTAAGTAAACAAGCCATCCAAAAGATAATCAAAAAAATAACCGACTGATTAAGTATTTTTTGCCAGATAGCCCCCTCCTAAACTCCTTCATTTCCCACTTCTTGCATTTTGGCCCCCCTCTCTTACCACTTAAGCCCCAATTTTGACCACTTAGCTTTTTTATCAAGGCAAGGACCAAAAATCATGATAAGATAAGCCTGTATTAAAGGAGGACACCCCCATGTTAATTCAAACCCAAAACCTAACCAAACGCTACGGCAACAAAACCGTTGTGAATCAACTCAGCCTATCCATCCCTCAAGGTCAATTAGTAGCCCTCTTAGGTCCCAATGGTGCCGGTAAATCCACCACTATTAAGATGCTAACAGGCCTCTTGTCTCCAAGCGAGGGTTCTATTATCTTCCAAGGTCAGCAACTCTCCCGCTCAGACTATCAACGCCAACTAGGCGTGGTCTTCCAAGACAGTATTTTAGACCAAGACCTGACCGTTGGCCAAAACCTCTTAAGTCGGGCCAAATGCTACCGTAACTTTGAAGCCAGTCAGCTAGACTTCCTAATCCAAGTCTTTGAACTCGAGTCAATCTTGAAGCAAAGCTATGGCACCTTATCTGGTGGCCAACGCCGTCGTGTCGACATTGCTCGGGCACTAGTCCACCAGCCTAAATTCCTAATTCTGGATGAGCCCTCAACTGGCTTAGATATTCAGACACGGAATGTCATCTGGGATGCCCTCTTGCGCCTGCGCCAAGAACAAGGACTGACCATCCTCTTAACCACCCACTACTTAGAAGAAGTAGAAAATGCCGACTATGTCTACATTATTGACCACGGCCACTTGATTGCAGCCGACACGGTTAGCCAGCTCAAGGCTCAATATGCCTATGACACCTTAAGCTTAGATCTTGAAGATCCGCAAGCCTTAGCCCAAGAACTCGCCCCCGACTATCAAGTCCGCCTAGATGGCCCGCTCTTGAAGGTTGACCTCAAGCCTGAGCAATCCGTCTGGCCCCTCTTAGATCGTTACCGCCCACTCATTAAGCACTTTGAATACCATCGCGGTAGTGTCGATGACCTCTTTATTAATTTAACCGGAAGGGAGATCCGCTAATATGTTACACTTCACACTTCGTTGCCTACGCCTCTACTTCATCCAAAAGAGTCGTGTCTTCTTCTCACTCTTAGGTGCCCTCATCACCTTCATTCTCTACCTAGCCTTCCTCAAGGATAACATGGCTTCTTCATGGCCACAGTTGCCTGGCGTCAATACCTTCTTGGATTACTGGCTCTTAGGTGGTATCCTAGCAATCGTTGGGGCAACTACTAGCGCAGCAGGCCTCAGTCAAATGGTGGCGGACAAAGAAAAAGGCGTCCTAGCCGACTTCCTCTTAACTGATTTAAGCTATAACCAAATGCAATTTGGCTACTTCCTAGCCAGTGCCCTAATCAGTTTGATTATGCAAGTCCTTGCCCTAGGCTTATTATTTGCCTACTATGCCCTCACAGCGGGCATGACCCTATCAGGCCTGCAATTACTTCAACTCTTGGGCGCTATGGTCTTGTCAGCCCTGGTTTGGACTAGCTTCAATGTCTTACTCTTTGGCTTCGTCACAAGTGTGACCAGCTTCGGCCATGTTATGTTATTACTATCCACTTCCCTTGGCTTCTTCGCTGGCGTCTACTTACCGCTAGGTCTCTTACCACAAGTAAGTCGTTGGGTCATTCAAGTCACACCTGCCCCATACTTCTCCTCCCTTTTCCGTCACATTCTCCTAGCACCAACGCAAGAAGCCATGACCCAGCAAGTGCCTGACTTCATGTTACAACAAATCTTGCGCCATACCGGTGTCGGCTTGGATGTTGGTTTCTTAACCAGCGCTAGCCAGGAAGTCCTCATTCTCTTAGGCTTTGGCCTCCTCTTCCTCATTCTCATGCCAATCTTAGGCAAATTCAGTCGCAAACTAGCCTTACATAGTCTATAATAAGGGGGAAGACGCTGTTTTAGGAGGAAGTCCCTGTGAATATACGATTTGAGCCCAATCCCCAACTCGCCCCTGATACGGTCAATGTGACGGTGGAAGCGGCTAATCTTAACGCGGAGGCTCTGCAAGTCCTGCAGCTTTTGGAAGAAAATCAAAATGCCTCTTCAGGCCTTCCGCGGCTTCCGCTCCTAGTCGATGACAAGACCATCATGGTGGCTAGTCAAGATTTGATTGCCATGGAAGTCTATCAGAATGAGTTGACCGTCTATACCCAACAGGCTACTTACCTAGTCAAAGGCCAGCTCAATAAGATGTTGGAACGCTTAGACGGGCGAGACTTTGTCCAAGTCTCCAAGAGCGCCCTGCTCAATATCAACCATCTGCACACGCTTGAAATGGGATTTTCTGGCAATATGGTAGCCTTAATGACCCACAAAATCAAACTTGGCGTTAGCCGCAAATACCTGCCAGCACTCAAGCAAGCGCTGGGCATGGGAGGGATATAAGATGTTAAAAACACATACCTTAGCCTTCGTCAATGGCCTTCTGATTGGCTCGCTCACCTATCTGCTCTGTACCTTGGTCTTCCTCCGAACCAGCTCCATTAGACCTGCTGAAGTGATTGCAGTGCTTATCATGAGTGGCCTTATCGGCCTTGTCACCCTTCACTATCAGGGGTGGGAAGAAGATCATAACCTAACGCTGGCCCTGTCTCTTCATTTTGCCTCTATCCTAATCATTGTCGGTATCACGGCCCTCTACAATGGCTGGATTAGCTTTACTTGGCAGGAATTGCTGCCTTTTGTTGGTGCTGTTCTAATCATCTACATCTTAGTCTGGCAAGGCATGATTTGGCATCGCCGCTTGGATGTGGCGGCCACCAACCATCTGATTCAAAAACGACGTCAAAAGTCTAACTAGCTATTATTAAAATAAGCCCTCCCTAGAAAATCCTAAGGAGGGCTTGTTTTTTATTGATAGTAAGCTGAACCATTTTGTAAGATTTTACGCTGGCAATAATTTTGTAGGTTCTCTAGCTGGCGTTGATGCTCATCCGTCCCTAGGCGGTAGCTTCTGCCTTGGAAGGTCAGGACCAAATTCAAGCTCTTAACCCGCGTCTGGCCTGTGCGACCCACACGATAACGGTGCATCTTGACCTTGACTAAATCAGACCAGGAATGACGATCTTCGCGATCCCCTACGCTAATAGCAACTTGGCTACCCAAGTCTCGTATGACAACTGGACGGCGCCAGATTTTCTCATAGGCCCACTGAACTAAAGCAGATGACCCTAAAAGCCAAATCACGAAAACTAACAACAATAGGGCTTCATGGGCTCCTTCTGGCGTCCTTTTCCAGAGCAAATCGAGTAGGGAAAGTAGCCCCCAGCCTAGCAAGGACATAAAGGCCAGAATCAGCCCCACAATGGACCAAAAACGCACGCCATAGACATGGCTAACCCGCAAGACCTTGCTGAATTCTAGCTCTTTATTTTCTTGATGTGTCTCCATGTCTGACTCGCCGTCCTTTCATCTAGGCTTATTCTACTCTAGTTCAATCTTTCCAGCAAGTGGTTGACTTGCTTCTCTGTGCCTATTTGGCTTTCTTAGCCTTTTTGCGTCTATTCCTTATTTTACTCTCACAATAATGTTGGAATTTTGTCAAATCTGTTATATATTCATCCGTCCATAGGCGATAGGTTCGCCCTTTGAAAATCAGCAATAGAGTCATGGTCCTGGTTACAGAATAACCACCTCTCTTGTTAGATCCAAACTCCGCCTTGACCTTGCGCAAGTCGTCCCAGGCATGACACCTCTCTCGATGGCCTACCTTAATGGCAATTTGACTCCCTATATCGCGCATGGTAACTGATCGGCGCCAGATTTTGTCATGAGTCCGAATAATCAACGGAGCCGCTATAAAGGGCCAGGCAAGAAGCATACATGAGCCTAAGACTGGCTGCTAGCTTCTGGGTGAGAGCTCAAACAAGAAAAGTAGTCCCCAGCCCACTAAGGACATAAAGATTAGCACCAAGACCAGACCGGACAAAAAACGCACCCCTAAAATTTGGCTAACCCGCAAATCTAGGCTTAATTTCTTCATAGCTCGTTCTCCCGTTCTTTCATCTAGGCTTATTCTACTCTAGTTCAAACTTTCCAGCAAGTGGCCAACTTGCTTCTCTGTGTCTATTTGGCTTTCTTAGACTTTTTGCGTCTATTTCTTATTTTACTCTGGCAATAGCGTTCCAGGCTTCTCAAGTCTTCTATATGATCATCCGTCCCAAGGCGATAGGTCCGCCCTTTGAAAATCAGCACCAGATTTAGACTCATGACGGGAGAGGCGTAGTATCTACTTTGCCCTTCAGTCGACACCTTGACCTTGCGCAGGTCGGCCCAATCATGGCACTTCTCTCGGTGGCCAACCTTAATGGCAATTTGACTGCCGATATCGCGTATGGTAACCGGTCGGAGCCAGAGTATGTCATAAGACCACCGAACCAGAGGAGCCGAGATAAAGGGCCAGGCAAGATAGAAACATACGCTTAAGACTGGCTGCCAGCTTTTGGGGGAGAACTCATATAAGGAAAGTAGCCCCCAGCCCACTAAGGACATAAAGACTAGCAACAAGACTAGAACGGACAAAAACCGCACCCCAAAAATATGGCTAACCCGCAAATCTAGGCTTAATCTCTTCATAGCTAGCTCTACTCTCCTTTCACATAGGCTTATTCTACTCTAATCGCCTCTTTCTAGCAAGAAGAAGACGCAAAAAAAGACCGCCTCAGGCAGTCTTTTCTTGCTAATAAAATGGATTGAGTTGATAAGTGTAGGTTTTGTGACTACGCCCTCGTTTACCGGCACCCGCATGGCCAAATTCCAGGAAGGTCAGATACTTCTCCTGACGCAATCGGAAGGCCGTCATGCCCACATGGCGGAATTGGGGATGATTGAAGACATCGAAGATGGCCCGGACATCCTTAATGGTGAAGGTGCTTGGCAGAAGCGACAGAACCGTCGGATGGTACTCCAACTTATTGGATAGACGTCTCACTGCCTTGGTAATAATCAGCTCGTGGTCGAAGGCCAAGTCATGAATGAAGTCTTGACTTTCACTATCCACTAGTAAGAGAGCTCCTGACTCGGTCACCGAGAGATTAGCCCAGCAAATAGCGCTGGCATCATCCCCTGCCACCGCCTCCTGGCCGCTATCATAGGGTAGGTAGACGATATGGGCCACCGAGACCACCCAGGCGCGTGGATCGCGACCTGGACTGGCAAAGGTCTCCAACTGCTCAATGCGCAGCGGGTCCAAGGCAATATGGGTTTCCTCTAGCACCTCACGAATAGTGGCCTGGGTAGTGTCTTCATCTGGTTCGACAAAGCCACCCGGCAAGGCATAGTGACCCAAGAAAGGATGAGCCTTGCGCTTGATTAAGAGCAATTGCAGCTGGGGCGCCTCCTCTGGGTCGGCCTGATACCAACGTAAGATTACATTGTCTACCGTTAAGGCTGGTTTGGGATAGTTGGGAAATTCCTGTTTTTGGTACCAGGTCAAAAATTCTTCCTGGCTGGCCTCAGTCTCATAATAGTGGTTTTCGGCTTGAGGGTCCTTAAATTCAGGCATGAAGTCCCTCCTTATTGATTGGCCTGAGCTTGTTGAATCCAGCGATACATGCCGACAATGCTGTTTACTGTGAAGAGCAGGTACATGACCACAATATCGACGGAGCCATCAGTGCCCCACCAGAGGTAAATGGAGAAGAGATTGGTAGCAATCCAGAAGAGCCATTGTTCGGCATAGAGCTCGGTCATTAACTTCTGCCCCACCACATTGGTCCCATCAGTCACAGAATCACGGAATGGTCGATTAGCACCGATAGACTTATAGGCTAAGCCCATGAGAAGCCAAACAATGGCAGTTTGAGCTAAAGCAATAATCCAATCCACCAAGCTCATGCGACGGGACTTGACATTAGTAGGTGTGTCTTCTACTTGATGGGTTTGTTCTCGACGCTTACGGTCTGCCATAAGCCAGACATAAAGGCCAATCGGTTGCATAACTACGAAGTAGGCATTAGTTAACACCTCACCATAGAATCCATTACCGATAGCTAAAAATAAGTAAATACTGGTCGTAATGACACCAAAGAAGTAATTGGATTTACGGCCCTCAGCTACCAAAATAACGTTAATAACTCCTGTAATAGAAGCGATAAAGCCTAGCAAGGTTGAATCTGGGTCGCGCAAAGCAACAATAATTGGCACAATGGACATAATGATTAAGTAAGCCCACTCCAGTGGAGTACGGCCCACTACTAAGTCCTCATAAATGGCCTTAACGACGCCAGCAAAGCCTAATTTCTTCGTGTCGCCGGCCAAGATTTTGAGGTTGCGCCCTGTTACCTTATAGCCTGATGTGCAGTAATCGTGGAGTTTGGTCCACTTAGTCTTAAATTTTTCAACAATTGACATGTTCTATACCTCCTGATTCAATAAGCTTGCAATTTCAATTTTGGCTGTTTCATAGAGACTCTCGAAGAAGGTCTGGCCCGGCTTAGGATTACCCAAGTAGACAATCTTGTCAGCCAATCCCGCTTCTTCAAAGAGCTGGATGGTTAGGGAGGTGAAGGCATCGCGGGTTTCTTCATCCGCCATGGTCATATCCCGAACTCCATCGTCCACATAGTTCGATTGTGGTAGGACGACAAAGATTTTGTCCCATTTTTCTTTCTCAATCATGGACTGGTAGACGTCTGTCAAGGCTTGGAAATCTTCCTCAGACAGACTGTCCTTGAGATAGTACTCTGCATAGGCCATGGTAATGGTCGAGTTGGTATCAGCGATGATGAGGCCATTATTGGCCGGCGAGTCAATCAAGTCCGAAGTCTGACGGAACTGGCCGGTAAAGAGATAGGTGTAGTCGTTTTTGTCCAACTCATCATCTAAGACATTGTAACGTTCCTGGTACTCGCGGGCATATTCCGGTGACCAAGGGCAACCGAAGAGACGTGATAAATCCCGCGCCAAGGTGGTCTTACCGTTGGAAGCAGAGCCTGCAATAAGGACATTAGTCGAGAAGAAACGACGGAACGGCTTGGCAATCTGATGCCAATGGGCACGAGGATTATTTCGAATCATGGTCCCTGAAATCTTAATTATGGAACGGTCTACCAGGACTACTTCCCAGTCAGGTCGCAGTTCATTAATCTTATCCTTGTACTCTGTCTCGCCACAATAGACCACAATCTTAGCTGGGCCACTGAAGGTCACATACTGGGCAATGGACTCATCGAGCTTGGCTAGCCACTCTACCCAACCATTAGGATAGACTGGAATATGATTCTCATCTAGCTTATCGACAATGACCAAGTCATCATAGCGGAAAGTCTCACGCGTATAACGAAATCTCTTGCGTAGACTCAGCCCGATTAGATCCCCTCGGTCCCCATCATAACCTGACACGATGGTTAGGACCCCATCATTGTGGCGCTTGGCCTGGTTAATAATATCAATATGCCCAACGTGTAGCGGGGCGAAAGTCCCAAAGACGATACCAAGGGACGTCACATTCTCTAACTTCTTTCGTTTTACCATTCTCTAACCTCTTTTGGCCTATAAAGTTAGATATTAACTTTATTAAAGGCTTAAATTAAGTCAGACCCTCACTAGCACTAAAAAGAAAGATTAATTAAGTCAGAGGCTAACTTAATTTAAATATAACACAATTGAAACATAATGTCTACTGTTTTTCAGAAAAGTCGCTTTATTTCTGAATCAATTTATTATACAATAGTGACATGAATCACTTTAGGCTCGTAGGTGTGTCATGTCTTGTCCCTAATCAAGATGGTGACACCTTCCCATAAAGGAGGCAAAGTATGCGGATAGGCATGGTCTTCGAAGGCGGTGGGATGCGCGGTTTATACACAGCCGGTGTCCTAGATAGTCTAATGACAGCCCAAATCCCAGTAGATGAGATTGTGGCTGTTTCAGCAGGGGCCCTTTTCGGGGCTAATTATCTCAGTGGTCAAATTGGTCGGGCATGGCGTTATAATCGACGCTATCTTGGCGACAAACGTTATATGAGTCTAAGCTCTTGGCTCAAGACTGGTAACTATGTCAACAAGGAATTCGCCTACTACCAAGTCCCTATGATCCTGGATCCTTTCGATAACGAACACTTTAAAGCTTCCCAGGCCCGTTTTCATGCAGTGGTCACCCATGTAGCCAGTGGGAGAGCTGAATACGCCCTAATCGAGGACGTATTTACTCAAATGGAAGTTCTAAGAGCCAGTTCCGCCCTACCCTTCGTCTCTAAAATGATTCAGTTAGACGCTAGCCCTTGTTTAAGTGGTGGCGCCTACCTCGACGGTGGTATTAGTGATAGCATCCCAGTCCATTATGCGCGCCAACTGGGTGTTGATAAGTTGATTGTGGTCCTTACCAGACCCGATTCTTACCGCAAATCCACTCACTCGAACCCATTTTATTCAATGTTCTACCACCGCTTCCCTGCTTTTGTCCAAGCCCTGAAAGAGCGTAACATCCGCTATAATCAGACCTTGAATCAAATTGAAAGCTTGGAAGCACAAGGCGAATTATTCGCCATCCGCCCATCTGCCCACCTTAAAGTTGGCAGATTTGAAAGTGACATCGCCGTATTAGAGTCACTCTACAACTTAGGTCAACAAGATGGACGAAACCAAATAAATCCCCTCAAAATTTACTTACAAATGTAAAAGGAGATATTTATGGTTAAAGTTATATTTGTTTGCTTGGGTAATATCTGCCGATCACCAATGGCAGAAGCCATCTTCAGTCATTTAGTGGCCGAAGCCGGTCTAAGCGACCAAATAGAAATCGATTCTGCTGCAACTAGCCCTTGGGAAATTGGAAAAACGATTCATGAAGGTGCCAATGAGCGTCTTCAAGCCTTAGGAATTCCTACCCCAAAACACGTCGCGCGACAACTAGATATCGAAGATATCAAGGCTGACTATATCATTGGTATGGATGAACCTAACTTACGGGCCATCAATTATCTGATTGGTGCTCGCCCTAGTGGCGAAGTCAATATGCTCTTGCACTATGCTGGAGAAGAAACTCAGATTGCTGACCCTTGGTACACCGAAGACTTTGATACAGCTTTTTCTGAAATCTATCGCGGTTGCCAAGCACTCTTGGCTCACATTCAATCCCGCCATAGTTTTAATCAAGAAGCACCTTCGATTTAATATTGATTTCTTTCCCTAGAAGGACTTGCCTGTGCAGTCAACCTCCTAGTGGTGTTTCTGTAAGCCGACAGATTCACTCTAGCGCTTGGTTGCTTGCCCAGAAAGTCCTTCTAGGGCTTTTTTTATAACAAAAAGCGAGCCCCTTTCCTGTCTATCAGGAAAGGGGCTCGCCCTATTTGATTACTTCCTATTGGAAGTTCTAGTTTTCAGCCTTAACCTTGCGTCCAAAGAAAACAAGTGTCAATGCTAATGTCACGAGGCTAGTTGCTAACCAGAAGGAAGTGTTACTTTCCCCGGTCTTAGGCAAGTGGATGCCTGGGCGCTTGTCGCGCTCATCTGGCTTACTTGCATCAGCAGATTGCTCGCTGACACTAGAGCCTGAATCATTGGAATCTGGATTTGGCGTTACATACGGTTGATAGAGCGCAATTACGCTAACCCCTGATTCATGTTGGAAGACTACCGCAGCCCCTTGTGGTTGGCCTACGAAATCTTTATTTGGTTGGAAGGTCACATGACCGGTTAATGGGTCTAATGTATAGCTACCAATTTCTTTGCCATTATCGTCTAGAGCTGGAACAGTTTTGGCATCTGTTGCTTCTTTGGTAAATGGATCTAGCAAGCGAGCTGGGCGACTAGCACTTGGTACAAGGTCTTGACCACTTGTTTGGTCAGTCGCACCTACCGTAGCAGACTGAGTCTTACCTTGCACGTCTTCCGATTTAGCGTGATTTGGCACGATGTCTAAGACATGCGGTGTGTAAGTCCCCTTAGCTGGAGTCCCATTGATATCAACACGAACCACTACAATTGGGGTCGCTGTCCCAACAAATTCTGGTTCTGGCAAGAAGGTAACCGTCCCATCATTGGCTAGGACATAAGATCCTTGACCCTTAAGAGTCACTCTCTTGCTGCCGTCTTCGAAGGTTGGGTCCGCATCCATATCAATTGGTACTTGGCTGTTACCAGGTGTGAAGCTTGGCTTGCCCGTTTGAATCTGACCCTTGAGACCATAAGACTCTACCTGGTTACCACTTGGCGTTACGCCCGTTACACTTGGCGTGTAAGTAGCAGTCGCTGGTGTGCCGTTAGCGTCTTTAGCTTGAACAGTAACTGGGTCTGGAACCCCTACGAAGTCTTTCTTCGGTTGGAAGGTAACCGTACCAGTCAGTGGGTCTAAGGTGTAGGTCCCGACTTCTTGGCCATCTTTAGTAGCTGGAATGCTAGTTTCAGTCACTGCTTTACCTGCTACTACGAATTGAGCTGGTTGAGCTGCATCAATCTTGATTGGCACATCAGGGTGTCCTGGCGTGAAGCTTGGAGTGCCAGTTTGACTTGCCCCTTGTAAGCCACTTGAAGTTGCTGGACTTCCACTTGGCGTTACCGCCGTAACGATTGGGGTGTAAGTAGCAGTGGCCACCGTGCCGTTGACGTCTTGGCGTTTGACAGTGACTGGGTCTGCTGTCCCGACGAAGGATTTTTCAGGCACGAAGGTCACAGTGCCATCTTTGGCAACCGTGTAAGTTCCTTGCCCTTCTACCTTCTTCTCAGTAGAACCATCTTCGAAAGTAGCGGCTACCGTATCATCCATTGGCACCTTATCTGACCCTGGTATAAAGACAAGGGTAGCAGATTGGGTCTTACCTTGAATGTCGGTTGTGGTTTGATTGTCACCACGAGGTACAACGGCTGTAACGGTTGGGGTGTAGCTTGCCTTGGCTGGCGTGCCGTTAGCATCTTTGACCTCCACTTGGATTGGATCTGGGGTACCAACAAAGTCCTTGTTAGGTTGGAAGGTGACGGTCCCAGTCTTAGAATCGATAGTGTAGGTCCCCACGGTCTTGCCGTCTTTGACAGCTGGTAAGCTGGTTTCATTGACTGCTTGACCTGTTGTAGGATCTACCAAGCGAGCAGGTTGCTCATCATTAATGGTAATTGGCACATCTGCATGGCCCGCTTCAAAGCTTGGCGTACCTGTTTGGGCTTGACCTTGCAAGCCTTCTGAAGTGACGCTAGTTCCGGTTGGAGTGACTGGTGTCACGGTTGGGGTGTAAGTTGCGGAAACGGCTACCCCGTTAGGATCTAGCACTTGGATAGTAGCTGGTTGAGCTGTCCCTACAAAGTCCTTGTTAGGTTGGAAGGTAATCAAGCCTGTCTCAGGAGTGAGTGTATAGGTCCCGATAACCTTGCCGTCTTTATCCTTAGCGTCGATTTGGCTAGCATCTGAGACTGCACCATCAACCACAAATTTGGCTGGGTTTTGCGCAGAAACTTGGATAGCTTGATCCGCCCCACCATTGTTAGGGTCTGGGTTGTAGGTGAATTCTGGCTGGCCAGTTTGAGCCTTACCTTGGATATCTTGACTTACCTTGTCAAGGCCTTGACGGCTAGTTGGCAAGACGGTTGGTGTGTAGTTAGCTCTTGCTGGCGTCCCGTTGGCATCCTTAACTTGAACTGTCACAGAATCTGGTGTCCCCACGAAATCAGCTTTAGGTTGGAAGGTTACTTGACCTGTCTTAGGATCTAAGGTGTAGGTTCCAACTTCTTTGCCATCCTTAGTAGCTGGCAGGCTGGTTTCAGTCACTGCTTGGCCACCAACATAGAATTGTGCAGGTTGCTGATCGTTAATGGTGATTGGCACCTTGGCATCCCCTGGCGTAAAGACAGGTTGACCAGTTTGGCTAGCCCCTTGGAGGCCACTTGAGGTAACGTCCTTACCAGAAGGCGTCACGCCCGTTACATGTGGTTGATAAGTGGCGGTGACTGTCACATCATTAGTGTCATGCGCTTGGATAGTTGCTGGAACTGGGGTTCCTACATAATCCTTATGCGGCGTGAAGGTCACTTGACCTGTCTCAGAGTTGAGCTTGTAGGTCCCGATCGTTTTACCATCGGTATCCTTGGCATCAATTTCTTTTTCTTGAACTACTTGACCGTCAACTACAAAGACTAGACTGTTCTCTACCAATGGCACAGTAACAGCTTGACCGTCAATTTGTGCTTGGCCTGGTGCGAAGCTTACGGTCCCATCTTGTACTTGACCCTGTATATCAGTGGTTTCAGCGTTTGCTGAAGTTGGGGTTGCATCGACAACGGTTGGGGTGTAGGTCGCTTCAGCTGGCGTTCCGTTCTTATCCACACGGACGACGGTCACGGCTTTAGCTTGACCCACGAAGTTCTTCTCAGGAAGGAAAGTAACCGTTCCATCAGCTGCCACAGTGTAAGTCCCTTGGTTGTCTACCTTGAGGCTTTCGACCAATTGACCTTGGGCATCCTTAAGTTTAGCAGGCACCTGATCATCCATTGGCACATCTGCATGGCCTGGTTGGAAGGTTACTTGCTTGCTTTGGCTAGCGCCACGAATACCGGTTGAGGTCGCAGGTACCCCGACTGGTTTTACGCCTGTAACATGTGGAGTGTAAGTTGCCACTGCAGGCGTTCCGTTCTCATCCTTAGCTTGGACTTGAACTGGTACTGGGTCACCTACAAAGTCCTTATTAGGTTGGAAGGTTACCTGACCATTTTGGTTGAGCGTGTAGGTCCCGATTTCTTTACCGTTAGCATCTTTGGCAGGGATGGTGGTCTCAGTTGAAGCTTGACCATCTACCAAGAATTGGAGAGAGTTAGCCGCAATAGGCACAGAATAATCTTTGCCATCTACTGCGGTCGTCCCTGGGGTAAAGGTTAATTGCCCTACCTGTTCTTTGCCTTGAATATCAGTTGTTTCAGCATCCTGTGCACTTGGTTTGACGCCTAGGACATTTGGTGTGTAAGTTGCGGTGGCTGTCGTACCATTTTCATCTTCTACCTGGACAGTTACTGGGTCAGGCTGACCGGTAAAGTCTTTCTTCGGTTGGAAGGTCACTTTGCCACTTGCTTGATCAAGAGTGTAGGTCCCGACTTCTTGACCATTCTTCATGGCCGGTGTAGTCGTCTGCTCAATCACTTGACCCCCTACAACTAAACGGTAACTGTTAGGCTTCAAATCGACTTTAACGGGACTACCATCGATAGTGACGGTCCCTGGCGTGTAGGTCGGCGTGCCGGTTTGGCTAGCGCCCTGAATACCTTCAGAGGTTACATCTTTTCCACTTGGAATTGGCAATTTATTAGTAATAACCGTCGTATTTCCTTCAGATTTAACTTCCTTATAGTAACCCGCAGGCACTTCTACTTCATCTGCACTATAGATATAAGGACGTCCATTATTAACTGAAGGTACATCTGGAATGCTAATTTGCCACTTATCATTTTCAGTAATGTCGAGTGGGTCACGATAATTTTGGCCGTCTTGCTTGAGTTGCACCTTAATCGGCTTCCGTTTGCCTAGACGGTTATTATCATCTTCCCATTCCTTCTTAACATAGTAGGTGCGTACCTTACGTTCATTGATAATGGTATAAGTATGCTCATCTTCACCTTCAGCAGGATTACTTGGATCATTAATTGACATGACAGTATAATCGAGGCCATATCGTTCTGGTAGAACCTCACGGACATCGTAGTCTGGAACCTCAGGGTCTAAGAGCTCACCATTTGCTAGACGCTTGAAGACTCCTTGCCAATTATTGGCTTCATTGAGGATCAAGGTAGCCAAGACATCTCGTGGGCTAGTTTTACGGAAGAGTTCAAAAACTACTTGGTCTAGGTTCTTATCATTAATCCACTTCTTGGCAACCGGGATATAGTGAGGCAATTGGTTGACTACCGCATTGGTATCACCAAAGCTGGTCAGATCATTCGCGTCCCGGTTAGTAGAGAAGAAGTTAGTTGCCTTCTCACGATTAATGTAGCCATTAGTATAAGCTGGCGCCTTCATTGGCACATCAAAGTTAATGATTTCGCCTGGCTCAACCACTTGGCCTTGGTTCAAGACAATCTTGATAGCTGTTACCTGGGTAAAATCAGCTACCTGATCTGCTGTCATCCAACCGTCACGCCCTACTTCTTGTGCTGCATTCTTAGTCATGTCAGCCGCAGTGTGGTAGTAGACAGTGTACTTGGCAGGAACATTGAGTGGTCCTGTAAGCAGGTTAGAGAATTTACTTGTATTAACATCCCCGCTATATGGTAGACGGTCATACAAGACAAAGTGTTTCATCGGTAAGACAGAGAAGTTCCGAGTCTGCAAGCGATAATCAAAAGCTTCATCATAATCGGTTAAGACTGGGTTTGTATGGAAGCTTTGGCCTGCCTTACGGATGTACTTGGTAGAAGCAATTTCAGATGGAAGGTTAACCGTAGTTTTTGAAGTAGCCCCCACTAACTGAGCCGGTGTCTTACCATCAACTTGAATATTGAACTTATTATCTACTAATGTTGTTGATTTTACCCCATCTGGAAGTGGATCATACTCATCAGAAATAAAGTAAGCATGGTTATCTTCATTATTAGTAGGTGTTTGAATTTTGGTTGGAATAGCCCCTTCATTGATAGTCCCTTCCACTAAAATTGGGAAGTTAGGCTTAACATCAGAGAAGGCCGGAATAGTTCCTAGGTCAATAATGACGGCGGTACGACCTGAGCCATTATAGTTCTCAACGACTTCAACATTCTTAATCTTGCCCTTGTCTGCCGCTAATTCTTCAGTAGCACTCTTAAAGGTCACCCCTTGAGGCAGGATATCAATGAACTTAGCATTGCGGTAGGCACGTGCTGGTGACACTACGAAGTTAGAGAAGACTAGGCGATAGACAACTCGCTCACCTAAGGTCCCCGTTTGGTTTACGGTAGTAGTCTTGTTGAATTGTACTGTTTCTTCCAATGTATCAGCCAACATCCGGGCATTAGCACTTAATTGCTTTGGTTTGACTTCAGAGCCGTCTTCCGTCTCTAAAGCGATATCTAGGGTAGCTACGTTGTTATAGAACTTATTCTCTGTCAGGGCCTTAGTATTATAAGGATCTAAGAGACGAGTCCGGTATTGCAAAGCAAAGCCTGTGGTTGGCATGTGTTTCTGACCGGCAGGCAGCTTAATCCGAATCCCCTTATATTTACGAGTAGCAGCTACGGCTTGAGTATCTTCAATTTCGCCACTTTGAACCTTGGCTACCTGTTCTTGGACTTGGGCCCAAGCTTGGGCATCAATGTTCTCAATGGAACGTTTGGTACGCGATAGGGTATCGATATAAGTTTCACTACCATCTTCAGCCACCGCATAAATGTCTAGTGGGATGTTCAAAGTTCCACTAACGGTCAAGCTATATGGATACATACGTTCATCTAATTGAGTATCTTCCATTACTAGTTGCGATACAGGCAGAGCCGAAGTATTCCGGAAGGCTAAGCTCCAGAAAGCCTCCACTAAGTGGTTAGCCTGAGGCTGCAAGCGAATCCGACCACTATTATTGGCAATCTTCCGGAACATCCCCGCAGGAACTAATTCACTGGTCAAGGTGAAAGGCACATCGTCTGTCAAGACAGTATCGGGTTCTGACGGCCCTTTTTGGTAAGGGGTCATGGTCAATTCTACATTATTACTGTGGACGATTTGCTTATTACCATTTTTAAACTTAGCATTAGGGAATGACAAGCGTAGACGAACATTCCGTAAGGTTGTCTCTGCCCCACCAGAAGCTGGGTCTGGGTTGGTTACAGTATAAGAAACCGTGCCATCACCATTGTTGGTCCAACCTGGGTTTTTGGCTGGGTCGAAGGTAGCTGTCAGCGTTTGACCACCGACGCCCTCATAGGTAGGCAAGGTATCCTTGATGACAATGGTCTCGTAGGACCGGTAGGTCTGATTAGCCCGATACTCTTGGATAGTTTGGTTGGTAATGCCTTGAGGTGATAGGAAGAAATAGAATGGCACGTCAGAGGCTTTATCATTGAGATAGTCTCCCCCATCCGTTTCCCCACCATAGATATCTTGTTGGACGAACATGTCCAAGGTATTAGCTTTAACTAGCTTTTGGAGTTGCGGTTTATCTGCTTTGACATTAAAGGTCAAGTCAGAGGATGGGCCCGCAACCACTCGATTGTCTGCTTGCCGAACGGCTACTCGCGGTTGGACGCTATAACCATCTGGCGTCAGGCGATCCTTAAACTTAATACTGAAGGGGAAAGAACCTGATGTAGTTCGCTCAATATTATTAAGCGCAACTTTTAACACATAGTTCTCACCATCTTGAGTTAAGACCCCTGCTTCTTTGGCGATACCACCTGCAGTCGCTGCCATTGTTTCAACATACTTGGCTGGTACGCGAATCTCAACAAAGGCGCCCTCTAAGGTATCATTGAGTCCTGATCCATCAACTGATACTTCCCCAACGTGGGAACTGGTCGTGTACTTAGCATCGGTCCCTGTGTTGTTGTTAAGGGTCATTTTCAAGACACCGTTCACTTCCGCAGAACGCAATTTTGTAGAACCTGACTCACTGCTAGATTCCTGACTGGATTCTTCCTGAGCTGGAACTGCAGGTTCTTGGTTGTCTGGCGCTGGAGTTGGAGTCACCTCCTCCACTTTGCTTTCTTCTGAGTTTGCTGGAGCTACGATAGGGGTCGTAGTGCTGTCCTCAGCGCTTACTTCTTGTGCATAAGTAACTACTGTTGGAAAAAGCGAGCCTAAAACTAAGAGGACTACTGCCATCAGCTGGTAAAACTTACGCATGAACTGACTTGTCAATTTCATTAAATCCTTCCTTTCTTTCAGAATCATTACGAACAAAAAAATCTATCGACAACTCATTATACACCATCATAACAGCATTTCCAATAGCTCATATTAAAATTCCAAAGGCAATATTCGCTACTAATTTTAGTGGATTGTTATGATATTGTAACGATAGTAATAGTATGGACAAGTGAATCGTGAATTAGTGCCACATACTCACTGTTTTTTCTCACTATTTTTCTCTTATAGTTCATAATAAAAGCAAGAAACATAGCATTTATCCATACAAATAATGCCTACAAAAAAACGGGGCTGTCCGCCCCGCAATTTTTCTTAAATTATTTGTGTAAGGACGGTCAGCACCGCATCATAAGCATTCTGGGCAGCCAGCGCCAGACTATCCTTGAAGAGTTGTGGGGCCTGGGCGCCAACATGATCAGAGATGCCCCGAATGTTGAGAACCTGACAAGCTGAACTTGCCAGGACCTGAGCTAGGGCGGCACTTTCCATATCAGAAGCTAGGAGGCCTGGTTGCCGTTCCAGGATTTCCGCTATCCTCTGAGAATCGCTCATAAAAGAATCCGACGTCGCAATGGTGCCCACATGAACCTGATAGGACTTGCCTGCCCCTTGGAAATGAGCCAGCAGATTAGTCAGCAAGTCAGCTACGACCGGGTAATCAGCTGGCATTTGTGGGACCTGCCCCCAAGCGTAATTGAAGCCTGTGGCATCCACATCGCTATAGACAAAACGGTCACTGATGACTACGTCACCTAAGGCCACGCTTGGCTCAAAACACCCCGTCGACCCAGTATTAATGACTAGGTCTGGCCCTACTTGGCTTAAGAGCCAGGCAGCGCAGGCGGCAGCATTAGCCTTACCAATACCAGACTCTACCAAGTAAAGCTGACTAATCCCCGTTCCTTCAGGTGGGTTGACTGCTTCTATGCGAGTCTTAGCCTGTTCAAAGACTAGCTGCTTGGCCCCAAAATGTTGGCGGAAAGGCGCCAACTCTTCCTGCATGGCCGCTACGATGGCTACTTTCATTATTCGGCTTCCTTCCAGACATCTTTAATGTCTTTTTTCACTTCTACCTTGGTACCCTGGAACTTTTCCTTGATGAATTCTTGGACCTTAGGAGTGTGGTAGAGTTCCACTAGTTTAAGTAGATTCTCGTCTTTTTCGCGGCCTTTCTTGACGGCGATAACGTTAATGCGTGACTTGGTTGAGTCGTTAATTTCTTCCTTGTAGATGGCATCCTTGAGAACGTTAAGGCCGCCTTCCAAAGCAATGGTGTTCCCGATAATGGAGAGGTCCACATCGTCTAAGACACGAACCGCTGTGGTGTCATCAATTAATTTGAATTCTAACTTCTTAGGGTTTTCAATGACATCATCGGGGGTCCCCACGCCATCATCAAAGTCAGGTTTGAGCTTGATTAGCCCAGCTGATTCAAGCAAGCGCAAAGCTCGAGTAGTGTTGGCTGGGTTATCAGCCAAGGCCACCACAGCCCCTTCCTTGACTTCCTCAATCTTCTTATATTTCTTAGAATAAATCCCCATCGGCTCGATATAGGTGGTCCCAATCGGAACCAATGCATTGTCGGATTCCTTGTTGAAGGCGTCTAAGTAGCCCAAAGATTGGAAGGCATTGGCATCCACGATACCATCCGCTACAGACTTGTTAAGTGGCAAGCCTCCATCAATTTCTTTGACCTCAATCTCTAAACCTGCTTTCTTGGCTTCTTCTGACTCAGCAATGAACTTCCAGACATCGTAGTCAGAGCCAATACTGCTGACCGTGACCTTAGTCGCAGCGGATGCAGGCAGGGCCGCGCCAAATAAGCTAAGGGCAGCGAGTGTGGTAAGGGTGACTTTCTTGGCAAAACTTTTAATGGACATATGTGATTCTCCTTTGATGGCTGTTTTTTTGACGGGAGAAGACAAAAAAAGCCCGTCCTCCCCTAGGGAAAAGGACGAGCGTCACTCGTGGTACCACCTTCATTCACCCTGCCGTCACCGACAAGGCCTCTGTGAGTCCGCTAGGACTCTGTCATGGTAACGGGTGCCCCCGTGCGTTGGTTTAAGCCAAGCGCCCACTCTGAGACCATTTGTAAGGAGATCCTAGGCTTGCTTCCACCCGCTACAAGCTCTCTAGACAAGGATTGATCCCTACTCTTCTCTTCAACGTGTTTCCTATGTTTTCACTATACCTAAGTCCCAAGCCAGGGTCAAGCTATGCTGTTAGACGAAAAATCTAGCATGTGTTATAGGAAAAAATTATAACCACTCCATAAACTAAGACAAGCACCCCAACTTGGCCATGGGGTGCTTGTCAATCTTTATCTAGTTAGGTCCTAGAAGAGTTCCTTATAGAAGGCAATGGTTTCTTCCAAGGTTGGGGTGAATGGGTTACCTGGTGCGCAGGCATCAATCATCGCATTCTTGGATAGATATTCGAAGTCGAAGTCTTTTTCTTCAATACCTAGTTCGGTTAACTTCTTAGGAATACCCACTGTTTCAGACAATTTTTCGATTTCGCTAATGGCATAATCAGCACACTCTTGGTCTGACTTGCCTTCAACTTGTAAACCTAAAGCTTTGGCCACATCACGGAAGGCAGCTGGTACGCGCTTAGCATTTTCACGTTCAATCACTGGTAATAACATGGCACAGCAGACACCGTGTGGTAAATGATAAACTGCCCCTAGTTGGTGAGCCATGGAGTGTACGTAACCTAAACCAGCGTTGTTGAAGGCCATACCACCTAAGAAGATAGCGTTGACCATGCCTTCACGGGCTTCGATATCATGCCCATCCTTGACTGCTCGTGGCAAGAATTCCTTGATCAATTCGATTGCCCCGATCGAGAGTTTCTTGGTGACGCCATAAGCACCCGGTGTTACCAAGGCTTCTACCGCGTGAGTCAAGGCGTCCATACCGGTTGCAGCCGTTAGAGCTGCTGGTTTAGATACCATTAATTCAGGGTCGTTAACAGAGATCAGCGCCAAACTATTCTTGTCAACCATGACCATTTTAACCTTACGTTCTTCGTCGGTAATGACATAGTTAATGGTAATTTCAGCAGAAGTCCCAGCTGTTGTATTAATGGCAACAACTGGCAAACCTTTCTTAGCTGATTTGTGCAAACCTTCGTAGTCTTGAGGCTTACCACCATTGGTTGCCATAACTGAGATACAGCTAGCTGCGTCTTGTGGTGAACCACCACCGAGCGAAATAATGAAGTCGCAGTTGTTTTCTTGCAAGGCCTTAAGACCATCCCAGACATTCTTACATGAAGGGTTAGGATCGACATCTGAGAAAACTACATAGTTGATTCCTTCTGCATCTAAAGGTTTAGTCACCTTAGGTAAGATATCGCTAGAAGCAATGAAAGTATCCGTTACTAAGAGAGCTTTCTTGTAGCCTAATTCTTTGACGTAAGAACCAACCTCATTAATCACCCCTCTACCGATTAAGTTAATAGCTGGTACATAAAATGTTGACATAATTGTTCACTCCTATTGCAATTTTAACGTGGCTAGAGCACGCCTTTTTTCAAAATGATATTGCCGTATAGGGCGGTCTCCCCGCTTTGGATTACGAGATAAGCATCTTTGGCTTGTTCATAGAAGGCAAACCGCTCAATTTCTTTGATTTGATAGCCTTGGTCTTGAGTCTGACGGTCTAGGATGGCCTTGTATTCCTCCCAAATGACCGGAACCGTTGGGTCCCCTGGCACCACCTGCATTAGACCTGCTTGGTAATCACTGTAAGGATCCAAAGGCAGGAGGGTCAGAATGGCGTCCAAAAGCTCTGGAACCCCATGACCATCCGCGCGAATGACGCGTTGGCCCAAGCGATGAGCCGGGAAGTTGGCGTCCGCAATGACTAATTCGTCCCCATGACCCATTTCCATCAAATATTTGACTAAGTCTGGACTCAAAATGGCTGGTATATGTTTAAGCATTTATTGACCACCTTTCGTCAATTCCAGGTAGCGAGCATAGATTTGGTCACGATTAGGCAAGTCCGCTACCTCATAATCATGTGTTGTTTCACTGTTTTTAATTAAGGCTTGGGCCTCATGTCGGGTCTTAATCTCACCCAAGGTCAAGAGTTGAGCTAAGATATTGCCCAAGGCACTGCCCTCAATTGGCCCCGTCCGGACAGGACGCCCGGAAAAGTTAGCCGTTAACTGGCAGAGCAAGCGATTTTGAATGCCGCCGCCCACCATATGAATGGCGTCGATGCTTTGGCCAGTCAGTTGCTCCAACTGATCCAAGGTCTGCCGATAAGCAAGGGCCAAACTTTCTAATACTACTCTGACCACATGTCCCTTGGTTTGAGGAACCGCTTGGTTGGTCAGACGACAACGTTCCTTAATCTTAGCTTCCATATCATGAGGCGAAGCAAAAATCGCATCATTTGGATTAATCCAAGTTTGGTTATCGGTCACTGCTTGAGCTAATTCGGCCATCTGGGCGAAGGAAAGCTCCTCACCCTGCAAGCGCCAGTCACGTTGGAGTTCTTGCAGAATCCACAGGCCGGTAGTGTTCTTAAGCAGACGATAACGACCGTCGAAGCAACCTTCATTGGTTAGGCCGGCCGCATAAGCAGCTTCACTCAAGATCGGTTGATCCGACTCCAAGCCTACCAAGGACCAGGTCCCGCAGGAGATAAAGGCTGTTGGTTGGTCGCTGGCATAAGGAATAGCCAGAACAGCCGCCGCTGTGTCATGGCCCGCACCTGCAATCACGTCAAAAGGCTCAATCTTGAGCTCTTGGGTAATGCGTGGCGACAGTTGGCGCAAGATGCGCCCGCCTTTGGTCACTTGCCCGAACCAGTCTTTTGGAATCCCCAAGCTGTCTAAGACCTTGTCTTCGAAACTACCCGGATGACTGGATGATAACAAACCTGAGGTGCTAGCAATCGTATATTCGGTTGCCGCTACCCCACAGAGTAGATAGTTAATCAAATCCGGCATAAAGAGGACCTTTTGGGCGATCTGCTTGAGATGTGGTTTTTCCTGCAAGTCCGCATAAAGCTGTAGGACCGAGTTAATGGTCGCTGGCTGAACCCCCGTCAAGTCAAAGAGCTTTTCTGGCGCCATGGCTTGATAGAAGTCTGCTTCATAAGAACCCATGCGGTTATCACGATAGCAGTGTGGCAGGTAAATCATATCTCCCGCTTGATCCAAATAGGCATAGTCGACACCCCAGGTATCTACCGAAATAGAACGAATGGGAATATCATCGACTTGGGTCGCCTTCTTGATGCCGCGTTTGATTTCGTTTTGTAAGTGTAAAATATTCCAGTACAAGCCATCATTGAGGCTGACCGGTTCGTTAGCGAACCGGTGCACCTCAGTGAGTTGGAGGGTCTGTCCATCATAAATGGCTTGCATTACGCGACCTGAGCTAGCCCCCAGGTCAATGGCCAAAAGTTTCATACGCGTCATGGCATTCGCCTCCACTAGAGTTTACATGGTTTTCTTATTCATATAAGAGGGCTTTGATTTCATCAGAGTCGATGTTCTTAGCGTCATACCACTTGGACCCAGTATCCACGTCTTTTACTTCTTTACCTTGAGCTGCTTCAACCGCTAATTTCACTGCTTGGTAACCGATTTGAATTGGGTCTTGGGTAACAGAACCAACGAAGATACCCTTACGGATAGCATCTTGTTGGAGGGCACCAGAGTCAAAACCAACTGCTAAGATCTTGTCTGCTCCTAATTTAGATTCAGAGAAACCACCGTTAGCGTTGATGATGGCCTTAGCTGCAAATTCGTTAGAACCGTAGATCGCAATAGTGTCTTCTTTTTCTAAGACAGTAGAAGCTTCTGTCTTACCAGCCGCATCATCTACTTGAGCAGGCACGCGCACTTCAATAATGACTTTAGCATCTGCTTCCGCTACATTGTTCTTGAACTTATCGTGACCGACAACAGCCACTTTAACGCCCTTCTTCTCAAAGAGTTCGACCATCTTGTCGATGAAACCAGAAGTACGTTGAGTGATAGAGAGTGAGTTGGCTTCTTGAGAGATAACCCCAATACGAACTGGTTTGTCTTTGACCTTACCTTCTAACATTGGGAAGAGGTGTTCAGCTGCATTCCCACCTGCTGCGTGGTTGTCAGTTGAAGCAGTTGCCTTAATCGCCCCTTCTGGTGCCCCTGGAACCCCAGAGTCAAACCCAATGATTGGAATGTTTTTGCTGAGCGCCATGTTGATAGCATCTAATTCAGCTTCTGTATCCAAAGCTGCTAAAGCAATGGCTTTAGGGTTCTTGTTAATGGCGTTGTTCAATTGTTCCAATTGTTCTGCAATCGCTGTTTCGTTTTGTGGCCCAACGAAGTTGATCTTAGCACCTAATTCGCTAGCAGCTTTTTCAGCCCCTTTGTTAACAGCTTTCCAGAAGTCATGTTGGAAACCTTTGGCGATAACTTCTACGCGGGTTTCTTCAGCATGTGCTACGAAACCAGTGCTAGAAACGCCCCCTAAGGTTAATAAGGATGCAAAAGCTGCAATAGCAAGTTTAAATGACTTTTTCATAATAGGTTGCTCCTTTTTTTGTGTGTATTTTAGAGTGGTGACCCATGACCTCAATCCCTCATAAGGACTAGGCCATAGCCATCTGACCCCTTGATCCTATTTTTTCTTGTTTTGACGAATCAAGATATCGGAGTAGACTGCGATAATCACGACGAAACCAGTAATGAATAATTGGTAGTGTGGTTGTAAGTCGATGTATGGCAAACCAATCTTGAGGACTGACATAATGAAGACCCCAATAATGGTCCCAAGTACTGACCCGACCCCACCGGCCAAGGAAGTACCCCCGACCACGACACCGGCGATGGCATCAAGTTCCATCCCGTTCCCGGTACCTGGTAAGATAGTAGAATAAGTCGCTGCATAGGCAATCCCTGCTAGACCTGCGAAGAGACCACTGATGACATAAGCCATGGCTTCCCATTTAATGACGTTAACCCCAGATAAGCGGGTTGCTTCCTTGTTAGACCCGATGGCGAAGATATAACGCCCAATCTTAGTCTTATTAAGGACAATGGCTGCGATGATGGCGATGATAATGAGGACAATCAAACCAGTTGGGAAGTTTTCCTTGGTCCGGAACAAGTCCTTGTACCAGCCTTCGCCTGTACCCCGTAATGGGAAGGTCACACTCTGAACGTTGGAGACGATGGAAGAAAGCCCCCGTGAAATCATCATGGTACCTAAGGTCGCAATAAATGGTGGCAAACCGAATTTGGCAATCAGAATCCCGTTAAATAAACCGAATACACCCCCTATCACTAAGATTGCCAAAAGTGAAAGCCAGAGTGGCCAGCCTAGTTTGGTATGAAGGACCCCACCAATAATGGCCGAGCACATCATCACCGTCCCAATTGATAAGTCAATCCCTGAGGTAATGATAACGAAGGTTACCCCAATGGCTAGGAACCCAATGTAGTAAGATGCATCTAAGATGCTGACCGCTGTATCAAAAGAGCGGAAGGATTCGCTGGAAATTGCGAAGAAGCCAAAGATGACAATCAGGGCAATCAGCGCAATCAGCTTTTGTAAGCCAACTGTTTTTTCTAATTTCATCCATAAGGACTGTTGATCTTTCATGCTTATACACCTCTATCTGCTAGTCTAGCGGTCAGTCGCCAAGGCCAGAATCCGTTCTTGGGTTGCCTGGCTGATGTCGAGCTCACCGGTTTTTCTGCCTTCACACATGACAACAATTCGGTCACTCATCCGCAAAACTTCGGTTAATTCTGAAGAAATCATAATGATGGATTTGCCTTGGGCAACCAAATCATTCATGAGACGGTAGATTTCACTCTTAGCCCCGACGTCAATCCCACGGGTTGGTTCGTCGAAGATTAGGATGTCACTGTTCTGTTCCAACCACTTAGCGATGACGACTTTTTGTTGGTTCCCCCCGGATAGGTTGCGAACCAGCTGCTTGGAGGATGGGGTCTTGGTCTTAAGGGAAGCGACGAAGCGGTCGCTGGCTTTGACGATTTCCCCATCGTTGATTAAGCCTGAGTGAATGTAGGCATCTAGGTTAGTCATGACCGTATTATTGGCAATGGTCATATCCACGATACAGCCATAACGCTTGCGGTCTTCTGACAGATAGCCAATCCCATTAGCGATGGCATCTTGTGGTGACTTGATGGTTACTTCCTTGCCCTTGATGCGAATGGTACCGCTGTCTTTTTGGTCTGCACCAAAGAGCAACCGCGCTACTTCGGTACGCCCTGCCCCCATGAGGCCAGAGAAGCCGAGGATTTCACCCTTGTGTAACTTGAAGCTGACGTCTTTGACACTGGAGCCAGCATTGAGATGTTCTACTTCGAGCACCACTGGCGCATCCGGTGCCACCGTTGAGGCAGCCTTTGGATCTTCGTAAATAGTCCGACCGACCATCATGGCGATGATTTCATCCTTGGTCGTGTCTTTGGTATTAACGGTCCCGACATATTCCCCGTCCCGCATGACGGTTACGCGGTCGGTAATCCGAGCGATTTCGTCCATCCGGTGGGAAATATAGATAATGCCGACGCCTTTGGCCCGCAAATCATCAATAATGACGAAGAGCTCATTGATTTCAGATTCTGTCAAGGCAGCTGTTGGTTCGTCGAAGACAATGACCTTGGCTTCCATGGATAGGGCCTTAGCAATTTCGACCATTTGCTGCTTACCGACGGTCAGGTTACCGACTTTCTCTGAGGGGTTAATGTCTAGCTTCAAGAGGTCAAAGAGTTCCTTGGCCTTCTTAATGCTAGCACCGTCGTCCAAGAATAAGTGATTCTTAACAGTTTCTCGTCCGATGAAGATATTTTGGGCCACGCTCAGGTGGTTCATCATATTCAATTCTTGGTGGACGATAACAATTCCGGCATCCATGGCATCAATAGGACGAGTGAAGGCAACCTCCTTACCTTGGTAGAGGATGGTGCCTTCGTTGGCACCGTAAATTCCGGTCAAAACCTTCATGAGGGTGGACTTACCAGCCCCATTTTCACCCATTAAGGCATGCACTTCGCCGGCCCGCAAGTCGAAATCGACGCCCTTGAGCGCCTTGACAGGGCCAAAGCTCTTGACGATGCCTTTCATTTCTAATATGACTGGATGACTCATGCAATTTCACCTACTTTTTGTTCCAATTTTTCTAACTTTTCTTCTAGGGTCTTGATGGTCTGAGCTTGACCAATCAGGATATCGGCGACTTGCACCAATAAATGGCTGTTCATAAAGTGATCCTGAGCATGAACGGCTAAGAGGCTGACAGGCGCTGCTTGGCCTTGAAGCTCTGCTTGAATCAGACCCGTCTGAAGATTATGCGCCTCTATATTGAGGGCTTGGGCTTGAATCAACAAGTCTTGACTAGTTGCTGCATCTCCCTCTTGGGCGGCCTGAATGGCGGCCAAGACTTGACCGGTGGCCTTAGAGGATTTGAGAATCAGCTGCATCAAGGCTTGACTTGGGCTTGTTGCTTGGACTTGCTCACTCATGGCTGACGCCCATCAAGGTTTCGGCCTGACGGAGCACCGCTTCCCCTTGCATTAATTCGAAGTCTGAATCTGAAATGACCCCTACTGGGACAGATAGATTAGCCTTAGCCTTTTCTTCTAAATAGGCTAATTGTGGGCTGAGGAGTAAGACATCAATATTCTTGAGGTTGTTAATCCCGGTAATCCCAACTGAATAGAAAGAGTAGTCCAGTTGATCCTTGTGGATGGTTTCGTTGATGCGTTCAACCAACATAGAAGTGGTCAGCCCACCCACGCAGGCTAAGATAATCGTTTTGGTCATGGTGACCCTCCTTTTCTTAAAGCAGCGCCCTGGGGGCTAGCTTGCTGAAACCCAGCCCCGCTGACGCCAAGTGCTTAACTACTTATGAATTGGGCCTAAAGTTTGGCAAGCACGATAGTCCGCTGCTTCCAAATCTTCTGTACCGAAGAGACTCCAGTTCTTAGGACGGAAGATATCTTCTTCTGCTACGTTATGCATGTTGACTGGAATCCGTAACATGGATGCCAAGGTGATCAGGTCTGCCCCAATGTGGCCGTAAGAGATCGCCCCGTGGTTAGCCCCCCAGTTATTCATGACATCATAGACAGAAGTGAAGGCACCCTTGCCGGTCAAGCGTGGTGCGAACCAAGTGGTTGGCCAGCCTGGATCGGTCCGGTTATCTAAGGTGTGGTGTACTTGGTCTGGCAATTCTAAGGTGTAACCTTCCGCAATTTGCAAGACTGGCCCTACGCCCTTGAGGAGGTTGAGGCGAACCATGGTCACTGGCATGCCACCCTTAGTCAAGAAGCGAGTTGAGAAGCCACCGCCACGGAAGTATTCGCGGTTAGCTGGTGGGAAGTCTGTATTCGCCAACATGGCATCAACTTCGCTTTGTTCCAATTCCCAGAATGGCTTCATCACGGCTTGACCATCACGACTAGCTTGGCCGGTACCATCGAGAGTACATGAGCCAGAGTTAATCAAATGAAGGAAACCATTCGCTGCATGACCTTCTAACTTATGACCGGTTACCCGTTCTACTGCTTCAGGACTCCAGTAAGTCCGTACGTCAGCGAAGATTTGTGGCGTATTGGTCAAGAGATAGTTGAAGAGCATGGACACGCCGTTGAGGGCATCATTTTCAGTGGCGAAGATATAAGGCTTACGGATACCGTTCCAGTCAAATTGCGTGTTAAGGAAGGTTTCCATGAAGTCCCCGTTAGGGAAGTGGTCAGTCCATTGACGTTGACCTTGGAAACCAGCCACTAGGGCGTGGTGACCTACCGCTTCTTCTTCAAAGCCCAGTTCTGCTAAGCGAGGGTTACCTTGCATGAGGTCGCGACCAATCATGAACATCTTAACAACGAATTCCCATTGTTTTGCTTTTTCTTCTGGTGAAAGAACTAAGTCTTCGCGGTTGCGGTCTTGGCCTTCTTTGATGTGGGCCTTCACCCAAGTCATGGCACGTTCAAATTCTTCTGGATCATAGATGCCGCGGTCAATCCGACGGGTGAATTCAGTCATGTCGACCGATTCATTGCGCATACCCAAGTATTCTTGGAAGAAGTCTGGGTCGACGATAGACCCGCCAATCCCCATGGAGACACTCCCCATTGACAGATAAGCCGTGTCACGCATATGGCCGGTTGCTAAAGCAGCCCGCGCATAACGGAGAATCTTTTCCTTAACGTCAGCAGGAATTTCAGTATCATCGGCTTCTTGTACGTCGTGACCGTAAATACCGAAGGCTGGGATCCCCTTTTGCGCATGAGAAGCTAAAACAGCGGCCAAGTAAACAGCCCCTGGACGTTCCGTCCCGTTGAAGCCCCAGATGGCATGTGGAATATCTGGCGACATGTCCATGGTCTCACTCCCGTAGCACCAGCAAGGGGTCACGGTAAGAGTTGCACAAACATTGGATTTCTTGAAGAGTTCGTGAGAAGCGGCTGCTTCTGGCACCCGTCCAATGGTTGAAGGTGAGATAACACATTCAACCGGTTGGCCGTCCGGATATTTGAGCGTGCTGCTGATTAAATCAGCCACACTCTTGGCCATGTTCATGGTTTGGACTTCGAGGGATTCCCGTACACCTTGGCGACGACCGTCAATTGTAGGGCGAATCCCAATACGTGGATGTTGACTCATGATTATTCCTCCAATTCTCTAACTGTTCCATCCGCATTGTATTTCTTATAGCCCGGATGGCGGCCGGTTACCTTATAGTTGGCCCGCATAGCGAAGAGTCGCTCTAGGGTTGGACGGGCGATTTCGTCTTCTTCAATCCCCTTGGTTGAGATCAAGAGACGTGCATGGAAGGTAGACTTAGCAACCAGTTCTAGTGTTTCCATACGGTAGTAAGCAGTGATGACGTCACTCCCTACTGTTAAAGCCCCATGGTTTTCTAAGAGCATGACATCATGTTCTGGTAGGTATGGGGTGATGGCATCTGGCACTTCCATGGTCGATGGCACCCCGAATGGTGTGATTGGAATAGAGCCGATGACAATGGCTGATTCGATCAGTGAGTAGCTATCTAGCGGAATGTGAGCCAAGGCAAAAGCCGTGGCAATTGGTGGATGGGCATGCACGACTGCTTTGACGTCGTCACGCTCTTGGTAGCAACGAATGTGCATCTTAATCTCACTGGATGGACGGTAGCCTTCATTGGCTTCCAAAATCTCACCTTGCAAATTAAGCTTGACTAGCTTCTCTGGTGTAATAAAGCTCTTACTCATGCCAGTTGGGGTTGCGATAATCGTGTCGTCAGATAAGCGAACTGAGACATTCCCGTCGTTGGCGGCTACCCAACCTAGTTGCCACATTTTGTGGCACACGTCACAAATTTGGTCTCTGACCAAACGTTCTTCTTGATTCATACAATCATCCCTTTCTTTAAGATAATGATACCTCGTTGTAAAATCGCTTACAATAGATGAAAGCGCTATTGGTAAATGGTCAAAAATAATGCTATAATATAGTCAGAAGTGTTCAAATTTGTTCATCAAGGAGGGATACTGGATGGTTTCTTTTGAACGGATGAGCCGTATTATGGATATTCTCGGCAAAAAGAAAGTCATCTCCACCACGCAACTTGAGTCACTCGTCTACTGCTCCACTTCTACTCTCAGACGCGACTTGATTGCGCTCGAGCGCGACGGCAAGATTCTCCGCAGTCACGGGGAAGTTCGCCTAGCCAACAGCAACAACATTGAGTACACCTATTCTGCGCGTGCTCATGAGGAACAAAGAAGTAAGGAAATTATCGCCGATATTGCCTCTACCTTTATCACCGATAATCTCTCCATCTTCATCGACAGCTCTACCACTGCTGCCAGTCTCATCCCCTATCTATCCCCCCACCAGAATCTGCGCGTCATTACTAATGGGATTGAGGCGGCGCGCCTACTCAACAACTTCGAAAATGTCACCCTCTTCCTATCAGGTGGCCATATCGACTTTGGTACCAACTCCGCCTTGGGTGACTTTGCCACCCAGTTCATCAATAACTTTCATGCCGACCTGGCCTTCTTCTCCTGCCGCGGGCTTGATCGCTATGCTGCCTACGAGGCCAACCACAATCAGGCCATGATTAAACAGCAGATGATTGCTAATGCCGACAAGGCCATCTTGCTGGCTGACCACTCCAAGTTCAATACTAGCCACTATTTCAAGCTCAGTAACTACTCTGCTTTGGATTACATTGTGACCGACCAGCCCCCTATTGAGTCCTTCCAGGACACAGTTGGCCCCCACTGCGAAATCCTCTGGGGCTCCTAAAAAGTCAAAAAAGCGCGTCTCTATGGCGCGCTTTTTATCTTAGAAATAATTATTAAACTTAATTTGTCTTTTCCTCATATTGAAAAGTCACTTTTCTCCACTTACTTATAAGTTAAAAGCGTCGACTTTCAAATTCAGACGACCACAAGGTAAGCCAGCTGCTGAGCATGACACCAAGCAAAAAAGAGGCTAGATAGTCTAGCCTCTCTGGTCTTTGATTTACTTAGTTTGTGACTTTTACGGACGGAAATGTCACCTCAAAACGAGCGCCTGTCCCCAGCTGACTCTTAAGGCTTAGCTGGGCTCCATGCTGGTCGGCAATGGCTTTGACCAAGGATAGGCCGAGACCGGCGCCACTTGAGGCCGACTTAGTACGGGCACGATCCACCTGATAGAATCGTTGCCAAATGTGCGCCTGTTCTGCCTCTGCAATGCCTGGGCCATCGTCTGTAATCGACAGGATTACCCCATCTACCTGATTAGCCGTCAAGCTAAGCGTGACCTGACTTTGGGCGAACTTGAGGGCGTTGCTGAGCAGATTATCCACCAGGCGGCCTAAGAGGACTTCATCAGCCTCAACCTGCAAGTTAGGCGCAAGGTCATAGGCAAGCTCTTTGCCTGCTGCTTGAGCTAAGGTCTGGTCATCTTCCTGACGCTTAGCCAAGAATTCGCTAAGATTAAGTGGCTCCAAAGCTAAGCTGTCCTGGCCTTCTAACTTGGACAATTCTAAAATTTGGTTAATTAAAGCTTTCATACGGAGCGCCTGGCGTTGGATGGTAGCGTGCGATTCCTGAGCTTCGGCCAATGAATCCGCATAGTGCAGGCCATACTCACTCTCTGATAGAATGACCGTGACGGGTGTCCGTAAATCATGGGAGACATCATGGCTGAACTGCTTCTCACGCTGGAAGGAAGTTTCCACCGTCTCTAGCATGCCATTCATGGTCTGGGCCAAGAAGTATAGTTCATCTTGGGGCCCTTTTAGAGGAATTCTTTGGGACAAATCCCCACTGGTCTGAATAGCAAGAGCTGTTTGATCCAATATCTTGATAGGTTTTAGGGCCTGCTTCAAGACCCAGTAGCCACCCAGAACCATTAGCACCAGTAATACTGGGCCGGCAATGGCCAAGACTCTGAGCAGATTGTTGAGCTCCCGGCTAGAAGCGCTGAGGGCAATGACCCCCCGCACCCATCCCTGGCCATTTTCTAGAGGCAGGTCATAGTAGAGAAAGGACTGATCTCCCTCCTGGTAGCTAGACACTGTGCCCCCATTCTGGGGCAAGTCCCACTTGAAGAAACCGGGCAAGTGCTGGCGACTGACATTCTGCTGATTGTAATAGGCCAGGGTAACCCCTTGCTCGAAGGAATGACGATCCATATCAGGGTGACCATACTCCTGACCTTGTGGTGAGTCAGCGTGACGACTAGCCATTTGGACCACCTCAACTAAGCTTTCCTTGCGATCAGCATCCACAAAGCGGGCCGAAATCCATAAGGTAGCCCCAAACATGGCCAAGAGGATGATAATCATAAAGCCGGTATACCAAATGGTTACACGACTAGCAATGCTAGTTAGAAATTGCTTGAATCCTTGGAACCACATAGCCTAACCCCCGTT
Source organism: Abiotrophia defectiva ATCC 49176 (assembly GCF_037041345.1). Taxonomy (NCBI): domain Bacteria; kingdom Bacillati; phylum Bacillota; class Bacilli; order Lactobacillales; family Aerococcaceae; genus Abiotrophia; species Abiotrophia defectiva. The sequence goes on along the minus strand of NZ_CP146287.1, from coordinate 441,410 downwards.
TGGTTTGAATCAGTGAGGGTTGCCCCTCGCTATCGAGTTTGCGCCGAATATTTTTGATGAGGACATCAATGGTGTTGGATTCTGCTTCTTGCTCATAATCCCAGACATGATGGCGAATCTGCTCCCGTGACAGAACTTGGTTCTGGTTGCGGACCAAGTACTCTAAGACCTCGTATTCTTTGGCCGTTAAATTGACGACCTGATCATCCTTGAGGACACGTTTCTGGGAAAGAATTAAACGAATAGACCCAATTTCCACCTGATCACTTAGGATATGACGTTGTGGCCGGCGCAGTAGAACCCGTAGGCGAGCTAGTAGCTCCCCAAATTCAAAGGGCTTGACCATATAATCATCTGCACCCAAATCCAAGCCCCGAATCTTATCAGTGACAGCATCCCGGGCTGTTAACAAGAGAACAGGCACTGGGTTTTCTTGCAATCTGATGCGCTCTAGAAATTCAAAACCGTCCATGTGAGGCATCATGATATCTAAAATAATGAGGTCATAGCTAGCTACCGCCAAAAAATCCAAGGCTTCTTGGCCATCAAAAGCTGCGTCCACACTATATTGTTGCTTCTTTAGCAACTTAGTCAGACTGGCATTCAAGTCACGTTCGTCTTCCACTAGCAGTAATTTCATATGATCACCTCTTCTCATCAAATTGCATTGTATCAATATTTCTACACAAAGGCAAATCAGGGCACCCAAAGGCACCCTGATGTGGGGGAATGGCAGGCTCTACAAGTGGCAGCTTGTCTGAGAATGCCACCTGCCCGCTCACTGGCTACCTATTGTGACACAACAGCAGCCAGCAAGTAAATAGTTGGTTAGCCACTTTAACTTAGTTAAGTCGACTAGCGTTTATTGGATTCAGCTGGTGCTCCTTGCCCTTGTGGGCCACCTTCTTGCTTATTAGGACCTTGACCAGGACCTGCTTGATTTTGGTTAGGCCCTTGATGCTGACCACGGTCGCCCTCTTGGCCTGGGCCTTGCGCTTGACCTACTTGATGGTCAGCTGGCCCATGATGCCCCGCTTCTTGGTCTTCAATTTCTGTCACCGCAGCCGTCTCGCCATCAACGCTCACTTGCTTGAAAGTTTGGTTGCTTTCCAAGGTGACAGTGTAAGTAGCCGCCTTATCTTGTTCATGACTTGGATCCAGTTCAATATCATAGACTTTAGCATCCGCATACTTAGCTAAGACAGCGTCTAAGGCAGCTTGCGCGCTGACACTTGGCGCCTTAAAGTCTGGTTTAGCCTCCTGACCTTGCGTCTGAGTACCCTCTTGGCCTGGTGCAGGTTTTTGGCCTTGATTTTGATTTGGCCCCTGACCTTGAGCGTTATCTGGGCCATGGTTTTGATTTGGTGCTTGACCTTGACCGGGAGCTTGACCCTGCCCCGGACCTTGCTCATGGCCAGGCCCATGGTTTTGATTTCCACCTTGGCCTTGGTTGGCACCCTGCTCGTGACCAGGGCCTTGGGCCTGATTAGTCTCTTCTTCTGTCACTTTACCTGACTGGGCATCTACAAAGACAAAACGAAAGTCCTTATCTGCCTTGACGACAACGGAATAGGCAGGTTGATCATCTTGGTCATACAAGCTAGCGCCTAAGACTTGGCCATTAGGCACTTGAGTCGCAGCCTTCTCCAACGCTTGCTTCATGGTGACATTAATTTGAACATTCTGAGCTGTCTGTCCTTCTTTCTTTTCCTGACCATGTCCATGTCCGTCAGGACCTTGCTCACGTCCTTGATGGTGACCACCAGGGCCGCGGTCATGGCCTTGGCAATGCTCGCCAGCTTGCTGCCTTGGCCCTTCTTGGCCTTGTGCTTTATCAGGAGCTACCTGATAGGTCTTCGACTGGGAGGCTTGATTGGACTGGCCCGCTTCACCTGCAAAGACGCTCAGCGTCGGTAGGGCTGCACTGGCTGCCAGGGATGCGGCTAGGGCACCGCTTAAGAGAATATGTTTAGATACTTTCATGTTATTGACTCCTTTAGCTTCTATAATTTTCAGGTAAGTAGGGGTTGCTTACCTGATAAACTTAGTCTAAGGGGCAAAAATGAATGAAAGATGAATGAATTATCGTTGAGGAAAAACTTTTTCCTACTATCTCTGCATAAGAAAAAGCGTCCCCTAAGGGACGCTTGAAAAAGTTCACCCAGCATGGCAACGACCTACTCTCACAGGACCAAAGGTCCAACTACCATCGGCGCTAAGAAGCTTAACTGCTGTGTTCGGAATGGGAACAGGTGTGTCCTTCTTGCCATTATCACCACACTTGGGTGTTGTCTTATTTGAGTGCTTGCACACTCAAAACTGAATAACCTCAAACCTAACCTCAAATCTTGTGGTTAAGACCTCGACCGATTAGTACTAGTCCGCTCCATGGATCACTCCACTTCCACTTCTAGCCTATCTACCTGATCGTCTCTCAGGGGTCTTACTTCTTTCGAATGGGAAATCTCATCTTGAAGCTGGCTTCACGCTTAGATGCTTTCAGCGCTTATCCATCCCGCACATAGCTACCCAGCGATGCCCTTGGCAGAACAACTGGTACACCAGCGGTGCGTCCATCCCGGTCCTCTCGTACTAAGGATAGCTCTTCTCAAATTTCCTACGCCCGCGACGGATAGGGACCGAACTGTCTCACGACGTTCTGAACCCAGCTCGCGTACCGCTTTAATGGGCGAACAGCCCAACCCTTGGGACCGACTTCAGCCCCAGGATGCGATGAGCCGACATCGAGGTGCCAAACCTCCCCGTCGATGTGAACTCTTGGGGGAGATAAGCCTGTTATCCCCAGGGTAGCTTTTATCCGTTGAGCGATGGCCCTTCCATACGGTACCACCGGATCACTAAGCCCGACTTTCGTCCCTGCTCGACTTGTAGGTCTCGCAGTCAAGCTCCCTTCTGCCTTTACACTCTACGAATGATTTCCAACCATTCTGAGGGAACCTTTGGGCGCCTCCGTTACTCTTTAGGAGGCGACCGCCCCAGTCAAACTGCCCACCTGACACTGTCTCCCGTGCTGTTACACGTGGGTTAGAGGGTCCGCATCACAAGGGTAGTATCCCACCAGCGCCTCCGTGTAGACTGGCGTCCACACTTCTTCAGCTCCTACCTATCCTGTACATGCCATACAAACACTCAATATCAAGCTACAGTAAAGCTCCATGGGGTCTTTCCGTCCTGTCGCGGGTAACCTGCATCTTCACAGGTACTATAATTTCACCGAGTCTCTCGTTGAGACAGTGCCCAGATCGTTACGCCTTTCGTGCGGGTCGGAACTTACCCGACAAGGAATTTCGCTACCTTAGGACCGTTATAGTTACGGCCGCCGTTTACTGGGGCTTCAATTCGTACCTTCGGATTGCTCCTAAGCACTCCTCTTAACCTTCCAGCACCGGGCAGGCGTCAGCCCCTATACGTCATCTTTCGATTTTGCAGAGACCTGTGTTTTTGATAAACAGTCGCCTGGGCCTATTCACTGCGGCTGACATCTCTGTCAGCACCCCTTCTCCCGAAGTTACGGGGTCATTTTGCCGAGTTCCTTAACGAGAGTTCTCTCGCTCACCTTAGTGTTCTCCACTTGACTACCTGTGTCGGTTTGCGGTACGGGTTGTTAACAACTCACTAGAAGCTTTTCTCGGCAGTTTGATTAGCCACCTTCGCTACTTAAATTTCGCTCCAGGTCACACGTCACAGTTATAGGTATAAGCATTTGACTCATACCACCACTTCGTGCTTCTACAGACACTTCCATCCGTCTGCGTGGCGTCGCCTCCTGCGTCCCTCCATCGCTCAAACATTGTTAACAAGTACAGGAATCTCTACCTGTTGTCCATCGCCTACGCCTATCGGCCTCGGCTTAGGTCCCGACTAACCCTGGGCGGACGAGCCTTCCCCA